>NZ_LLXX01000031.1 GCF_001440405.1 Bradyrhizobium valentinum
CTGCGCGCGCAGCGCCCGCTCGGCGGCGCGTGCCCGCTCCGCCAATTCGCGCACGACCGCGGCGGGAAGCGCGGGCGGCGGACCGGTCCAGCTATCGGGCAGGAAGTCGATGAAAATCCGCTCCCCGGCCGTCATGGTGTTGACGGTTGCCCGCCGCGCCAGCGACAGCCGGATCGCCGTGCCGTCGGGATCGCGCCGCGCCGAGCCGACATAATCGGGAACGGCGTCCGACAATTTGTCGACGGGAATAGCCACCGGGCGCTTGAAGTGGATGATGATGATCGAACCTGCGGTGGAAACGTCGGATTCGACGTCTTCCGCCAGCTTCAATACCAGGCGCGCGAAGCCGCCTCCTGCCGTAAATGTCGCCTCCCCCCGGACCGGATCCTCGGCGCGGCAGGGGTGCGAAAACGTGAGAGCGGCAAATAGCAAAGCAAGGGCAAGCGGTTGGCCGCAATTATGAAGGCAACGCTTCGCCGCCCGCGCCAATGCGCGGCCCGGCGACCCAATTCCAGCGGCAGCCTTTCGCCCCATCCAGAAGATCTCGTGCCCTCAATGAATTCAGCGGCGAAGCGCTCTCGCCCCCCGCGTTGGAATCTTGGATTGGCCGGCTTAAGGCTTTGTTAACGTCAACTTATTGATTTCGTTGAAGGGGCAGATGTGCGCCCAGGTAGAGCGCAGTATCGGTCGGAATTCGGCCCCTTCTCGCGATTGTCAGGCGGACACCGCAGGCTCACGGCTTCGGCAATCGCCAGAGCCGCGCTCGTGCCACGATCATCATCTTTAATCTCACGAGGGATGGAACCAACATCAGCCATCCCGTCTTAGGGAAATGATGGACCCGGGACGCAGGGCCGGCAGTCAAACAACCAACGCTCCCGGGTCGCCAAACCTGCCTCAGGCAGCCAATTCGGAGTGCGTGAAATGGCAACCCAGATCGTGATGGATCGTACAGGCGACACCCGGCATACATTCGACGTCCATGATCGCGCGGAGGTCGAAAAGGCCGAGCGGCGTTTCAAGGAATTGACCGGCGCAGGCTTTACGGCAGCGGTTCGATCGGGGCCCGGCGAGCAACGGGTTATCCGCTCCTTCGACCCGACGGCGGAGGAAACGCTGTTTTATCCGCGGCTTGTCGGTGGCTGACAGCGGTGACCCAGCAGATCATCCTGGCGCTAAGCTCGTTCATCCTGGCTTTGCTTGGCACGGTGCTGCTTTCGGCTCTTTCGCTGGTGGTGGCGCGATCTGGTTCCTGCAGCAAATCGTTCCGCTTCGAAACTGAGGCGCGAGCCCTCTCGCTCTTGAAGGGTTGGCTCTCGCCGAAGCAGCGCGCCTGCTACGAGCGATTCCGATATTTCGACGTCATCGGCAGCGACACCGGGACACGCTATCGGATACACCACGGCACGCAAACGAACATCGAGGAACTCAACTGCACGGGCCACCATGTCTGCAAATGGTGCTTTGTTCCGGATGGCGACCTTGTCGCGGGCGACGTGATGCTGGCGCAGAAGATCGCCCTCGAAACTAACGAGCGCGGCGCGCTTGCCGTGGCCCACCGCTCGTTCGTTTCGTCGGGGCCGCGTAGGTTCTGACCGGGCGGCGCCAATGCGCTTTTTGCCGGGCCGCCGGCATCAGGCGTCAATTGGGCTTTTGCTGCAGGATCTTGCCTTCGATCTTCGGCAGTTCGGCAACGGGTGCGGTTTTGTCGGTGCCGGCGCGGCGGGCCAGTTCGACCGTCAGCCGTTCGGCCGCTTCCGGCTGCATCAAACCCAGGATATCCGACATCTTGCGCGGCGCGATCTGGGAGGCGATTTCGTAGAGCACGGACATTTCCAGCCGGTCGAATACCTTGGCGGCGTCCTTCGGCTTCATGCCCTCGTACATCGTGATGATGCCCTTGAAGCGGGCGGCGTCCTGCTCTGCCTTTTGCCCCGTCGCGGTCGAGATCTTTGCCTCGGTCGCCTTCATTTCCTCGACGCGGCCCTCGATGCGCTTTTCGGCTGACTTCAAAAGGCTTTCGCGAATTTCGATTTCACGCGCGCGCTGCTCCAGTTCCTGGCGCCGCGCCTGCAGCCGCTCCAGAATGGCGCGCTCCGACGGCGACACCGATTGCGGGTTCTGGTCGGGAAACACGACGACGCCATCGGGCTTCGGCGCCTCGGTGGCAGGCGCAGCCGGCTTCGGCGCCTCTTCCTTCTTGACCGAGCCGGTGATGTCGGCGGGATCGACCTGAGCCCTGCCGGGATAACCCAGATTGTCCTGTGCCCACGAGCGCTTGGCCGGCGCGCTGACCTGATAATCGAACACGTATCCGCCATCGATCACGAGGCCCGCGACCTTCAGCACAGCAAGGCCGAAGATCGCGACCAGCACGACCGGAATGACGCGGATGTCGCGAAACGATTTCATGCGGCGAGGCCACTGGCCCTTCTGCGTTCGGAGAATGCCTCAGCCGCCGCGGCAACCGCCTTGGCGGAAGAGATTTTCGGCGCTGCGGGTTCGGCCTCCTGGGAAGGCCGCGCCGCGATCGCGATCTTGGACAGACGACGAATGACGCCATCGCCTTCAGCCAGCATGTTCTTCAGATGCCCCGCCATCTGCGTCGCCGCCGTGAGCTGGCTGCCGAGATTCTCATTGACGTCGCGCACGGTGTGCTTGAGGCCGCCGATCGCCCGCTCGGCGATTTCGGTCGCGGTGATCAGTTCCGCGATGGTGGCTTTCAGCGAATGCTCGTCCGCCTTCAGCCGCTTCAACCGCTTGTTGAGCAGCATGCAATAGCCGATCGTGAGCATCAGCAGCACCGCGACCAGACTCTCGATTACAATGCCAAGGGCATGACTCATTGTGCCTCCATCAACTTGGTTTGCTCGTCGGCCTTCTCGAACATGGCGAAGGTGGTATTGGGTTTGCGCAACTGCTTGGTGACGCGGATGGCGACGCGGTCGCCGACCCGGCCCATCCTCCCTTCGGTCAGCGTGACGTTGCCGCAGCGGACCGACACCAGCGCGTCGGGGCGCATCTCCAGCGGCAGGGTGTCGCCGACCTTCAGCTTCATCAGATGCTTGAGCGGAATGTCGGCTTCGTACAGCACGGCATCGACCGATATCTCGGCCTGCGCCACTTCGGTCGCGAAATGTCCTTCCCAGATCGGATCACGGCCGAACTTTTCGCCCATGAACATCTGGAGCAGAACCGGGCGGATCGGCTCGATGGTCGCGTAAGGCAGCAGCAATTCGATATTGCCGCCGCGATCTTCCATGTCGATGCGCAGCCGCACCAGGATCGCGGCGTTGGCGGGCCTGGAGATCGCGGCAAAGCGCGGATTGGTTTCGAGCCGGTCGATCGAGAACGTTACCGGCGAGAGCGGCCGGAACGCCTGCTCGGCATCGGCCAGCACTACCTCGACCAGCCGCTTGACCAGGTTGGTTTCGATCGTGGTGTAGGGCCGGCCCTCGATCCGCAGCGAGGTCTGGCCGCGCCGGCCGCCGAGCAGCACGTCGATGATGGAATAGATCAGGCTGGAATCGACCGTCGCAAGGCCGAAATTTTCCCACTCCTCGGCCTTGAACACACTGAGCACCGCCGGCAAGGGAATTGAATTCATGTAGTCGCCGAAGCGAACCGAGGTGATGCGGTCGAGCGAGACTTCGACGTTGTCGGAGGTGAAGTTGCGCAGGCTCGTGGTCATCAGCCGCACCAGGCGGTCGAACACGATTTCGAGCATCGGCAGACGCTCATAGGACACCATCGCGGAATCGATGATGGCGCGAATGCCGGAATGGTCGTCGAGATTGACGTCGCCGACGGTGAAACCGAGCAGATTGTCGATTTCTTCCTGCGACAGAACCCGCTCGCCGGAGTTCTTGTTGCCGAATTCGCGGCCGCCATCCTCGACCATGGCCGCCCATTGCAGCGCCATGCTCTCGGAGAGTTCATTGGCGGCAGCTTCTTCCGCGGCCGCCGCGGGATCCTCGGAATCCAGGGAGGCTTCCCATTGCGCGGCAATGGCGTCCTGGTCCATCTGGTCTTGGTTGCCGGCCATGATGCTAGATCTGTCCCATCACTGCACGACGATTTCCTTGAACAGCACGGCGCTCACCTGCTGCGGCGCCACCGCGTTGTTGACCCGCTTGGTCAGCTCTTCCTTGAGGCGAAACAGCCCGGCCGAACCGTTGATGTCGGAAGGACGCAATTCGCGCAGGTAGGTCTGGAACAGGTCGGTGACCCGCGGCAGGTTCGGCTTGATGCCCTCGACGTGCTTTTCATCCTTGATCTCGAGCACGACCTTGACGCGGAGATATTGCACCCGCTCGCCGGGGGCGCCGACCAGGTTGACCATCATGTCGGGCACTTCGACGAAGGACGGCGGCTTCGGCGGCGGCGCCTCGGCGTGTTTCTCTTCGCCATGGCCGCGCAGCAGGAAGAACCAGCCGGCACCGGCGCCGACGATGGCGACGAACCCCGCCACGGCAATGATCAGCTTAAGCTTGCCCTTTTTCGACGATGCGGCTTCTGCGCCGTCTGCGCCTTCCGCCTGCTCGTTGTCAGCCATTGCCCCGCCCGCTTCGATTTCGAAAAACGAACGCGGTTGCCACCAGCCTGGGTAACGATGCCCCCACAACGCGAAACAAAAGCCGCCAGCGCACACGCGCTCTCTACACGTGCAACGCTAGGGTAATAATGGTTAACGGAACCTTTCCATTAGCGCCCAAGTAGGAAAAATCTGCCGGGCAAACATGGTCAACAAGACCTTTCTGCCGCCCGCCCCGCGCCCTGAAAAACGCCCAACTCCTTAAAAAATCAGCACTTCCCGACTTGGCACGGCTTTCGCTGAGTAACCGGCGTGACCTGCCGGCTTGGGAGAGCCCAAAGGTTTACGACGGATCCGGACCGCGGGCTTGGGAGAGCCTGCTTCGGATCGATCAAGGGGAGATCCACCGATGGAGAATATGCTTCTCGTCGGACTTTCGCGGAAGATGACGTTGGAACGGCAGTTGGATGTCGTCGCCAACAATGTCGCGAACATCAACACGACGGGCTTCAAGGCCGACCGGTCGCTCTTCGAGGAATATCTGCGCTCGCCGGCGCATGAAGACAATTTCATGCGCGCCGACCGCCGCGTCTCCTTCGTACATGACCGCGCCACCTTCCACGATTTCTCGGCCGGCCCCTCCGAGCAGACCAAGAACCCGCTCGACGTCGCGATCGACGGCAACGCCTTTCTGGTGGTGCAGACGCCGGCCGGCGAACGCTACACCCGCGACGGCGGCCTGCAGATCAACAACCAGGGACAGCTCGTGACCGCCGGCGGCCATCCCGTGATGGGCACCTCCGGCCCGATCGTATTCCAGCCGACCGACAAGGAAATCAGCATTGCCGCCGACGGCAACGTCACCGTGCTCGAGGGCTCCGGCAGCACCGACTCCATTCGCGGCAAGCTGCGGCTGGTCAATTTTGCCGACGCGCAAAAGCTCGTGAAGGAAGGCAGCAACCTCTATTCCGCCGGCCAGGGCGTCGCCGCCCAGCCTGACACCACCTCGCGCGTGCGCCAGGGTTACATCGAGAAGTCGAACGTCAATTCCGTCCACGAAATGAGCCGCATGATCGAGATCACGCGCACCTACACGCAGATCTCGGCGATGCTGCAACAGCAGCACGAACTGCACCGAACCGCAGTCGAAAAACTCGCCGACGTTCCGGCATAACGCTTAAGGAATAGATCGATGCGCGCACTCTACACAGCAGCGACCGGCATGGCGGCACAGGAACTCAACGTTCAGGTGATCTCCAACAATATCGCCAACATGCGCACCACCGGCTACAAGAAGCAGCGCGCGGCGTTCCAGGACCTGATCTACGACCATGTGCGCCGGGTCGGCGCGCAGGCTTCCGACCAGGGCACCATCCTGCCGGTCGGCGTCGATATCGGCGGCGGCGTCAAGACCGTCGGCACGCCGCGCCTGATGGGCCAGGGCACGCTGTCGCCGACCGGCAACGATCTCGACGTCGCGATCCGCGGCGAAGGTTTCTTCAAGATCCAGGTGCCCGACGGCACCTACGCCTACACCCGCGACGGCTCGTTCATGATGGACGCGCAGGGCCGTGTCGTCACCGCGCAGGGCAACCCGGTGCAGCCGACGATCACGATCCCGCAGAATTCCTCGCAGATCACCATCAACGCGCAGGGCCAACTCACGGTGATGCTGCCGGGCTCGACCACCCCGACGCTGGTCGGACAGATCGGGCTGACGCGCTTCATCAACAAGGCCGGCCTCAACCCGATCGGCGACAACCTGTTCACCGACACCCCGGCTTCCGGCACGCCGCAGGATGGCATCGCCAACACCGACGGTTTTGGCGACATGCAGCAGGCCAATCTCGAACAAGCCAATGTCGAAGTGGTGACCGAAATCTCCGACCTGATCGCCGCCCAGCGCGCCTATGAGATGAACGCCAAGGTCGTTAGTGCGGCCGACCAGATGCTGCAATCCACCTCCAACATGTTCCGCTAAAGGACTGGTCATGACCGCCCGCGCCCTCCTCCTCGCCACCGCGCTGCTCGCAGGCCTTGCGCCCGCCGCAGCCCAGACCCGGCAGGACACTTTTGCGAGCCGCGACATCATCGCAGCGCCGGTGCTGCGGTCCCATGTGCAGGTATCGGCCGACATCGTGCGGATCGGCGATGTCATCGACAATGCCGGCAGCGCCGCGCAAATCGCGATCTACCGTGCGCCGGATCTGGGCACCACGGGCTCGCTGCCGGTGGCGCAGGTGCTCAACACCCTTCGCACCCATCATGTGATCGGCGTCGACACCCGCGACCTTAAGGAGATTTCGGTTACGCGTCTCGCCCGCACGCTCGAAGGCAAAGACATCGAGCTGCAGATCGCCCGCGCGCTGGAGCGCCGCAATGGCCTGGGCGACGCCGCCAATCTGTCGCTGACCTTCGACCGGGATCCCAGTGACGTCAGGCTCGACGCCGGCTTCACCGGCGGCATGCAGGCAGGCATCGTGCGCTACGATAACCGCAACGGCCGCTTCGACGTCACCTTTGAAATCACCAACGAGAACGGCGCCGCACCGGCCAAGCTGCGTTTCACCGGCACGGCGATCGAGACCGTCGAAGCCGCGGTGCTGGCGCGCAATGTCGAGCGCAATGAGATATTGAAATCATCCGACGTGGTGGTCGAGCGCCGCCCGAAAGCGGAAGTCGGCGCTGATGCCGCCGCGCGCGACCGCGCAGTGGGCATGCAGGCCCGCCGCCAGCTTCGCGCCGGCCAGGCGATCCGGACCGCCGATCTCGCCAAGCCCGATCTGGTGCAGCGCGACCAGAACGTCACGTTGATCTACGAGGCGCCCGGAATCTACCTCACCATGCGCGGCAAGGCGCTGGAGAGCGGCACCGAAGGCGACGTCGTCAACGTCATGAACCTGCAGTCGAAGCGCACGCTGTCCGGCACCGTGACCGGCCGCGGCCAGATTTCGATCATGGTCGCGACGCCGCGCCCGGCGCAGATCAGCGATGCCACCTCTTCGCTGGGCGCCAGGCCGGCCGCAACGCCCGTCGCCGTCGCCACCGTCAATTCGCCAGTCGCTCCAAAAGCCGAGTAATGTAAATGTCATTCTCCCGTATCAACCGCATCATTCTCACAGGCGCCATGTTGTCGCTGGCCGCCGTTGCGAGCGGTTGTTCCTCGATCGACCGTCTGTCGCAGATTGGCGAAAAGCCGAGGCTGACGGAGATCGAAAACCCGACCACGCAACCCGGCTACAAGCCGGTGCAGATGCCGATGCCGAAGCCGGAGCAGGCTTCCTACAACGCCAACTCGCTGTGGCGGAACGGCTCGCGCGCCTTCTTCAAGGATCAGCGTGCGGCGCGGATCGGCGATCTCTTGACGGTAACCGTTAACATCACCGACAGGGCCAACATTGCCAACGAGACCCAGCGCAGCCGCTCCAGCAAGGAAGACTCGGGGATCACCGATTTCATTGGGTCAAGCACGATCACGCAGGCAAACAAGATCCTGCCCGGCAAGATCCTGACCACGGATTCGACGTCGTCGAGCGACGGCAAGGGTTCGGTCAACCGCCAGGAAGCATTGCAGACCAACGTCGCCGCCGTGGTGACGCAGGTCCTGCCGAACGGCAATCTCGTGGTCGAAGGCAAGCAGGAAATCCGCGTCAACTTTGAAATCCGCGAACTGATCGTCGCCGGCATCGTCCGCCCCGAGGATATCCAGAGCGACAACACCATCGATTCCTCGAAGATCGCGCAGGCGCGCATCGCCTATGGCGGCCGCGGCCAGATCACCGACGTGCAACAACCCCGCTACGGCCAGCAGGTGATGGACGTGCTGCTGCCGTTCTAGTTTTTCTTAGAGCTCCCACACTCCATTGCGAACCTAGGCGCGATGAAGTGTATCAACGCGGCCTCCGCCAGCTCCCCTGGCGGAGGCCGTGGTCGTTCCCGCGAGTGCATCATCTTGAGCTTGCGGCGGCACGGGCGCGTGTGTCTTCCTTACGGCCGCTCACGCATTGGAACCGAAGCTTCCGCCCTGCGTTCCTGACAGCACCGAACTACAGGGAGCCGACCATGAGCCGCGGAATGCCATCGATGACTGCCCTTCTCGGGCTACTCGCCATTGCCGGATATCAAAACCGCGACAAACTGGCAGAACTTCTCAAGGGCGCTGGGGGCGGCCAGCCGAATGCAGGCGCCGGTCAGCAACCCCTGGGCGGCTTGCTGGGCAATCTGAGCGGGATGTTGGGCGGCGCCGGGGTTGGCGGCCTCCTCAACGGCGGGATCGGCGAACTGCTCGATAGGTTCCAGCAAAACGGCCAGGGCGACAAGGCTGAATCCTGGGTCAATCAGGGCCCGAACAAGGATGTCTCGCCCCCGGAATTGAAGCAGGCGATCGGCTCCGACGTTCTGGCACAACTCGAACAGCAGACCGGACTGTCGCAGGAGGAAATCCTGGCGAGATTGTCGCGCGAGCTTCCGGCGGCCGTCGACAAATACACGCCGGACGGCCGTTTGCCCGCAGCATGAATTGATGGACGTGACGTCGGGGCAATCAGGAACGGAGCATCGAGATGGGCATACTTTGGACGATCATCATTGGTTTCATTGCCGGCGTGATTGCCAAGTTCATTATGCCTGGAGACAACGAGCCCTCAGGCTTCATTCTCACCACCATATTGGGCATCGTCGGCGCCTTCGTGGCGACGTATCTCGGCCAGGCGCTCGGATGGTACAGCCCCGGAGAAGGCGCGGGTCTGATCGGTGCGGTGGTCGGCGCTATCATTGTGCTCTTTGTCTACGGTCTCTTCGCCGGCCGGCAACAGCGATCGATCTAAAGAGCTCGGCTGGTGGTTGCGTCGGGCCTGGATCGGCGGCAGCGCGCTCCTTCGTCCCCTTGCCAACCTGGACGCGACGCGATGTTCGACGGCCTCCGTCGGCTTCCCCGGCGGAGGCCGCAGCTCATTGCCATGCCGCTCGGACGATATCAGTTCGAACGATGACGAGGGCGGACTTTGACGACCAGTTGGGCGTTGGCACTGAAGTGGCGATTGAGTCCACAGGAGGCCGTTCGGCCTGAAGCGCTCGCTTGGCACTGCGCGTAGGTCGAGAAGCTGCAGTCGCCTGCCCCGCCGGCGTATTCGTCGCCCTGAAGACAGTATGGATATGTCTGTGCTGCTGACGGAGTTGAGGCGGTAGCAAAAATGGCTGCGGACGTCGCGAGAGCAATAACTACGGTACGCATTTTTCTCTCCTGCAATTTAAGTCGCCCGCTCCTTTCCTAGGTCCGATTCGAGAAGTGCAGCATGAGCCATTTCACATCGCCGGCTCACTGTGAGGTGAACGGATGGCGTGGAGGCAGGGTTACGCTGGATTCTTTCCGAAGCCGCCAGCGCTGGAAGCCGAAGTTAGACGCCGCTCGCCACTACAATCGCCGCGACGCAGGCTGCCGAACGGCACCTCGTTACGGCTCAAAAATCCGGCTCTTCCTCAGCCATCCGGTTCTGGTGGCGCCAATGCTGCCATATGGCCAGCCCGACCGAAGTCGCCGCCGCCAGCAGCAGCAAGCCGGAAATCGGCCGCGTCAGGAAGAGCCAGGGATTCGCGTCGGTCATGATCGCACGCACAAGGTTGATCTCGATCTGGTCGCCGAGAATTAGGCCCAGGATCAGGGGCGCGAGCGGAAAGCCGAGCTTGACCAGCACGTAGCCGACGACGCCGAACAGCAGCAGCACATAGACGCTCTGCATCGTGTTGTTGAGAGCGTAAGCGCCGACGACGCAGAGCACGAGCACGACCGGCGCCAGCACCGCCATCCGCACCGAGGTCACGCGCAACATCAGCGGCATCAGCATAACGCAGATCAAGAGCATGCAGGGGTGCGCCAGGATGTAGGCCGCATAGATGCCATAGGCGATGTCGGGATTTTGCGAGATGAATAGCGGTCCCGACTGAATGCCGTGGATCGTCATCGCGCCGAGCATCACGGCGGTGACGGCGTCACCGGGAATACCGAATGCCATGATGGTCATCAGCGAGCCGCTGACATTGGCGTTGTTCGAGGCTTCCGAAGCGATGATGCCCTCGGGGTGCCCCCTGCCGAAACGCTCCGGCGTTTTCGAGAATTTCTTGGCCTGGTCATAGGCCATGACGCTCGATGCGCTGCCGCCGATGGCAGGCAGGATTCCGATGATCAGCCCGACGATCGTTGCCCACGCGAGCAGGAACGGCTGCTTGAAGATTTCCAGGTTCACCTTGAGGTGCGAGAAACGCTCAAGCTTGACCCCGACCAGCGATTGCGCCGGCTGGCCGCGCGGCGAATTCAGCTTCTCCAGATCTGTCATGATCTGCGCGAAAGCGAAAATGCCGATCAGCACGGGGAGGAACGGAAAGCCGCCACCGATGAACTGCGAGCCGAAGGTAAAGCGCGGCACGCTACCGATCGGATCGTGGCCGACCACCGTGATCAACAACCCGATGGCGGTCGAGATCAGTCCCTTGAGGAGCGAGGACTCCGTGAGACCCGCTACCATCGCCATGGCGAGCACGAACAGCGAGAAGTATTCCCACGGTCCGAATTCCAGCGCGATCGCCGCAAGCGGCCCGGTGAGGAACACCAGGAACAAAGCGCCGAGCAGGCCGCCCCAGACCGAAGCCCAGACGCCGAGCCAGATGGCGCGGCCCGGCTCGCCGTTGCGCGCCATTGGAAAACCGTCGAACGTGGTGGCGATCGAAGCGGGCGAGCCCGGAATGCCGAGCAGACAGCAGGCGATGAGGCCGCCGGTCGATCCGCCAACATAGACGCCAGTCATCGCCGCAAGGCCCGCCAGCGGATCGAGCCCGTAGGTGAACGGCAGCACCACGATAACGGTCATGGTGATGGTGACGCCCGGCAGGGAGCCGCCGACCACACCGATGAACGTGCCGGCAAACAGCGGCAACAAGTATTTCCACTGGGCGATGTTGACGAGGCCGTTCCAGAGCAAATCGAGCATCAGAAACCCGTCCACGCGCCGCGTGGCAGCAGCACCAGCAGGTATCGTTCGAAGATGAAATAGCTCGCCGCGGCTGTGCCGAGCGCGATCGTGGCGAGCACAACCCATTGCCGCACCGTTCGCGGACGGTCCAACGCGGCCTGCAACGCGCCGACGAACAAGACGGTGGCGACGCGAAATCCCAGAAGCGGCAGCAGCACCACATAGGCGCCGACGATCGCGAATGCGATCACGACCAGGCGATAATTTCGTCGCGGCGCATCGCCCACGCCGGCCGGCGCGCGGCGCTTCAAGAGGTCCTGCAGGACCAGCAGCGCGCTCGCGGCCGCCATCAGCGACAGCACGATGGCCGGGTAAAAGCCCGGCCCGACCGGAACGATGGGAAGGGATGGAAGCTGGAAGGACTTGACCAGAAGGACCAGGCTGATCGCGAGCAGGACCAGCCCGGCAATTCCGTCGCGGCCGATACTCATTTCTTAATCAGACCGAGATCGGTCATGACGATCTTGTTCTCGTTGTCGATTTTGGCGAGGAACTGCGCATAGTCATTGGCATTGAGGAACGCCACGCGGGTGCCCTGCAATTTCATCGCTTGAGCGAAGCTCGGCTCCTTGGTCGCCTTGGCGCAGCCCTCCTCGAGCTTGGCGCGCACCGGCGCGGGCGTCCCCTTGGGGACGAATATGCCGCGCGCCACTTCGTACACGATGTTCATGCCGAGTTCCTTGAGCGTCGGCACGTCGGGCGCTTCCGGATCGCGCTTCTCGCTCGCGATCGCGATGTAGCGCAGCACGCCGGCTTCGACCTTGCCCTTCTGCGTCAGGTTGGAGTCGGTGAGGTTGATGTGGCCGCCGAGCAGCGCGTTCATCCGCGGGGCCAGGCCGTCGTAGGACACGAACTTGAATTTCACGCCGGCTGCCTTCTCGATCATTGCCGGGAAGATATGGCTTGTCGAGCCGAGCGTGGCGCCGACCGTGATCTCGCCCGGCCGCTTCTTGGCGTCGTCGGCGAGCTCCTGCCAGTTCTTCCAGGGCGTTTTGGCGCTCGCGGTCAGCACCGAGGGCGTCGCTGAGACCAGGCAGATCGGCTCGAAGTCGCTGTATTTAACGTCACTGATGCCCGCGTAGAACGTCAGATGGATATAGTCGTGCACGGCGTAGACCGTATAGCCATCGGGCGCCGCAGCCTTGGCCTCGCGCGCGCCGGTGGTGCCGGATGCGCCGCTGACATTGGCAACGACCACCGGTTGGCCGATGTGCTTCTGGAGTTCGGCGGCGAACGGCCGGAAGATATTGTCGGTATCGCCGCCAGCGGCCCATGGCACGATCATCTTGATGGGGCGGTCGGGATATTGCGCCATCGCCGGCGCCGATAAGGCAGCCAGCACCCCGGTCAGCACGGCAGCGCCGGCCATCGTCACCAACGTCCTTGCCATCCGTCATCTCCCTGTGTCGTCTCGTGGGCCATTCAGGCTCTCGATCGGAACAATAGCAGCCGAGCCACGCAGGGGAAAGCCCTGCGGCGGTTCGCATGCCCGCTACGGCCAGCAGGTGATGGACGTGCTGTGCCGTTCTGTGAATGCTATTCGCGCGGTCCGATGTTTGAACGGCGACGTGCACGGCTCTTGTCAATGAGTTGGGCGTTGGCGCTAAAGTTGCGATTGTCGGTGCCGTCCGGCCCGAAGGCGCGGCCTGGCGCTACGCGTTGGTCGCGAAGATGCGCTCGCTCGGCCCGTGGGCGAAGTCGTCACCCTGAATGCAATAGGGGTAATCCTTCGCAGAGGCAGCGCTAAGGCCGGTGAAGAAGACAATTGCCGAGGTCACGAGGGCAAGAAATACTAAACGCACGTTTCCCTCCTACGCTAACAGGGCCTTCGTAGGTCCGGGCTCATTGTGGCCGCGTGAGATATTTCACATTGCCGGGGTCACTGTTAGTTGATGGCGCCAGCACTACTGGCGGAAACCGTGGTCAATCTGAAAATCATTGACAGGATGCTGCGCTACTCGGGTCTCGTGGCCGTGCGTCGATGCGCAACCCTTCCCCTCCGGAACGTTTCCCCGCACCCCTTCGTTTTTCAACTATCAACCTCATCGGAGGGAACCATGTCTTTGAAAGCAAACGAAACCGGCAACCTGATCGGCAGCGACAAGGTCGAGGGAACTGCGGTCTATGGCGCCGATCGCAACAAGATCGGCTCGATGGAGCGCGTCATGATCGACAAGAAGAGCGGCAGAGTGTCTTACGCCGTGCTCTCCTTCGGCGGCTTTCTCGGCATCGGCGACGACCATTATCCGCTGCCTTGGCAATCGCTGAAATACGACACTTCGCTCGGCGGCTACGTTACCGGCGTGACGGAGTCGCAGCTCAAGGACGCGCCGCATTACCGCAACGACAACACCTGGAACTGGAGCGATCCGACCAGGACCCGCGCCGTCAACGACTACTACGGCGTCGCGATCTGATCGTGGTTCACGCCTTGACATGCGAAAGGTCCGCCTCGATGGCGGGCCTTTTGCTTGGCTGTCTGCGAACGCAGAGCCTCCGTTGTTAGTCAGCAGAGAACTATTCCTGCTGCTTTGCGTTGGGACCTCAAGAGGCCGAGCGATGGGAAAATTCTTCTTGATCATTATCGCTGTAAGCGTCGCCGTTTTGCTGGCGATGAGCGCGTATGTCATCAGCCTGTGACGGCAGCAATGCTGGCTTTGCCAGGCAATCGAGGTGAAGGCCGCGAAAAAACAGGCCCCGGCGCCCTCTCGGGGGAAGATTGCGCCGGAGCCTTATGAAGTTACCGCGTGTCTGAAGACACGATTGCACAATTTTCCCGACCTAGAATCGTTCCTGCCGGATCTCACTTCTTCATGGTTCCGCCGGGGGCGTCGCCCTTCCTGTCGACGGCGCCGGCGGTCCCTGCGTGCTGGCGTCCTTCGGCGAAGGCCTGGAGCTGCCGGTCGTCGTGCTGTCGTTCACATTGTCGCCCGTGCTCTTTCGACGCTCTTCCGCCCGCCTGCGAGTTACCGCCCACGGTGTTGCCCTGTGCGAGCGCGGCGGTGCTGGCGAGTGCGAAAGCTCCGAGCGAAACGGATTTCATCTTCATGGCCGTTTCCCTGGTGCGCGCCCCACGAACCAATTGCGGCTGCTGGTTTACGCTGGGCCATGGTCACGACGTTTGGGCGGGGACCCGGTGGACGCGGCAGCGTCGGGCGCGCAAGTTTGTCGCAGGGCGGTTTTCCGTGAGCGAGCAATGGCGCGCAGACGAACGGTGCTTAAATGCCCTCGCCAAGGACTTTCGATGCCAGGACTTCGATCGGCAGCAAATGGTCGGCTGATGCGCGGTTAAGGAAGCTGCGGGCAGCAAAATCGTCCGGGCCGGCCGGCTTTTCCGTTAACCATTAATTCGCCGACGATGGTGGCAGGACGAATCGTCGCCCGGGGAGCACGACATAAGCTGTTAAACCATTGCACAGGAAGCGCCGGTCGATCCATGGTAAACACCGTGTGCTTGCGACCAATGCACGCGGCTGCGAGTGCTAAGACACCCGGCATTCCTCCGCCCTCTTTCTTTTTTGATGGAACCGGTTAGCATGACCCGGGTGGAGCGAGCCGCGGCAACGCGAACATACACACCCCGTTGTCATTCGTCGGCGCAGGCAGGCGATCGAGTATTCCAGAGACAGTAGTGATGGACACGACAGGTCGCGGCGTACTGGATACCCCGCAAGTGTGGGGTATGACCATCTCTCGTACGGCAGCGCTTCTCCTCCTCGCGATCCTCATCCCGGCCTCGCCTGCGTTCGCCGAGCCGTGCAGCAAGCCGACTGCGCGCTCCACGATTGCCGAGACGCTCAAGCTCGCCTCGGAGCAGCGGCCGGTCAATATCACGTTCCGCACCCACGCCGATGGCGTGAAACTGTCGCTTGGCCTCAAGTCGAAATACCCCGACGATATGACCATCATCCTGCAGCAGGACTTCGAGCAGTTGCACATAAAGGACGACCGCTTCGAGGTCTTGCTGCGATTCATGGGCAATCGGGAACGACTGACCGTACCCTTCAATGCGATCAAGGCATTCTGGGATAAGTCCGTGTTGAAGTGCTCCGACGGCTGACGTCTCACTCCGGCGTCGCGCGCTGGATCAGGGCGCAGAGCGCCGTCATGCGAGCGATCGGATGTTCGACGAACAGGCGGCAGGAAGCAAGCGCGCCCTTCAGCGTATCCGGCGGCGTGTTAGGTTTCAGTTGCGACGCGAGAACCGCGCCATGGGCATACCCAAGCGCGCGAGTCGAAAGCGTCAGCGCATTCAGCCGCCCTTCCCGCTGCAGCGGCGCCAGCATGGTTCGCACCAGCGCGAGGTAGGCCGGCCAGTAAGCGAGATGCCGGTACATGCTCGCGATCAGTTGCGGTTCGGTGTCTTCGCCGAAGGAATTCAATTCGCCGACCAGCGCCGCCACTTCGGGATCGAGCGCATCCATTGGCGGCAACTCCGGAATCTTGGCGCCGGACGGTTTTGGCGCGGTCGCGGCAGGCGCCACGGCATCGGCCGGTCGCGGCTCGTAATGCACCAGCAGCGCCGAGAGCACGACGAGCGCGAGCGCGTTGGTGTATTGATAGCTGTCGAGCACGTCACGAATGAGCGCACGTTCGGTCTCGTCCACACCGGCGGCGAGCAAGGTATCCGTGGAGAAGCCGGGCCAATCCGGCAGCGCGATCGTTCGCCTCACGGCTTCGGCATGCAATGGCGCGTCGCCGAGATAGAGCGGCCGCACCGTCGACCACGTCCATTCCAGCGCACCCGGCATGGTCGCGAGGTTGCGCCAGATCAGATTGACCACGCCGGTGCCGAGAACTTTCCGGATGTCGGCATAGATGTCGGCGATTTCACCTCTGGCCTCGGCTTCGAGAACCGAGGGAACACTCTCTGCCATCGCCGCCACTCAATTCCGGAAATTGACTGCCACCGTGCCCAACCCGTCGAGCTCCATCTTCACGCTGTCGCCGGCCTTGAGCCACACGGTCTTCACGAGACTACCCGTGAGCACGATCTGCCCCGCATGAAGGCCCTTACCCTCCTCGGCCAAGTGATTGGCGAGCCAGGCAAGCGCATTGTGGGGATGGTCGAGCACGTCGGCGCCGGCGCCGCGGCCCACTTCCTCGCCGTTGATGAGGGCGCGGCCCGCGACCTTGAGCAGATCCGGCGCCTTGGTGCGTGGAACCGGCTTGCCAAGCACGCAGCCGGCGGCAAAGAAATCGTCCGCGACGAGCGTCGGCGCGCCCATCGTCTCCCATTTGACGTAGCGGTCATCGACGATTTCGATCGCAGGGAAATAGGCCTCGATCGCCTCCATCACCCACTCCGCCGTGAACGGCTCTTCGCTCGGCGACAAATTGCGCGCCAGCCGCACCGCGATCTCGCATTCGACGCCGACGCGCACGTAATCGCCGAAGCGAAGCCTCGCACCGCTCTCATGCACGCCCTTGTCGAACACGCCCCCGGCGCAGGGATGGGGGATGTCGAGATATTGCTGCATCACCGCGCTGGTGCAGCCGATCTTGTAACCGACCAGGGCGCCTGTCTGCGGCAGCAGCAGGTCGTGGACCGCACGTTGAATACGATAGCCTTCCGCCTCATCGCCGGGCGCGAGCTCAGCGGGAAGCGAGGCCAGCGGCGTACGATTGCGGCGGGCAGTGGCGATGGTTTGTGCGGCCGCGAGAATTTTGTCCATCAGCGGCGGCTTTCTCGTTTGCAGCCTGCGGCGCGGACCGTACGCGGCCGTCAGGCGTTAGACATTGTCCTACTCGTCCCGATAAACCTTTTCGCGCTTCTCGTGACGTTCCTGCGCTTCCACCGACAGCGTTGCAATCGGACGGGCCTCCAGCCGCTTCAGAGAAATCGGCTCGCCGGTCTCCTCGCAGTAGCCGTAGGTGTTGTCCTCGATGCGCTGCAGCGCGGCGTCGATCTTGGAGATCAATTTGCGCTGGCGGTCGCGGGCGCGCAGTTCGATGGCGCGATCGGTTTCGGAAGAGGCGCGATCAGCTAGATCCGGATGATTGACGTTCTCTTCCTGAAGGGTCTGCAGGGTTATCTTCGATTCCCTCAGGATCTCGTCCTTCCACGCCAATAGCTTGGCGCGAAAATAATCGCGCTGCCGGTCGTTCATGAAAGGCTCTTTTTCGGAGGGTCGATAGTTCTTCAACTTTTCCAAGGCCAGCCCATCTTCACGTGCAAGGCGGGGCGGAAAATTGTCCGTCCGCGCGGGCCTTATATAGCGGCGGGTTGTGACAGACAATATCGGCCATCCCCTTGGGGGTACCCTCCCCCAAGGCCTTGCACAGGCAAAACTATCGGAGCGGCCCGCCGGTCTAGTAGCCGACCGTGAAGCGCTGGCGGATATGGGCCGGGCGCTCGATCTCGTCGGCGAGCGCAACTGCGAAATCCTCGAAGGAAATCGAGCTTTTGCCGTCGGCAGCGGTCAAAAGCTGGTCGGTCCCAAGGCGGAACTTGCCGGTCCGCTCGCCGGCCGTAAACAGGGCCGATGGCGACAAGAAGGTCCAATTGAGTTCCTTCTCGGCTCGGAGCAGATCGAGGAAGGCGGCGCCCTTCTCGGCTTCTGCCTTGTATGCCACGGGAAAGCCCGGGGTGGTGACCAGCCGGACACCCGGGGCCACTTCGAGGCTGCCGGCGCCGCCGACGACGAGGTAGCGGCCAACCTTCGATTCCCTGGCGGCGGCGATCAGCTTGACCGGGTCGCTGGCGAGAAAGTGGACCGAGCTGATCGCGGCGTCATGGCCGGCGAGCAAACGGGCAAGGCCGGCCTGGTCCATGACGTCGCCCCTGGTCGGCGTGACGTTGGCCTGCTGGGCCATCTTTTCGGGATGGCGGGCGATGGCGGTCACGCTATGGCCGCGGCGGGCGAGTTCGGCTGTTATGCGCGAGCCGGCATTGCCGGAAGCGCCGATGACGGCGATTTTCATGGAAGTCTCCCTTGCGATACGCGAATGTGGTATCCAATGGTGACTAGATAGCGAAAGGGATGTAAGTGTGAAGAGAGCACTTTTGGGTCACCTGATTACGCCGGAGTAACCGCCGTGAAAGCCACCAATTCGAAAACCCCGAACGCTTATTCGGCCGATTGCCCGACACGGCAGATTCTCGATCGCGTCGGCGACAAATGGGCGGTGTTAATCCTGCTTCTCGTGCGCGACGAGCCGATGCGTTTCAATGCGTTACGGCGGATGATTGAAGGCATCTCGCAGAAGATGCTCAGCCAGGTTCTCAAATCGCTCGAACGCGACGGACTGATCAGGCGCCGTGCGATCGCAACCGTGCCGGTGACGGTGGAGTATTCGATCACCCCGCTCGGCGCCACGCTCGCCGACGCCGTCGATCCTTTGCGGGAATGGGCGGAGAAGAACCTGAAGGAGGTGTTGAACGCGCAGCGCCGTTACGACGCGACGCGCAAGGATATGGCGGCGTAAGGCCATCCACTGCTGTCATGCCCCGCTTCAAGCGAGGCATCCAGTACGTCGCGGCCTCTCGGCCGACCACCCGGTCAAGCCGGGCAATGACCGTCGGAGCTAGAACTGTCCGGCCTTTGCGAGCTCGACTTCAACCCGCAGCTCGATCTCGGACAATACCGCGTCGAGGCCGGGATCGCCGGAGGAGGATTTCAAATTCGCGGCCGCGTCGCGCAGCCGGTTCACCGTCGAGGCGTCGAGATTGCCGGAGAGCAACCCGATCTTGAGTTCGTCGAGCACGTCGAGCGCGCCCCTGCCCCGCGCCACCGAACGCTTGCGGCGCTCGGTCGGATCTTCGACACCTTGCAGCGCGAGCAGCGCATCAATGTTGCCGGCTGCCTTGGGCGCTGTGGCCGAGCGCGGCTCTTCAGGCGTCGTCGGCGTTTCCGGCAGCGAGAAGCCGGTCGAACTGGTTCGCCGCGTGTGGCTCGCGGGCGATCCAAGCGTGGTGCCGTTCGGTCCGTAGATGCGCATCGTGGTGATCTCGCCGTGAGAGTAGAGGGACCTTCGCCTTCTTATGGTTAATGACGCGTAAACGGCCCGGCAAAATCTGCCGACGTGCGGCAGTTTCGCCCATCGTGGTGAACCGCCGCGGCATCATGGCTCCGGCGAACATTCAGCAATATCAAAGCATTGCATCGAAACCGCGACATGGCACGGCGCTCGCATAGTTAATGGCGGACCGCCGTCATGGGAGTGGCGCCAGCGGTCCGGTTGAAGATCTCGAGGGGAGCACAGGATGCCCGGCATCCGTTCGGCAAGACTGATTTGGGTGGCCTGCGCCGCGCTGGTGATGCTGGCGCTGTCACCCTCGTCCGCAGGCGCGACCTCGCGGATCAAGGATCTCGCCAATATCGAGGGCGTGCGGCAGAACCAGTTGATCGGCTACGGCCTCGTCGTCGGCCTCAACGGCACCGGCGACACGCTGAACAACATCCCCTTCACCAAGCAATCGCTGCAGGCGATGCTCGAGCGTATGGGCGTCAACATCCGCGGCGCCACCATCCGCACCGGCAACGTCGCAGCCGTCATGGTCACCGGCAATCTGCCGGCGTTCGGCACCCAGGGCACGCGGATGGACGTCACGGTGTCCGCGCTCGGCGATGCCAAGAATCTGCAGGGCGGCACCCTGCTCGTCACCCCCCTGCTCGGCGCCGACGGCAACGTCTATGCGGTCGCCCAGGGCTCGCTCGCCATCGCCGGTTTCGCGGCCGAAGGGGCCGCCGCCAGTGTCACGCGCGGCGTGCCGACCAACGGCCGGATCCCCAACGGCGCCATCATCGAGCGCGAGATCGAATTCGCGCTCAATCGCCTGCCCAATGTGCGGCTGGCGCTGCGCAACGCCGATTTCACCACCGCCAAGCGTATCGCAGCCGCCATCAATGATTTCCTCGGCGTCAAAACCGCCGAGCCGATCGATCCCTCCACCGTCCAGCTTGCGATCCCACCGGAGTTCAAGGGCAACGTCGTCGCCTTCCTGACCGAGATCGAGCAATTGCAGGTCGATCCGGACCTCGCCGCCAAGATCGTGATCGACGAACGCTCGGGCATCATCGTGATGGGCCGCGACGTTCGCGTCGCTACCGTCGCGGTGGCGCAGGGCAATCTCACCGTCTCGATTTCGGAGAGCCCGCAAGTCAGCCAGCCCAATCCGCTGTCGCGCGGCCGGACCGTGGTGACGCCACGCACCGACGTCAGCGTTTCCGAAGACGGCAAGAAATTTGCGGTCGTGAAAGACGGCGTCTCACTGCAGCAACTCGTCGACGGCCTCAACGGCCTGGGCATCGGTCCGCGCGATCTCATCAGCATCCTGCAGGCGATCAAGGCCGCCGGCGCGATCCAGGCCGACATCGAGGTGATGTGATGGACACGAGCCTTATCAACGGCATCGGCGCATACTCGAAGAAAAAGACTCCGCTGGTCAACGGCCGCAACGACCCGCAGCTCGCCGACGCGCTGACCAAGGTTTCGCCCGAGGCGCAGAAAAAGACGCGCGCCAAGGCCCAGGAATTCGAGGCGATGTTCCTCAACTCGATGTTTTCGCAGATGACCACCGGCATCAAGGGCGACGGCCCGTTCGGCGATACGCCCGGCACCGGCGTCTGGCGCTCGATGCTGACGGACGAATACTCGAAATCCCTCGCCAAGTCCGGCGGCATCGGCATTTCCAACGACGTCTTCCGCACCTTGATCCTGCAGCAAGCCAACCGCGCCGGTTGATCCAAAGAGGAACCCAACATGAATCAGAGTCCTCAAGCAAAGACCGCGTCGGCACCCGCGCCTGCAAAAGCGATATCCACGCCGGCCGAGGCGCGCAAGCTCGCGGAAGAGTTGATGGACGTGATGAGCGGGCTGCTCGGTATCATCGAGCACGAAACCGAACTGGTTCGCGCCGGCAACGTTCGCGAGGCGATGCGACTGGAGGAGAAGAAGGGCGAGCTGTCGCGCCGCTACATGGTCGCGGTCGAGAATCTGAAGAACGCGCAAAAATATCTGACCCAGGTGTCGCCGGAACTGCTGACCACGCTGCGCCGCCACCACGACACCTTCCGCGCAATGTTGCAGATCAATCTCACCGTGCTTGCGACGGCGCACGCGGTGTCCGAAGGCATCGTGCGCGGCGTCAACGCCGAGATTCAGCGCAAGAACATTCCGAGCACCTACACGGCTTCGGGACAACGCACCGCGCCGGGGCCGCGCAACATCACCCCGCTCTCGGTCAGCCGCTCGCTGTAAGCCTCTAAAGCGCTTGATCTCGTCGCCAAGCCGCTCGCACTCCGGCGGGTCATGCGGTCGCTACATTTTTCACTAAATTGCCGCGCCTGCGTCAGCGCGGGGTTTAGCGTATTCCCTAACATCCCATTGAGAGGTGTGGAGCTATATTGCGGTCCGAGAGGGGTTGGGATTTGACTCGAGGGAAGCCAGGAGGCTGCCATGAGTACGGATTTCAGCATCAAGCCGGTGGGGGCCCCGGTTGCAACGCCGATCGCACCGCCCGTAAGTGAGGCGGTCGGTCGTGCCGTCGCGACCGAATTGCCCGCGCGCCAGAGCGTCACGGTGACGGACGCGAGCGTGCGCGCACGCGTCGATGCCAATGTTGCGAATGCTTCCTTGTCGAATCAGGTGGTGATCGATCGCGCTGCCGCCTCGATCGTCTACCAGGTGATCGATTCCAGGACGAGCCTTGTGGTGAAGCAGTTTCCCGATGAAGCCATTCTTCGCCGCCGCGCCTACTTCCGCGCGCTCGACCTGACCAGGGACGCGCCGACGCGGCTGCTCGCCACCGACGTCAAGGCGTAATTCAAAAAGCTTGAGCTCACTTGCTCTGCTTCGCATAGGCGGTATCGAGCATCGTTCCGCCGGTCGCCGGGTCGGTGACGACGTTCTTGATGACCGCTGTCCCTTCCTTGGTCACCATGAACTTCAGGTCACCGATCCGGAATGCATTGTCCCTGATCAGAACGTCCGCGTATTTGTTCGTGCTGCCGCTCTGGTAGTGGACCTTGGCGCGAAATCCCGTGATGTTCGAGACCGAGATCTTGAACGACTTGTTGTTGGCGTATTTTCCGGTCCAATCGCCCTGATAGAGCTTGGGATCGACCGGCACATACGGCGTCTTGGATGGAACCGCCATTCCCACGGTCTTGTAGTTGGCCGACAGGATGCTGAAAACGTCAGCCATGGTCGAGCTCCCTTAACCGGTCAGCCGCGGCCCGCCAGGCCCGCCGCCAGGTTGCGATTGATGTCGATCAGCGACTTCAATTTGGCCGGATCCGGATCCATCTGCATGTCGATGGTCTGCTTCATCACGAAGACGCCGATATTGGCGATGTTCTGACGGACTTCCATCGGCTGCGGGTTGTCGTTGGTCTCCACGGCGCTCATGAAGATCGACCAAAGCCGGCTGTTGAACAGCAGCGCGTTGTGCATGTTCTTGTCGGGACCAGCCCAGTTGGATTGGACGTCCTGGAGCTGTCGTGCGGCCTTCAGCAGTGCCTGCGCTTCAATTTCACGGGGGGATGCGGTGGTTTGCGACGTGCGAGCGTAGGCTTGGGCTGCATTAGACATACACTGACCTCGATGGGGAGCGATTTCGCGGAACCGCGGGACTTCAAAACTGCTCAACTTTCATACAGGCGGCGCCTTTAAATGTGGTTAGCGGCGGTTACCAAATGTGATCATTAAGCGGCAGCGACGGCTCCGTCGCCGCCGCTCAAAACAAAGCGGCGGAGTCTCCCCCCGCCGCCTTCGATCTCTTTCTCTCTGGTCGCCGCTAGGTCCGCAGGAGCTGGAGCACGCTCTGCTGCGACTGGTTGGCGAGCGCCAGCGCGGACACCGCGATCGACTGCCGGGTCGACAGCGCCTGGCTGTTGGCCGCTTCCTCGTTGGTGTCGGCCAGCGTCAGGTTGGCCGAGCCGTTTTGCAATACGTTGATCAGGTTCTTGTTGAAGTCCTGGCGGATCTGCACGATCGACAGGTTCGAACCCAGTGCCGAGGCGTGCGTCCGCAACATGCTCGACGCGTTGCTTATCTTGTCGATCGTCGCCTTGGCCGAGGCATTGTCCAGGAAGTCCGTGCCCGCCACCAGCGGAGCAAGGCCAAGGCCCGCCGCGCTGAAGGTCACACCCTTGATGTTCAGGATGGACTTGCCGGTCTCGTTGAAGGTCAGCTTGAGATCGTCACCGTACAGCAGGTTGATGCCGTTGAACGAGGCATCCTGCGCTGTCGTCGTGATCTGGGCGATGATGTCATTGTACTGGGCCACCAAGTTGGAGCGAATGGTCTGCGAAGCCGCGTCGGCGACCGGCGCAGCGACGGCCCCAAAGGTCAGGGTACCACCGCCGGTGTTGGTGAAGGTAACCGCACCGATCGTGGACGACGCCGTATCATTGGTCGTGGTAATGACGAGCTGGTTGGTGCTGTCGAGGCTGGCCGAATAATTGCTAGCCGCCAGCGCCGTATTCAACTGATCGAGCGACGTGGTGGCGGTGAAGGTGAAGCTGAATGCCGCATGGCCAGCGGAAGCCGCGATAGACAGAACGTCGGTGGCGTCGATGACGGTGCCGTCAACGAGGTCGGCCGCGGTGCCGGTGCCGATCGCTGTCGAGGTCACCGTCGACTTGGGCGAATAGCCGCCGGTCGTCTGCAGCACCTGGTTGGCGATCGACTTCGCGGTATCGACCAGCTTCTGCAGCGAGGTGATGCCGGTATTGGCGGCCTGCAGCACCTGCACGCCGTTGCCGATGCCATCGAGCAGGTTGTTGATGTCGCTGGCCCGGTTATCGAGCCCCGCGGCAGTGAAATAGTTGGTAGGATTGTCGAGCGCCGTATTGACCTTCTTGCCGGACGAGAGGCGGTTCTGCGTGGTGGCGAGCAGATCAGC
The DNA here is from genome assembly GCF_001440405.1 of Bradyrhizobium valentinum. Classification (GTDB taxonomy): domain Bacteria; phylum Pseudomonadota; class Alphaproteobacteria; order Rhizobiales; family Xanthobacteraceae; genus Bradyrhizobium; species Bradyrhizobium valentinum. The sequence continues at coordinate 24,410 of NZ_LLXX01000031.1, forward strand.
GGTCGACTGAAGCGAGAGCAGGTTCTGGCGAACCGAGGCCGAAAGAACTACGGACATAATCAAACCTTCCTAGTTTACGTCCGCAGTTTTACTCAGATTCCTTTAAATTAGGGTAAACGCCGGCTTAAGGGATATGATTAACGCTTCCTTACCCGGGGGCGCGCAGCGCATTTTCGCCCTTGCCGGCCCCTTGAGAACAAAAAAGCGGCGGGGTTTCCCCCGCCGCCGCTTGATCTTGAGAAGTCGTCGAAATCAGCGCAGGAGCTGAAGCACGCTCTGCTGCGACTGGTTGGCCAGC
>NZ_LLXX01000032.1 GCF_001440405.1 Bradyrhizobium valentinum
ATCGGCGCGCGGGAACAGCTTGCCGCCGAAGCCGCCGCCGATGAACGGCGAATCGAGGCGGACGTTTTCTGCCGGGATGCCCAGGATCTTGGCCATCTCGGCCTTATTCCAGGCGATCATCTGGTTGGAGGTCCACAGCGTGAGCTTGTCGCCCTCCCATGCCGCGATCGTCGCGTGCGGCTCCATCATGGCGTGCGCTTCATCAGGCGTTGAGTAGCGCGCATCGAGCCGGACCGGCGCGGCGGCAAACGCTGCGGCGAAGTCGCCGACCGCGGTATCCCCGGGACCGCCGGTGATGGGATTCGGCTTCGCCTTGTCCATCAACGAGGCAAGATCGAACGCGCCCTGCTCAGGGGCGTAGTCGACGCGGATGAGCTCTGCCGCGGCCCGCGCCTGTTCAAACGTTTGGGCGACGACGACGGCGATGGCCTGGTGATAATGCTGGATCTCGGGGCCGCCGAGCAGTTTTGCGGTGTTGAGTCTGCCCTTGTCGAGCTTGCCGGCATTCTCGGCCGTGACGACGGCGAGCACGCCGGGCGCGGCCTTGACGGCGCTGAGGTCGATACTTTTGATCCGTCCTTTGGCGATCGCAGAGCCGACGACATAGCCATAGGCCTGGTCCGCCACCACGTCGTGCCGCTCATAAGCATAGGGCGCGGTGCCGGTGGTCTTGAGCGGACCGTCGATCCGGCTGACGGATTTGCCGATGACCTTGAGCTGGTCGATTGGATTGGTCGTAGCGGCAGTTTCGAACTTCATGATGTCAGCCCTTCGCTTCGGCCAGCGCTGCGCCGAGCGTGCGCTCGACCAGCGGCAGTTTGAATGCGTTCTCGCGCGTCGGCTTGGCGCCGGACAGCAGTTGCGCGGTGACCGCCTTGGCGCCGCGCGGCAACTGCGTCTCGGCGGACTCGATACGCCACGGCTTATGGGCGACACCGCCGAGTGCCACGCGGCCGGTGCCGTCGCGCTGCACGATGGCAGCGACCGAGACCAGCGCGAAGGCATAAGAGGCACGGTCACGCACCTTGCGATAGATGTGCGTGCCTCCGACGGGTTTTGGCAGTGTCACCGCCGTGATCAATTCGCCTGGCGAAAGTGCCGTCTCGACATCGGGCGTGTTGCCCGGCAGATGGTGAAAATCGGCAATCGGGATCGTTCGCGCGGGACCGTCGGGTCGCACGGTTTCCACTGTTGCGTCGAGCACGCGCATCGCCACCGCCATGTCGCTCGGATGGGTGGCAATGCAGGCTTCGCTTGCGCCCACCACGGCGTGCTGGCGGCTGAATCCGCCGACCGCCGCGCAGCCGCTGCCGGGCCGGCGTTTGTTGCAGGGCTGGTTGGTGTCGTAGAAATAAGGACAGCGGGTCCGCTGCAGCAAATTTCCTGCGGTCGTCGCTTTGTTGCGCAACTGACCCGAGGCGCCGGCCACCAGCGCACGCGACAGCACGCCATAGTCGCGCCGCACGCGCGGATCAGCGGCGAGATCAGTATTGCGCACCAGCGCGCCGATGCGCAGTCCGCCCTCGGGCGTCGATTCGATCTTGTCGAGCGAAAGGCCGTTGACGTCGATCAGATGCGCAGGGGTCTCGATCTCGAGCTTCATCAGGTCGAGCAGGTTGGTGCCGCCTGCAATGAATCGCGCGCCCTCGGTCCGCGCGGCGGTCGCCGCCGCCTCGGCGGGACTGCGGGCGCGTTCATACGTGAATGATTTCATGCTGGCCTCCCGGCGACTTCTGATATCGCCTCGGCGATGTTGGAATAGGCGCCGCAACGGCAGATATTGCCGCTCATGCGCTCGCGGAGTTCGGCATTGGTCAGTTGCGGCGGCGCGTTCAGGTCGGCGCTGACGTGGCTCGGAATGCCGGCCTCGACCTCGTCGAGCACGGCAACCGCCGAGCAGATCTGCCCGGGCGTGCAATAGCCGCATTGATAGCCGTCATGCTTCACGAACGCGGCCTGCATCGGGTGCAGGTTTTCCGGCGTGCCCAGCCCCTCGATCGTCCTGATCTCGTCGCCCTCATGCATGACCGCCAGGGTCAGGCACGAATTGATCCGCCGCCCACCAACGATGACCGTGCAGGCGCCGCACTGGCCGTGATCGCATCCCTTTTTGGAGCCGGTGAGATGCAGGTGCTCGCGCAGCGCATCGAGCAGCGTCGTCCGCGTGTCGAGCGCAAGTTCGCGCACCCTGCCATTCACATTGAAAGAGACCTTGGACATCGAGATGGCTGGGGCGGTGGCAGCCTGCGCAGGACCCGCCGGTGTTTGCGCATCGGCGATCCCGGGCGCCGCACCAAAAGCCACCGACGCGGCGGTTCCCAGCAACAGTTTCCGGCGCGATAGTTCGAAGTCGCTCGGACCTTGCATGTCGTGTTCCCATTCTGCTGTCGTTCGGATGAGTTTCGGCGCAACCATGTCGCGGCCCGCATCAAGCATCCGTAACTGCGCCACGTTTCGGCTGTTCCTGCCTGGCGTTCACGTTTGAAAGAGCGAGGCCGGAGACCGTGATGACCGGCCTGCAGAGGCTAATAGCTGCCCGGCGCTTCGATTAGATGCTATAATCAGCTTGTACTTATGAATTGGATTCATGAATGGCGCGCCAGAACATCAACGATCTCCTCGCGTTCCTGGTGGTCGCGCGTGAAAGGAGCTTCACCCGGGCGGCGGCGCAGCTCGATGTTTCACAATCCGCGCTCAGCCATACGATCCGCGCACTGGAGGAGCGGCTGGGCCTGCGGCTATTGACGCGCACCACCCGCAGCGTTGCACCGACGGAGGCCGGCGAGCGCCTGCTGCGAACGGTGGCGCCGAAGCTTGCGGAGATCGATGCCGAGCTTTCCGCGCTGACCGAACTGCGCGACAAGCCGGCCGGCACCATCCGCATCACCGCGGCCGAACACTCGGCCACGACGATCCTCTGGCCCGCGCTGTCGAAACTGCTGCCGCGATATCCTGATATCAAGGTGGAGGTGAACATCGACTATGGCTTCACCGACATCGTCGCGGAGCGTTACGACGCCGGCGTTCGCCTCGGCGAGCAGGTGGCAAAGGACATGATCGCGGTGCGCATCGGACCTGACTTCCGCATGGTGGTCGTCGGCACGCCGTCCTATTTCGCCGTTCATCCGAAGCCCGCCAAGCCGCAGGACCTGACGGCCCATCGCTGCATCAATATCCGCCTGCCGACCTATGGCGGAATCTACGCCTGGGAATTCGAGAAGCGCGGACGCGCCTTGAGGGTCCGCGTCGAAGGTCAGTTGGTGTTCAACAACATGGCGCTGCGGATGAATGCGGTGCTGGCGGGGCTCGGCCTCGCCTATCTGCCGGAAGACCAGGTGCAGCCGCACCTTGCCGATGGGCGGCTGGTCCGCGTGCTCACCGACTGGTGTCCGCCCTTTTCAGGCTATCATCTCTATTATCCGAGCCGCCGCCAGGTTGCCCCCGCCTTTGCCGTGCTGGTCGACGCGCTGCGTTACCGGGGCTGCACAACCGCGCTGGACGAGTAAAAAATAAAAGGGCCGCAGCAGTGCTGCAGCCCTCTCTCCTGGAAGGGTCCGTCACTGAATTGTGCAGACCTTCATGATTTTCATGCCTGTTTCAGCCTCGGTCCAACCGGCAACTCCTGAGGAAATTGATTGTTCCATTTTTTCCCGGTCTGTAGTCCCGATCCCGGCCAGCGCCGCCCTAATCCATCGTGGATCCCTCCAAACTCTTGAGGTATTTGAGGCCCTCGACCGCCAGCAGCTCGGCCTCGCTGTTACCGGCCTCCCAGCGTTTCTGAATGAAGCGCTTCAACAGCGCACGCCGTGCGTCGTTCTCGTCGAGCCCCCTGTTGATCAAGAGGTAGACACTCCACGCCCGGGTGCAGGCAGTCTCCACGATATCCGGGTCAGCCATTCGATTCCTCCAGCAAATCGGCCACGAAGCAGATTGCCGCTTTTTCCCAATTTCTGCCCTAAGAACGCAAGCCTAGTATTGCTCGAATATCACACTGGGGGTTTAGTTTTACCCCCGGGGAACAACCGATTCCTCGGGAACTTGTGCCTCATCGCGATCACGCGATGGGGAGAGAACCACATGCGACGTTTCGTTCTGATTGCTGCTACGCTGCTTGCTTCGCTGGCCATGACCGTATCCGCTTCCGCCAGGCTGGGTATTGCCCCGATGACCGCGCCGGATGGCGGAGTGATTGAGGTCAAGCGTGGGCGCGGGCGCGGTCATGGACGTTGGCACCGCGGACGCGGTCACCATTACGGATGGTACAGAGGCCGCGGTCACCACAAATGGCGGCACCATCGCCGCTGGTAAGGCTTTCGCTGCATTCGCATTCGTCATTCCCATTGCCCGGACGACACGCGAATGGCAGCGATGCGAACGGTCGCGCCGTCGAGGTGCGGCCGGTTCGGGAATTTAAGGAGTGATCGATTCAGCCAGAGTTCAGCCCAAACCCATCTCGACCGCAATCCGGATCAGATCCGAATGGTTCTTGGCGCCGAGCTTCTGCTTGAGCAGCGAGGTGGTGTTGGCCACCGTCTTGTAGGAAATCTCCAGTGCGTCGGCGACTTCGACGATCTTGTCGCCGCGGCCCAATAGCCGTAGAATCTCCAGTTCGCGCGCCGTCATTTGCGACGCCGGATTGGCCTTGATAGAAGCGCCCGAGAAGGTCACCGCTTCCGCCAGTTGCGGTGAAATGAAATTGTCTCCCGCGGCCACCTTGCGGACGGCCTTCACCAGCATCCTTGGATCGTCGCCCTTCGAGACATAGCCCTGCGCGCCCATCTCGATGGCGCGAACCACGAACGCCGGATCGTCATTCATGCTGAACATGATGATCCTGGCGTTCGGATCATCCTTGCGGATGCGCCGCATCAGTTCGAAGCCGGAAACATCGGGAAGCTTGATATCGATGACCGTGACGTCGGGCCGCTTTGCCACGTAGGCGCGGTGGCCGGACTTGGCGTCGGTGGCCTCATCGATCTTCACGGTATTGTCCGACGCAAACAGCGACCGGCAGCCCGACAGGACCACCGGGTGGTCGTCGACGATCAGGACCTTCGTTGCCGGTTTGGCAGTATTTTGCATCATCCATCCCCTTGGGAATAAATAAGCGGTTGGCGACATTTGAAAAGAGAAATCTTGGGTTGCGGGAGTTATAATAAGCCCAAATGTGGGAAAGGCTTTCTCTTCGAACGCGGTTATTGCTGCCGCTCGGCCTGATGTTCGTGGCCGCTCTGCTGGCCGGCGGCGTTTCGCTCCAGATCTTTGCCACGGCGCAACTTATGGAGGAAACCGAGCCGGCCGCTCGCTCGGCAAAGGCGGTCGCGGCTGCGCTCAACGGAGCGCTTCGGACCTCTGCCAATCCACAAGCGACGCTCGATGCATTCGTGCAATCGCTGGGGGACTCCGAGGCAATCCGGTTTCGCCGCCTCGGGACCAACCTCGATGTCCATCCTCCCGAGGTGCAAACCCCCTTGGGAACGGTGCCTGACTGGTTCGTCAGCCTCATCTCCGTCCCCGAATTCAAAGCCGCCTTCCCCGTGATGATCGAGGGAAAGCAGGTCGGCGACATTGTATTTGCGCCCGACATGTCCGCCGACATCTACGAGAAGTGGGTCGGATTTCTGGCCATCATCTGCTCCGGAGTCACCCTGATGCTGTTGACGGCGATCATTGCCCATTTCGCCGCGCGCTCCGCGTTGCGGCCGCTGCAAACGCTGGGCGACGGCCTGACCCGGATGCGAACGGGCGACTACGAGCAACAGATTCTCCCTGCCGGCCCGCCCGAGATCCGCAAGAGCTCGCAGGAAGCCAACGAACTTGCCCGCACCCTCAATCGCCTCAGCCAGGACAACCGCAGCCTGCTGCGCCGGATGGTGTCGCTGCAGGACGATGAGCGGCAGGACATGGCGCGCGAGCTTCATGACGAGCTCGGGCCGCTACTGTTCGGGATCCGCGCCAACACAGTGGCGCTGCTGGAATCCATCCCGTCCGGCGAAGCGGAGCTGAAGAACGCCGCCGAAGGCATTCTGCAATCGGTCGAAACATTGCAGCAGGCGAACCGCCGCATCCTCGACCGGCTGCGGCCGCTCTACATCCAGGAGCTCGGCCTGGAGAAGAGCATCCAGACGCTGCTGCAGAACGTGAAGGCGCAGGCGCCTGATCTGAAGGTGACGTCGCAGATCGACGCGAAGCTGAACGAGGTCGATGGCTTGCTGTCGCAGACGGTCTATCGCGTGATCCAGGAGGCGGTGACAAACGTGCTTCGCCACGCCAAAGCGAACTCGATGCACGTTGCGGCAGCAATCAACGACCGCGAAGTGATCGTGGAAGTATCCGACGACGGCGTCGGCTTTCCGACGGATCGGGTGTTCGGCCGGGGATTGACGGGAATGCTGGAGCGCGTTCGGGCGCTGAGCGGGACGCTTGAACTGCTGCGCGAGTCAGCGCGCACTTGCGTTCGTTGCCGGCTGCCCGCGAGAGATTCCGCCGCAGACGCGCGAGGCGCAAAACAGAACTAACGGTCAGCCGGCCTAGTCCTACTGCGTCATGAGCCCCTCATGGTGAGGAGCGCGAAGCGCGTCTCGAACCATGAGGCCCGTCTGTGGCCTACATCCTTCGAGACGCCCGCTCCGCGGGCTCCTCAGGATGAGGGTTTGGTTTAAACGACTGTGACGCAGTAGAGCTAGTCAGCAACGCCGGCAACTTCCTGGCGCAACGCTTGCCCCGAAGGGGCGCAGGTGGTCCGCTGGATCTTGGCGTCGCGTGAAAAGGTGAACACGATGCGGACCGGTTTGCCTTCGTGGCTCAGATAATCGAGCACGACGCCCTCGGCGGTCGGCGTGATTTCCTCCAGCCCGAATGCGGTGGGCGCGAGCGCATCGAGGCGCGGCCGCCAGTAGGATTCGAGTTCGCCGCGGCCTTCGCTGACCTTGACCCCGCCGCAGCGGCATTCGAGCGTCGCATTGTCGGCATGGAGGTCGAGCAACGCCGCCAGGTCGCGATTCCGGCACGCGTCCAGCCAGTCGACCACCAACGCTATCTGATCGAAATCTTCTGCCAAGCCCGCGATCCCATCCACGTCGCTATACCTTGTCCTGAGCGCTGACGCTGGTGAGGGAGTATGGCGATCATCGTGAATGGACACTGAACGGCCTATTGTCTGGAACGCACCGTGGAACTCAAACGATTGTGCGGAACAAAGGTTCCAACAAGCTAGTCCGGGTGAATACGGGGGACGGCACTTAGATGCGGCGCTGCCCGCGCCACCACACACCGAACGCGATGACGACCGCAAACGCCAGCGTGAACCAAGTGACGGCGTATTGCAGGTGATCGTCCTTGAGACGCACGGAAAGCGGCCCGGGCTTTGGAATGCCGCTCTCGGGCACCGGCGTTTCCAGATCGACATAGAACGGCGCGACGGCCTTGCCGCGTTCACCCCAGCCGAGCGCGCGCGCCATCGCAAGATGATCGCGGGTGAACCAGAGCCGTTTTGCCGCGCTCTCCGGCGGCGTCAGCGCAGCAGCGCTTTCGGGAAAACGGATGTAGCCGGTGAGTTGCACCGGGTCACCGGTGATGAGCGGTCTCGCGGCGCGATCCTGCTGGTTACGGTCCTGCATCGTGTTCTGCACGAAGCCGGTGTTGACCACGATGGTGTTGCCGTCGGCGAGACGCGACGGCAGGAAGGCCCAGGTGCCGGGGCCGGAGATGTCATCGCGAACCGCGGAGCCCGCGCTATAGACCATCGCGTCCGGCAGCGGCGCGTAGGTCGCGGTAAAGCTGACACGGCGGAATTCGTCTTTGGCCGGTGTCAGCGCGTCCCATTGCGATTGCTGCGGCAGCGCGCCGGGCGCAGCCGCAAGCCGTTCGTTCAGCCTGGCGATCAGCGCGTGCTTCTCGACCCGGCGCTGCATTTGCCAGATGCCAAGGCTAGCGAAGACCGCCACCATGACCAGCGTGAATATAGCAAAGCCGGTGACCGCCGGCCGCCGCGACAGCAGGCCGGTCATTTCGGCTCGCGGTCGATCAGCCGGCCTGGCGCCGCCTTGTGATGAAACTGCAGCGCTATCAAAAGCGACTTCATCGAGCGCAGCGGCAGAAGCGTGGTCGCGAGGATCAGCGGCAGCCAGAGCGCCGCATGCAGCCAGAACGGCGGCTGATACTTGATTTCGACGATCAGGGCGGCGGTGACGACGACCGCGCCCGCCAGCATGATGATGAAGATCGCAGGCCCGTCGCCGGCATCGATGAAGGCGTAGTCGAGCCCGCAAGCTTTACAATTCGGACGCAGGTTGAGGAAACCCGCATAGAGCTTGCCTTGGCCGCAACGCGGACAGCGGCAGGCGATGCCGCGTATCGCGCTCTGGGTAATGGTAGGTGATTGATCAGGCGTCATACTGTGTCCTTCCCCTCTCCCCTTGTGGGAGAGGGTGGATCGAATGAGCGCAGCTCATTCGAGACGGATGAGGGGTCTGTCTCCGCGGATAGAGACCCCTCATCCGCCTTCGCTGCGCGAAGGCACCTTCTCCCACAAGGGGAGAAGGAAGAACGAAAAAGGGGCGGTCCTTCCGACCGCCCCTTGTAGCACGTCAAGCCTGCAATCAGTGCCCGGCCACGGGCCCCGCGCCGCGGAACCAGACATAGATGCAGATGAACAGGAACAGCCACACCACGTCGACGAAGTGCCAGTACCAGGCGGCGAATTCGAAGCCGAGGTGCTGCTTGGGGGTGAAGTGACCGGCATAGGCGCGGATCAAGCAGACCAGCAGGAACACGGTGCCGACCAGCACGTGGAAGCCGTGGAAGCCGGTCGCCATGAAGAAGGTCGCGCCGTAGATGTTGCCGGAGAAGCCGAAGGTAGCGTGGGCGTATTCGTAGGCCTGCACGCCGGTGAAGGCGGCCCCGAGCAGCACGGTGAGGATCAGGCCGTACTTCAGGCCCTGACGGTCGTTCTCGAGCAGCGCGTGATGCGCCCAGGTGACTGTCGTGCCCGAGGTCAGCAGAATCAGCGTGTTGAGCAGCGGCAGATGCCAGGGGTCGAAGGTCTCGATGCCCTTCGGCGGCCACGTGCCCGGCACGGGGCAGGCGCCGGCGGCCGTTCCGGGGCCGCAGCCGAACACCGCGTCGCGCGTGGCGTGGACCGCGTCGGCGGGGAACAGCGCGGAATTGAAGAAGGCCCAGAACCAGGCGACGAAGAACATCACCTCGGAGGCGATGAACAGGATCATGCCGTAGCGGTGGCTGATCTGCACGACGCGGGTGTGGTCGCCCTTGTACTGGGCTTCGCGGATCACGTCGCCCCACCAGCTCGCCATGGTGTAGAGCACGCCGATGGTGCCGATGCCGAAAACGACCGGTGCGCCGGCGAACATCTTGTGCATCCAGGCGATCGCGCCCACTGCCATGATGAAGGCCGAGATCGAGCCGACCACCGGCCACGGACTCGGATCGACAAGGTGGTAGTCATGGTGCTTCGCGTGCGCCGTAGCCATTGCGGTCTCTCCGTTAGATGTGCCGTTCCCTTCGGCACATATTCGTCTCAAATTTCGACCCCGAAATCCCGTTAGATCGGTATCCGGCGGTCACAGGTTTCTCGTCACAAGTTTCGCGTTACAGATTTCCCTTGCGCTTGTCGCCTTCGCCGGCCGCGAGCGGCTTCGGCGCCGGATCGCGCACGGGATAGAAAGTGTAGGATAGCGTGATCGCTTTCAGGGCGTCGTTCTCGCTGTCCTTGGCAAGCTGCGGATCGACATAGAACACCACAGGCATCTCGCGCTTCTCGCCCGGGCCCATGGTCTGTTCGGTGAAGCAGAAGCAGTTGATCTTCTGGAAATAGGCGCCGACCGTCAGCGGCGCGACGTTGTAGGCCGCAACGCCCGTGGTAGCGCGCGCGGCCTGGTTGATCACGGTATAGAACACGGTGACGACTTCGCCGATCCGGACCTCGATCTCGTTCTGCTCGGGCTCGAATTTCCAGGGCAGGCCGGGGCCGACATTGGCGTCGAACCGCACCGCGATCTTGCGGGCCAGCGGCGCGTCTGACGGTGCCGAGGTCGCAACCTGGGTGGTCCCGTTGAAACCGGTGGCGCGGCAGAACCAATTGTAGAACGGCACGGCCGCATAGGAAGCGCCGACCATGAACACCACGACAAAGCCGCAGATCGAGGCGACGACCGCATCGCGCGTCAGGGTACGGCGCGAAGCGGTCTTGCCGCCCCCCGTCTCTCCCTCGCGCATTTGCGGATTGTTTTCCATCTCAGCTACATTCAATGATCAAGTTACATTTCAAGGTCACATGGGCCGGACGAGAACGCCCGGCCCCTTGACCATGGTGACCGCGAAGAACAGCACGACGAGGACGCCGAGCGCGAGCGCAATGGCGATCGAGCGGTGACGGCGGCTTCTCTTCTGCGCCTCGGTGAGGACGATTCCATCTGGTTTGCGATTGTCGTCCATTCGTGGCCCATGCGCCCCCTACCCGATCAAAGGTATGACAGCGCGGGCCACGACCTCGAGCAGGAGCGTCGCAAACAGCGCGAACAGATAAAGGATCGAGAAAGCAAACAGCCGGCGCGTCGCACGCAGCGCCTGCTTGCCCCCGCGGTGGCGGTAGACCTCGATGGCAAGCCACATCATGCCGGCGCCGAGCACCAGCGAGGTGAGGCCGTAGACCGCGTCGAAATAGCCGAGCGGCCATGGCGCAGCCGCAATCGCGACCAGCACGATCGTGTAAAGCAGGATCTGCAGCCGCGTCGCATCGGGCCCGGCGACAACGGGAAGCATCGGTACGCCGGCGCGGGCATAGTCGTCGCTGCGGAATAGCGCGAGCGCCCAGAAATGCGGCGGGGTCCAGAAGAAGATGATGAGGAACAGCAGCACCGGCTCCATCGACAGCGAGCCGGTGGCCGCGGCCCACGCCACGACGGGCGGCAGGGCGCCGGCGGCGCCGCCGATCACGATGTTCTGCGCGGTCCAGCGCTTCAGCCACATGGTGTAGATCACCACGTAGAAGAAGATCGTGAACGCCAGAAGTCCGCCGGCCAGCCAGTTGACCAGGACCCCGAGCGTGATCACCGAGAAAAACGCCAGCGTCAGGCCGAACGCCATAGCCTCCGGCGGGGTGATGCGTCCACGCGGGATCGGCCGGTTGGCGGTGCGCGTCATCTTGGCGTCGATGTCGCCTTCCAGGGCCATGTTCAGCGCGCCCGAGGCGCCGGCGCCGACTGCAATGCAGAGGATAGAGGTGAAGGCAATGACCGGATGGACATGGACCGGCGCAATGAAGAAGCCGACCAGCGCGGTGAAGATCACCAGCGACATCACCCGCGGCTTCAGCAGCGCGATGTAGTCGCCGACCTCGGCCTCGGAAATCCGGGGGCCAAGCTCGATGGCGTGGTGATCGACAACCGACACGATGGACTCGTTTTCCCTAGAGAGTGCGACGCGCTTTCTTCAAAAGCGCGCCGCGGTTTTCCTTACTGCACGCGCGGCAGCACTTCGAACTGGTGGAAGGGCGGCGGCGACGTCAGCGTCCATTCCAGCGTGGTGGCGCCTGCGCCCCACGGATTGTTTTCGGCCGCCTGCTTGCGCATGAAGGCGTCGACCACGCCGTAGATGAAGATCAGCACGCCGAAGCCCGAAACGTACGAGCCGATCGAGGACACCAGGTTCCAGCCGGCGAACGCATCCGGATAGTCGACATAACGGCGCGGCATGCCCGACAGGCCGAGGAAGTGCTGCGGGAAGAACACCAGGTTGACGCCGATGAAGGTGAACCAGAAGTGCAGCTTGCCGATGGTTTCCGAATACATGTAGCCGGACATCTTCGGGAACCAGTAGTACCAGCCCGCGAAGATCGCGAACACCGCGCCCAGCGACAGCACGTAGTGGAAGTGCGCGACGACGTAGTAGGTATCCTGCAGCACGCGATCGACGCCGGCGTTCGCCAGCACGACGCCGGTGACGCCGCCGACCGTGAACAGGAAGATGAAGCCGATCGCCCACAGCATCGGCGTGCGGAACTCGATCGAGCCGCCCCACATCGTGGCGATCCAGGAGAAGATCTTCACGCCGGTCGGCACCGCGATCACCATGGTGGCGGCGACGAAATAGGCCTGCGTCGCCGACGACATGCCGACCGTGTACATGTGGTGCGCCCACACCACGAAGCCGATGCCGCCGATCGCGACCATGGCGTAGGCCATGCCGAGATAGCCGAACACGGGCTTGCGCGAGAAGGTCGAGACGATCTGGCTGATCATGCCGAAGCCGGGCAGAATCAGGATGTACACTTCGGGGTGGCCGAAGAACCAGAACAGATGCTGGAACAGCACCGGATCGCCGCCGCCGTCGGCGGAGAAGAACGTGGTGCCGAAATTACGGTCGGTGAGCAGCATGGTGATGGCGCCGGCGAGCACCGGCAGCGACAGCAGGAGCAGGAACACCGTCACCAGGATCGACCAGACGAACAGCGGCATCTTGTGCAGGGTCATGCCCGGCGCGCGCATATTGAAGATCGTGGTGATGAAATTGATGGCGCCCAGAATCGAGGAAGCGCCGGCCAGATGCAACGAGAGGATCGCGAAATCGACCGCCGGCCCCGGATGGCCCGAAGTCGACAGCGGCGCGTAGATGGTCCAGCCCGCACCGACGCCGTTGGCGCCCGGCTCACCCTCGACGAAGGTCGACATCAAAAGCAGCGCGAAGGAGGCCGGCAGCAGCCAGAACGAGATGTTGTTCATGCGCGGGAACGCCATGTCGGGCGCGCCGATCATCAGCGGCACGAACCAGTTGCCGAAGCCGCCGATCATCGCCGGCATCACCATGAAGAAGATCATGATCAGGCCGTGCGAGGTCACGAACACATTGTAGGTGTGGGATTCGTGAAAGAACTGGACGCCGGGATACATCAGCTCGATGCGGATCGCGATCGACATCGCCGCCCCGATGATGCCCGCGAAGATCGCGAAGATAAGGTACATCGTGCCGATGTCCTTATGGTTCGTCGAATAGACCCAGCGCCGCCATCCGGTCGGATTGGCATGCGCATGGTCATCATGTCCGTGTCCCTGGGCGTGATCGTGGTGTGTCGCAGCGGTCGTTGCCATTTTGAAATCCTGCCTTGCAGTCCCTTTTCGGACCTTTTTCAGGTCCCGTCGCCCTTGTCCCTTAGCTTGGCCGCGCCTTACTGCGCGGCCTGACCACCAGCCGAAGCGAACGTGTTCGCCGGGTTGGTCGCATATTTCTTCTTCGCCGCCTCAACCCAGGCCGCGAATTCCTGGTCGTCCACCACCCGCACCGCGATCGGCATGAAGGCGTGGTCCTTGCCGCACAGTTCGGAGCACTGGCCGTAATACATGCCGACCTTGGTCGCCTTGAACCAGGTCTCGTTGAGACGGCCGGGGACCGAGTCGATCTTGATGCCGAACGCCGGCACCGCGAACGCGTGAATCACGTCCGCGCCGGTGGTCTGGACGCGGACCATCTTGTTGACCGGCACCACCATCTCGTTGTCGACGCCGAGCAGGCGCGGCTGCTTGTCCTGCGCCATCAGCGAATCGAATTCGAACTTGCCGTTATCCGGATAGGCGTAGCTCCAGTACCACTGCTTGCCGGTGACCTTGACGGTCAGGTCGGCCTTGGGAATGTCGAGCTGCTGGAACAGCAGGCGGAACGACGGCACCGCGATGGCGACGAGGATCAGCACCGGAATTAGCGTCCAGGCCACCTCGATCAGCGTGTGGTGGGTGGTCCTGGAGGGGACCGGATTGGCCTTGGCGTTGAACTTCACCACCACGATGACCAGAAGCGCCAGCACGAACAGGGTGATCAGCGTGATGATCACCAGCAGCAAATTATGAAAGCTGATGATGTTTTCCATCACCGGCGTGGCGGCTTCCTGCAGCGTCATTTCCCACGGCTTGGGCTGCGCCCCCAAAGCCGCCCCGCCGGCCGCGAGCGCCATGCCCGCCACCGCCAACCCCAGCAACCGCCGGCCCATCTGGCCACTCGACATCTTCATGCCGCTCGCGCTCCTTTGAATAAGTCCCCAAAGCACGCCCGCCGAATGGCCGGGAATGCCGCACGATCCGCCCTCACAAACGGCCTACCGGAGGTACTTTTGGAAGTACACCTACAAAAGTACCTGCAACAGCATTGCTACAGTACCCTGGGCCAGATCGTTAGAACGCGTCGAAATCCAGCTTCTCAAACCATAATTCTCAGGCTCTCGCAATGCAGTAGTGGGGCGCAAAGCCATGCGTCACCTGCTATTCGCCGGAGGTCGGATTTTCCTGACAAATCAGGCAAAACCCGCCGTTTTGCGAGGCTGCGCCGCTTGACAGCCCGGTTGCCGGATGTAGGCACATTCACGCGCGCGCCCGAGCGACCTGATTCGCGCGTGGCTCGGACGACGGCGTGGATTGGCTCTCGGTTGCCTTCAAGGCGCCGTCATTGCGTATCAGTCCGGGCAAGTCCAGTTACAATGTGTGCTGCCGGCGTGGCCGGAAATCGTGAGAGGATCGACCCGGATGGGGCGTTCGAAACATCAGGCAGGAAGACAGCAGAGGGGACTTGGCTTGGAACCGGCCCGCTGGCTCGGCGGCCTGCTCGCCGCGGCATTCCTGCTTGGCCTGACCCAGGCAGCGGGCGCGCAAGGAGCGGTGCGGTCGGTCCATGGCGACTGGCAGATCCGCTGCGACACCCCGCCGGGCGCGCAAGCCGAGCAATGCGCCCTGATCCAGAGCGTGGTGGCCGAGGACCGCTCCAACGCCGGCCTCACCGTGATCGTGCTGAAAACCGCCGACCAGAAGAGCAAGCTGATGCGGGTAGTGGCGCCCTTGGGCGTGCTGCTGCCCTCCGGCCTTGGCCTGAAGCTCGACAATCAGGACGTCGGCCGCGCCGGTTTTGTCCGCTGCCTGCCCAATGGCTGCGTGGCCGAGGTGGTGATGGACGAGAAGCTGCTCGGGCAGCTTCGGACGGCCAAGACGGCGACGTTTATCATCTTCGAGACCCCGGAAGAGGGTATCGGGTTTCCGCTCAGCCTGAACGGGATTGGTGAGGGGTATGACAAGCTGCCGTGAGTCACCGGAGCTGGCCTCAAAGCCGGCCTCGCCTTAGCCACCTGCGCCGGCGCTGGCGTAGTAATCGAACAATCGGCCGGCCTCGGTGGACAGCCAATCCGCCTCACCGGTGATGTAGCCTTGGACTTGCCCGGTGACGCCGAGCAGGAAGGAAATCGGCATGCCGTAAAGCGCGAACGGGGTGTCGATGCCGTCGCGTGCGCCGGCACGCGCCACCAGTCCGCCGGGATCGAAACCGATCGCGAGATGGCGAAGCTTCAGTTTCTTGACGAAGGGTGCGACGAGAGATCGATCGCGGTCGGTCGTGACGGCAACGACCGCGAGGTCGGCGCGGCCGCTTCCCGCGAGCCGATCCAGTATCGGCAATTCGGTGCGGCAGGCCGGGCACCAGGTCGCCCAGAAATTGACGAGCACCACCTTGCCGCGGAACGACGGCAGATCGAGTGCACCTCCGCCGAGGCGAGGGATCGGCACCGCTGGGACCGGGCGCGCGCCGCGAACCTCCGTGAACTGATGCCTGGCGGTTGCGAATGGCGGCGGTCCGCCGGTCCCTGCGCGACCCGGCGATGACATTGCAAGCGATGTGGCGGTGCCCGCTATTCCCACCAAGAACGTGCGGCGGTTCGGGCGGCGATGCGACGTCATGTCGGTGCTCCGCTATTCGGGCCTGAATCATTTGTTACGATCGGATGTAGGACCAACCGGCTTCCTGCAATTCGATGATGCGTCCAGGTCCGCTCGGCACGAGTTCTACATCGTCGATCAGCGTGATCGGACGCCCCTCCTGGCGCTCCATGCCGAGCCTGGTCGCCTCGCACACCACGAAACGGATGTTCGCATTGACCGTCCTGAGTACGCGCAGCATGTCCTTCACCGGTGAGGTATCGGCGCGGAGCATGTGAACGCCGGCGTTGTAGGCGACGACCTCGATCGTGAACGCTTCGTTCCGCTCCTGATAGTATTTCGGAAGGTTGAGCGAGGTCGAGATCAGCGCCCTCATCGTGGTGGGGTCATCGGTGTTGATCGGCAGCACCAGCCGATGCATCCGAACCGTAGCCGGCTTCGTCTGCGGCTTTGAGGCCGCCGGCTCCGATCCCGTCAGCAACAGGGTCACGGTCAGCGGCACCGCGAAGGCCAGGATCAACCCCACGGCAGTCATCAATTCACGGCGAGAGGGGCGCATCGGCAGCTTCACGAAGTCTTGCCAGGCAAGGTCTTGGCAGGCGAAGCCTTGACCAGCGATGCGATCTGGCCACGCCCGGCATAGGCGACCACAGCGTTCAGCGCCAGCAGCACAATGGCCGGCACCGCCGAACCGCCGATGATGAACAAATGGGTGATCACCGCGCCGACCATGATGCAGATCAGCAGCAGCGCACCGAGCACAGTTTTGTGCGGCAACAGCAGCAGGATCGCGCCTATGATTTCCAGCCCGCCGGTGACATAGCGAAACCATTGCCCGAGCCCAATGTGCTGGAAATTCTCCACCAGCATGGGGACGCCATAGAGCTTCGCACCGCCCGCCGCCACAAAGACAAGCGCAAGTAATCCCCTGACGAACCACAGAGCAGCAGACGTCCAGTACGGTCTGGCAGGCGCAACAATCGTCGACATCGAGAACTCCCGGATTGGTGAAAACAGCGGCGGACAGCAGCGCCGTCCGTCGGCAAGGAAACCCCAAGGGGGTGTCAAAACCAAAATTCGGGACTAAGATGAAATTGACAAGTAGGATGATTTTTCTGAGGTAGTATGAAAAAGCAGACTAATGCGAATGAAGCGCAAGAATGCCCCTCCGAGCGGGTCAGACAGCAGTTGCACCGGGCGCTTCGTCTGCTCTCGGGCAAGTGGAAGGGCGAAATCCTCTGGCAGCTTGTCGATGGCAAGCAGCGGTTCGGCCAATTGCGGCGCGCCATCCCCGACGTGACCCAGCACATGCTGACCACACAATTGCGCGATCTCGAAAACGAGGGCCTGGTGAAGCGCACCGTGTTTGCCGAAGTGCCGCCGCGCGTCGAATATGAGATGACGCCCGCGGCAAAGGCCCTGAGACCTGTATTCGAAGAGCTGTCTCGCTGGGCCGATGCGCATGGCAGGCTGGATCCCGATCCGCCCGCCGTGGACGACGACGCCAAAGGCCGCATCAGTCCGCCCGACCGCCCCTCGCGCTCGGCTCCGTGACTCCAGGGGCTCAAAGCAGCATGGCCATCATGACGACGTCTTCATAAGCGCCATCAACCAATACCGCGTGGCGCTGCAGGCCTTCGACCGTAAAGCCGACTTTCTTGTAGAGTTTGATCGCGACTACATTGTTTTTCCGGACCGTCAGTTCGATCCGATGCAGCCCGAAGGCCCGTGCGGCGGCAAGCGTCTGCGCGATCAAACGCCCTCCCAATCCCCGCCGCCGGAATTCCGGCAGGAGAGCCATGCCGAGAACGCCGACATGAGCATTGATCGGTCTTGGGTTGGGCAACGCGTCGCACCAGCCAACGACTTCGCCGTCCGACAATGCGACCAGTTGCGGATAATTTTGCTTGATGTTGTTAAGAATGAATGCCCGCACCACCTCGATCGGCGGGGCTTCCAGAAACGCGAGATAACGGCGCTCCCTTGCGACGAAATCGAGAGCTCGATGAAAGCTTTCGATATGGGCTTCCGTTATCGGAACAATTTCGACAACACTCATCGTCTCGGCAACGTGTTGATCCCGCCCCTCGCGGAATGACCCGGAAACCACTATCTTGAATGTGCCCCTCCGACAACGGACTGATTTGATGACCAATCCTGCCACAACCTCCCTGCTTGATCGCGCCAACCTCGACCGCGATGCCGTCCGACGCGAGATCGCGCGGGGGCTGGCGGGGGCCGACGACGGCGAACTGTTCCTGGAATATGGCCAGACCGAAGCGCTCGGTTTTGACAATGGCCGGCTGAAGCAGGCGACCTACGACACCTCACAGGGCTTTGGCCTGCGCGCGGTGAAGGATGACGCAGTTGGTTACGCGCATTCCTCCGACGTTTCGCTGCCGGCGCTGATCCGCGCGGCGGATGCGGTCGCCGCCGTACGCGGCGGCTACACCGGCAACTTTGCCGCAGCCCCGCCACATACCAATGTGCGGCTCTATGGTGACGAGAATCCGCTGGATGCGCCGGGGTTCGAGGCCAAGGTGAAACTGCTGGCCGAGATCGACGCCTATGTGCGCGACAAGGATCCGCGGGTGCGGCAGGCCTCGATCAGCCTGGGCGCCACCTGGCAGGTGGTGGAAATTTTGCGGCCCGACGGCGAGAGCTACCGTGACATCCGCCCGCTGGTGCGGGTCAATATTTCGGTGGTCGCGGGCCAAGGCGACCGCCAGGAAAGCGGCAGCAAGGGATATGGCGGCCGCGAGGGTTATGCGCGGTTCATCGAGACCAAGGCGTGGCGCGAGGCAGCCGACGGCGCGATCCGCGAGGCGCTGGTCAATCTGGAATCGGTCCCCGCGCCTGCCGGCGAAATGGACGTGGTGCTGGGCGCCGGCTGGCCCGGCGTGATGCTGCATGAAGCCGTCGGTCATGGCCTCGAAGGCGACTTCAACCGCAAGCAGACCTCGGCCTTCGCGGGATTGATGGGCAAGCAGGTCGCAGCCAAGGGCGTCACCGTCGTCGACGACGGCACCATGGCCTCGCGGCGTGGTTCTCTCTCAATTGACGACGAAGGCACGCCGACCAACCGCACGGTGTTGATCGAGGACGGCATTCTCGTCGGCTACATGCAGGACCGGCAGAACGCGCGGCTGATGAACATGAAGCCGACCGGCAACGGCCGCCGCCAGAGCTACGCCCATGTGCCGATGCCGCGCATGACCAACACCTACATGCTGGCGGGCAGCCGCGACCCCGCGGAGATTCTGGCGTCGGTAAAGAACGGCATCTACGCGGCGAATTTCGGCGGCGGCCAGGTCGACATCACCTCCGGCAAATATGTGTTCCAGTGCACCGAGGCCTACAAGATCGAAAACGGCAAGCTCGGCGCGCCGCTCAAGGGCGCCATGCTGATCGGTAACGGGCCGACCGACCTGCATCGCATCACCATGGTCGGCAACGATCTGGCGCTCGATACCGGCATCGGCACCTGCGGCAAGAACGGCCAGGGCGTGCCGGTTGGCGTCGGCCAGCCGACGCTGCGGATGGAAAAGATCACGGTCGGAGGAACGGGCTAGTGAGCGACGAAAAGCTGGTGAGCGAAGAGAAACAACCGCCCGCGGCCAAACCGGTGAGCTGGCGCGGCCAAGCCGTCCAGCTCGTGGCCATTGTCGCCGTCGTTCTCGTCGCCAAGGGCGCGATTGCCGAGCCGTTTTACGTTCCGTCCGGTTCTATGGAGCCGACGCTTCTGATCGGCGACGCGCTGGTGGCCTCGAAATTTCCCTATGGCTACGGCGCGGCGTCGCTGCCGATCCAGATCACGCTGCCGGAAACCGGCCGCCTGTTCGGCGATACGCCCAAGCGCGGCGACGTCGTCGTGTTCCGCTGGCCGGGCGACCGCTCGCAGGCCTGGGTCAAGCGCGTGGTCGGATTGCCGGGCGACCGCATCCAGATGCGGCAGGGCCAGCTCTTCGTCAACGATCATGCGGCTGCGTTGAAGCCGGACGGGATGGGCGAAGCGGAAGACGATCGCGGCAACACCGAACGGGCCTATCGATTCATCGAGACGCTGCCGAACGGCGTCAGCCATGCGATCTTCAAGATGCGCGACAACGGCCGGCTCGACAACACGCCCGAAGTGACGGTGCCGCCAGGCCAACTGTTCGTGCTCGGCGACAACAGGGACAATTCCGCCGACAGCCGCGTCGCGGTGCGCGACGGCGGCGTGGGCCTATTGCCGATCGACAATCTGATCGGCCGGGCTGATGCCGTGGTCGGCTCCTGGGATTTGGGCATGCGCAGCCAGCCGGTATGGACCTGGCTGTCGGGCTTCCGGCTGGCACGGTTTTTCACCTCCGTGCATTGATGTCGACCCTCATGGTGAGGAGCGCGTCTTCGCGCGTCTCGAACCATGAGGCCCGGAACGTCCGTGGCCCTTCGAGACGCTATCGAGTGCGCGCTCCTCAGGGTGAGGGAGCAAACACGTGACCTTCGATGACGTCAGAAAATTCGCGCTCGCCTGGCCTGAGGTTGAGGACGGCACCTCCTACGGCACGCCGGCCCTGAAGGTACGCAAGAAGATGCTGGCGCGGCTGAAGGAAGACGGCGACAGCCTGGTGATGCCCGGCGTGCCGCAGAACGAGCGCCAGATGCTGGTGGAAAGCCAGCCGCAGGTGTTTTACTTCACCGATCACTACCGCGATTATCCGATGGTGCTGATCCGCCTGTCGAAAGCCAAGCGCGCGACCGTCGAGCCGTTCCTGCGGCGGCACTGGCGCACGCTGGCATCGAAGAAGGCGGTGAATGAGTTCGATCTCGAAGCGTAGGGTGGTTTCGCGCTATGCCCACCATGCGCATCTGTCAGACCTCATCCTGAGGAGCCGCCAACGGGTCGCGCGAACGCGCGCCCGATGACAGGCTCCGCGGCGTCTCGAAGGATGAATGGCACCAGCGGGGCCACATGGTTCGAGACGGCGCGTTCGCGCCTCCTCACCATGAGGGTTCAATAGTTACAGCGGCGCTCGAATGAATAAAGACCAATTCCTCACCGCCGCCTTACAGAATCCCGCCAACGAAATCATCACCGAAGAACTGTTCCGGCTCGCGCTGCCGGATGCGTGGCTGGTCTCCGGGTGCCTGGTGCAGACGGTGTGGAACGTGCTGACCAAGCGCGCGGTCGATTACGGCATCAACGATTACGACGTGTTCTATTTCGATCCCGATACGTCATGGGAAGCCGAGGACGCCGTCATCCGCATGCTGGCGGAGCGTCTTGCAAGGCGCGGCATACAGGTCGAGGCGCGCAACCAGGCGCGGGTTCATCTATGGTACCCGGACAAGCACGGCCTGCCCTACCCCGCGCTGCGTTGTTCGACGGAAGGTATCGACCGCTTCCTGACCAGGAATACGCAGATCGGAATCCGCCGCACGCGCGAGGCTTATGAGGTGTACGCGCCGAACGGCTATGGCGATGTCGCCGCACTGGTCGTACGACCCAATCCGGGCGCGAATTTTTCCGCCGTGAATTACGAAGCGAAGGCTGCGCGATGGAAAGCGTTGTGGCCGGAGATTACGGTGTTGCCGGCTGCGACATCGTAACAATCATCGTCGTCCCTGCGAACGCAGGGACCCATAACCACCGATGTTTGTGGTTACGAAGGCAACCGCCCCAGTGCCAAACGAGAAGCCGCGGCGTATGGGTCCCTGCGTTCGCAGGGACGACAGCGGTGAATGTCGCGGCTACCGCACCACGCCCGACGTAAATCCCGCCTTCCGTCGCGGCGGCTTGATGTCTTTCTTCAGGAAGCAGTGCGCCTCCTTGCCGGCATAGCCAGGCCGCGCATAGGTCCAGGCGCGACACTTGTTGTCGGCGGCGCAGGCGGCCTTGCAGGCGTCGTCGCCGCCATCGCCACTCTTGAGATCGAAACTCTTGTAGTCGCCGCCGAAGCGGTCGATCGAGGTTTCGATGGTGTCGTTGCGCCGTTCGACCACGCCGGCGCCGCGCACGCCGGAGACGCAGCAATCGCCGCTCTGCACCCGCGCCGGAACGTTGCTCTTGAGCCAGCACACCGCACCGTTGGCGAGGTCGGTCGGATAGTTGAAGCTCCAGGCGCGGCAGCGCCGGTCGCGCTCGCACACCAGCGCGCATTCCGCCGGATCGCCCGAGATCACGGGGGCGCTGAGATAGTCTCCGCCAGGGCGGTCGAATTTGGCCTGCGCCAGCGCCGGGCGCGCGCCGAGGGCCGCCGCCAAAAAGGCGAGCGTCACCATACACGCCCCGAGCAGGCGAACTGACCTCATTTGCAGTTGCTTTCGCATACGCGTTTTAAGCGCGGGATGACGCTTCCTCGAATCGCCGTCCCCCTCCAGCCCTTTGAGTTTAAGCATGGTCGTTTCGGAAAACCGCACCCGGTTTTCCCTCGCGACAAACGCGAAAACGCGTTTGCGCGGAGATCATGCTCCAGCCGGCCGTCATTTGAGCGCCATCAACCTGTACGGCGGATGAACGGCCCAAAAACGAAGCAACCCGTTCAACTAAAACGCGTATTCCTGATAGACGGGTTCCACGGAACCGCCCCAGGCGCCATTGAATTTGTCCAGCATTTCTTCCGCCGGCGTGCGGCCCGATTCGAGGATCCGTTCGAGCGGCTCGAGGTGACGGCTCTCGTCGCGGCCGGAATGGTCGGCACGGTTGCGCCGCCGCAAGCCCGCATGCGACAGCTTCAGGCATTCCTTGGCGATTTCGAACAAGTAACGATCCTTGATCCTGGCCTTGAAGCCGAAGCGCGGGACGTCGTCGCGCAGCGCCTGACGCTCCGCTGCGGTCCAGTGGCTGACCAGATCCCAGGCCGCGTTCAGGCTGTCGTCGTCGTACAACAGGCCGACCCAGAACGCCGGCAGCGCCGGCAGCCGGCCCCACGGCACGCCGTCGGCGCCGCGCATTTCCAGATAACGCTTGAGGCGGACTTCCGGGAAAATTGTCGACAGATGGTTGGCCCAGTCCGACAACGTCGGACGCTCGCCGGGAAGCGAATTGTTGCGGCCCTCGAAGAAGGCGCGGAACGACGAGCCGGCGACGTCGATATAGGTCTCGCCGCGCTTGACGAAATACATGGGCACGTCGAGCGCGTAGTCGACCCAGCGCTCGAATCCCATGCCGTCCTCGAACACCCACGGCAGCATGCCGGCGCGCGCATTGTCGGTGTCGCGCCAGATCTCGGAGCGGAACGACAGGAAGCCGTTGGGCTTGCCTTCCGTGAACGGCGAATTGGCAAACAAGGCGGTCGCCACCGGCTGCAGCGCAATCGACACGCGCAGCTTCTTGACCATGTCGGCCTCCGAGGAGAAGTCGAGATTGGTCTGCACCGTACAGGTCCGGTACATCATGTCGATGCCGTAGTTCCCGACCCTCGGCATGTAGTTGGTCATGATCTTGTAGCGGCCCTTGGGCATCACCGGAATCTGCTCCCGCGACCAGGACGGCGTCATGCCGAGTCCGAGAAAGCCGATGCCCAACGGCGTCGCGATCTCGCGGACCTGCGCCAGATGCGCCATCAGCTCGGACTGGGTCTGATGCACGTTTTCGACCGGCGCGCCCGATAATTCGAACTGCCCGCCGGGCTCCAGCGAAATCGCGCCGCCGCCGGTGACGTCATAGAGGCCAATGATGTTGCCGTGCTCCATGATCGGCTCCCAGCCGAGCAAAAGCTGCATGCCTTCGAGTAGCGCGCCGATGCCGCGCGCGCCTTCGTAGGGCACCGGCTGACGGCCCTCCAGCGTGAACGGGGTCTTCTCGTGCTCGGTGCCGATGCGGAACTCGGACGGCGGCTTGATGCCGGCTTCGAGCCACGTGACGAGTTCGTCACGCGATTGCAGCGGCGTCATATCGATCTGGTCACGCGCCATGAAAAATTCCGGATATCTGGCGATTCGACCGAACGCGCCGTGTGGCCAAGGGAATGCGGACGGTGTCGTCCGCACCAACGAAACATATCAGGGCAGTCATCGCGCCGGCACGCCGTCGCGGGCAGTGGCCGCCTTGACGTCGGAGCAGGAGCAGCCCAGCCGGTCGAGCAGACCGCAGAGCTTTATGGCGTCGGCATCGGACAGTTTCGAGCCGACGTGCTTTTCGATCGCTGCCGAATAAGCGCTCCACATCTTCTTCTGCAGTTCACGCCCGGCCTCGGTGATCTCCACGAACTGGCCGCGCTTGTCGATCTTGCATTCGCGCCGCGCCGCCAGGCCCTCGTCCACCAGGCGGTCGATCAGCCGCGAGGTAGAATATTGCGGGATCAGCATCTGCTTTTCCAGCTCGACCGGGCGCATCTCGCCGGACGGCGCGCGCGACAGTTCCAGCAGCGCGTCATACCAGGCCAGCGGCGGAAAGCCGGCTTTCTTCAAATCCTGCTCGACGGCATCGAGCACCCGGCTCTGCACCCGCATCAGGCGGATCCAGGCGGCGGTCGCCTCGGTCGATGGTTTGCGTTTCATCATCCAGTCCGTATCTGTCACAGATCAGTGTACCGCACTAAATGCAGGTGCATCAATCTTGACTATTCCATGCAAATGCATTTAGTCACCCCACCCGATAATATCGAGGGAAGGAAAAGCCGATGAAATTGTATTATACGCCAGGCGCCTGCTCGCTATCCCCCCATATCGCGCTTCTCGAGGCCGGTCTGCCCTATGACCTGGTCAAGGTCGATCTGCGCACCAAGAAGCTGGAGAACGGTGACGACTTTTTGAAGGTCAACCCGAAGGGCCAGGTGCCGGTGCTGGCGCTCGATTCGGGCGAGATGGTCACCGAGGGGCCGGTCATCGTCCAGATGATCGCCGACAAGGCCGCTGGCAAGAACCTCGCGCCCGCCCGCGACAGCGCCGACCGCTACAAGCTGCTGGAGTGGCTCAACTTCATCACCACGGAACTGCACAAGAGTTTCGGCCCGATGTTCTCGCCGGTGCTGGCCGACGACGCCAAGGCGTTCTTCAAGGACCGCGTGATGGGCAAATTCAAACATGTCGACAGCCAGCTAGCGGGGCGCGACTACCTGATGGGCAGCCAGTTCACCGTCGCCGACGGTTATTTGTTCACGATGCTGTCCTGGGCGGACCGGATGAAGTTCGACCTTTCGGCCATGCCGAATCTCCTGGCCTACAAGGCCCGCATCGCCGCGCGCCCGAAGGTGCAGGAAGCGCTGACCAAGGAAGGGCTGCTGAAGGCGGCGTGAGTTTTTGCGCATAGCGAATGCGAAAAGGGCCGGATCGATGATCCGGCCCTTTTTATTGTCGTGAGAATCCGCCTCCATCCACGCGGTCGTCCCTGCGAAAGCAGGGACCCATATGTGGACGGCCCCCGTGGCACAAGAGCT
>NZ_LLXX01000033.1:0-13350 GCF_001440405.1 Bradyrhizobium valentinum
GGCGCCGCGGCGGCATGGGCCGCGGGCGCGGTGTGCGCGGTGGCCGCGGGCTTGGGAACCGAGCTGCGCGAAATGGGCCGCGGCTTGGGCAGGGGAACTTTAGGCTTGGCCCAGGCTTCCAAGGGGAAGGCAGTCAGCCCGACCGCCAGCGCCAGGCTCGTGGCCAGTGCGGTCGATCGCAGTGCGGCGGCGCGGGCGGGAATGGTCACGGCTTTCCTCTGCGGCGGCGAATCATTCAATCGCTCGAGCCTTCGGTCTATTTTGATGGAATATGTGGACAAAATACTAAAACGTCGCGGTCGGTCCTGTTTGCGCCATCACCGCGGCAAAATCGCGGCCATCGGCACATTGGGGAAGCCAGATGCCGGCCAACCTAAGAAAGCGCGTCGGAACAAAGCGCTAGCGGCGCATGGCACGGCCCTTTCGCCTGATCGCCAGACCCGATATGAATTGAAATCCAGTTTCGGTCGTGCCGTTTCTTAAGCGTTTGGAGGAAGCCCATGGCAGCCAAGACAAAATTCCGGGGATCGTTCACCGCCTTGGTCACGCCATTCAAGAACGGCTCGGTCGACGAGACGGCCTTCCGCGGTTTGGTGAGCTGGCAGATCACTGAGGGAACCCATGGCCTGGTGCCTGTCGGCACGACCGGAGAAAGCCCCACCTTGAGCCATGACGAGCACAAGCGCGTCGTCGAATGGTGCATCGACGAGGCCAAGGGCCGGGTGCCCGTCATCGCGGGCGCGGGCTCCAATTCAACCAGGGAAGCGGTCGAGCTTGCCGAGCACGCCGAGAAGGCGGGAGCGGATGCGGTGCTGGTGGTGACGCCCTACTACAACAAGCCGACCCAGGAAGGCATGTACCAGCACTTCAAAGCGATCAACGACGCGATCGGGATTCCGATCATCATATACAACATTCCCGGCCGTTCGGTGATCGACATGTCGGTCGAGACCATGACGCGTCTGTTCGAACTGAAGAATATCGCCGGCGTGAAAGATGCGACCGCCAGCATGGTGCGGGTGTCGCAGCAGCGCGCGGCGATGGGCGAGGACTTCAACCAGTTGTCGGGCGAGGATGCCACCATCCTCGGCTACATGGCCCATGGCGGCCATGGCTGCATCTCGGTCACATCAAACGTCGCGCCGCGGCTGTGCTCGGAATTCCACGCGGCATGGCAGAAGGGCGATCACGCCGCCGCGCTCAAGCTGCATGACAAGCTGATGCCGCTGCACAACAACCTCTTCATCGAAAGCAACCCCGCGCCGGTGAAATACGCGCTCTCGCTGCTCGGCAAGATCGACGAGAAGCTGCGTCTGCCGATGGTCCCGGTGTCGGAATCGACGCGCGTCGCGGTGCGCAGCGCGATGGTGCATGCCGGCCTGATCAACTAGGCCAACGGCTGACCTCGCGCGGTGAACGAAGAGCGGAGGCCGACATGCTGAAGGAATTCCGCGAATTCGCGATGAAGGGTAACGTCGTCGACCTCGCTGTCGGCGTCATCATCGGTGCGGCCTTCGGCGCCATCGTGACTTCGCTGGTCGGCGACGTCATCATGCCGATCATCGGCGCGATTACCGGCGGTCTCGACTTCTCCAATTATTTCACGAGCCTTTCGAAGTCGGTGACGGCGACCAATCTGGCCGACGCCAAAAAGCAAGGCGCCGTACTGGCTTGGGGCAATTTCCTGACACTGACGCTGAACTTCCTCATCATCGCGTTCGTGCTGTTCGTGGTCATTCGTGCCATAAACAAGCTGAAGCGCAAGGACGAAGCCGCGCCAACGCCGAAGCTGACCAAGCAGGAAGAACTGCTGACCGAGATCCGCGATCTCCTCAAGAAGAGCTAACGTGGCAGACAGGAACGAGCGCCCTATCAAGGTCGTCGCCGAAAACCGCAAGGCCCGGTTCAACTACGCGATCGAGGACACGATCGAGGCCGGCATTGCGCTGACCGGCACCGAAGTGAAGTCGATCCGGAACGGCAAGACCACCATTGCGGAATCCTACGCGGATTCCAAGGACGGCGAGATATGGCTGATCAACGCCAATATTCCGGAATATCTGCAGGCCAACCGCTTCAACCATGAGCCGAAACGGCCGCGCAAGCTGCTGCTGCACCGAAAGCAGATCAACAAACTGATGGGGGCGGTCGATCGCGAAGGCATGACGCTGATTCCGCTAAAACTCTATTTCAACGAACGCGGCCGCGCCAAGCTGCTGCTGGCGATCGCCAAGGGCAAGAAACTGCACGACAAGCGCGAGAGCGAAAAGAAACGCGATTGGGGCCGGGAAAAAGGCCGCCTTATGCGGGCGCGGGGATGAAAATCGTGGGATGGGTAGAGCGAAGCGAAACCCATCGAGGTACTTGAGGACCGATAGTCTTGTTGATGGGTATCGCTTCGCTCCACCCATCCTACGGCACCGGGCATGATGAGGCCTGAAATGAACCAGAAGAATCTGCTTGAAGTCGATTGGAGCAAGATCCCGGCGCCGATAGACGAGGGTGCGGCGGCGCATCTCGTCGGCATGATGATCCCGCCGATCACGCTGCTTGCTACCGACGATTCTTCGGTGACGCTGTCAGCGCTTCCAGGCCGCACGGTGGTGTTCGCCTATCCTCGCACCGGGGAGCCCGGCAAGATCAGTCTGGTCGATGACTGGGACATGATCCCTGGAGCGCGCGGCTGCACGCCGCAAACCTGCTCGTTCCGCGATCTGTTTGCGGAGCTGAAGGCCGCAGGCGCCAAACACGTGTTCGGCCTGTCGACGCAGGATAATGTCTATCAGACCGAGATGGCGTCACGGCTGCATCTGCCTTTCCCGGTTCTGTCGGATGAGAAGCTGGCGCTGACCCACGCGCTTGATTTGCCGACGATGGAGGTGGCCGGGCTGACGCTGATCAAGCGGCTGGCGCTGATCGTCGACGACGGTCGCATCCGCCACGTGTTCTATCCGGTGTTCCCGCCCGACCGGAACGCCACCGACGTGCTGGCTTGGCTGAGAGAAAACCCGGCTTGAATTGTAGGGTGGACCACCCTTGTTGCGACACATTGTATGCCAGACCTCATCCTGAGGAGCGCGTCTTCGCGCGTCTCGAAGGATGAATGGCACCAGCCGGGCCGCATGGTTCGAGACGGCGCTAAAGCGCCTCCTCACCATGAGGGTTTAATAGTTGCTACAGTTCAAATCCTACAAATCCAGATCTTTCCGTACTTTCGCAAACACGTTGCGAAACATCTCCGGCGTCAGCACCCGCGTGTTGGTGTTGTAGCGGGAGCAATGATAGCTGTCGTAAAGCTTGATGGCGCCGGCGCTATGTACGGCACCATGCGCAAACGGGGCAGCGCCATTGCGCAGGCCGACCGCCTTCAATGTCGATTCATGGGCGATCCGCCCGAGCGCCACGATCGCGCGAAGCCTCGGCATGGTCGCAATTGTCGCGGCCAGGAATTGCCGGCAGGTGTTGATCTCGGCAGGCAACGGCTTGTTCTGCGGCGGCACGCAGCGCACCGCATTGCTGATCCGGCAATTGACCAGCTTCAGTCCGTCGTCCGGCCGTGCCCGATAGACGCCCTTGGCAAAGCCGTATTCGAGCAAGGTCGCATACAGCAAGTCGCCGGCGTAATCGCCGGTGAACGGGCGTCCGGTCCGGTTGGCGCCCTGGAGGCCCGGCGCCAGCCCGACAATCAACAGTTGCGCGGCGGCATCGCCGAATGAAGCGACCGGCGCATTGTGCCAATCCGGCTCTTTCGCGCGCGCCTGCGCGCGAAATTCGGCGAGCCGCGGGCAGAGCGGACAATTGCGGTCGGGTTCGGCAGAAGCAGGGGCGGGGAGGCTAGCCATGTGTTCAATGCGTTTTCGAGCGAAAGCCAGCCCCGGACCTAATCCTGGATCGACACCGGTTCGCGTCAAGAACGCGCATCAAACAAAAAGCCCCGGTTCTGTTTCAATCAGAACCGAGGCTCTAGCAGCGTACTGGCACATTCTCAATCGTCGAAATCGTCCTCGCCGGCCCGCGGCGCCATGGTAGTGGCGCGCTGCAGGAATTGCGGGGCGTGATGACGCGGCTCGCGCGGGGCAGGTCGTTCGGAGGGATCGCGGCCGAGCTTGGATTGCAATTCCACGAGATCGGTGAAGACGTCGGCCTGACGGCGCAATTCGTCGGCGATCATCGGCGGTTGGCTCGAAATCGTCGAAACCACCGTGACGCGAACGCCGCGGCGCTGCACGGCTTCCACCAGCGAGCGGAAATCGCCGTCACCTGAAAACAGCACGATCTGGTCGACATGCTCGGCGAGTTCCATGGCATCGACGGCAAGCTCGATGTCCATGTTGCCCTTCACCTTACGGCGGCCGGAGGCGTCGATGAATTCCTTCGTCGCCTTGGTGACGACGGTGTAGCCGTTGTAGTCGAGCCAGTCGATCAGCGGACGGATCGAGGAGTATTCCTGATCCTCGATGATCGCCGTGTAGTAGAACGCACGCAACAGCGTTCCTCGGCTCTGAAATTCCTTGAGAAGGCGCTTGTAATCGATGTCGAAGCCGAGCGTCTTGGCCGTTGCGTAGAGGTTGGCGCCATCGATGAAAAGCGCAATCTTGTTGGAAGCTGGTGACATCAAATGGTTCTCACGTTGTTGTTAGCTTTTCTAGCGCAGCGGCCATCGACCGCGCGCACTTTCTAGGTCTGTTGCCTAAAGTTCGGTGAATCGTGCCCCACGACAGTCACCACTGCAATTATGGTGAGGCGAGGGCGAAAAACCTATACTTTTGACAGTGCAATGAAGAGATTTACTTGTCCTGCACGGCAACCTTGCCGCGTCCGGACGCTCCGGCCCATTGGCCCCAGAGTTGGCGTACCAGAGCCCATTAGGAAGGCAAATCACAAATTTAGTCTTGCGAAACAGCCTCCGGCCCTATAACTAGCCCCTAATACCGACATATTTGGCCCCATTTAACGGAGCGACAGTCTATGGCGCGCGTCACCGTGGAAGATTGCATTGATAAGGTCGACAACCGGTTCGACCTGGTGTTGCTGGCGGCACATCGCGCCCGTATGATCTCGTCCGGGTCGCAACTCACGGTTGATCGCGACAACGACAAGAATCCGGTCGTTTCGCTGCGGGAAATCGCCGATTCCACTATTTCCCCGGAAGACCTGCGCGAGGAACTGGTTCATTCCCTGCAGAAGTTCGTCGAGGTCGATGAGCCTGAGCCCGATACCGTGCCTTTGATCGGCTCGGCCGGCGCCAGCGTGGATGCCGACGACACCGAGGTCGCGGTCGAGCGCATGACCGAGGAAGAGCTGCTCAAGGGCCTCGAAGGCCTGGCGCCGCCGGAAGAACAGCCCGAAGAGGACGAATAGTCCGGATCATCCGGGACGTCCCCGAACTACCCGATCTGGCAAAGGCCCGGACATTTGTTCGGGCCTTTGCTTTTGTTGACATTTTTGCGGTTACGATGCGTCCTTGGCTAACGCGGCCGAAACCGGCTGACTGACTCGACAGTCGGCCACCGGGAATTGCGCGCAGGATGGCCGCAAGCCATGCGAAATTGAACGTTCCGCGGCTCCAACGGGGTGCAGCTTCGTTCGAAAACGCATTAGATACGGAAAGCAGCGGGCCGATCCGGTCCGCGGAAGAAGGGCAGTGACGTGATGGCGTATTGGCGCCGCAACTCCCGGCAAATGCAGGCCGCGACCGGTCAGGTCGCGGTCGCACCGGCGTCGCCCGTGGCGCAGAAGCCGAAATCGCCGCGCTCGCGCATGATGCGGCAATACGATCTGGTCGAACGCGTCCGCACGTATAACCCGGACACCAACGAAGACCTGCTCAATCGCGCCTATGTCTACGCCATGAAGGCGCACGGCACGCAGACCCGCGCATCCGGCGATCCCTATTTCTCGCATCCGCTCGAGGTCGCGGCGATCCTGACCAATCTGAAGCTCGACGACGCCACCATCGTCGCGGCGCTGCTGCATGACACGATCGAGGATACCGAAGCGACGCGCGCCGAGATTGACAACGTCTTCGGTCACGAGATCGGCGCGCTGGTCGAGGGGCTCACCAAGCTGAAGCGGCTGGAGCTGGTCTCGCGGGAGGCCAAGCAGGCCGAGAACCTGCGCAAGCTATTGCTGGCGATCGCCGACGACGTCCGCGTGCTCCTGATCAAGCTCGCCGATCGCTTGCACAACATGCGCACGCTGGAATTCGTGCCGCACGCCTCGCGCCGCCGCATCGCCGAGGAGACACTGGACATCTATGCGCCGCTCGCCGGCCGCATGGGCATGCAGGAGATGCGTGAGGAGCTCGAGGACCTCTCGTTCCATACGCTCGATCCGGAAGCCTATGCGGTGGTGATGCAGCGGCTTGATGCGCTTGCCGAACGCAACCGCAATCTGGTCGGCGAGATCGAGACCCAGCTTTCCAAGAACCTGCAGAAGAACGGCATCGCCGCGCGGGTTTATGGCCGTCGCAAGCAGCCGTTTTCGATCTGGACCAAGATGGAGCGCAAGTCGGTCGGCTTCGAGCAATTGTCCGACATCTACGGCTTCCGCATCGTGATGCAGGACGTCGAATCCTGCTACCGCGCGCTGGGCGTGGTGCATACGACCTGGCCGGTGGTGCCGGGCCGCTTCAAGGACTACATCTCGACGCCCAAGCAGAACGACTACCGTTCGATTCACACCACGGTGATCGGTCCGGGCAATCAGCGTGTCGAACTGCAGATCCGCACCGAGGAAATGAACCAGATCGCCGAATTCGGCATTGCCGCGCATGCCTTCTACAAGGAGGGCACGGGCTCGCCGACCGAGCGGCTCAAGCACGAATCCAACGCCTTTGCCTGGCTGCGCCACACCGTCGGCATTCTGTCCGAAAGCGCCAATCCGGAAGAGTTTCTGGAGCACACCAAGCTCGAGCTGTTCCACGACCAGGTGTTCTGCTTCACCCCCAAGGGCAAGCTGATCGCGCTGCCGCGTCAGGCCAATGTGATCGACTTCGCCTATGCCGTGCATACCGACGTCGGCAACTCGGCGGTTGGTTGCAAGATCAACGGCAAGTTCGCGCCGCTGTCGTCCGAGTTGCAGAACGGTGACGAGGTCGAGGTGCTGACCTCGAAGGCCCAGCAGGCGCCGCCCTCGGCTTGGGAATCGCTTGCGATCACAGGCAAGGCCCGCGCGGCGATCCGGCGCGCGACCCGCACTGCGGTACGTGATCAATATGCCGGCCTCGGCCGCCGCATCATCGATCGCCTGTTTGCCCGCGCCAAGATCGAATATGCCGACGACAAGCTGAAGGGCGCTCTTCCCCGGCTGGCGCGCGCCTCGATCGAGGACGTGATGGCTTCCGTCGGGCGCGGCGAGCTGAAAGCCTCCGACGTCGCGCGCGCCATGTATCCGGACTACAAGGAAGAGCGGATGGTGCGCTACGGGGCGAAGAAGAGCCTCGCGGTGAAATTAAAGCTGAAATCGCCGCCGCATCCGGCGCGCAGCACGTCCGTCATCCCGGTACGCGGCATCAATTCCGATTTACCGGTCAAGTTCGCCCCGAACGGCGGCGCCGTGCCGGGCGACCGCATCGTCGGCATCGTCACGCCGGGGGAGGGGATCACGATCTACCCGATCCAGTCGCCGGCGCTGAAGGATTTCGAGGAGGAGCCGGAGCGCTGGCTCGATGTGCGCTGGGACATCGACGAGACCATGCCGCAGCGTTTCCCGGCGCGGATCCTGGTCCACAACGTCAACGAGCCCGGCAGCCTCGCCCAGGTCGCCACCGTGATCGCTGAGCATGACGGCAATATCGACAATATCAGCATGTCGCGCCGCTCGCCCGATTTCACCGAGCTGACCATTGATCTTGAGGTCTATGACCTCAAGCATCTCAGTGCAATCATCGCCCAATTGCGCGCCAAGGCCGTCGTTGCCAAGGTCGAGCGCGTCAATGGATAGCCGCTCACGCGCCTCCAACCCTCATGGTGAGGAGGCGCTCTTGCGCCGTCTCGAACCATGAGGCCCCGGCCGGGCCTCCATCCTTCGAGACGCGCTTCGCGCTCCTCAGGATGAGGAACTCGCACTATAATCCTTGACTTGTCCTGAATATCCGCGAGTCCCAAAATGCCCGTTCCTCCGCTCCGCCTCGGCGTCAATGTCGACCACGTCGCTAC
Source organism: Bradyrhizobium valentinum (assembly GCF_001440405.1). Lineage (GTDB taxonomy): Bacteria > Pseudomonadota > Alphaproteobacteria > Rhizobiales > Xanthobacteraceae > Bradyrhizobium > Bradyrhizobium valentinum. Next base: position 8,160 of record NZ_LLXX01000033.1, read on the forward strand.
CCTGCGCAACGCGCGGGGCGGTGCGCGGCCGGATCCGGTGCGCGCGGCGCTGGCCGCGATCGAGGCCGGCGCTGACGGCATCACCGCGCATCTGCGCGAGGATCGCCGCCACATCCGCGACAGCGACATGGCCCGCCTGAAGGCCGAGATATCGAAACCCCTGAATTTCGAGATGGCGGCGACCGAGGACATGCTGCGGATCTCGCTCGCCACCAAGCCACATGCCGTGTGCCTGGTGCCTGAGCGCCGCGAAGAACTCACCACCGAGGGCGGATTGGACGTCGTCGGCCAGCACAACGCGCTGGCGCCCTTCATCGCGCGGCTGAACGATGCCGGCATCCGGGTGTCGCTGTTCATCTCCGCCGACCCCCACCAGATCGAGATGGCGGCCAAGCTGCACGCGCCCGTGATTGAGATTCACACCGGCGGCTGGTGCGATGCCGTGGTCGACGGCCACGCCGCGAAGGCAGAGGCGGAATGGCAGCGAATCGTCAATGGCGCGGCTTTGGGACGTGCTGCGGGCCTGGAGGTCCATGCCGGCCACGGCCTCGACTACCAGACGGCGGAGACGATTTCCGCGCTGCCCGAGATCGCCGAACTCAACATCGGCTACTTCATGATGGGGGAGGCGCTGTTCGTCGGCCTTGGCGAGACCGTGCGGCAGATGCGCTCTGCGATGGACCGCGGCCGCCAGAAGATCGCGGCCCGGCCATGATCATCGGCATCGGCTCCGATCTGGTCGACATCACAAGGGTCGCCAAGGTGATCGAGCGCCACGGCGACCGCTTCCTCGACCGCATCTTCACCGACGCCGAGCGCGCCAAGGCGGCGCGCCGCGCCAACAGCGAAAAGATGGTGGTCGCGACCTATGCCAAGCGATTCGCCGCCAAGGAGGCTTGTTCCAAGGCGCTCGGCACCGGGATCCGGCGCGGCGTCTGGTGGCGGGATATGGGCGTGGTGAACCTGCCCGGCGGCCGTCCGACCATGAAACTCACCGGCGGCGCGCTGGCCCGGCTCGATGCGCTGACGCCGGAAGGGTTCGAGGCGCGGATCGACCTGTCGATCACCGACGACTGGCCGCTGGCCCAGGCCTTCGTCATAATTTCGGCGGTCGTTCCCGGCAAATCATGAGCCGCGCAGGCGTTTGCGCCGGGGAAGCGGAACAAAACTAAAAATCATTGATTTATCAATGGATTATGAAGTTTTGACGAGGCGCTTGATTGCGCGCCCACCAACAACCGTCTAAAACGCCGCGAACGACGTGTTCGAGCCAGGGCCGATTCAGGGTAGCGCCGGAATAGGCCTTCAACATCAGTATTGAGACCGTTTTCCTGACGCGAACGTATCAGGCGATTCGCGTGCGGAAAACGTTCTGCCACCGTGCGGGCCAGGCTCGCGGGAATTGGGAAAGCAATGAGCGTGACATCCGGCACAAAATCTGAAAGCGGCTTGGGTGAAACCATCCGCGTCGTCATCCACGCTCTCCTGATCGCGCTCGTGATCCGCACTTTCCTGTTCCAGCCGTTCAACATCCCCTCGGGATCGATGAAGGCGACGCTGCTGGTCGGCGATTACCTGTTCGTCTCGAAATATTCCTACGGCTATAGCCACTATTCCATTCCATTGTCGCCGCCGCTGTTCTCGGGCCGCATCTTCGGCTCGGAGCCGAACCGGGGCGACATCGTGGTGTTCCGCCTGCCCAAGGACGACTCCACCGATTACATCAAGCGTGTGATCGGGCTGCCGGGCGACCGCATCCAGATGCGGGAGGGCCTGCTCTACATCAACGAGAAGCCGGTAAAGCGCGAGCGGCTTTCCGACTTCATCGGCGAGGATCCCTGCGGCTCCGACGCCACCGCGCGCGTCAAGCGCTGGAAGGAAACGCTGCCGAACGGCGTCAGCTATGAATCGCTCGATTGCGTCGACAACGGTTTCTACGACAACACCAATGTCTACACCGTGCCGGCCGGCCACTTCTTCATGATGGGCGACAACCGCGACAACTCGACCGACAGCCGCGTGCTGTCGGCGGTGGGCTATGTGCCGTTCGAGAATATCGTCGGCCGGGCGCAGATGATCTTCTTCTCCATTGCCGAGGGCGAACATGCCTGGATGTTCTGGCGCTGGCCAACCGCTGTGCGCTGGAATCGCCTATTCTCAATCGTGCGATGAACGACGAAACAGCGACCATTCCTGATACGCCGACCTCCGGTGAGCCGGGCCAGCCGGCTGATACCGCTGGCGTCGCTGCGCCGAAAAAGAAGAAGCGCGGCAAGGCCGGGGCCAAGGCGGCCGCTGCCGCGATCGAGGGCCGCATCGGCTACAAATTTTCCGATCCCGCGCTGCTGACGACCGCCTTTACCCATGTCTCGGCCTTGAAGCCTGCGACCCGGCATCGCGCCGACAGCTATCAGCGCCTGGAATTTCTTGGCGATCATGTGCTCGGGCTGATCATCTCCGACATGCTGTACCGCGCCTATCCGCGGGCCGACGAGGGCGAATTGTCCAAACGCCTCGCCGATCTGGTGCGCAAGGAAAGCTGCGCTGACGTCGCCAAATCGCTCGGGTTGCTCGACGACATCAAGCTCGGCGCGGTAGGCGCAGGGGCGGGGGCGCGCCTGCGCAAATCCGTGCTCGGCGACATCTGCGAAGCCGTGATCGGGGCGATCTATCTCGACGGCGGCTATGCGGCGGCATCCCAGTTCGTCGAGCGCAACTGGCTGGAGCGGATGCGCAAGCCGCGGCGGCCGTTGCGCGATCCCAAGACGGTGTTGCAGGAATGGGCCCAGAGCAAGGGGTTGCCGACGCCGGTCTATCGCGAGATCGAGCGCACCGGGCCGCATCACGACCCGCAGTTCCGCGTCGCCGTCGACCTGCCGGGACTGGCGCCGGCCGAAGGCGTCGGCGGCTCCAAGCGCGCCGCCGAGAAGGTCGCAGCCTCCGTGATGATCGAACGCGAAGGCGTCGGCGGCGGTAGCAATGACAGTTGAAGCCTCATCCGGCGCCGCGCCCGCTGAAACCCGCTGCGGCTTCGTCGCGCTGATCGGCGCCCCCAATGTCGGCAAGTCCACCCTCGTCAACGCGCTGGTAGGCTCCAAGGTCAGCATCGTCTCGCGCAAGGTGCAGACCACCCGCGCCCTGATCCGCGGCATCGTGATCGAGGACAACGCGCAAATCATCCTGGTCGATACGCCCGGCATCTTCTCGCCGAAGCGGAGGCTCGACCGCGCCATGGTCTCCACCGCCTGGAGCGGGGCCCATGATGCCGACCTCGTCTGCGTTCTGCTCGACGCCAAGGCCGGACTGGACGAGGAGGCCGACGCGATCTTCAATAAGCTCGCGACGGTTCAACATCCGAAAATCCTGGTGCTGAACAAGATCGACCTGATCCTGCGCGAAAAACTGCTGGCGCTGGCACAGGCCGCCAACGAGCGCATGAAATTCGAACACACCTTCATGATCTCGGCGCTGTCGGGTGACGGCGTCGACGATCTGCGCAAGACGCTTGCGCAGATGGTTCCGCCGGGGCCGTTTCATTACCCGGAGGATCAGATGTCGGATGCGCCGCTGCGGCATCTGGCGGCGGAAATCACCCGGGAAAAGATTTACCGCCAGCTCCACCAGGAGCTGCCGTATCAATCGACGGTCGAAACCGATAGCTGGACCGAGCGCAAGGACAAATCGGTCCGGATCGAGCAGACGATCTTTGTCGAGCGCGAGAGCCAGCGCAAGATCGTGCTCGGCAAGGGCGGCGCCACGATCAAGTCGATCGGCGCGGATTCGCGCAAAGAGATCGCCGACATCCTGGGCGTACCCGTGCACCTGTTCCTGTTCGTCAAGGTGCGCGAGAACTGGGGCGACGACCCTGACCGTTACAGGGAAATGGGGCTGGAGTTCCCCAAGGAATGATTGAGGAACGTCATTGCGAGCGAAGCGAAGCAATCCATCTAACCACGGATGCAAAACGATGGATTGCTTCGTTCGCTTCAGCGCAAAATTGCTTTGCAATTTTGTCGCGAGCTCCTCGCAATGAGGGCTAGAACTAACTCATGATGATGCAACAACAACAAACAAACCCGATGAACGTACCCCGCAACGTGGTTTGGTTTGAAGCGCTGCTGTATTTGTCGCTAACATTGGATGCGATCTCAGTGGCGTTTCAGGACCGCACGCCGACGGCGAAGATGACGGCGCAGATGATCAACACCGGAACGCTGATGGCGGCCGGCCTGATCCTGCTGCTGGTCTACTTCGTCTGGCTCGCCGCCCAGCGCCGCAAAAACTGGCCGCGCTGGGTCTTGGCGGCGGCCCTCGTATTGTCGGTGGTTTCGCTCGTGCAGGTGATCGGCGAGAAGGGGCTGGCATTCGACAGCGGCATCGAGGTGATCTCCTGCGCGCTGACCGCGATGGGGCTTTATTTCTCCTTCACCGGCGACGCGGTGGGATGGTTCAACGCGTAGCATCAACCTTCGTCATTCCGGGGTGGTCCGAAGGACCAGACCCGGAATCTCGAGATTCTCAGTTCGATGCTGCGCATCGCTCCGGAATGACGTCGGCGAGGCCGCTGCGCTCGCCCACAAAATCCTGTAAACTCCGCCCATGGAATGGACCGACGAAGGCATCGTGCTGGGCGTGCGGCGGCATGGCGAATCCTCCGCCATCGTCGAGTTGCTGACGCGCGGGCATGGCCGGCATCTCGGCCTGGTGCGCGGCGGTGCCTCCTCGCGGATGCGGCCGCTGCTGCAGCCCGGCAACAGCGTCACCGCGGTGTGGCGGGCGCGGCTCGACGAACACCTCGGTACTTACGCCATCGAGGGCACGCGGCTCCGCGCCGCGACGCTGCTCGCGTCCTCGCATGCGGTCTATGGCGTCACCCATCTGGCCTCGCTGGCGCGGCTGTTGCCGGAGCGCGATCCGCACGAGGACATCTTTGAGATGCTCGACCGGACGCTGGACGATTTCGACGATGCCGGCGGCGCCGCCGTGCACCTGATCAGGTTCGAGCTCGCCATGCTGGCCGAACTCGGCTTCGGCCTCGATCTGGAAAATTGCGCCGCCACCGGCGAGACGACGGACCTGATCTACGTCTCGCCGAAATCCGGCGGCGCGGTGTCGCGGCGGGCCGGCGAGCCCTATCGCGACCGGCTGCTGCGGCTGCCGGCCTTCCTGCGCGAAGGCGAGGGCGGGGCGA
>NZ_LLXX01000033.1:13416-122536 GCF_001440405.1 Bradyrhizobium valentinum
GGACCAGGACCTGCAGGACGGCTTTCGCCTGACCGGGCTATTCCTGCTCCGCCACGTGCTGGAGCCGCGGGGGCAGGGCCATTCGGACGCCAGGGACGGCTTCATCAATGCGGTGACGAGGCACCGGGCGCGAATCAGTTCAGCGGTTTGAGCCCGCTCTCACCCGTCGTCCCTGCGGAAAGCAGGGACCCATACGCCGCGGCAGTCGTTTGGCACGGTGGCCCCAGCCATTTTTTGCCACAAACTCTTGTGGTTATGGGTTCCTGCGGTTCGCAGGGACGACGGTGGGTGCCATCGTCGCCCCATTCGGATCTTGCCCGATTCACCGCAAAAGTTTAACGCCTCCCCATGGGAAAACGACAGCTACCGCCGGAAGAACCGGCCGAAATCCACGAGGTGATGCTGCGCGATGCGCTGGAAGAGCGCTATCTCGCCTACGCGCTCTCGACCATCATGCACCGCGCTTTGCCGGACGCCCGCGACGGGCTGAAGCCGGTGCACCGGCGCATTCTCTACGGCATGCGCCTGCTCAGGCTCGATCCGGGCACGCCGTTCAAGAAATCGGCAAAAATCGTCGGCGACGTGATGGGCTCGTTCCATCCCCACGGCGACCAGGCGATTTACGACGCCATGGTGCGTCTGGCGCAGGATTTCGCCTCGCGCTACCCGCTGGTCGACGGCCAGGGCAATTTCGGCAATATCGACGGCGATAACCCGGCTGCCTACCGCTACACCGAAGCCCGCATGACCGAGGTCGCGCGGCTGCTGCTGGAAGGCATCGACGAGGACGGCGTCGAGTTCCGCCCGAACTACGACGGACAGAGCAAGGAGCCGGTGGTTCTGCCCGGCGGCTTCCCGAACCTGCTTGCCAATGGCGCGCAAGGCATCGCGGTCGGCATGGCCACCTCGATCCCGCCGCACAATGTTGCCGAGCTCTGCGACGCCGCGCTGCATTTGATCGACAAGCCCGAAGCCAAGTCGAAGTCGCTGTTGAAATGGGTCAAGGGCCCGGATTTCCCGACCGGCGGCATCATCGTCGATTCCAAGGAAAGCATCGCCGAAGCCTACATGACCGGGCGCGGCTCGTTCCGCACCCGCGCCAAGTGGGTTCAGGAAGAGGGCGCCCGCGGCACGTGGGTCGTCGTCATCACCGAGATTCCGTGGCTGGTGCAGAAGTCCCGGCTGGTCGAGAAGATCGCCGAGCTGCTCAACGAGAAGAAGCTGCCGCTGGTCGGCGACGTCAGGGACGAGTCGGCGGAAGACGTTCGTCTCGTGATCGAGCCGAAATCCCGCGCGGTCGATCCCGCGCTGATGATGGAATCGCTGTTCCGGCTCACCGAGCTCGAGAGCAAGATTTCGCTGAACCTCAACGTGCTGATCAAGGGCAAGATCCCCAAGGTGGTGGGGCTTGCGGAATGTTTGCGCGAATGGCTCGACCATTTGCGCGACGTGCTGGTGCGCCGCTCCAATTACCGCAAGACCCAGATCGAGAACCGGCTCGAAGTGCTCGGCGGTTACCTGATCGCCTATTTGAACATCGACAGGGTGATCAAGATCATCCGCACCGAGGACGAGCCGAAGCCGGCGCTGATCAAGGCGTTCAAGCTGACGGAGGTCCAGGCCGATGCCATCCTCAACATGCGCCTGCGCTCCTTGCGCAAGCTTGAGGAATTCGAAATCCGCACCGAGGACAAGAACCTTCGGGGCGAATTGAAGGGCATCAAGTCGCTGCTCGGCTCGGAAGCCGAGCAATGGTCCAAGGTCGGCGAGCAGGTCCGCAAGGTTCGCGACATTTTTGGGCCGAAGACGCCGCTCGGCAAGCGTCGCACGATGTTTGCCGACGCGCCCGAGCACGATCTCGCTGCGATCGAGGAAGCCTTTGTCGAGCGTGAGCCGTGCACGGTGGTGATCTCCGAGAAGGGTTGGGTGCGTACGCTGAAGGGCCATGTCGAGGATATCTCGGGGCTCGCCTTCAAGACCGACGACAAGCTCGACCACGCCTTCTTCGCCGAGACCACCTCAAAACTGCTGCTGTTCGCCACCAACGGAAAGTTCTACTCGCTCGACGTCGCAAAGCTGCCGGGCGGGCGCGGTCATGGCGAGCCGATCCGCATGTTCATCGACATGGAGCAGGACGCGGCGATCGTGTCGCTGTTCGTCAACAAGGGTGAGCGAAAGTTCCTGATCGCGAGCAGCGAAGGACAGGGCTTCGTGGTCAAGGAAGAGGATTGCGTCAGCAATACCCGCAAGGGCAAGCAGGTGCTCAACGTCACCATGCCGAACGAGGCCTGCGCAATCGCGACCGTACAAGGTGATACCGTTGCCGCGATCGGCACCAACCACAAGATGGTGCTGTTCCCACTCGACCAAGTGCCTGAGATGGCCCGTGGCCGCGGCGTGCGCTTGCAGAAATATTCCAGTGCCAAGCTATCTGACGTCTCCGTGTTCGAGTTCAAGGCGGGGCTGACCTGGAAGGATTCCGCCGGCCGCGAGCAAAGCATGAGCGCCAAGGAATTGTCCGACTGGCGCGGCAACCGCGCCGACGCCGGCCGCCTCGCGCACGGCCTGCCGAAGTCGAACAAGTTTTTGCGCGGGGTGGAGTAGGACGAGAATGTAGGGTGGGCAAAGGCGCCCATCGATTCTGCTAGACCTCATCCTGAGGAGCCGCGCAGCGGCGTCTCAAAGGATGAATGGCACCAGCGGGGCCTCGTGGTTCGAGACGGCGCGGAGCCTGTCATCGGGCCGCGCTGCGCGCGGACCCGTTGGCGCCTCCTCACCATGAGGGTTTAATAGTTGCTACGATTCCCGACTGTAATAGTATTCGAAATTTCCCGCGCTATATAAATCGCCGTCGAACCATCGAGACGACGGTTGCCAGGAATGGCGCACGATCACGCTCACCACGATCATTCCCACGCGCATGATCATTCCCATGGTCACGCCGGCCACAGCCACGCGCCCGATAATTTCGGCTGGGCGTTCGCCATAGGCGCGGCGCTCAACACGGCCTTCGTCATTGCCGAGTTGATCTTCGGCTACGCCGCCAATTCGCTCGCCCTGATTTCCGACGCTGTCCACAATCTCTCCGACGTGATCGCGCTGCTGTTGGCGTGGGGTGCGGCGTGGCTGGCGCAGAAGGGGCCGACGCAGCGGCATACTTACGGCTATCGCCGCGCCTCGATCCTAGCGGCGCTGTTCAATGCCGGCCTGCTGCTGGTGGCGGTCGGCGGCATTGTCGTCGAGGCGGTCGACCGCCTTTACAGCCCCGCGCCGGTTGCGGGCTGGACGGTCGTGATGGTTGCAGCGCTGGGCGTCGCCATCAACGGCTTCACCGCGCTGTTGTTCATGCGCGGCCGCCACGGCGACCTCAATATTCGCGGCGCCTATCTGCACATGGCGGCGGATGCAGGCGTTTCGCTCGGCGTGGTGGTTGCGGCGCTCATCATCATGCTGACGGGATGGCTGTGGCTCGATCCCGCGATCAGCCTCGTCATTGCGGCCGTGGTGTTCTGGAGCGGATGGGGGCTGGCGCGCGACAGTGTCAATCTCGCGCTCGACGGCGTGCCGCGCGGCATCGAGCTTGCGAAAGTGCGGGACTACCTTGCCGGGCTGGAAGGTGTCTCGGAGGTGCACGATTTGCACATCTGGGCCATGAGCACCAACGAGACCGCGCTGACCGCGCATCTGGTGCGGCCCGGCGGCACCGACGATGCCTTTCTGCACGGCGTCTGTGAGGAACTCTCGCGCCGTTTCAACATCCACCATTCCACGTTGCAGATTGAGGTCGATGCCGCCGTCTGCAAGCTTGCACCGGCCGAGCGGGTGTAGGGATGTAGGATGGGTATCGCTTCGCTCCACCCATCCTACAAGGACTCAAGCCCAACCCATAAACCGCAGCGCGACGCCCGCCGCGCACGATCCCGCCAGTACCCAGAGCATCCCGATGTTGAGGCGGAAGATCGCCGTTGCCGCGGCAGCCGCCAGCACGAATGCTGCGATATCGAGGCTTCCCCACACCGGCATGTCGAACGACAGCCCGAATGAGCGAACCGGAATGGTTTGCCGGAACAGCGTGTGCAATCCGAACCAGATCGAGAGGTTCAGGATCACGCCGACCACGGCTGCGGTGATCGCGGACAGCGCGCCAGCAAGCCCCTTGTTGCCGCGCAGCGTCTCGATGTAGGGCGCGCCGAGGAAGATCCAGAGGAAGCAGGGGATGAACGTGACCCAGGTCGCCAGCAATCCGCCAAGCGTCGCCGCGACCATTGGTGACAGCGCGCCGGGATCGCGATAGGCGGCCATGAAGCCGACGAACTGTAGCACCATGATCAGCGGGCCCGGCGTGGTCTCGGCCATGCCGAGGCCGTCGAGCATCTCGCGCGGCTCCAGCCAGTGATAATGCTCGACTGCCTGCTGCGCGACATAGGCCAGCACCGCATAGGCGCCGCCGAACGTCACCATCGCCATCTTGGAAAAGAACAGCGCGATCTGGCTGAACACATTGGCTTGCCCGAGCCCGATCAGGAGCGCCGCGACCGGCACCGCCCAGAGCAGCAACCACACCGAGCTGACGCGCAGTGCACGGCCAACGCTCGGGCGAACGTGATCGGGCAATTCCTCGCCTAGCTGGCTGTCGACGGCTGCCGTCTTCTTGCCGCCGCCGCCGTGCTCTACGGCGGCGAATTCCGGCCGTCCGCTGCGCGCACCGAAATAGCCGATCAGACCGGCCGCAATGATAATGATCGGGAAGGGGACGTTGAAAAAGAAGATGGCGACGAAGGCGATGGCGGCAAGCGCGATCATCACCCGGTTGCGCAGCGCGCGCTTGCCGACGCGGACCACGGCGTGGACCACGATCGCGAGCACCGCGGCCTTCAGCCCGAAGAACACCGCCTCGACGAAGCCGACATTGCCGTAGGCCGCGTAGATGTAGCTCAAGGCCATGATGGCGATGATGCCGGGCAGGATGAACAGGCCGCCCGCCATGATGCCGCCGGCGGTCCGGTGCAACAGCCACCCGATATAGGTCGCGAGCTGCTGCGCCTCCGGGCCCGGCAGCAGCATGCAATAGTTCAGCGCATGCAAAAACCGGCTTTCTGAGATCCAATTCTTTTCCTCGACCAGGATGCGGTGCATGACCGCGATCTGCCCGGCCGGGCCGCCGAAGCTGAGCACGGCGACCCGCAGCCAGACCCGGAAGGCTTCGCCGAAGCTGATGCCGTGACCGAGGTCACGGCTTGCGCCGGCCTCGGTCGTCTTGCCCATGGTGGCATCCATTACGGCTTCGCCTTGTTGGTGGGCCAATTATGCGTCTCGCCTGTTGCATCGCGACACCAGCGGTAGAACGCGTCGTACAGCGTCATGCCGGCCTCCAACTGCTCGAGATCATCGTCGAACATGCGCGACAGGCCGAGGGAAGCGGCGAGCAGTCCAGGCGCTTCCGGCGACAAATCAAGCCGTCCGGTGTCGGCGCCGCGCACCATCGCTGCCAGCCGCAGCAGGGCTGGCGTCGCCAGACCGAATTCCTCGATCATGACGTCGAAGGTGCAGAGTTCGCCGCGATGACTCCAGAACACGTTCTCGACATCGAAGGGCGCGGCGTTGAAGCGTTCGCCGACCGCGAGCACTTCCGCGGGCGTGACGAACAGGAACACCGCATTCGGATCGACAAAGCGGCGGATCAGCCAGGGGCAGGCGATGCGGTCGATCTTTGGCCGCGCCCGCGTCACCCACACCGTGCGGTCCTGCGCGTCGCGCGCCGGGACTTTCGACGCCGGCACTAGCGGCAGTTTTGCCGCCTTCCAGCCTTCAAAACCGCCCTCCAGCGCTTCGGCCGAGACGTGGAGATGCCGCAGCCAGGCGGCGGTGCCCTGTGCCAGTTTCTGGCCGCGCAGGCAGACGACGATGGCCGGGCGGCCGGAAAACTCGTCGCCCCAATCGGCGGCTTCCTCGTGGTTGCGCCTGATAGCACCGGGTATCAGCCGCGGGTCGGCGGCGAAATCCTCATCGGTGCGAACGTCAATCAGGGCAGGCGTATTCGCCGTGCCGATCAGTTTGGAAAGCTTGTCTGGAGATATCGTGGTGTAGGATGACATGGCGGCGCCCTCGTAAAAAACGGGACGCGATACTTGGGCATGTCGCCTCGTGGGGAGATCGCAAAATCCCCATGCGCCGAATTAACCGCGCCGCTGCCCGGCTGTCAATCGGTTCTCGGCGAGTCTGTAGGATGGGTGGAGCGAAGCGATACCCATCATTTCGTCCATAGGAACCCATCGATGGGTATCGCTGCGCTCCACCCATCCTACGCAAGAACGCTTGCGAAATAGCCAGTTCGGACCTAGCTTGTCCCCATCGGGGACGAAGCAGGCTCCCCGTCAGACGGTCCGCCGTCCAAGCTCTGCGCACCTCTCGACGTGTCGAGGATGGCGCATGGACGCTGGGATGACCGATATCGCGACAGAACCAAAACCCTCCACCGCAAACGCGCTGATCAGGTTGCTCTATGTCGCGCGGGGCCTGCGCGGCTTCGGCGACGGTTTTGCCGTCATCATCCTGCCGGCCTATATGACCGCGCTGGGTTACGACGCGGTCGCGGTCGGCATCGTCGCGACCGCGTCGCTGCTCGGCACGGCGCTGCTGACACTGATCACGGGCCGGATAGCGCCGCGCCATGACCTGCGCGCGCTGCTGATCGCAGGCGCAAGCCTGATGGCAGCCAGCGGCATCGCCTTTCCCGCCGTCGAGCATTTTGTGCTGATCGCGCTGGTCGCGTTCATCGGCACGATCAACGCTTCCGGCGGCGATCTCGGCGTGCTGGTGCCGCTCGAGCATACGGTGCTGGCGCACAGCGCTGCCGACGAGCGCCGCACGCAGGTGTTCGCGCGCTACAGCCTGATCGGCGCGCTCTGCACCGCGGCGGGTTCGCTCGCGGCCTCGCTGCCCGATCTCCTTGTTGCGGGCGGCAGCACGCAACTCGCGGCGTTCCGTCTGATGTTCTATGCCTATGCTGCGCTCGGCATCGCCTGTGCGGCGCTCTATCGCTATGTGCCGCACAGCCGCGGCGACGAGAAGGCGCCGCAGACGCCGCTCGGACCCTCGCGCGGCACCGTCTACAAGCTCGCCGCGCTGTTCAGCATCGATGCCTTCGCGGGCGGCTTCGTCGCGCAGTCCCTGCTGGTGCTCTGGCTGTTCGAACGCTTCGATCTCTCGCTGTCCGCAGCCGGGCTGTTTTTCTTCTGGTCGAACACGCTGAGCGCCTTCTCCTATCCGGTCGCAGCCTGGATCGCGAAGCGCATCGGCCTCGTGAACACCATGGTGTTCACGCATATTCCCTCCAGCATCTTTCTGATCCTGGCGGCGTTCTCGCCGAACCTGTATCTGGCGCTGGGGCTGTTGTTGCTGCGTTCGGCGCTGTCGCAGATGGACGTGCCGACCCGCACCTCCTACGTCATGGCGGTGGTGACGCCGGCCGAACGGCCCGCGGCCGCGAGCGTCACCGCCGTGCCGCGCAGTCTTGCATCCGCCATCAGCCCGGCGATCTCGGGCGCGCTATTGATGACATCGTTTACGGGGCTGCCGCTGGTGGTCTGCGGCACGCTCAAGATCGCCTACGACCTCGCGCTCTTGTTCTCATTCCGCCATATCAAGCCGCCGGAGGAGCAGGGGCGCTAGAGCGCTCTAAGCGAAGGGGAATAGGTTCGCGTTAACACCAAGGCGGCTCGCGCGGTTACCAAGGCGATCGCCGTCCGTCGGGGAGGGGGTCCATTACCCGTCGCTCATCGCGAACATGCGACCATTGCGCCAGCTTGATCTCCGGAGTGTCGGGCGCGCTGGACCCTTCCGAGTGAAAGGCGAGTTTCTGGTTTGCCTGCACCTGGTATTTGGCGGCCTGCGCCAGCCAGTACCATTTCTTGTCCGGTTCGCTCAGCGCGCGCTGACGGCACTCGGCTTCCAATTCACGTAAGCGGATCGCTTCATTCATAGCCAATTCCAGAGCCTTGAGGCTCCAACCTGCCGGAGCCTCGAAACCGCCGAAACCCGGGGTTCCCACTCCTCATGGCAAAAACTTCTTGACGGCACGCTATGCCGGTTCGAGGCAATTGATTGAAATTTAGGAATGGATTGTCGCGATAATTGGCTGATTTGGCCGGTACCGCGTCAATCCGTTGCGATATTGCGCACGAATGCCCGCGCCTAGACGACCAGCAGGGCGCCCGACACCAGAAGAAGCACCAGCACGATCTTCCGGAACGTTGCCTCGTCGAGCCGCCCGAACAGTTTCAGCCCAAGCCACGTGCCGGCGAACAAGGCCGGCAATCCGATCAGGAACAGTTTGATCACCTCCGGTGTGACCGCGCCCCGGACGCCGATCCATAAGGCGCTCATGGCGAAGATGGCAACCGCCACCGGCTGAAACACCGTGCGCTGCACGTCCTTGGGCCAGCCGCGCAAGCCGCACCATATCGTCACCAGAATTCCGGCAAGCCCGGTAATGCCGCCGAGCACGCCGTTGAGGAAGCCGATAGCGGCATCGGCCGCGGCGCCGCCCGCTTTCACCGCGGGGATGGCCGGTCGTAGCAGCGCGTAGAGGCTGTAGAGCACCAGGAAGGCGCCGACGCCCATGCGGACATGGGCAGGGTTTGCCCAGGTCAGGATGCCGACTCCGACGGGAACGCCGAGCGCGGCCCCGGCCACGAATGGCCAGAGCCCTCGCCAGTCCAGCGCGGCGCGCAGCTTCCAGACCGAATAGCCCTGCACGAACAGCCCGAATGCAATGATCAGCGTCGCCGTTTGCAGCGGAGTAAGGAGGTAAAGCCAGATCGCTGATACGACGAGGCCGAAGGCGAAGCCGGAGAGGCCGGCGACCAGCGCGCCGGCAAAGGTTGCGAGAAAAAACAGCGTCAGTTCGAGTGTCGTGCCATCCATGTGCTCGCTCCAATCCAAAGCGAGCAGCGCTTGAATGGGATCGCCATTTCACGGGGAGGCCGCGATTTCCCCGAAAGAAGGCTACGCCCGCGGTGCCCGCTGAGCAAGAAGCAACGCGACGCTTGTTCGCGATGATCATGCTGCTGACACTTGCCGCCATTGCGCAGAAAGATTCGGAGGAAGAACATTTTTGACTCGCGCGCGATCGGCCGCGCTCATATCTCCAACGCGCATTGCAATTGATGGCGGGAAGGGTGGGCGGCGTTGGGCGAATGGGTTGGGGTAGCGATCGCACTTGTCTCGAGCAGCCTCGGCGGCAGCGCGGCAGCGATTACGCGTTATCTCGCGGGCAATGCCGATCCGATCACGCTTGCCATCCTGCGATGGGGCATCGGCTTCTGTTGTGTGCTGCCGGCGGCGCTCTTGTTGAAGGCGCGATGGCCGCGCCGCAGCGATTGGCCCGCTGTCGCTGCCCTCGGCTTCTGTTTCTTCGGCGTGTTTTTCGTCCTCTACAATATCGCGATGACGTTCACGACCGCCGCGCGCGCCTCGCTCGCGCTGGCGACGCTGCCGCTGCACACCATGGTGGTCGGCGCAATACTCGGCATCGAGCCGCTGACGAAGCGGAAATCGATCGGCGTCTGTATTGCGGTGCTCGGCGTCATCGCTGCGCTCGCTACCGGATTGTCAGCCGCCCCGCCGGGCGCGTGGCGCGGCGAACTGATCATGACCGCCGCTGTGCTCTGCATGGCGTTCTACAACGTCTGGTCCCGCCCGTTTATCCAGCGCTCCAGCGCGCTCGGTTTCCTCACCGTCGGCATGGGGACGGGTGCCGCGGCGCTGATCCTGGTCGGATCGCTGACCGGCAGTGTCGCGGCCTTGAGCCAGTTGGGAACGCCGCAATGGATCGCGGGCGTTTATCTCGGCGTCGCCGGAGGTGCGCTCGCGTTCATCCTGTGGGTGCTGGCGCTCGAGCGGGCATCGCCGACGCGCGTCGCCAACACCATGACGGTCAATCCGGTTGCCGCGGGCCTGCTCGCCACGCAGCTCGTCGGCGAGCCGATCACGCCTAACCTGGTTATTGGGCTGGTCGCCGTATTTGCGGGCATCTGGATCGCAACGTCCGAGATCAAGAAGCCGTAGCTTCGCACGCCTCACGCCGCAGCAATCGCTTCGATCTCGATCAGGAAATCCGGACCGTACAGCTTCGATACCTCGACCAGCGTCACGGCGGGCGCCGCCGGCGGCGTCACCGAGGCGAAGAAGCGGTTTCGGGCTTCGCGGTAGGGTCCGAGATTATCCATGTCGGTGAGGAATACCGTGAGCTTGACGAGATTGGCCGGCGTGCACCGGCTGGCCTCCAGGGCAATCGTGAGGTTTCGAAACACCTGCTCCGCCTGGGCTGCAAAATCATTCCTGCCGATCACATTGCCATCGCGATCGAGCGCGGTCTGGCCGGCGATGAAAATGATGCGGCCCGCCTTCACCTCGACGATCTGCGAATAACCGGGCGGCGTTCCCAGGTCGGGCGGATTGATGCAGGTGATCATTTCAGACATCCTCCTCTTTCGTCACGCTTCGAGGTGGCGGTGCGCGTAGCAGCATCAGCGCCAGCAGCGCGGAGAGCGACAGCGCCGACGACACGATCAGGATTCGGCTGCCCATGATGTCGATCAAGAGGCTGAACGCCAGCGGCGCGCCGGCCTGCGCGATCCGCGCCGGGGCGCCGATGATCCCCAGGCGATAGGCATAGTTTTTCGGTCCGAAGATCGCGAGCGGCATCGTGCCGCGCGCAATCGTTAGGATACCGTTGCCGGTGCCGTGGAAGACGGCAAAGACGCTCGCCGCGCCGCCGCCCAATAATCCAATGATGGCCGCGCCGATCGGGTGGGTGAGGCAGGCGAGCCGCCCCGACACCAGCGGGTGATACCGCGACAGAAAGCTCGCCTCGAAGATACGTGCCGCCACCTGCGATGGGCCGATCAGCGCGCCGGCGGCGACCGCCTGCAGCGAGGTCGCGCCGGCGGATTCGAGAATGCGCGGCAGATGTGCGGCCATCGCGCCGGTGACGCTCCAGGCGGCGGCAAAGGCAAACGCCAGCAGGATCATGGTGCGGTCGAGCGGGATGTGCGGCTTGACCGCGGAAGCAATCGCAGCCTTTGCGCCCGCGACCTGTGGCAGCATCAGCCAGTTGATCGGCAGGCCGATCAGTATGTGTGCCGCCGCCCACGCAAAGCAGGTGTTGCGCCAGCCGATCGTCTCCAGCCCCCACGCGGTCAGCGGCCACCCCACGGTGGAGGCGAAGCCAGCGATCAGGGTGATGCCGGTGATCGAGCGCCGCGCCGCGTCGCCGTAGATGCGGCCGAGTGCGCCGAAGGCGGCGTCGTAGAGGCCCGCACCCATGCCGATGCCGAGCAGGAGCCAGGCTGTGAGCAGAACAGGTATCGAATAGGTGAAGCCGAGCAGCGCCAGTCCCGCGGCCAGCACCAGGTTGGAAAGCGACAGCACGGACCGGCCGCCGACCAGATCGATCTGCCGGCCGATGCGCGGCCCGAGCATGGCCGAGATGACAAGCGAGGCCGAGAAGGCGGCAAAGATCCAGTTCGGGGAAACGCCGAGATCGCGCGCGATCGGATCGGCGAGGATCGCGGGCAGGTAATAGCTCGAGGCCCAGGCCAGCGTCTGCGTCGTGCCGAGCGCGACAATGATGGAAAACTGGTTGCGGTTCACTGCGTCTCTCTTCTCGACCAATAGAGCGCCACCGGCCCAAGCAGGATGCCTGCCGCCAGTACCGAAAATGCCGCCATCCAGGCCGATGAGTTTTGCGGCCCACCCGCCGCGTCCAGCGCAACACCGACCGCCCAGGCGCCAAACGCGGAAAGGCTGAAGCCGACGGTGGAATGCATCGCCATGGTCGCGCCGCGATAGCTGGGATCGGCGGCCATCGACATGCCCGAGGTCAATGCGCCGGAATCGGCGGGCACCGTGATGGCGTAGACCAGAACAAGCGGCAGCAGCAGCCACGGCGATTTGTCGGCGAGCATGCCGATCAAAAGGGCCACCGTGGCGGAGGCGAGCATCACGGCTGATATGGCGCGGTGGCGACCGAACCTGAGCGCGAATTCATTGCCGAGGATGCTGGCGGGCATAGCGAGCACGGAGAATACCACGCTGACAACGATCGGCGTCAGGATTGAAGCGTCCGAGCTCCTTGCCGCCACGAACGTCCAGAATGCCACGATCCAGGTCCTGATCCCGTACAGTTCGAAGCAGTGCGCGCCGTAGCCGAGAACAAATCCCATGGCGTTGCGATTCTGGAGCACCGGCGCGAAATCCAGTAGACGGCCCGGCGCCGGCGCCGGCTTGACCGGCCGCAACAGCAAGCAGACGGCGAACATGATCAGCGGTCCGGCGGCGGTGACGAAAAATGCGCTGCGCCAGCCCCAGGCTTCCGCAACGAGTTGGGAAACCAGAAACGACAGGCCGACACCGAACGAGAAGCTCGACGTGTAGAGCGTGATCGCGCGCGATGAATCGCCCGGCGCGAGACGATCGGTCAGCGCCTTGAGGCCCGGCATATAAGCGCCGGCAAAGCCCATGCCGGCCATCGCGTTGAAGAGCGCACCCGACCACAGGCCGGTCGCAAACAGGCCGAACAGCAAGGTGCCGAGCGCGCTCAGCGCCGAGCCTGCGATCAGTATTCTGCGCGCGTCGATACGATCGGTCAGCGTTGCCAGTACCGGCACGGTCAGCATGTAGCCGGCGGCGCCCGAGCCCGCCAGCAGGCCCGCCTGCGCCCCGCTCAAATGCCATTCCGGAATCAGGAACGCCGCAAGAATGGAAGGCACGACGACGTGCGGAAGCAGGCTGCCAAGCTGCCCGACGCATATCGCGACGATGACGGAGCGTCCCTCCAGAAAAATTCCGGCTACTCCCTATTGGATGCGCAACCGCATCCCGTCTTGCCTTGCTGCTTTGCTTTCTCATCCGCGACGCAACAAGCGTCAACATCTGATAATGCAGGGCCGCCGCAGCAATTGCTGGCATCTGGCGCAAGCGAGCGGCTGCAGACGCCGGTCTCGGGCAACACCAGCTCGACCCGCTCCGCGGCCGCGCGGTCGCCGGCGATGTCGGCGGCGATCGAGCGCACCTGTTCGTATCCCGTGAGCATCAGGAAGGTCGGCGCGCGGCCGTAGGATTTCATGCCGGCGAAATAGAAGCCGGGTTCGTCCTGCGCCAGCTCGCGCGCGCCGTGCGGCCGCACCGTGCCGCAGCTATGTTCGTTGGGATCGATCAGCGGCGCCAGCGCGAGCGGACATTCGATCGCCGGATCGAGCTGGATGCGCAGCTCGCGCACGAAGTCGAGTTCCGGTCGGAAGCCGGTCGCCACGATCAGTTCATCGACCACGGCCTGGCGCGCGCTGCAGGCGGAGACAGCGCCGACGATGAGGCGAGGGCCGTCGGCGATGACATGCGAAACGCGAAATCCGCTCTCCAGCTTGATCCGGCCCGCCGTCACCAATGCCGCGAAAGCCGCACCCAGTTCGCCGCGGGCCACCAGCTTGTCGTTCGCACCACCGCCGAAAGCCTTGGCAGGATCGCTGCCGCGCAGCAGCCAGACCGGCCGCGTCCCCGGCGCCTGTTCGGCCAGTTTTGCCAGATCGGTCAGCGTGCCGATTGCGGAATGCCCGGATCCCAGCACTGCGACGATCTTGCCGGCATAGCGCGCGCGGTCGCTGCCGAGCACGTCCGGCATGCCATAGGCGATCCGGTCCGCGGCATTTTTCTCGCCGATGGCGGGAAGACCATTGGCGCCCGCCGGGTTCGGCGAATGCCAGGTACCGGAGGCATCGATAACCGCATCGGCCTTGAGGAGTTTCGGGCCTTGCCCGTTCTGGTACCGGATTTCAAACGGGGCGGCCTCGCGGCCCCTGGTCTTGAGCTTGTCGAAGCCTGCACGGCTGATCCCGGTGACGCGGCTCGAGGTGCGGATGTGAGGCTCGAGCGCGGCGTGGGCCGCAAGCGGTTCGAGATAGCGCTCGACCATTTCGGCGCCGGTTGGGTACTGACCGGGCTCGGGAGAATTCCATCCCGATGTCGCCAGCAGCCGCGTCGCGGCCTTGTCCATGTTGTACTCCCAGGGCGAGAATAGCTGGACGTGGCTCCATTGCCGCATGGCGTGGCCGACATTGTCGCCGGCTTCCAGCACGATCGGCTCGAGGCCGCGCTCCAGCACATGGGCGGCGGCGGCAAGGCCGACCGGCCCGCCTCCGATAATCGCGACGGTCTTGCCTCCGGTCATGACGTTCTCCCATGAAACTAGAAATATCGAAATAGAAATCAAAAAGCGCGGCGCTCTAGGCCGCGGTCTTGGTATCAGTGGGTTCGGCGCTCTCGGTGCAGCACTCCGCGACCAGAAAGCCCACAAGCTCCCGCATCACTTCGTAATTGGCGTGGCAGATCAGCGTGGTCGCATCGCGCACCTGGGTCACAAGGCCCACCACCACCAGCGCCTTGATGTGGTGGGAGAGGGTGGAGGGCGCGATTTTCAGCTTCTCCTGCAGGCGGCCGACCGCAAGGCCAGCGCCTCCTGCGCGGATCAGCGCGCGATAGATTTTTAGCCGGGTCGGATTGCCCAGCGCTTCGAGATGGGCGGCCGCGTCATCGAGTTTCATAGGCCATCGTCTCACTCGAATCCGAATCCGTCAACGGTATTTCTAGAATGATCGAAACAGACCGGGGTTGCATCCTTGCCGCCGGAGTTGACATGGAACGATATATCGATAAGTCTGGATATATGGAATCAGAACAGGCCATTCTCGCGCTGGCCGCGCTCGCCCAATCCACCCGCCTCGAGGTGTTTCGGCTGCTGGCGAAGCACGAACCCGAAGGGCTTGCCGCCGGCGATATCGCCAAAAAACTGGCGGTGCCGCAAAACACCATGTCTTCGCATCTGGGGATCCTGTCCCGCGCGGGACTGGTGACGGCGCGGCGCTTTAGCCGTTCGATCGTCTATCGCGCCGATCTTAGGGCTTTTCAGGCCGTGGTCTTGTTCATGCTGCGCGATTGCTGCGACGGGCGGCCCGAGATCTGCGGGCCGCTGATCGAAGACCTCACGCCTTGTTGTCCACCGAAGACAAGGAGGAAAGCTCATGCCTGAACGCATCTACAACGTGCTCTTCCTGTGCACCGGAAACACCGCGCGATCGATCCTGGCGGAATCGATCCTGCGCAAGGAGGGACGCCGCAACTTCCGCGCCTTTTCCGCGGGCAGCCAGCCAAAAGGGACGGTCAATCCATTTGCAATCAAGGTGCTCAACCGCCTCGATTATCCGACGGACGGACTGCGCTCGAAGAGCTGGGAAGAGTTCGCGCGCAGCGATGCGCCCGTGATGGATTTCGTCTTTACGGTTTGCGACAACGCGGCCGGCGAGTCCTGTCCGATATGGCCGGGACAGCCGATGACGGCGCATTGGGGCATTGAGGACCCTGCCGCAGTCGAGGGCACCGACATCGAGAAGGAAGCGGCGTTCGTCGAGGCGTTCCGTTATCTCAAGAATCGAATTGCCGCCTTCACCAGCCTGCCGCTGGAAAGCATCGACCAGCTATCGCTTGGGACCAAGCTGCGCGACATTGGCCGCGGCGACGGCGCAACCTCAGGCCAGGGAGGGCTAGCTGGTGAACGAATTTGATCTGCCACGCCGGCTCGCCGCTGAAGCCCTCGGGACCGCGCTGCTGGTTGCGACCGTGGTCGGCTCCGGCATCATGGCCGAGAGCCTAACCAAGGACGTCGCGCTGGCGCTGCTCGGCAATACGCTGCCGACCGGCGCGATCCTGGTGGTTCTCATCACCATTCTCGGGCCCGTTTCGGGAGCGCATTTCAATCCGGCGGTATCGCTGGTGTTTGCATTGAAGCGCGAGCTGACGCCGCGCGACACGCTTGCTTACATCCTTGCGCAAATCGCCGGCGGCATTGCCGGGACCATGATCGCGCACGCGATGTTCGCGCTGCCCTTGATCGATGCCTCGCTGAAAATGCGAACCGGCGGGGCGCAATGGTTCGCGGAGGGCGTCGCCGCCTTCGGCCTGGTCGCCACCATATTGGGTGGCATCAGGTTCAACCGCGCCGCCGTGCCGTGGCTGGTGGGCCTCTACATCACCGCGGCCTACTGGTTCACGGCGTCCACCTCGTTCGCCAATCCGGCGGTAGCGATCGCCCGCTCGATGACCAATACGTTTTCCGGCATCCGGCCCGCCGACCTTCCCGGTTTCATCATTGCCGAAACAAGCGGGGCGCTCGTCGCGTTGCTATTCATGGGCTGGCTGCTCAGCGGAAAAAGCTGGGCAAGCGCAGCAATGAAGGAGGCGCGGCCATGACCGTCACGATCTATCACAATCCCGCCTGCGGCACCTCGCGCAACACGCTGGCGATGATCCGGCAGAGCGGCGAAGAGCCCGAGGTGATCGAGTATCTGAAGAGCCCGCCGAGCCGCGCACGGCTGGTCGACCTAATCAAGGCGTCGGGCCTCTCGCCGCGCGAACTCCTCCGCGAGAAGGGCACGCCCTATGCCGAGCTTGGCCTCGCCGATCCGAAGTGGAGCGATGACGAGCTGATCGACTTCATGATCGCGCATCCGATCCTGATCAACCGGCCGATCGTGGTGACGCCGAAGGGCGTCCGGCTGTGCCGTCCCTCGGAGTTGGTGCTCGACCTGCTCGATAACCCCGTGCAGTCCTTCGTGAAAGAAGACGGCGAGGCAGTGACGCGCGCCAAGGGTTGAAGCGCACGAGCCTTCCACCCGTCACCATTGCGCGGCATAATAGCCGCATGGAACTCACACCCCGTCTGCGCCTGACGAACTGGCTGGTCAGCCAGGGCCTCACAGGCCTGCCCCAAAACGACCTCGTCCGCGGCTTCTGCGAGCGCTGCCGCGCCGAAGGACTCCATGTGTCGCGCGGGATGGTCTTCATCGATACACTGCACCCGATTTTCGAGGGCCGCGGCTTTCGCTGGAACGACGCCGAAACCAACGAAAGCGACGTGTTCGAATATGGCTCAACCAGTGAGGGCGAAGCTGCGGAGGCCTGGCGCAGCTCGATCTTCTATCACATGCTC
This sequence comes from Bradyrhizobium valentinum, assembly GCF_001440405.1. GTDB lineage: Bacteria > Pseudomonadota > Alphaproteobacteria > Rhizobiales > Xanthobacteraceae > Bradyrhizobium > Bradyrhizobium valentinum. Next base: position 30,458 of record NZ_LLXX01000033.1, read on the forward strand.
GAAAACGGCTTTTCGGAGCTGCCGGTCGACCTCGCTGACGGCGGGGTCCAAAGGTTCAAGTTCGTGAACGAACTCGCCGAGAAGGGTCACAAGCATCTCGTGGCCTATGTGCATCAGTTCGGCGAGGCCGGCACCATGGGGCAGATGGACTGCGTCTATTCCTATTGGGTGACAAGGCGCGACGAGGGCTTTGGGGCGCAAGGGTTAGCTGCGCTACGCGATCTCGTGCCGGTGCTGGGGCTGGCGATCAAGTCCGCAGCGCAAGCCGACATCACCAAGACGCTGGGGCGCGTCTATCTCGGACGTGACACCGCCGAACAGGTGCTGCGCGGACGGATCACGCGCGGCGTCACCGAGCGCATCAACACGGTGCTGTGGTTCTCCGACCTGCGTGGCTCGACCGCGATCAGCGAGAGCATAGACCCCGGCGAGATCATTCCGTTCCTCAACGATTATGCGCATGCCTCGATCGACGCCATTCACGAAGCCGGCGGCGAGGTGCTGAAACTGATCGGCGACGGCGTGCTGGCGATGTTCACCCATGACAACATGGCGAAGGCAATGCGCGCCGCGCTGCGGGCCGAGCATCGCTTCCGCCGCAACGTGAAGACGCTCAACGCCCGCCGCAACGAAGAGAACCGGCCGGTGACGACGGCCCATGTCGGGCTGCATGTCGGCGAGGTCTTCTACGGCAATATCGGCAGCGACGACCGCCTCGACTTCACCGTGGTGGGCCCGGCCGTCAACGAGGTCAGCCGCATTGCCTCGATGTGCCGCTCTGTCGACCGGGAACTCTTGATGTCGTCGGCGTTCCGCGCAGGCCTCGATGCCGCCGGGCGAAACTATCTGGTGTCCACCGGCCGCTATGCGCTGCGCGGCATCGGTCGCGCGCAGGATCTCTATACGCTCGATCCGGATATTGCCGCCGATGAGGTCGTCGGCGGGAAGTACGAGCGGTATTTGGCTGGCTAGGCCTGTTTTGGCTTCGTCATTGCGAGCCAACTGGTCGCGCGAATGCGCACCCGACGACAGGCTTCCGCGAAGCGATCCATCATGCAGCGGAAAGAAAGTACCCGCCCAACGTCAATGATGGGTGGGAGGAAGACCCTTGTCTAACCGTTACCGATTACTACCGAGTGGTTCTGCCAGTCCGATGAGAAGTCCTTCGGGGCCGCGGATGTAGCAGAGCCGATACGAGGCCTCGTACTGAACCACTTCGCCGACGAGCTGCGCACCGTGCTTGCGGAGTCTGGTGAGTGTTTCGTCGATGTCGCTCACTGTGAACATAGCACGTAGGTAGCCGAGGGCGTTCACCGGGGCGTTCCGGTGATCGGCGACTACAGACGGGGTGAGAAAACGCGAGAGCTCGAGGCGGCTGTGGCCGTCGGGAGTAACCATCATGGCGATCTCGACGCGCTGATTACCCAGTCCAGTGATGCGTCCGGCCCATTCTCCTTCAACCATGGCTCGCCCCTCAAGCGTCAGGCCAAGCTCGGTGAAAAAAGAGATGGCATCATCGAGAGATTCCACCACGATGCCGACATTGTCCATTCGTAGCAATTTACTTTTAGTCATGATTTCGGTCGTGTCCCTGGTGATGGTGTAGCTGAGCGGTAGCGGAGCCGCTCGCGACGCGCGCCCTCTATCGCCCAACAGGCTTTGCGGCCGACGCGAAGGTCCCTCCAGGTGCCGTCGTGCTCAACACGCGTCTCCACGGGTCGAGGATATGGCTCGGCTTGATAGGTGGCAACGCCCGCAATCCACCCCTCGCGGAACTTCACTAGGTCCCTCCACGCTGATCTATCTGAAGGTCTGCTTTCCGGCGACAGGCCAAGGTCCGGAATTGGGCACTGGCCGGACATCTTGAGCGTAACGGACGATGTTCGTTTACACGGGTAATGCGGACATCGCCAAGTCTATGGGCGTTTCCGAATTATGAGTGCACGCCCTAACACCCCGCCGGCTCTCCCACCATGTCCGGCTGTCGCGCCAGGGAGACCGCCGGCGACAGCAGGATCACCAGCGCCTGCGCAGCGAAAATCGCGGCTGCCAGATAAAGGCAAGCTTCCGCGCCGTAGAGACCGCCGACGATGGCGCCGAGCGCGGAGCCGAGCGGACGGGCGCCGTAGCTCATGATGTTGATGGCGGAGACGCGCCCGAGCAACGACGGCGGCGTCACCGATTGCCGCAAGGTCGTGGTCGAAATCACCCAAAGAATCGGGCCGGCGCCGAGCAGGAAGAAGCTCAGGCCCGCCAGTAGCGGCGTCGGCACGATCGTGGTCAGCGCCATCACGGCCGCGGCGACGAATCCCGTCACCGGCCCGAGCCCGATCACCGTGCCGAAGGCGAGCCGTTTCATCACCCGCGTCGCTGCAAGCGCGCCGACCACCATGCCGACACCGTACATGCCAAGCGTTACGCCGACGCCGGTGGCTGACAGCCCGAGGTGACGCACGGCGTAGGGCACGAACACGGCAAGCAGCAGGAACGACGCCGTGTTGAAGATGAACTGTGTGATGAACACCGGCCGCAGCAGCGGGTGATGCAACACGAACGTGGCGCCTTCCTTGATCTCCTGCAGCGGATGGCGGCGCGGGGCAGGGGCGCGCGCCGGTTCATAGATGCCTGACAGCAGCACCACCGCGATCACGGACAACGCCGCGGCAAAGCCGAAGGCAGGCGCGGCGCCAACCCATCCGACCAGTACGCCGCCAAGCGCCGGACCGCTGGCGAATGCGATCGTGCGTGCGAGTTCAATCCGAGCGTTCGCCGCCGGCAATTGTTCCGATGTCACCAGCGACGGCACCAGCGCGGGTGCGGCGACGCTGTAGGCGACGGTGCCGCATACCGCAACGAAGCCGAGCAGCGAAAGCAGCGGCAAGGTCATCAGCCCGAGCCAGATCAGCAACAGAATTCCGGCGAGCGCCACGGCGCGCAGCGCCTCCGAGCCCGCCATCACCCAGCGCCGCGAAACGCGATCGGCGAGGAGACCCGCGGGGATCGCGAACAGAATGAAGGGCAGCGTCAGCGCCGTCTGCAATAGGCCGGTCTGGCCTTCGCCGACACCGAGCAACAGCACCGCGACGATGGGGGCTGCGGCCAGCGCAATCTGCTCGGCCGATTGGGCCGCGAGGTTGGACCAGGCCAGGCGGTTGAAGGTCACGGGCAGGCGCGGCGTGTCGGCGGCGGACATGGCAAAATTCCCTTGGATTCGATTTGTCCGCATTGTCCGGCCTGAGGACGATCCAACCCACCCGTTTCCCGACAAGGCCTTCTACAAACAAAAAACCTCCACACGCGAACGTGTGGAGGCGTACCGGTTTGCGTGAGGGGCCGCCGTCATTCCGGGGCGATGCGAAGCATCGAACTATGGTGCGCAATTGCGCACCTGAGAATCTCGAGATTCCGGGTTCGCTTCGCGCCCCGGAATGACGATGGCGGGTTGATGCCCGGCAAACAGAGGATAGCGCCAAATCCGCAGCGGTCGTTTCGTGAATTCGCATCAAACGTCGAACAGGAAATCGTGCTTTGTGAGTTCATGGGGCCGAACGCCAGTCAGTTCGATCCGGTCGTCACCGACCTGGATCACCGTGTTCCCATGGTCGCCCCGGATCTTCACATCGCAAAAGTCCAGACGGCCGGCATTCTCAAACACCAGCATGTCGACGCCTGGATCGAAATCGGTGATCTCAGCTCTGGTGGATCCGAAATCAAACACGAAGCGGTCCGCGCCGTCATTTCCCGTCATCGTCTGCTTGCCGGTTCCGGCGAACAGATAATCGCCCTGCGGACCGCCGATCAACGTGTCGTTGCCATTGGAGCCGATGACGATCTGACGGGCTTCTGGATCTTCGGACTCTACGCCGCCGGCAAGGCCGGTGTGCCGCGTATAGGTGACGAAGACATCATCCTGGATGTGCTTGGTGTCGGTATTGCGCAGAATGATATCTGCCAGCGTCGTGCCTTTGATCTCGGACAACGTCTTGGAATCGAACCCCTGGTTCTCGAACCAGAACCGGTCGCCATCGCGCAACGCCTCGAACTGTCTCGCAATGATGGCCTGGAAGGTTTCGCCGACAAGCGCGCCAGGGACATGATTTTCCGACAAGCCGCCGGTCCACAGGCCGACATTATTTACATTGCCGTAAGCTGCTTTCAGTCCGGCCAGCGTCTCCGGGTCGCTCGTGATCTGGCTGAAATCCGTGTAGGGGTCGAGGCCGAGCGCTTCACGGGTCTGGTTGAGTGTGCCGAGGCCGAGGTCGCGCGCTCGCTGGATATTGATCGCGGCGAGATCCATAGACACTGGCGGATCGAAGAGAAAATTGCGCAGGTCGTCGACGATGCGCGCATCGAGCGCCTGTGACGGATCGGCGGCCAGGTGACGCAATTGTCCGTCGGCGCCGCCATTATCGATGAAGTTTGCCGCCGGCTGGAAGAAGACATCCTTGAGGTCTTCCTCGGAGCCGGCGATGACTTCGCCGTTTTCCGCAAGACCTTCGGTTTCGCCCGACACGATCGAGTGTCCGAAGCGGAACGCCGCGGCGACGAATTCCAGCGACAGGTGGGGATCTACATTGGGATCATAGCCGTCATAGGGCGAGAGCGCATTCTTGCCCACGAGGTTTGGCAGGAACTCCGAATAGGTGATGTTGGCGATTTCCGCCGTCACGATGGCGCGGGCGTGATTGTAGAGCTGGTCGCCGCTCCAGTTCGGATGCTCGAGGTGCAGTTTGTCGACCCAATAGTTGTGTTCGCGCACGAACAGCGTGTGCAAGGCGGTGAGCGCCGGATTCTCTGCGGCGCGGACGTCGCCGGCCACGACCATGCCGTCGACGATCGGCAGGTTGTCGCCCTGCGACGTCAGCATGTGGCCGTCGGCCGTGCGCAGGCTGGCGGCGGTCGCGGCGCTGGACCCATAGACCATCGAGGCGTCCAGCCAGGCGGTATTGGAATTGACCGCCATGGCTGGATTGGATGTGCCCGCACCGGTCGTGGGATCGATAATTGCGCGAGTGATCGGAATGACGGTGCCGTCGGGAAGCACGGGATCATCAGCAGGAACCACGACGCTGATATCGCTGACCCCATCCGTCCGGGTCAGCGTCATGTCGTGATCGATGAACTGGCCCCAGGCGTACATGAACGCGGACACGCCTTCAGGATTCGCCACATCAGGGTCGCCGGCGCCGACCACAAGATTGCTGATGGTGCGCGGATTGTTGCCGCCGAGCGGGACGGAGATGCCGTCGGCAAAATGCGCCTCGCCGATACGTCCGAATTCGGTGCCGGCAGCGTTGAGGGTGGAATCGGATTGATTGTTCTGCGAACCGTCGAAGCTGCGGTATTCGATTTTTACAGGCGGCGGATCCGGTTGGCACGGCGAACCATGAGGGCCATGAGACTCATTCGGGCCGTGAGAGCCATGCGATCGGTGCGGCAAAAAAGAATGGCCAGAAAAATCGCCGAAACGAAAATCGTGGTCTCCGTCCTGGTTTGCCCAGGTTCGCTTGAACTGACGCATTTGACCGCCTCCCTCAGTTGCAATTGCGAATTATTTGCAAGTAATGTCACTAATGAGAGGCATTTGCAACAAGGAAGCGCACGACGGCCAATTCCTCTCGTCATTCCGGGGCGCGCGAAGCGCGAGCCCGGAATCCATTCCACCAGAGAGTTCGCTGTCCGATGGATTCTCAGATGTGCAAGTGCACATCATAGCTCGCGCCAAAGAGGCGCGCCCCGGAATGACGGAGGGAGCAACGGTCATTCGGCTTCTTGCCCAGCCACGACGGCCAAGCCAGGCAGCAAACCCGCGTGTTGCCCTACAAGGCGCAAGCGCGAGAGAGATTTGAAGAAAAAGGCCCGCCGCGACAGCGGCAGGCCTCATTGGATTCCGACTTGGCCGGCGTTTCGTCCGCTTGATTACGATTTGGGGCCGAGCGTTGCCTTGCCCGCGCCTGAAATCGTCGTCGGCGGCGCTACGTCGTCGTCATCGATCTCAAGCGCAGCAGGCAGTTCGGCAGGGATTGCCGGTTGTTGCGCGGCCAGCGCGTTGGTCAGGCTGGTCAGTGCGTCCGGCCCTGCGGCGAAGCCGCCTTCGGCGAGGATTTTGTCGATGATCGGCTTGAAGGCCGAGACCGACAATAGCTGCGCCGCAAGGCCGTCGCCGAGGCCAAGGCCGTTACCGTGGCCATTCATGGCGCCATTGCCGCCGCGGCCGAGCATGCCGCCGGTGTCGAAGATCCGGATGTCCGAAATCTTCTCGATCGGCTTGACCGCTTCGGCCAGCGCGTTGGGAATGATGTTGATGCGCGCCAGCGTGAGATCGTAGTCGACCATTGCCGAGGAGAGCTTGTTGCGGGCTTCCGCCTTCAGCGCCGCCACCTCGGCCTCGGCCTGGCCGAGCGATTTGACGCCGGTCGCGCGGGTGATCGCCGCATCGGCGTCGGCCTTGGCCAGCATGGTGATGGCTTCCGCCTTGTTGGTCGCGGCCTGGTTCTCGGCTTCCGCCATCACGGTGATCGGCATCGCCTCGGTTTCGGCGGCCTTTCGCGCCGCGATCACGTTGATGATCTTGTCGCGTTCGGCGATTTCGACGGCTTTGGCGGTGGTGACCTTTTCTTCGGCTGCGATGGCAAGCGCTCGCGCGGTCTCGGCGACGGTCTGCGCCTCCGATTGCTCCTTGCTCTTGGTGGCGACCGCGATCGCGCTTTCCTGTGCGACGATCTGCAGGTCGCGCTCCATCTCCGTGTTACGGCGTTTCACCGCGAGATCGGCCTCGATCTTCCTGGTGTCGCGCAACTGGTTGGCTTCGGTCTGCTTGTTGGCGACCGCCAGTTCCTGCTGAATGCGGTATTCCGCTTCGTTCTGCAGCGCGGTCTGTTCGACCTGTGCGGTCTGCGCGCGCATGGCGGCGGTCTTGTTGGCGATGTCGCGCTGCTGCGCCAGCTCCGCCTCGCGCTTGGTGGCCTCGATCGTCAGCGTGGTCTGCCGGGCGACGAGGTCCTGCTGCGCGATGTTCACTTCGGTGGTGCGGACGATCTGGTTGCGCTCCTGTTCGCGTTCCCTGGTGATCTTGGTCAGGGTCGTCAGACCGTGGGCGTCGAAGAAATTGCTCGGATTGAAATGCTTGATGTCGCTCTGGTCGAGCCGCGTCAGCGACACCGATTCGAGTTCGAGGCCGTTGTTCTGGATGTCGGCGCCGACCGCTTCCTGCACTGATTTCACGAAGGTCGCGCGCTGCTCCTGCAGCTCCTCGAGGTTCATGGTGGCAGCGACCGAACGAAGGCCGTCGACGAATTTGGCCTCGATCAGCTCGCGCAATTCGCCGGCATTGTTGGTGCGGCTGCCGAGCGTCTGCGCGGCGAGCGCGATCGAAGAGGTATCGGGTTTGACGCGGAGATAGAATTCGGCGCCGATGTCGACGCGCATGCGATCCTTGGTGATCAGCGAATCCGGGCCGCCGCGGGCGACCTCGAGCCGCAGCGTCTTCAGGTTGACTGCAGCCGTCGAGTGAAAGACAGGAAGGACGATCGAGCCGCCGTCGAGGACGACTTTCTGGCCGCCGAGGCCGGTGCGGACATAGGCTTCGTCACGCGTAGAGCGGCGGTAGAGTTTTGCAAGCAGGAGACCGATAACAAGAACGACAATGACGCCAATAACGACGGGTATTGCAAGTTCCCACATGTTTTAAGCCCTGTCTGAACGTTGTTGCGCAATGAGGTCGGTTGGTGCGGAAATGGCGATAAAGCTCTTGGCGTCACGGTCGACCAGCAACACGCTGGCGCCGACCGGAAGCGGGGTGGATTCGGGACTGGCGCGTGCCACCAGAGAGTGCCAGTTGCCGAAGACATCCTTGAGACGGACGCGGCCGGGCAGTCCCTGGTCGAGCGGCCCGATCGAAACTTCGGCGACATGACCGATGAAATCGGCCTCCTCAACCGCATAGGTCTCGTCGCGCGGAATGATGCGGGCGATGCCGCGGCTGGTGACCCGGATGACGGGAATACTGCAGGCTGCGGCCGCGAGCGCGGCAATCGATGCCGGGATCGAAATCCCCACACCGTGCGCGAGGCCCTGCAGGAAGAATCCCGCGATCGAGAACACGCCGAGCGCGAGGATGATCAGGATCAACAGCGGCAGACGTCCCGCGTTGATCCAGAGGAACAGGCCGCCGAGGCCGTTGCCGCTGTCGGCGTCCACGGTGACTTCCTTGCCGACGAGTTCACTGATCGAGAAGCCGACCAGCGTCGCCAGCAATTCGATTCCGCCGAGCGCCAGCATGATCGCTGCAGCCACGGCGAAGGGCCGCAGGTCCGGCGCCAGCAGGATGTCGGTCAGGGCACTCATTGCTGCGACTTGATCCTTTCAAGGCGGGCCGCGATTTCCTTTTCGCGGTGCAGGCGATCGAGTTCGTCGAGCTCCTTGTCGCCGGGCACGCCGGAGGCGGGCACTCCCGTGACGCGGGCGATCGCGGCCATGGCGCGATCGGGGCTTACTGTTTTAGTCGCACCAGCCGCGCGTCCGGTTTCCTGTGGCGAATGCTTTTCGAGGCTCGCTTCGAGATCGGCGAGGCGGGTTTCGGCTTCACGCCGCGCGCCAAGCATCGCCTGTAAGGCCTTGGTCTGCTCGTCGATTTCGAGCTCGATGAAATCCATCGCGCGTTCGAGTGCAGTGCCTTGCGATTCCAAATCAATTTGCCGTGCAACGCCGGCGCGCGCGAGATCCTCGCGGCTTTCTGCAACCGCAAGGCGAATCTTGTCTGTCAGCCCGGCAATTTCGGCGTCGAGTTCTTCGCGCCGGCGCTTGAGGCGGAACTCCTCGGCGCGCGACTTGCCGAGCGCATGGCGCGCTTCATCGGCGCCGGCGTCGATCTCGCGGATCGCCTGCTTGACCAGCGCGACCTTGTTGCTGTTCTCGGCAGTGTCGATGGTCTCGCTGGCGATGGCGGCAAGAAGTCTGCCCATACGCGCAAGGATGCCTTCATGAACCATGGTCTTCTCCTCCGGTGCTGTGGATTTCGATTTAACGGCGATGTGGATTTCGTAGGCGCGGCCGTCCGACACCAAATGAGCCGGGAAGGGACTTTCCCAGCCGGCAAGATAGCCGGGGACCTCGAACGGAACCAAGACACGTCCGTGGACAGTGCTAATGGTCAGTGAAGTTGGTCCCTTGATCGCAAACAACTTGTCGTCGAGTGGAATTTTGCGCACCGGCGAGCCCGCCGTGTAGCCGGCGCGGTCGCGCAGGCCGAGCGTCACCAGGCGGGCCGGCAGTCCGGTCTCGGTGCGGATCCGCTCATAGGCCTGGGCGTGAAGCGCAACGAGGTTGGCGCCAACCGGCGCGACCTCGGCGAGGATGGCCATCATCCGCTCGTAGTCGGCAAAGGTCGCTTCGATAGCGGCAATGCCGGCCTCGTCAGGGGCGAGGGCGTATCGCAGGGTCGCTGTGGGTGTCTCGACTGGCGTCTTGATCATGCTCGTAGCGTAAAGCACTTCCTCAGTGCTTTACAAGATAATTGACGATATCGTTTCCGTGATCACCAGATGCAGTTGCAAATGAGTTGCAATAAGGATTGATTTCGGCCATTCTGCCGCCATGGATGCCCGAACGCCCGCACTGGGCCCCGAGACCGCGGCCGAGAGCTTGCCCATGACTGATGCGACCGTCGCCGGTTGGCGCGCCGACGCCGCCGCTGGCGTCCAGCGGAGCCTGCCCGAGGTCAATTCGACCATTTCGGTCCCCTTCGGCGGGCATTGGTCGCGCCGGCTGCTGGCCTTCCTTGGCCCCGGCTATCTGGTTTCGGTCGGTTACATGGACCCCGGCAACTGGGCCACCGACCTCGCGGGCGGGTCGAAGTTCGGCTACACGCTGCTCGCGGTCATCCTGCTCTCGAACCTGATGGCGATCCTGTTGCAGGCGCTGGCCGCGCGGCTCGGCATCGTCACCGACCGCGACCTCGCGCAAGCTTGCCGCGCAAGCTTCTCGCGGCCCGTCAACTTCCTGCTCTGGGTGGTCTGCGAAGCGGCAATCATCGCCTGCGATCTCGCCGAGGTCATCGGTACTGCAATCGCCCTGAACCTGCTGTTCGGCATTCCCCTGATCTGGGGCGCGCTGATCACCGCGCTCGACGCCTTTCTGCTGCTCCTCCTGATGAACAAGGGTTTTCGCTTCCTCGAAGCCTTCGTCATCTCGCTTTTGATCGTGATCGCGATCTGCTTTTCGATTCAGATCGTAGCTGCTGCGCCGCCGATAGCTGCCGTTCTGACGGGGTTTGTGCCTTCGCCCGCGATCGTCACCAATCCGGAGATGCTCTATATCGCCATCGGAATCATCGGCGCCACGGTGATGCCGCATAATCTCTATCTGCACTCCTCGATCGTGCAGACCCGCGCCTATGAACGGAACGACAAGGGCCGCCGCGAGGCGATCAAATGGGCGACGACGGACTCGACCATCGCGCTGATGCTGGCGCTATTCATCAACGCCGCGATCCTGATCGTCGCCGCCGCCACTTTCCATGCGACCGGCCGCACCGAGGTCGCCGAGATAGGCCAGGCGTATGAGCTGCTGTCGCCGCTATTGGGTCTCGGCATCGCCTCGACGCTGTTTGCGGTCGCGCTGCTCGCCTCCGGCCTGAATTCGACGGTGACGGCGACGCTGGCCGGCCAGATCGTGATGGAAGGTTTTCTGCACCTACGCCTGCCGAGCTGGGCGCGGCGGCTGCTGACGCGCGGCATCGCCATCGTCCCGGTCGTGATCGTCACCGCGCTCTATGGCGAGCGCGGCACCGGCCAGCTTTTGGTTTTCAGCCAGGTCGTGCTGTCGATGCAATTGCCGTTCGCGGTGATCCCGCTGGTGAAGTTCGTGTCCGATCGGCGCAAGATGGGCAAGTTTGCCATTCCCCGGAGCGTGGCGGTGGTGGCGTGGATCGTGGCCGGCGTGATCGTCGCGCTGAACGTGAAGCTGTTGTTCGAGACGTTCTTCGGGTGAGGCGGGAGCCTAATCCTGCGGCTCGGTCAGCATTTCGCCTGACGCATCCACGCGCAGCCATCCTGACGGTGCCAGCCGCTGCTGCGGCAGAAAGCGGCCCTTGTAGTCCATCTTCTTAGAGCCTTCGATCCAGTAGCCGAGATAGACGTAAGGCAGGCCGAGCCGGCGGGCGCGGGTGATGTGATCGAGGATCATGAAGGTGCCGAGCGAGCGGCTCTGCTGCGACGGCTCGAAGAACGAGTACACCATCGACAGCCCGTCGCTGAGCACGTCGGTGAGCGCCACCGCGATCAGCTCCTCGCCGCGCCCGGTGATGCCGGTGTCGACGCCGCGCTTGCGGTATTCGATGATGCGGGTTTCGACATGACTGTCTTCCACCATCATCGCGTAGTCGAGCACGGTCATGTCGGCCATGCCGCCATGGCGGTGGCGCTTGTCGAGATAGGCGCGGAACACCGAATACTGTTCCGAGGTCGGCACCGCGCTGCGCTGTTCGCCGACGATGTCGGCGTTACGCGCCAGGACCTTCTTGAAGTTGCGCGAGGGGCGGAATTCGTTGGCGATGACACGCACGGAAACACAGGCGCGGCACTGGTCGCAGGCCGGGCGGTAGGCGATCGACTGGCTGCGGCGGAAGCCGCCATGGGTCAGGAGGTCGTTGAGGTCGCCGGCCTTGTCGCCGACCAGATGCGTGAACACCTTGCGCTCGTGTCGGCCCGGCAGATAGGGGCAGGGCGAGGGCGCCGTCAGGTAGAACTGCGGGGTGTCACGCGAGTGTTGGGTCACGTCGGATCGTCAGGCCTCCGAAACAAATCAACCATAGCGCTTTCGCGCGAAGTAGACACCGGTCGCGTTAAGAAAACGCGTCAAAACGAAAAAGTGCCGGCCCGTCCCTGGTTCATCCGGGCCGGACCGGCTCTAACATCGCGCCCCGAGGGCTGACGGTCAATTAGTTTGCTGCTCGCTCAGTAGCTGCTGCGTGCCGACGGTGCTACCTGGGTACGAACCGAGCTGTTGATGACCACGGTTCCCAGGATGATGTCGTGCAGCAGCCGGCGGCGCCCGTTAAACAGCCCGACCAGCAGCACCAGCGGCGTCAGGAACGAGATCGAGAGCCAGTACAGCACGGCATGGCAGGCGCCGAGCACGAAATAGCCCGGTGCGCCGTACCAGGTGCGCACTTCCAGATCCATCGCGCGCATGCCCAGGGTGGCCGAATGCGGCCCGCCGATCGAGGCGCCGTAATAGACGATGGCCCAGACGATGGTGGCCGGCCACGCCAGCCAGAACAGCATCCAGCCGAGACCCAGCGTGATGATGCCGAACAGGCCGATGAAGATGTAACCGAGGATCACGGGCACCGACAGCACGACGAGGTCGATCAGGAACGCAAGCACCCGCCGCGTCAGCACGCCGCGAAACAGTTCCGGCTGCAGGTCAGGGTCGAACGCATGCGGCGGCACCCCGCCGTCGTTCCGCCAGGCGCCGCCAGCATTCGAAGCGCCGCCGGTATTGCCAGAGCCGCTATAAGACATGGTCCGTCCTCCAGGCCGAATTTCCCGAACGAAACATGGGAACCGGCCGCGCGCTCGCCAAGGGCCTGCGACGATTAACACGGTGCAATATTCGGGGTGGGCGGGGGCACAATGTTTGCGTCGTCCCTGCGAACGCAGGGACCCATACCGCGTGATCTCTCATGTGCACACGAACGGTAGACGGCTCGTTACCCAATCAGCGCCGCGGCGTATGGGTCCCTGCGTTCGCAGGGACGACGGCAGATGCTTTAGCGCTCCGCCTTCAACTTCTCCGCCGCCTTCGGCGCAAAGTACGTCAAGATCCCGTCCGCGCCGGCGCGCTTGAAGCCGAGCAGGCTTTCCATCATCGCGCGGTCACCGTCGATCCAGCCGTTGTTGGCGGCGGCTGCGATCATCGCGTATTCGCCGGACACCTGGTAAACGAACGTCGGCATCGCAAACGTATCCTTCACGCGCCGCACCACGTCGAGATAGGGCATGCCGGGTTTCACCATCACCATGTCGGCGCCTTCGGCGATGTCGAGTTCGACCTCGCGTAGCGCCTCGTCGGAATTGGCGCTGTCCATCTGGTAGGTGCGCTTGTCGCCGGTCAGCGTCTTGGCCGAGCCGATGGCGTCGCGGAACGGGCCGTAGAAGGCGCTGGCGTATTTCGCCGCGTAGGACATGATCTGCACGTCGAGGAAACCGGCCTCGTCCAGCGCCTCGCGGATCGCGCCGACGCGGCCGTCCATCATGTCGGACGGCGCGATGACGTCGCAGCCGGCCTCGGCCTGCACCAGCGCCTGTTTCACCAGCACCGCCACCGTCTCGTCGTTGAGGATCCTGCCGTCCTCGATCAGCCCGTCATGGCCGTGGCTGGTGAAGGGATCGAGCGCGACGTCGCAGAGCACGCCGAGATCGGGGAATTCCTTCTTGATCGCGCGCACCGACTGGCAGACCAGATTATTCGGGTTGAGCGCTTCGGAACCGATCTCGTCGCGCAAGGACGGCTCGGTATAGGGGAACAGCGCGATGCAGGGGATGCTCAGCTTTGCCGCGCGCTCGGCGTCGCGCACCGCCTGATCGACGGTGAGGCGGTCGACGCCGGGCATCGAGGTGACAGGCGTGCGTGTATTGTGGCCATCGACCACGAACATCGGCCAGATCAGGTCATCGGTGGTGAGCACGTTTTCGCGCACCAGCCGCCGCGCCCATTCCGCCTTGCGGTTGCGCCGGGGGCGGATTGCGAGGTCAAGCGGGGTGGAGGCGAGGGCGGCCTGCCGCCGCGGCGCGTCGCGCATTTCGATCGGACGCCCGAATTTGATCGCCATGTGATGGGTACTCCTGGAGGCGCGGTCAGTTTTGATTTGTTCCAGTTCTAGCACCTTGAAGGTGTCCCGTCACCGCGCCTTGATCCATCTCATCGGCAATTGATTTTACCTTCGCGGCGGGCCAAGACATGGGCCATGAGGACATTCCAGCCCGCGTTGAGCCCCGATTCCGAGGTCAGCTTCCATGTCTGATACTTCGGCGCGCGATCAGGGGCGGGACAAGGGCAGGGACAATGCGATGTCGATGGCGGCGATGTCGTCGATGTCGTCGGAGCGGATCGAGCCCGACGAGAACGTCTGGACGCGGCGGCTGGTGCTGTTCCTGCGCATGATGGCGGTCATCTCGATACTGAAAGGCCTGTACCACTGGGCGCAGGTGACGGGCTTCATCGGCGGCGAGGAAGAGGCCTTCGAGAACCAGTCGATGGCCTGGCAGACCGCGACCGTCTATTTCGCCGTCATCGAACTCGTCGCCGCCGTCGGGCTCTGGCTCGCGACGCCCTGGGGCGCGGTCGTGTGGCTCACTACCGTGGTGTCGATGGCGGTGATCGAACTGATGTTTCCGGGGATCTATGGCGGCAGCCTGACGGTGGTGGCGCTGGAGGCCGTGATGCTCGGCGCTTATCTCGCACTCGCCTGGATGGCCGCGCGCGAGCGCCCGCCGTAGCTGCTCTTTGAATGCCCGGATGCTGCGGTGCCATGGTTCGAGACGCGCGGCGTTGCCGCGCTCCTCATCATGAGGACCATGGTAGACCTCATCCTGAGGAGCGGCCACTTGGCCGCGTCTCGAAGGATGAGAGCCACCGCCGCAGCAACGTGTCAGTTTCCTGCCATAATCCAGCCGCGTGCAGAAACCACGACGCGACCCCATACAATTTTCAAAAAATTTTTCCGGTAACGCTTCAGTCACCGTTAAGGGGCGTAAAGGGTTCCACCACACCTGTTACGCGAGCGTTTCGATTTCAGACGTACCTGTTTCCGAATGCGACAGCGCATGCAGACGAAGCGTGAACATCGCGCCTTCACCGTCAATGAAGCGTTGCGAAAACCCCTGTTTCCAAGGGCTTAATCGACGATTCACTGTCTTAAATTCATGATCTCTTTATTCTCTTATTTAAGCGGATCTTCAAACCGCCCCCTTAAGTTGAAGCTATCAGGCGGGACAAAAGTTTCGTCGAAATAAGTCGATAAAAACGACTACAGGGGAAGTGTCATGATCAAAGCCGTTGCAACGGCGGTGGAAACCGCTGAACGCTCTGCCGGTCAAACTCCGGTGCAGCCGCTCTATCTGGAAGCGTTGACTTTGGTGGAGCGGTTGCATCGCCGGCTGCTCGACGTCATCAAGGACGAATTCGATCGCCGCGGCCGCGCCGACATCAATTCGGTGCAGGCATTGCTGCTCTACAACATCGGCGACAAGGAGCTGACCGCGGGCGAGCTGCGCACGCGCGGTTACTATCTCGGCTCCAACGTCTCCTATAACCTGAAGAAGCTCGTCGAGCTCGGCTTCCTCGATCATCAGCGCTCGCGCGTTGATCGTCGCTCGGTCCGCATTCGCCTCACCCCGCAGGGCCAGGAAATCCGCAAGATCGTCGATGCGCTCTACCAGAAGCACGTCAAGACCGTGGAGCAGGTCGGCGGCATCTCGAACGAAGAGTTCGCGACGCTGAACAAGTCGCTGCACCGGCTCGAGCGGTTCTGGACCGACCAGATCCTCTATCGGCTCTGAGAATTTCGTTCTGCTTGACGGCCAAGCCGGCCATCTGAGAAGACCGGCAAGCCAACAGCGGACAATGAACTGGCAAGGCAGTAAGCCCTGCTGAAAGCGCATCGGCTCCGGTTCTCCGGGTCCGGTGCGTTTTGCTTTTTGGAGAACCTTAAGTTGACATCTCGCATGAGCATCCGGCGGCGACTTGCTGGTTCCACAATCCGGATTGACGAGCCTTCGACGCCACGCCCATACTCCCGGAAAATACCGGCTTCACGCACGTAGCGGCCGCAAGAGTCGTGACGGCTTGATGCCCAGGTGGGGAAAACCGGCTTGTCGGCATCGCGGCGTCCCATGTTCGGCGAGCAACAGCGGTTCGTGCTGCTTCTGATCGCGCCGGCTGCGCTGCTGCTGCTGTTGTTTCAGGTCGTGCCGATCGTCATCGGCGCCAACGCCAGCTTTCGCGACTGGGCGCTCTATAATCCCAGGAAGACCTGGATCGGCTTCGACCACTATGTTGCGGTGATATCGGATCCGGCTTTCCTTTACGTGGTGCTGCCGAACACCTTCCTGTTCATGGTGCTCAGCGTCGCCGGCGCGCTGGTGGTGGGCCTTGCGCTGGCGCTGCTGCTTAACCGGCCGTTCCGTGGCCAGAAGCTGGTGCAGACGATCCTTTTGGTGCCGCTGATGGTGGCACCTGTGATCGCCGCGATCATGATCCGCTGGATCTTCAACGACCAGTTCGGCATCGTCAACGTGGTGCTGGAGGCGATCGGCCTCGACGGGCAGCCCTGGCTGGTGCAGCGCTGGAGCGCGTTCGGCATCATCCTTCTGACCGACATCTGGCTGTGGACGCCGTGGTTCACGCTGCTGCTGCTCGCGGGCCTGCAGAGCCTGCCGAAGGAGCCGTTCGAGGCTGCCGCCATCGACGGCACCACCACCTGGCGCGTGTTCCGTTTCCTGACGCTGCCGATGCTGCGCCCGGTGATCGTGGTCTGCGTCGTGATCCGCGCCATCGATGCCTTCCGCACCTTCGATATCGTCTGGACGCTGACCGGCGGCGGGCCGGGACGCTCGACGGAATTGTTCAGCCTCTATGCCTATGTCCACGCCTTCCTCAACCTCGATCTCGGCCGCGGTTCGGCGGCGGCCATCATCGGCGGGCTCATCATCCTCGTGATCGGCGTGGTGCTCTATCGCCTCGTCGACCGCATCGCAAAGGCATGACCCGATGGCCATGGTGCACCGCTCCGAATTTCTGCCGTGGCTGCCGCCGATGGGCCGCAAGACGCTGTTCGCGCTGGCGCTCGCCTTCATCTGCTTCGCGTTTGCCTTTCCGGTGCTGTGGCTGATCCTGACCTCGCTGCGGCCGGAATCCGGCGTCTACTACGTCCATCGCGGCACCGAGTTCACGCTCGGCAATTTCGCCGAGGTGCTACGCGAGGAACGGATCGTCGAAGCCTTCGTCAATAGCGCGCTGATCGCAACGCTGGCGACCGTGTTCTCGCTCCTGGTGACGGTATCGAGCGGCTACATGCTGTCGCGCTTCACCGGGCCCGCCTCGCGGCTCTGGTTCGGGACTATCTATGTGTTCCGCTGCGTGCCCTACATCTCCTGGGTATTGCCACTGTATTTCGTGACCCAGAGCTGGGGCATCTACGACACTTATACCGGGCTGCTGCTGCCGCACGTGGCGGTGCACATCTGCTTCTTCTCGTGGTTGATGAAGGGCTTTTTTGACGGCATCGATCCGTCGATGGAATATGCCGCCATGATCGACGGCTGCACCCGGTGGGGTGCGTTCATCCGCGTCGCGGTGCCGTCGGCGCTGCCGGCGATTTCTGCGCTCGCCGTGCTGTGCTGGCTGTTCACCTGGAACGAATTTTTGTTCGCGCTGATCCTGACCGGCAACCGCGTGCCGATGATCACGGTGGTGATGGCGCAGTTCGTCACCGAGATGGGACTGCGCTGGAATCTGATGGCGGCGACCGCGGTCATGGCGCTGGTGCCGGCCTTCCTGATCGCATTGTTCGGCCAGAAATACGTCATCCGGGGCTTGAGGATTTAGGCAAGGAAAGACCGAGGTTCGACACAACGACAAAAACAGGAGGAGAGGCGATGCAGGGACTGGCGAGATGGTTCATGGCGGCGACTGCGGCCTTGGTGGCTGCCACCGGTAGTGCCGCCGCACAGGTGAAGGAGCTGCGGATCGGTTACCAGCCGAGCCCGATCCAGGATGCCTCGATTGCGATGTTCGAGGCCTGGGGCGCCAGGAACGGCGTCAAGATCGTCAAGGTGCCGAACTCCTACGGCGTCTATGTCGAGAAAATGACGGCCTCGCTGACCTCGAACGCCGACCAGTACGACGTCATCTGGCACAATGACGACTGGGGCCAGACCTGGGCGCATCTGCTGGAACCGATGGACGACGTCGAGGCCAACAAGTTTGCCGACAAATGGAGCATGGCCCCCGTCGTGTTCGCCAACGCGCAGGGGCAGAACACCGTCGTGCCGATGGGCCAGACCTTCAGCGTGTTCTTCTACCGCTCCGATCTGGTCAAGCCGGAGGAGGTGCCGAAGACGCTGGCAGAGCTCGTCACGGCAAGCAAGAAGCTGCAGGCGGACGGCAAGGTCAAGTTCGGCTATGTCGCCGGCATGGCGATGAATCACACCTGGTTCAGCTGGCTCTGGTCGATGTGGGGCAACAATTGCGACGTGCTGCTGCCGGCCTACGAGCGGGACAACAAGAAGCTTGCGGAAGCCGGCTGGAAGTCGGGCCTGACCGAACCCTGCATGCAGCAGACCGTCGAATATTGGTGGGATGCGATCAACACCCACAAGATCGCGCCGCGCGGCATGCCGGCCTATGACCGCAACGAGGCCAACGCGATCTTCATGTCAGGCGACGCCGCCTTCACCGTCGCAGACACGCTATGGTGGGGCACTTTCAACGATCCCGCCAAGTCGAAGATCGCAGGCAAGATCGCCGCCGCGCGCTTCCCGCTCGGCCCCAATCGCACCAGGCCGTTCGCCTGGGACGATATCTGGGGCTGGGCGATCCCGAAGTCGATCGCGCCCGAGCGCAAGAAGCTCGCCAAGCAGATGCTGGAAGCCATGATGCTCGACGAGGAAGGGCAGATGAAGCTCTGGAAGGCGACCGGCGCGCCGCCGCCCAACACCTCGTTCTGGCCGAAGATCGCCGAGCAGGACCAGTTCATGAAGCTCTTGAAGGAGTCGGTGCTGGATTCCCCGGACAAGGTGCGCGGCGCCTATTACTTCCCGCAATGGCCCGCCGTGCACAAGGCGTTCAACGACGCGGTCACCAGGGCCGTCACCGGCAGGCGCGAGGACATCGCAAGAGCGCTGGCCGAGGGCGCGCCGCTGGTCAGCAAGGCCGCGCAATAGTCCAACCACCAGGGCCCCGCCGCGCACGACGCGGCGGGGTCGTCTTTGAACGAACATCCGATGCAGTGAGACGGCGAGGCAATGGCAGCAATTTCACTCAGCAAGCTCAACAAGCATTATGGCTCGCTGTTTCACGCCGTGAAGGACGTCGATCTCGAGATTGCCGACAAGGAGTTCGTGGCGCTGGTCGGCCCATCCGGCTGCGGCAAGTCCACGACGCTGCGCATGATCGCAGGGCTGGAAGACATCACCAGCGGCGATATCCGGATCGGCGGCAAGGTGGTCAACCATCTGCCGCCGCGCGACCGCGACGTCGCCATGGTGTTCCAGAACTACGCGCTTTACCAGCATATGAGCGTTTACGACAATCTGGCCTTCGGCCTGCGCAACAAAAAGACGGCGGAGGCCGAGATCAAGGTGGCGATCGAGCGCGCCGCCGGCATGCTCGGGCTGCACGAATTGCTGCAGCGCAAGCCAAAGCAATTGTCCGGCGGCCAGCAGCAGCGCGTCGCGCTCGGCCGCTGCATCGTGCGCAACCCGCAGGTATTCCTATTCGATGAGCCGCTGTCGAATCTCGATGCCAAGCTGCGCGCGCAGATGCGCATCGAGATCAAGCGTCTGCACGCGGAGATTCCGACCACGTCGGTGTTCGTGACCCACGACCAGGTCGAGGCCATGACGCTGGGTGACCGCGTCGTCATCATGCGCGACGGCAGGGTTCAGCAGATCGGCACGCCGCTGCAGGTCTACGGCAAGCCGGCCAACAAGTTCGTTGCGGGTTTCATCGGCGCGCCCGCGATGAACTTTATCGACGTCACTGTGCGCAGCGAGACAGCCGCAACGTCGGTAGAGGGAGAGGCCCTCAGGTTGACGGTGGGCGCCTCGCAGGCGCGTGCGCTCGCGGCCCATAACGGCCGGCGCGTGATCCTGGGCGTGCGGCCGGAGCACCTCGTGCTCGGCGACGGCGCCCCCGGCCTGGGTTTCGACGCCCGCGTCGAGGTCGTAGAACAGCTCGGCTCCGAGATCTTGCTGGAGACGAGGGTGGGCGGCGCCAGCGTCACCGCCGCCCGCGTGCCGGCGGAAACAGTCATCGCGCGCGACGATCAGGTCCGCCTTTGGGCGCAGGCTGGCCGTCTGCATTTCTTCGATCCCGAGACCGAGCTGCCGATTTCGGGGTGAATCAGGGCGAAACGCCCGCTTTTGCTGCCAAAACGACGAGTTTCCCAAACCGGGTTTCCAGGCCGTGGAACCATCTCGGCGCTTGCGCATTGTCGGGCCTGTCACGGAACAGGTGAGGCATGCTGGTCGAGCGTGGAATTCAGGTCATGAACTTCGAGGTGGTGGGCGACGCCTACGCCATCGCGTCGAACTACCTGCGCAGGACCGGCGCCATTGCCGATTCCGTCATTACCGACGAGCGGTTGTTCGAAATCATCGTAAAGCTGTTCCAGCGCGGTGAATTCAACAGGATCCGGCTCGCCAACAAGGCGATCGCCGAATTCGAAGCGCGCGTACTGGCCTGACCGCATCACCCGCATCACGCAATTCAGGAGAAGTCCATGGAAGCCGCGATCGACCGCATCATGCAGACCTATGACCTGCTTCTGAACCGCACCGCCGCAGCCAGCGACGAGGCGCGCGCGAAGGTGACCGAATACGTCGCCACGCTGGTGGAAGCGGGCGAGACGGATCCGCACCGGCTCACCGTGTGCGGCTTGACTTATTTGCGCCAGCTCGACGGCAGCAACGATCCGGTGAAGGGGGGATATACGGGGCTGTAAGGAAAGGCCGTTGCGGCGCGGCCTGGCCGGCGCATGTGCGGAAGCGGCGCTCCTGCGGGGAGACTTGCTGCCTCGCGCGCGCCGCCCTAGATATCCTGATCCGATCGGCGGAGGCTTGCCATGACCTCAATAACCCGTCGTGTGTTCCTGTCGCTTGCGGCTGCCCTCGCGCCGGCGTCCGCCATCGCCCATCACGGGTGGGGCGGATACGACACGTCGAAGTCGTTCACGGTCACCGGCAAGATCCTGAAATCGACCTTCGAGAACCCGCATTGCGAGATCGAGATGGAGGCCGACGGCAAGCGCTGGCACTTCATCCTCGCACCGCCGTCGCGCATGCAGGCGCGGGGTGCTACCGCTGACTTGATCGCGCCCGGCAAGACCTGCACCGTGTTCGGCTATCCCCATACCAGCAAGCCGGACGAGGCGCGGATCGAATATATCGTGCTAGGCGGCAAGCGCATCGAGTTGCGGTAGGCCGCGGGTGGAACACGAGCCAGCCGCATCGATATTCCTGTCCCTGCAGGAAAGCGCGCTGGGCCATGTGATGCGCTCTTCACCGGCGCTTTATCCGGCGGTCGAGATTTTGCACATCATCGGCTTCGTCGTGCTGGTGGGGTCGATCCTGGCGCTCGATTTGAGGATGCTGGGGCTCGGGCGTGCGATTGCGATCCAGCCGATGGCGCAATTACTGCTGCCGTTGTCGCGCGCAGGCTTTCTGCTCGCGATCAGCATGGGATTTTTGCTGTTTTCCGCCGATGCATCACATGTCGTGAAAAATCCGGCGTTCCAGAGCAAGCTGCTGCTGATTGCGGCGGCGCTGGTCAACGTCGTGATCGCGCATTCAGGCCCATGGCGTCATGTTAAAAGCTGGCATGACGAAGCGTCCGGCGGAGCCAAAGCCACCGCGCTGATCTCGCTTGTGCTGTGGCTCGGCGCCATCTGCGCCGGCCGCCTGATCGCGTATTTCTGATGGAGGCCGCCATGCGCCGCATGCGCCTCGCCATCCTCACAGTCCTTCTCGGCTTCTGCAGCACGGCAGAGGTCGGCGGCGCCGACGACGCGGCCAATGCCTGGAGGGCGCTGCGGGCAGGCGGCCATGTCGCTCTGATGCGCCATGCCGATGCGCCGGGGGGCGTCGGCGATCCGCCCGGCTTCCGCGTCGAAGACTGCGCCACCCAGCGCAACCTCAGCGCCAAGGGAAGGGCGGACGCAGAAAAAATCGGAGCGCGGCTGAAGCGGGAAGGGATTGCGTTCGAAAAAATCCTGAGTTCGCCGTGGTGCCGATGCATCGACACGGCAAAATTGCTGAACCTCGGGACGGTCGAAACCGAGGCGACATTTGGCAATGTCGTGGTGCTGCGCGATCAAAGAGAGACGCTGACCGCCGGCGCCCGCGCACTCATCGCCAAATGGGCGGCACGCGGAAATCTCCTCATCGTGACGCACGGCGCGAACATTGCGGCGCTAACCGGCATCTCGCCGGCCAGCGGCGAGATCGTCGTGGCTAGAAGCGGGAGCGGCGAAGCCGTCGGCCGTCTGATGCTCGAATGAGCGTAGCTGGCCTCCAGTCGCTATCGCGCATCCGCCCTCGCGTCCTTGTTGCGATACCGGTTCCAGTTGGCAATCACGGCCTCGTATCGAACCGGCTTGGTCAAGGTTTGCGTACGCGCGGCTTCGGCTTGCGTGCTCTCGGTCATGGAATCTGGAAAAACCACAAAATATCCCAGCAACCCGACGACCATCGTTCCGTAGATGAGAAAGGCCGTTATCAGCCAGCGCCGCGGATTAGCCTGACGTTTTTTGTCTGAGAGAGATTTAGCCATGTGCGAAATCCATCTGTCAGCCCCGGGGGTTTATGGACCCACCCGAAGCATTGCGCTGTGAACTCGATCACGTTGGGCATATTTCAACGACGCCGTGCTGCGCGGCCAGGACAGGCATGCGGAGCGTGCGGCCAATTGCGCTTCGCCGAACAGACAAACGATTGGTCGTCGTAGTCATCCGTCGCAAGTTTGTTCACCCCAGCCCATGACGTACGTCAGCGGAGTAGCGGCATGGTTCAACGTTGGATCGATTAAATGAAGGGCAGGACGGGTGTCGGAAAATTGCCGGGCCAACTAACGAAAGCGAACACGTTTGATGGCGGTAAGCATGCAACACTACGCGGTAGTCGGGACACACTTGGCCGCACTCCGCGGACTGCGAGTGTCGCCTGTCCAAAAGAAGCTGGTTGATTGGGCAAAGGATCGAATTGCCTGACGGGCAAATCAGCTAGATGTTGTGTCCAGTCGCTCTCGCAAAATATTCTGCTTTCGTTCTCACCCAAATCAGCCGCATAACTCCGCCTGTCTCACGGCAGATGAGGGGCGCTCGCGATCGTCACGAACGTGCGGTGAGATGCGATGGACGCTGATGGCGCGATAGACGTACGCGCCGGAAGCGTACGGCGAAGTCGTGTGGTCCGGACGCCGCGGTGCTGGCGTTAAGTTGCGCGGAGGTTTCTGCGTGACGACGGTGGCAAGAAAGCCGTTCACCGGGGAGAGCACGAAGTAAGCCGTAAAGCCATTGCGCAGGGAAGGCCGGAATGCTCCCGCTGCCCTGTATGCTCGTGTGCAGTTTTGTTTGCGCAAATCGCACGCGAGACCGCGGGTGCAGCAAGCACCCGGTCTTCCCTGCGCCCTCTGATTGGAGGGCGGGAGTTATCAAGCAAACCTCGGGCGCAACGCGCCGCGAGATCGCGAAGTCACATCTGCGTAGGATGGGTAGAGCGCAGCGAAACCCATCACCGCATGCGCAGTATCAGTGGCATTGATGGGTATCGCTTCGCTCCACCCATCCTACAGTCTGGTGGATTGCTCCGCTTCTCCCGCAATGACACTCTCAAGCCAACCGCGCCCACCGAACAACAACACCGAGGAAACCCCCATGCTCACGCTTCATCACCTCAACGATTCCCGCTCGCAGCGAATTCTGTGGCTGCTGGAGGAGCTGGGCACGCCCTATGAGATGAAGCGGTATCGGCGCAATGCCGAGACGCGGCTCGCGCCGCCCGAGTTGAAAGAGGTTCACCCGCTGGGCAAGTCGCCAGTCATCACCGACGGCGGCACGACGATCGCGGAGTCAGGCGCCATCGTCGACTACATCATCCGCCGCTACGGCCAAGGCAAAGATAAACCCGCGATGATGCCGGCGCAGGGAAGCGCTGATTACGAGGCCTACAACGAGTGGCTGCACTATTCCGAAGGCTCGGCGATGCTGCCGCTGATGCTCAATCTCTACGTCTCCCGCCTGAAGGAGGCGGGTGCGCCGCTGCATCCGCGCATCGACAGCGAACTCGCCAACCATCTCGGCTATGTCGATGCCGCGTTGAAGGGGCGGGAGTTCTTTGTCGGGGCGTCGCTGACCGGCGCCGACATCCAGATGAGCTTTGTGGGCGAGATGGCAAAAGTGTTCGACAAGCTCGGGCCATATCGGAACCTGGCCGCTTGGCTGGAGCGCATGCACGCCCGCCCGGCGTTCCAGCGGAGCATCGAAAAGGGCGGGGCCTACCGGTTTGCGTAACTCTACGTCGTTCCGGCCAAGCGAAGCGCGAGCCGGAACCCATACGCCGCGGCCGTCGGAAGGGGCTCCTTGGCAGACGCCTTCCTCTCCCAACGAGCTCTGGTGGTTATGGGCCCGGCTCAAGGCCGGGGCGACGGCAAGGGGCAGGGGCCAGCCCCAGCCCCCTTCCTCCCCACCATATCTTGCATAAATATCAGCCTTGTACCGCAAGTGCTTGGCCAATTCCGGCCGATGTGGTATCTCGCAGGCGCTTCTTTCGACCGCCACACCAGACCCGCCCGCTTCGCCCCTAAGGGCCTGCGGCGGTGGAGATATTTCGCCCCATGACCTCCTCGTCCTCGAGCCCCAAGACCGCTTCCGCGCCCGACTCGTTCTTTACGGCCACGCTTGCCGAGGCCGACCCGGAAATCGCCGCCGCGATCAAGGGCGAACTCGGCCGTCAGCGGCATGAGATCGAGCTGATTGCGTCCGAAAACATCGTCAGCCGGGCCGTGCTGGAAGCGCAGGGCTCGGTGATGACCAACAAATACGCCGAGGGCTATCCGGGCGCGCGTTACTATGGCGGCTGCGAATGGGTCGACGTCGCCGAGACGCTGGCGATCGAGCGCGCCAAAAAACTGTTCGGCGCGCAGTTTGCCAACGTGCAGCCGAACTCCGGCAGCCAGATGAACCAGGCGGCGTTTCTGGCACTGCTGCAGCCCGGCGACACTTTTATGGGCCTCGACCTCGCCGCCGGCGGCCATCTCACCCACGGCTCGCCGGTCAACATGTCCGGCAAGTGGTTCAAGGCCGCGCACTACACGGTGCGGCGTGAGGACCAGATCATCGACATGGACGAGGTGGCGAAGCAGGCCGAGCAGGTCCGCCCCAAATTGATCATCGCCGGCGGATCGGCCTATTCGCGCTCATGGGATTTCAAGCGCTTCCGCGAAATCGCCGACTCTGTCGGCGCCTATCTCCTCGTCGACATGGCGCATTTCGCCGGCCTCGTCGCCGGCGGCGTGCATGCCTCGCCGGTGCCGCATGCGCACGTCACCACCACCACCACGCACAAATCGCTGCGCGGCCCGCGCGGCGGCCTGATCCTGTGCAACGACGAGGCGATCGCCAAGAAGTTGAATTCGGCGATCTTCCCGGGCCTGCAGGGCGGTCCGCTGATGCATGTGATCGCTGCCAAAGCCGTCGCGTTTGCCGAGGCGTTGCGGCCCGACTTCAAGGTCTATGCGAAGAACGTCGTCGAAAACGCCAAGGCGCTGGCGGAAACGCTGCGCGGCCACGGCCTCGACATCGTCTCCGGCGGCACCGACAACCATTTGATGCTGGTCGACCTGCGGCCGAAGGGTCTGAAGGGCAACGTGTCCGAGAAGGCGCTGGTGCGTGCCGGCATCACCTGCAACAAGAACGGAATTCCGTTCGATCCCGAAAAGCCGTTCGTCACCTCCGGCTTGCGTCTCGGTACGCCGGCAGCGACGACACGCGGGTTCGGCGTTGCCGAATTCAAGCAGGTCGGCGGCATGATCGCCGAAGTGCTCAATGCGCTGGCGCAGTCGGAGGACGGCAAGGCGCCGCTGGTCGAAGCCGCGATCAAGGAACGCGTCAAGGCGCTCACCGATCGGTTCCCGATCTATCAGTAAAGGCCTCGTTGGATGCGCTGTCCTAGCTGCAACAGTCTCGATACGCAGGTGAAGGACTCGCGTCCGACCGAGGATTCGGCCGTGATCCGGCGGCGGCGGGTGTGCATCGCCTGCAATTTCCGCTTCACCACCTTCGAGCGGGTGCAACTTCGCGAACTGACCGTGATCAAGCGCAACGGCCGCCGGGTGCCGTTCGACCGCGACAAGCTAGTCCGCTCGCTGCAGATCAGTCTGCGCAAGCGGCCGGTCGACCCTGAGCGGGTCGAGAAGATGGTTTCCGCGATCGTGCGCGAACTCGAAAGCGGCGGCGAGGCGGAGGTCTCCTCGGAGGCGATCGGCGAGATCGTGATGGAGCATCTGCGCCAACTCGACGACGTCGCCTATGTCCGCTTTGCGTCGGTCTATCGCAATTTCCGCGAGGCCAAGGACTTTGAGGCGGTGCTCGGCGAACTCTCCGCGGAAGACGCCGCACGGGTCGCCACGTTACGCAAATGATCTTCCGCATTCTGGAAGAGCAGTACGGGCAGAAGTCCAAAGAGGCCAAAGCGGCGGACCAGCGCTTCATGCAGCTCGCGCTCGCGCTTGGCCGGCGTGGGCTGGGGCGCACCTGGCCGAACCCGGCCGTCGGCGCGGTCGTGGTGAAGGATGGCGTCATCGTCGGCCGCGGCTGGACGCAAGCAGGCGGCCGGCCCCATGCCGAGCCGGAGGCACTCAAACGGGCTGGCGAGGCGGCGCGCGGCGCTACGCTCTATGTGACGCTGGAGCCCTGTTCGCATTTCGGCAAATCGCCGCCCTGCGTCGATGCCGTGATCGCCTCCGGCATCGCGCGCGTGGTGTCGGCGATCGAAGATCCCAATCCTGAAGTGGCCGGGCAGGGGCATGCCAAACTTCGCTCGGCCGGGATCACGGTCGATGTTGGCCTCGGCGCTGCGGAAGCCGCGCGCGACCACGCCGGACATTTCCGCCGCGTTCGCGACAAGCGCCCGCATGTGATCCTGAAGCTCGCGGTGTCCGCCGACGACCAGATCGGCGCCGCCGGTCACAAGCCGGTCGAGATCACGGGCGAGGCGGCGAAGACACGCGTGCACCTGTTGCGCGCGCAATGCGACGCCATCCTGGTCGGCATCGGCACCGTGCTGGCGGACAATCCACTGCTGACCTGCCGCCTGCCCGGGATGGAGGCGCGGTCGCCGGTGCGGGTGGTGCTGGATCGCGCGCTTCGCATTCCCGGCACCAGCAAGCTGGTCCATTCCGCGCGCCAGACGCCGCTCTGGGTCATGACGTCGGACTTCGCCGAAGCCCCCGCGGCCATGAAACTCGGCGCAGCCGGCGCGCAGGTGATGCGCGTTGCGCCTACCGCCAAGCCGCCGGGTCTCGATTTGGCGGCCGTGCTGCACGCGCTGTCCGACAAGGGCATTACAAGGCTGATGGTGGAAGGCGGCTCACGGGTCGCCTCGTCCTTCGTCGCTAGCCGTCTCGTCGACGAAATCTGGCTGCTGCGTGGGCACGAGGCCATTGGGGCCGACGGCATTCCCGCGCTGGACGCATTGCCGCTCTCGTCAATCACCGGCTCGTCCGCGTTCAAGACCCGTGCTAGCGAAACGCTCGGCAAAGATATCCTCACTGTTTACGAGCGCGTGTAATGTTCACCGGAATTGTTACCGACATCGGCGAGATCGTGGGCCTCACGCCAACCGCGCAGGGGCAGTTGCATCGCATGCGGATCGCCTGCCGCTACGACCAGACGACCATCGCGGACGGCGCCTCGATCGCCTGCAACGGCGTCTGCCTGACGGTGGTCGCCTCCGGGGTGGCAGGCGGCAAAACCTGGTTCGACGTCGATGCCGCCGCCGAGACGCTCGGCATGACCACGGCCAAAGGTTGGATCAAGGGCACCAAACTCAATCTCGAGCGTGCGCTGAAGATCGGCGACGAACTCGGCGGCCATATTGTCGCGGGGCATGCCGATGGCATTGCGACTATCGTCAAGCGCGATGATCTGCCCGATATGGCGCGCTTCGAACTCCGTACCACGCGGGGGCTGGCGCGTTTCATCGCCGCCAAGGGCTCGGTGACGCTGGATGGCGTATCGCTGACCGTGAATACGGTCGAGGATGTCGTATTTTCGGTGCTGATCATCCCGCATACGCTCAGCGTCACCACGCTCAGCGGCTGGCGCGCAGGCAGCGAGGTCAATATCGAGGTCGACCTGATGGCCCGCTATGCGGCGCGGCTGTCGGAAATGAAGTGACGGTGCAGCCGTCATTCCGGGGCGATGCGTTAGCATCGAACCCGGAATCTCGAGATTCCGGGTCTGGTCCTTCGGACCATCCCGGAATGACGATGTCTCTAGTATTCGTGCTTGAGTATTCGTGCTTGGCTAAGCCACCCGCGGCGACTACATAACGCGCCGGTACCAGAGTGAAACGGATTGAAGAATGGCAGACGCACGGCGCGCACCGCTGAAGGACCAGACCGACGTCACAGGCGCGCGCGCGCTGATCGTCGAGGCGCGGTTCTATGACGATATTCAGGACGCGCTGTTGGAAGGCGCCGTCGCCGAACTGAAAGCTGCCGGCGTGACGCACGACGTCATCACGGTGCCCGGCGCGCTGGAAATTCCGGCCGCAATCGCGATTGCGCTCGATGCTGCCGAAAAGAACGGCAAGCCTTATGATGCGGCAATCGCGCTTGGCTGCGTGGTGCGTGGTGACACCATCCATTTCGAGATCGTCTCGATCGAATCCTCGCGCGCGCTGATGGATCTGGCGGTCGCGCGAAAGGTTCCGCTCGGTAACGGCATCATCACCGTCAACACCGATGCGCAGGCCTGGGCGCGGGCGCGCGCCAGCGAGTTGAACAAGGGCGGCGATGCCGCGCGCGCGGCGCTGGCGATGCTGCGGATCAAGCGGCGGCTGACAAAGGCTTAGGCGATGGCAGACAGCAAGAAGCCAGCGAAAGCTCCCGACAAGAAAGCAAACCGCCGTGGCGCGGCGCGGCTTGCCGCCGTGCAGGCGCTCTACCAGATGGACATCGCCGGCGCCGGCATCAACGACATCTTCGCCGAGTTCGAAAGCCACTGGCTCGGCAACGAGGTCGAAGGCGACAAATATCTGCCTGCGGAAGCCGCCTTCTTCCGCGATGTGGTGTCGGGCGTGGTCCGCGACCAGGCAAGACTCGATCCTCTGATCGACGATGCGCTGTCGAAGGGCTGGCCGCTAAAGCGGATCGACGCGATTTTGCGCGCGGTGCTGCGGGCCGGTTCCTACGAGCTGGAGCACCGCAAGGACGTGCCTGGCCGCGTAGTCGTATCCGAATATGTCGATGTCGCGCACGCCTTCGTGGAGAAGGACGAGACCGGCATGGTCAACGCCGTGCTCGATCAGATCGCGCGTCAGTTCCGCGCCGACGAGTTCGCGCGTGGCTAGCGGCAAACCAGCGTCCGGCGAGGACGCGCTGATCGCACGCTATTTTCGGCCGCTTGCGACCGAGCCGGGCGCCTTCGGCCTCGACGACGACGCCGCGGCCCTAAAGCCAAACGGCGACGATGTCGTCGTGACGACGGATGCTATTGTCGAAGGCGTGCATTTTCTGCCCGACGATCCGCCCGATACGGTCGCGCGCAAGGCGCTGCGGGCGAATCTTTCCGATCTCGCGGCGAAGGGCGCTACGCCCGCCGGCTTCGTGCTGACGCTGGCCTTGCGCAGCGCCGACGATGCCTGGTTGAGGCCGTTCGCGGCGGCGCTCGGCGAGGACGCCACGCAGTTTAATTGTCCGCTGCTGGGCGGAGACACCGTCTCCACGCCGGGCCCGCTGATGGTCTCGGTCACCGCGTTCGGCCGTGTGCCGCCGGGCAAGATGGTTCATCGCAGCGGGGCCAAGCCCGGCGAGCGCGTGATGGTGACGGGCACGATCGGCGATGCCGCGCTGGGGCTTGCGATCCTCAAAGGCGGTAAAGTCCACGCCGCCGCAGCCGATATCGCTGCGCGCGACGCGCTGATCGGGCGCTATCGCGTTCCGCAGCCACGCGTGGCCATGGCTGAGATCGTTCGCGGCGGTGCCAGTGCGGCGATGGATGTATCTGATGGCCTTGCCGGCGATCTCGCCAAGCTGTGCGGCGTGTCCGGCGTATCCGCGGTGATCGATCTGGAGTCGATCCCGCTGTCCGGTGCGGCGCGGGATCTGGTGTCGCGCGGCGTTGTCGGACTGGAAACACTGATCGCCGGCGGCGATGATTACGAAATCCTGTGCACGCTACCGCAGGATCGCGCCGAGGCGTTCGCGCAGGCTGCGCGGCACGCCGGCATCGCCGTGAGTTCCATCGGAACGGTGGTCGCGGGAAGCGCGGTTCCGAAATTCATCGATGGGCAGGGTAGAGAAATCGCGCTGGAACGGCTGTCTTACAGCCATTTTTGAAAGGCGACGCCGTTAACGCCATTGGTTTTATTTCCCGTCAGCCATTGCTATTTCGCGGAAAACCTATAGGTGTATTGCCATTCGATTACCGTCGTGCCTTTTCGAACGCGCCCTAAGGGGCTTCTTCCAGAGACATCGTCGATATTGGATTTGAATCCGTGCGATCGCCGCGCGGAATGAAAGCCTATGTGCTTTGGAGAAGAGAAAATGGCTACAGGAACAGTGAAGTGGTTCAACGGTCAAAAGGGTTTCGGTTTCATTGAGCCGAGCGATGGCAGCAAGGACGTGTTCGTGCACATCTCGGCCGTCGAGCGTGCGGGCCTCGGCGGATTGGCCGAAGGTCAGAAGGTTCAGTTCGAACTCAAGACCGACAAGATGCGGGGCAAGGTGAGCGCGGAAAACCTGTCGCTCGTCTAAGGCCTCGAAACGGTCGTTTCACGGATGTACTGGAATGGCTAGTGAGCCCGCTCGATCCGGATAGGATTGGGCGGGCCCTTGTATTTTGGGCCCGACCTCAACCTCAAGGCAAGCGCCTGCCGCCGCGCGGGCGACAACTTCGCAGGCCCGGTTACCGGTGAATCCTTTCAAAAATCGACGGATTCTGGCCTCCGCGGCGTTGCGCCGAGGAGACGATTTTGGCATGGTCCCGCCGATTTGAGGTCACCCTTTTGGGCAGGGAAGGCCTCCATAATATGCGCCGGCCGCGCTCGCGGGATGGCGTGGGGCGGGAAAACCAGCATCTGAGGCAACTTCTATGACAGCATTATGGGTGATTGTGCTCTGCGGAGCGCTTTCGATCGTTTACGCCATCTGGGCGACGTCCTCCGTTCTGAAATCGGATGCCGGCAACCCGCGCATGCAGGAAATCGCGGCAGCGGTGGCCGAGGGCGCGCAGGCTTATCTGCGCCGCCAGTACATGACGATCGGCATGGTCGGCGTGGTGATCTTCGCCCTTCTGGCCTACTTCCTCGGCATGCTGGTTGCGTTCGGCTTCCTGATCGGCGCCGTGCTGTCGGGTGCGGCCGGCTTCATCGGCATGAACGTCTCGGTCCGCGCCAACGTGCGCACCGCGCAGGCAGCGACCACATCGCTGGCGGGCGGTCTGGAGCTCGCCTTCAAGGCGGGTGCGATCACCGGGCTTCTCGTCGCCGGTCTCGCGCTGCTCGGCGTCACCATT
This sequence comes from Bradyrhizobium valentinum, assembly GCF_001440405.1. GTDB lineage: Bacteria > Pseudomonadota > Alphaproteobacteria > Rhizobiales > Xanthobacteraceae > Bradyrhizobium > Bradyrhizobium valentinum. The sequence continues at coordinate 61,977 of NZ_LLXX01000033.1, forward strand.
TATTTCGCCGTACTCACCCAGGGCATGGGGCTGAAGGCCAACGACCGTGTCGTCGTCGACGCGCTGGTCGCGCTCGGCTTCGGCGCCTCGCTGATCTCGATCTTCGCCCGTCTCGGCGGCGGCATCTTCACCAAGGGGGCTGACGTCGGCGGCGACCTCGTCGGCAAGGTCGAAGCCGGCATTCCCGAGGACGATCCGCGCAATCCGGCGACCATCGCCGACAACGTCGGCGACAACGTCGGTGACTGCGCCGGCATGGCGGCCGACCTGTTCGAGACCTATGCGGTGACCGCGGTCGCCACCATGGTGCTGGCCGCGATCTTCTTCGCGACCTCGCCGCTCCTGGTGCCGATGATGACCCTGCCGCTCGCCATCGGCGGCGTCTGTATCATCACCTCGATCATCGGCACCTTCTTCGTCAAGCTCGGCGCCAGCCAGTCGATCATGGGCGCGCTGTACAAGGGCCTGATCGCCACCGGCGTGCTGTCGCTGCTCGGCGTTGCGGCCGTCATCCACTGGCTGATCGGTTTCGGCGCGCTGGCGGGCGTGAAGTACACCGGCATGGCGCTGTTCCAATGCGGCGTCGTCGGCCTTGCCGTCACCGGCCTGATCATCTGGATCACCGAATACTACACCGGCACCGACTATCGCCCGGTGAAGTCGATCGCGTCGTCGTCGGTCACCGGCCACGGCACCAACGTGATCCAGGGCCTGGCGATCTCGATGGAATCGACCGCGATGCCCGCGATCGTCATCATCGCCGGCATCCTCATCACCTACAGCCTTGCCGGCCTGTTCGGCATCGCGATCGCGACCACGACGATGCTGGCGCTGGCCGGCATGATCGTGGCGCTGGACGCCTTCGGTCCGGTCACGGACAACGCCGGCGGCATTGCCGAAATGGCCGGCCTGCCGAAGGAGGTGCGCAAGTCGACGGATGCGCTCGACGCGGTTGGCAACACCACCAAGGCGGTCACCAAGGGCTACGCGATCGGCTCCGCCGGTCTCGGCGCGCTGGTGCTGTTTGCGGCCTACAATGAAGATCTCAAGTTCTTCATCGCCAACTCTGCCAAGCATCCGTACTTCCAGGGCGTGCTGCCCGACTTCTCGCTCAACAACCCCTACGTCGTGGTCGGCCTGCTGTTCGGCGGCCTGCTGCCGTATCTGTTTGGCGCGATGGGCATGACGGCGGTCGGCCGCGCGGCCGGTGCGATCGTCGAGGAAGTGCGGCGTCAGTTCCGCGAGAAGCCCGGCATCATGCAGGGCACCGACAAGCCGGACTATGGCAAGGCGGTCGACCTGCTGACCAAGGCGGCGATCAAGGAAATGATCATTCCGTCGCTGTTGCCGGTGCTGTCGCCGATCTTCGTCTACTTCGTGATCTACGCGATCGCGGGCGGCGGCGCTGCCGGCAAGTCGGCGGCGTTCTCCGCCGTCGGCGCCATGCTGCTCGGCGTGATCGTGACCGGCCTGTTCGTCGCGATCTCGATGACCTCGGGTGGCGGCGCCTGGGACAACGCCAAGAAGTACATCGAGGACGGCCACTTCGGCGGCAAGGGCTCCGACGCCCACAAGGCAGCGGTGACCGGCGATACTGTCGGCGATCCCTACAAGGATACGGCGGGTCCCGCCGTCAACCCGATGATCAAGATCACCAACATCGTGGCACTGTTGCTGCTGGCGATCCTGGCGCACTGAGCGGCGTAAAGTCGATCAAAACGAAAACCCCGCGGTGCGAGCCGCGGGGTTTTTATTTTGGAAGTACCGAAATTCTACCACGTCATTGCGAGGAGCGTATGCGACGAAGCAATCCACATCTAGTATGCGGCGATATGGATTGCTTCGCTTCGCTCGCAATGACGAGGACAGTCAATTCACATCCATCTGCAGGCCTTCGCGCTTGATGATTTCGCCGAACTTCGTCGTCTCGGCCTGCACGAAGTCGGAGAATTGCTGCGGCGTGCCCCAGTCTGCGGTAGCGCCCATGTTGGCGATGGTCTTCTTGAAGTCCTCACGCCCGAGCAGCGCCTTGATCTCCTTGTTGAGCGCCTCGACGGCGGGAGCAGGCGTTGCCTTGGGCAGGAAGACACCGAACCAGGACGAGACGTCGAACTTCGAAAGTTCAGGAGCGCTCTCCCGCATGGTCGGAACATTCGGAGCTAGCGCGCTGCGCTCGGGCGTGGTGACGGCGAGCGCAGTAAGCTTGCCTTCCTGGGTCTGCGGCAGCGTCGGGTACAGGTTGTCGAACAGGATCTGGATGTCCCCGGCGAGCGCCGCCTGCAGCGCCGGACCGGCGCCGCGGAACGGCACATGAACCATCTTCAGGCCGGTGAGCTGCAGGAACCAGGCGCCGGTGAGGTGAGGGCTCTGCCCGACGCCGGAGGAGGCGTAGGTCAGCTTGTCCGGATTGGCCTTGATGTAGGCGATCAGTTCGCCAATCGTCTTGATGCCGGTCGACGGATGCGCCGACACGATGTTTGGAATCCGGATCATGTTGCTGACCGGCTGCAACTGATCGGCCTTGTAGGTCATGTTGCGGAAGATGCTGTAGGCGATCGCGTTCGGACCGGGATTGCCGACGAGGATGACATGGCCGTCCGCCTTGCCTCGCACGACTTCGGCGGTGCCGATGGTGCCGCCGCCGCCGGAACGGTTTTCCACGACCGCCGACTGGCCCCAGGCCGTCTGCAGATGCGCGGCCAGCAGGCGTCCCATCACGTCGGTGCTGCCGCCGGCCGCCGCCGGCACGATAAGACGAACGGTCTCGGTGGGGCGCCAGTCGGAGCCGAAGCTTGCGCGCGGCAAAATCGCCGCCGCCGAAACGGCTGCAGCTCCGGTCAAAATGCGGCGTCGAGAAATAGCTTTAATCGTCACAAATTCACTCCCTGCTTGATTCTTGTTGGCAGGGACCGTAGGCAGCGCGCGCGCAGAGAGCAAGCGGGCGACTTGGCGCAGGATTTCCGCGTCGCGGAACAGCGTGAACCAGAACTGACCGAGCTCTAGTTAAAGCTGAGCAGCTTGAACAGCGGCGTCAGGTAGCTGAGCTCCTGGCCGGACGTGGGCGTAGTGCGGCTGATGAAATCGAAGATCTTGCCGTCCTGCAATCCGTAATTGGCGAGCCGCTGCACCTGGCGATTCTTGTCGAAGTAAATCGCGATCACGCGCTGGTCGACGACCTGCTGATTCATGAATGCGACTTTGCGCTCGGAGCGCTGCGAAATGTAATAGAACACCTCGCCGTTCAAGGTCGCGACTGTCGACGGCGTTCCCATCACGATCAGCACCTGATCCTGGCTGGCGCCGATCGGAATCTGCTCAAGCGCGTTGGGCGGCAGGATATATCCCTTTTGGAACTGCTCGCCGGTGCACCCCGCAAGTGTCGCACAGACCAGTGCCACGGCCGCCGCAGCGCGGAAGCCGCGCCAGCGCATGGTCAGGCGGCGAGGCGAGGGCACGCAGGTGCTCAGGTGGCTCATCTCGATCATTTCAGGAATTAGCCCGTCCTCTTGCATCGCGCGGTGCGTTGACGTACCGGGCAGCACGCTAGATTGCAACACGCGTGGCCCGGGAGGGCTCGCTTGCGGAACCCACAATGCTTTGGCCATTCAATCACTTCAGGAAACCCCGGACGCGGTTGCGCGGCACCATCGAGGCCATCTATGGCATGATCGTGACGCAGGCGCGAGAACCGTTGTTTTATAGGGACTTTGGGGTTCCGGACACGGTTAACGGCCGTTTTGACCTGCTTCTGCTGCATTTGTGGCTGGTCTTGCGCCGCCTGACATCGGTGCAGGGCGGCAAAGCCCTCTCACAGGGGCTGTTCGACCATTTTTGCAACGATATGGACGATAATCTGCGCGAAATGGCGGTTAGTGATCTCAAGGTGCCGAAGCGCATGCAGGCCTTCGGCGAAGCCTTCTATGGCCGGACGGCGGCCTATGACTTTGCGCTGACGGAGGGCCGTGAGGCACTGGCGCAGGCGATATGCAAGAATATCCTGAACGGCGAGAACATCGAAAAGGCCCGCCTGCTTGCGGCATATGCCGAGGCGGCGATGGCCGCTCTCGACCGCCTCGACGAGGCGACGCTGGTGAGCGGTTCGGCCAGGTTTCCCTTGCCGGAGAATGGCGCACAGCAATGAGCAAGAACGACGCAACAGAGAAGCTCGACCCGTGGCGCGTCCCCGTTGCGGTCGCGCAAATCTCCGAAACGGGCCTGCATCGCGACATCGAGGCCGATCAGGCCATCCGCAATGTGGTGGCCGAGACGGGCGGCTTGCGCGAGGTGTTGTCGGTGCAGGCATCCCTGGATGTGACGCCAGAGAGCGGTGGCCGCTTCCACGTGATGGGGCACGTGCGGGCGCGGATCGGACAGACCTGCGTGGTGACACTGGAGGAGATCGAGAACGACATCGAAGAGCCGATCGATCTGATCTTCGCGCCACCCGAGCAGATCCCGCAGATGGCCGCACTGGTCGATGAGGCCGGGGAGAGCGACGAGGAAACACCCGATCCGCCCGAGCCGATCGAGAACGGCATGATTGATCTCGGCAGGGTCGCCACCGACGCACTGTATCTCGCGGTCGATCCATATCCGCGCAAACCCGGCGCTGTATTTGAACCGATGGTTGAGGCCGCCGATCCCGAAGATCACCCGTTCGCGGCGCTAAGGGCGTTGAAGGCAGCACCGAAAAAATCGGGCACCAGGAAGCCCAAGGGCAAGTAGCCGGCTGCTAAAGTGGTCGGCGAAGCTGCCATCGGCTCGAGGTAGTTGTTATGTCCGATCCAGAAAATCTCGTAAGATATTGAATTGTATAGCAATACTTGTTACTCTTGATTTCGGGCCACACAACTTCCCTTTCGCCAAAAGACCGCGGTCAAGAGGTTGTGTCGGGACGGGGACACGCTATTGTCGCGGCCCGGCGGACGCGCGGTGTTGCGTTTCGCCGAGCACCGTGTAGCGGTGCCATTCCAGTGCGCGGCCGGGCTCTACGAGGGCCGCAAAAGATCAGGTTTCCGGGACGTTCATGCCGCAAAAGGTTCGAATCGCGCTTGACGCCATGGGTGGCGATGTCGGCGCATCGGTCGTCATTCCCGGCGCCGCAATCTCTTTGAAACGGCATCCAGACAGCGAGTTTCTGCTGTATGGCGACAGCAAGCTGATCGACGAGCAGCTCGCCAAATATCCAGCGCTGAAGGCGGCCTCGCAGGTCGTCCATACCGACGTGACCGTCAGCATGCACGACAAGCCGAGCCAGGCGCTGCGCCGCGGTCGCAAGAGCTCGTCGATGTGGCTTGCGATCGATGCCGTGAAAAGGGGCGATGCCCACGTGGCGGTTTCCGCGGGCAACACCGGCGCGCTGATGGCCATGGCGCGCTTCCACCTGCACACCATGGCCGGAATCGATCGCCCGGCGATTGCGGGCGTGTGGCCGACCGCGCGAGGCGATTCCGTCGTGCTCGACCTCGGCGCCACGATCGGCGGCGACGCGCGCCATCTCGTGGCGCTGGCGGTGATGGGCAGTGCGATGGCGAGCGTGCTGCTCAACCGGGAACGGCCCACTGTCGGCCTCCTCAACATCGGGGTCGAGGAAATCAAGGGCCATGAGGAGATCCGCGAGGCCGCCGAGCTGCTCCGCGCGAGCCAGCTCAATTATATCGGCTTTGTCGAAGGCGACGGGATCGGCGCGGGCGCGGCTGACGTGATCGTGTCGGAAGGTTTCAGCGGCAACATCGCGTTGAAGGCCGCGGAGGGAACCGCACGCCAAATGGCAGATTTTCTGCGCAATGCCATGGCTTCAAGCTGGTTTTCCCGGATCGGTTATCTGTTCGCCCGCAGCGCCTTCAAGGCGCTCCGAGACAAGCTCGACCCGAACAAATCCAATGGTGGTGTGCTGCTCGGCCTGAAAGGCGTCGTTGTAAAAAGCCATGGCGGAATCAGCGCCGAAGGCTTTGCCTATGCGGTCGATGTTGGCTATGAGATGGTCCGCTGCGATCTCCTCACCAAGATCAATCATATGCTTAATCGCGACGGCAGTGCGCTGGCTCAAGCGCAGACCGCGCAGGAGGCTGTCTCGTGACTGCGAAACGTTCGGTCGTGCTGGGCTGCGGCTCTTATCTGCCGCAGAAGGTGCTGACCAATGCCGAACTGGCTGCGCGAATCGATACTTCGGACGAGTGGATCGTGCAGCGCACCGGCATCCGGCAGCGCCACATCGCGGCCGAGGGCGAGTTCACGTCGCACCTAGCAATCAACGCTGCGCGCGCAGCGCTGGAGCACGCCGGCCTCGACGCCCAGGCGATCGATCTGATCGTGCTGGCGACTTCGACGCCGGACCATACTTTTCCAGCAACCGCGGTCGCCGTGCAGAACGAGCTCGGCATCCATCATGGCGCGGCCTTCGATCTGCAGGCGGTGTGTTCCGGCTTCGTGTTCGCGCTCGCCACCGCCGACAATTTCCTGCGCTCTGGCGCCTACAAGCGCGCGCTGGTGATCGGCGCCGAGACGTTCTCACGCATTCTCGACTGGAACGACCGCGGCACCTGTGTGCTGTTCGGCGATGGTGCCGGCGCGGTGGTGCTCGAGGCGCAGGATCAGCCGGGCTTGCCTTCCGATCGCGGCGTGCTGACGACGCATCTGCGCTCGGATGGACGGCACAAGGCGAAGCTCTATGTCGATGGCGGCCCGTCGACGACCCGGACCGTCGGCCATCTTCGGATGGAAGGCCGCGAAGTGTTCAAGCATGCCGTCGGCATGATCACCGACGTGATTGTTGATGCGTTCGATGCGACCGGCGCGACGGCTGATTCCATCGACTGGTTCATCCCGCATCAGGCCAACAAGCGAATCATCGATGCTTCAGCGCACAAGCTTCATATTGCGCCGCAGAAGGTGGTACTGACCGTCGATCTGCACGGCAACACGTCGGCGGCTTCGATTCCGCTGGCGCTGGCCGTCGCTGTCAAGGATGGACGCGTGAAGAAGGGCGATCTGGTGCTGTTTGAGGCCATGGGCGGCGGCTTTACCTGGGGTTCCGCTCTCGTGCGCTGGTAAGCGCGGCCTAAAAATACCGATTAAAATTGTAGTGATGTTCCATGCGTCTGCATGATGGTCGCTGTTGACCATTGCGTGCTAACCTCCTAATTTCAGGGAATAAATTGTTCGCCGAGAGTGCGGGGCAGGCGATGACCGGGACCGGAAAAACAGTCACACGTGTGGATTTATGCGAGGCGGTCTACCAGAAGGTGGGCCTGTCGCGAACGGAATCATCTGCGTTTGTCGAGCTCGTTTTGAAAGAGATCACCGATTGCCTGGAGAAGGGCGAAACGGTGAAGCTGTCGTCGTTCGGCTCCTTCATGGTGCGCAAGAAGGGTCAGCGTATCGGACGTAACCCGAAGACCGGTACCGAAGTGCCGATCTCGCCGCGTCGAGTGATGGTGTTCAAGCCGTCAGCTATACTGAAGCAGCGGATCAACGGCCACGCGCCCGGCAATGGTGAAAGCAAGACAGACTAACGAGACCGAGTAACACGGCCGTGTAACAAGGCGAGTACTGCGTCTTCACCAACAAGATGAGTTGAGAGGAGCTGGCATTTGGACAAGGCGCCGGATGCGTTCCGCACCATCAGCGAAGTCGCTGAAGAGCTCGATATTCCCCAGCACGTGCTGCGGTTCTGGGAGACGCGGTTTGCCCAGATCAAGCCGATGAAGCGAAGCGGCGGGCGGCGTTACTACCGCCCCGACGACGTCGACCTGCTCAAAGGCATCCGTCGCCTGCTCTACGGCGAGGGCTACACCATCCGCGGCGTGCAGCGGATTCTGAAAGAGCACGGCATCAAATCGGTGCAGGGCCTCGCCGACCAGACTTCGGCCGTCACCTTCGGCGCCGTTGAGGAAGCGATCGGCCTCAGCCTGCAGGAGCCCGAGGAGGGCGAGACGCTGGCCGCCGGTGCCGACGACGAGGACTACGAGACCGAAGAAAAGGAAATCGACTACCGTTTTGTCGATACCGACGATGACGGCATTTTGCTCCCCTTCGCCAAGGGCAAGCCGGGACCTTCGGAAGCCGACCGCGAGCGGTTGGAGCGGGTCCTGCAGGAGCTGATCGCCTGCAAGCAATTGCTAGATAACGCCCTGAAGGACGGTTGAGGGGGCTGTAAGATTGGTCGGAGCGAGAGGATTTGAACCTCCGACCCCTAGTCTCCCAGACTAGTGCGCTAACCGGGCTGCGCCACGCTCCGATGCCGTTCCATTAGCTGCGATCAGCGCCCGGCGCAAGGCGCGCGAAGGGCCTCATTGAGGCGACCGGTGGCCAGTTCCACCCCTAGATGCCGAGGACCCAAACGGCAACAATCGCGCCAAGTACAGCTACTCCGCTGATGGTCCAGCCCGTGACATAAGCCGCACCATCCGATTCCGGTCGATCGACCATGGTATCGTGCCAGGGGGCCACGGGCGGTCTCCTCCGCGTTGATGCTGCCTCCAGTCAGTAGGTCGTTGGCGGGAGGCCAAAGGTTCAACATGTGCGGAGGACGCAATACTCCCCTGCAGCGCGATTGCCCGCACAAGCTGGATAACCGCGCCGCCCTTCAATAGGCTCGCTTCCAACCGGCCGAAAAAGCTGCCGGGAACGCGGGATGCAACCCGTGGATAGCGGATGGAAACGTAAGGCAAACCCATGACAGCACGTCCTACCGGCGTGATACCGCCGATGACGACGCCGTTTCGGAAAGACGGCGAGATCGATTTCAAACTCGTCGCACCGCAGGTTGACTGGCTGATCGGCGCCGGCAGCCACGGCATGGCGGCCGGCGGCTCGACCGGCGAAGGGCATACGCTTGACCACGAAGAATATCGCGACCTTGTCGCGGCGACGGTGGAAGCCGCGAAAGGGCGCGCGCCCGTCATCGCCGGCATCATCGTCGATTCCACCCGCGACGCGATCCGGCGCGGCAAGCTGGTGCGCGGCATGAATGTCGCCGCGCTACAGGTGACGCCGGTGCACTATCTGTTCAAGCCGGACGAGCAGGCGATGGTCGATCATTTCCGTCGAATGGCCGATGAAACCGGCATGCCGATCATCATCTACAATGTGGTGCCGTGGTCCTATCTCTCGCCGGCGCTGATGACGCGGATCATGAACGAGGTGCCGCTCGTTGTCGGCGTCAAGCAGAGCGCGGGCGATTTGAAACTGTTTGCCGATCTCATGATGATGGCGCCGGACAAACTGATCTACAGCGCGGTCGATGCGCTGATGTATCCATCCTATACGCTGGGCGCGCATGGATCGATCGCGGCGATCCTGAGCGCCGCGCCGCATGCTTCCGTCGAACTCTGGAACGTGGTCAAGACGGGCAACCACGACCGCGCGCTGGAGCTGCACAAGAAGCTGCTGACACTGTGGAACGCCATCGTCTCCGACAATCTTCCGGCATGCACGCGCTACGCACAGTCGCTGCAGGGGCTGCCCACGACATTCTCTCGCGCACCGATGCCGGAAGCATCGTCTGCGCAACAGGCAGCTATCAGGAAGGCACTGGAGGGATTGGGCGCGCTGCGCGGCTCTCGCGAGGCGGCTGCGTAAATTCCGCCGCGCGAAAACGTCAGCGAGACAATCGAACCGCCGTCTCACGGGCGGCTTTACCGGCAGTCGCGAGCTGTTACTGTCCCGTTCGCACGGGCTCTGTTTCCATGAGGGCCCCAACTCAAAAATTCAAAACCGAGGTGACGATCTCATGAAGGACTTTGCCGGAAGGTTTGCCGTGATCACCGGAGGCGGCACAGGCATGGGCCGCGAACTCGCGCGCCAGCTCGTCGCCGAAGGCTGCAATGTCGCGATGTGCGACGTTTCCCCGGAGGCTATGGCCGAGACCAAGCGCATGTGCGAGGCGGAGAAGTTGCCGCAGGGCCTTCGCGTCACCACGCACGTCGCCGACGTCTCGATCGAGGCTCATCTCCAGCGCTTCCGCGATGAGCTGATCGAGCAGCAGGCGACCGACAAGATCCATCTGCTGTTCAACAATGCCGGCATCGGCGGCGGCGGCAGCCTGTTCACCAACACGCGCGAGCAGTGGGAGCGCACCTTCAACATCTGCTGGGGCGGCGTCTATCTCGGCGTCCGCACTTTCCTGCCGCTCATGATGAAGGCGGACGAGGCCCATATCGTCAACACATCGAGCGTCAACGGCTTCTGGGCGTCCGTCGGCCTGGGCGCCTCGCACACCGCCTACAGCGCCGCCAAGTTCGCAGTGAAAGGGTTTACCGAAGCACTGATGACGGATCTGCGGCTCAACGCGCCGCACATCAAATGCTCAGTCGTAATGCCCGGGCATATCGGCACCTCGATCGTTTCCAATTCGCGCAAGATCCAGAGCGGATCGGAATCCGAAGAACTCAGCCCGAATGAAATTCTGGCGACGCGGCAGCGCCTGAAGGGCATGGGCATCGATACCGCGCCGATGTCGGACGACGACATTCAGAAAATCGCACTCGACCGCGCGCGCACTTTCCGCGAGGAGGCGCCGACCACGGCGGCGGCGGCGGCAAAGATCATCCTCGACGGCGTCAAGGCTGAGCGCTGGCGCATTCTCGTCGGCGACGACGCCCACAAGCTCGACGAGCGGGTGCGGCAGGCTCCCGAAAAGGCCTATACGCCGGAGTTCTACAAGAGCTTTACGGATGAGGTCGGCTGGCGGCTCGGCTAGGGCCTATCGGTTCTGATGGAATCAGAACCGAGGCTTCTCTTGCGTTAACGTGGCTTCTTCACGCGAGCCGATTGCCTGGTCCCCTCGCGACGCGCTGGCGCGAGCCGGGGCGGTAGGCGAGGCGGGTATGCCCTGAGCAATAAGGCATGCCTTCCACCGGCTTGGTGCCGCAGAAGCAGAAGTCCTCTGCGCCCGGCGTGCTGATCGGCCAGCGGCATCGTTCGTTGCTGAGTTCGAGCAGCGAGCAGCGGTACTCGCTTGTAATCGGCTCTTCCTGGAGCGGCTGCGCGTTTTCGTAGACGGCCTGCAGGATTTGATACTGCAGTCTGGGGATGGATTTCCTGGAGCGCTCCCGGGCGGCCTTGCTGGGACGCGGTTCGGCGGGGGCGGGGCCGCGTGTCAGTTGGAGGCGGGAGAGTTTGCCGATCACGGCGTTGCGGCTGACGCCGATGCTGGCCGCGATCTCGCGGCAGGTGAGGCCTGCCTCAAAATGGCTCTTCAGGAGTTCGACGCGATCGGTGGTCCAGGTCGGTACATTCGTAAGCATTTTCTCGGTTCCACATTCTGTGAAAACCGCCCCGTTCTTCCCGTCAGGACGCCTTCCCATTGTCGCGGATTGCAAGCAGCCCGTCCTTGATGGCGAGCCGAATGCCTTCCTCGATCAAAGTCCTTGCGACGCCGGGAACGCTGGTGCCGTGGGTGCCCTGTCTCACCAGTCTTTCGAGATAGTTGATGGTCGAGAGCGCCAACGTAACGGGAACGCGGTCGGTTTCGGCTTTTTCTGTAGCCATGGGGAACGCTAACTTTTAAACGATGTACTGAAAAGTTACTATTTCGACTCTATTTAGTTTTGCACACATGAGTCAAACGGCTTGTGGATAGCCTTCTATCCGTTTGAAAAAACGTGCGAAAATGTTGAACTGGTGCTGTGGACGGACAGCGCGGGTGTTGTGCCGAGCCCCTGGCGGGCCTCAACGGCTCTCGTAGCCGCGGCGAAACGATCCAGCCGCGATTCCATTTCTTGATTGCCTCACGCGGCAGGGAATGCCGATGATGTCCGGGGACTACGGCAAGGGGCGCAATGACGGTAACGAACGGTCTCTACACCATCCAGATCGAGATGACGGACGGCGGGCACGGCCGCGCCAACGGCGTGATCGTGCTCCACGACGGCAAGATCGCCGGCGGCGATTCATATTTCTATTACACGGGGTCGTATCGTGCCGATCGCGGCAAATGGCGCGGCGAATTGATCACCAACGAGCACACGAAGTCCGTAGGTAGCCTGCCGCTGTTCGGCGGGCGTGAAGTCACCTGCGGCTTTACCGGCGCCTATTCCGCCGACGCGGCGGAAGTGAACGGAACGGCGCTGGTCGGAAAAACCAGCGTGGTGTTTCACGCCAGGTTGCAGTTGCGTTCGGAGTTCTGACGACGGCGTCAGCCGTGCACGACCGTCTTCGCAATCATGCAGTGAATGCCCTTGGAGCCGTTAACGGTCTGTGTCACCCGCAGATCGGCGGCGAGGCTGCACAGCGTATAGGCGTCTTCGCGCGACAAATTGCGCTTCTCGCCGAGCAGCACGATCATGTCGCGCAACGCGCGCACCACGCATTGATCGAGATCGGGGTCCATCGCCATCGTCATGTAATGCGTTGGCGTCTCGGCACGGGGATAGGCGAGCTCAAGATCCTTGCGCAGCGTCAGGCGGAAGCGGCCTTGCAATGCCGTCTCGATCGCGGTGACGCAGACTTCGCCATCGCCCTGCACGCCGTGCCCATCGCCGCAGGAGAACAGCGCGCCCGGCACGAACACCGGCAGATACAGCTTGGCGCCGGCACCCAATTCCTTGTTGTCGAGATTGCCGCCCATCGCGCGCGGAATCAACGAGGTGATGCGGCCCCAGGCGGGTGGCGGTGCCACGCCCATCACGCCAAAGAACGGCGCCAGCGGCAAATCGAGCCCCCATGGCATCCGGCCCACCATCCGCTCGCGGTCAAGCGGGATGTTGATGATGCGTGTCTCGTGGAAATCGTCGGGCAGGGTGCCGGCCAGCGGGCGGATCAGATTGTAGCCCCAGTCCTGCCGGAGCTGGACGTCGAGAATATCGACCTGCAGCACGTCGCCGGGCTCGGCGCCGGCAACCGCGACCGGGCCGGTGAGGATGTGACCCGGGACCATGCGCTCACTCCGCGCGTGAATGTCGGCAAGCTCGGCAGGTACGTGAAACTTGGCTCGGTCCGGCATCACGTCCGGCCCGCCGGTCACGGTGTCGATGGTGACCTCGTCGCCGCTGGCGATGGTCAGGACGGGCTTCAATTTCGCTTCGAAAAAGCCCCAGTGGCAGGTTTCGGGGCTGGAATGCAGGTGATGATGGGCCATGAGGGGGACTTTTGGTTGCTGCAATGGCGTCGTATGACGCTCTATCAGACATTATCAGAGGCTTCCCCTTGTTTTTTGTCCTCTCCAAGACACTCGGCTTTCTGCTGTTGCCGACGAATCTTCTGATCGGCGTCGGCTTCGTCGGGGCCATTCTGATGTTCACGCGCTTTGCATCGCTGGGGCGCAAGCTGGTGATCGCAGCCGTTCTGCTGCTCGTGATCTGCGGTCTGTCGCCGCTCGGGAACCTGCTGCTCTATCCGTTGGAGCAGCGCTTTCCGCCATGGGACAACTCGCGCGGGGCGCCTGACGGCATCATCGTGCTCGGCGGCTCGATCCAACCCGACCTCTCCGTCGCGCACAGCACGCCGGTGGTGCTCGGCGCGCCCGATCGTCTGATCGCGGCTGCGGCGCTGGCGCACCGCTATCCTAACGCGCGCGTCGTATTTACCGGCGGCAGCGCGAAACTGATTTCGAACGACGCCAGAGAGGCCGATTTCGCCGGCGCCATTTTCGAGAGTCTCGGCATCGACAAGTCGCGGCTGGTCATGGAACGGGCTTCGCGCAATACGCAGGAGAACGCGGAATTCTCGAAGGTGCTGCTTGCGCCCAAGGAGGGCGAGCGCTGGCTGTTGGTGACGTCAGCTTCCCATATGCCGCGATCGGTCGGCTTGTTCAGGAAAGCGGGATTCGCGGTCGAACCCTATCCCGTCGATTGGCGGGTCGGCCGAGGCGGCGATGTGTGGAATTTCACCAATATCGCAATCGACGGACTAGGACGGACCGACGTCGCAGTACGCGAATGGATTGGGCTGCTCGCCTACCGCGCCACCGGCAAGATCGACGAGCTGCTGCCGGGGCCTGTGAAGTAGAAGCGGGGAGCTGGCCGGGCTACAATCGAACGACAGGTGTCCCTTCAGCGCAACGACTTGGGAGTTTACGCCATGCAACAGCAGATGCCGCCGGAAGCTTTCGATTTGGCCGGCATGGTGGCCGACCTGAACAGCCTGCTGAGGCTGAAGACGACTGTGATCGGCATCAAGATGTTTGCCAGCGTCGAAGAGATGACCGCGATCCCGAAGATCCGGCGTCCCGCGGCGGTCCATACCACCGACCAGATCGTCAGCATGGCCTCACGGCTCGGCTGGACCGTCGGCATCACCGGCGACGATCTCGTCGGCGCACAATGCCGCGCCGTGATTGGGCTGGCGCCGCAGGACGAAAAATGGCTCGCCGGGGAAAACTATGTCGGGGTCTGGCACGGCACGGCCGAGGACGCACGCAAGCGTCAGGAGGCGCTCGACGTCGTACCTTTCGGCCAGTATCAGGCGATGGCGGTGAGCCCGCTCACCAGCGGCCGGCTCAACCCTCCGGATATCTGCCTGGTCTACGCGACGCCCGGCCAGATGATCATTCTGATCAACGGCCTGCAATATACCGGTTACAAGAAGTTCGAGTGGGGCGTGGTCGGCGAGACCGCCTGCGCGGATTCCTGGGGCAGGGCGCTCAAGACCGGCGAGCCAAGCCTGTCGCTGCCGTGCTTTGCCGAGCGCCGCTACGGCGGCGTGCCGGACGAGGAGATGCTGATGGCGCTCAAGCCGGAGCATCTTGCCAAGGCCATTGTCGGGATGAAGCAATTGGCGAAGAACGGCCTGCGCTATCCGATCGCGCCCTATGGCATTCAGGCCGACGTTCGCGCCGGCATGGGCGTGTCGTACGCGAAGAAATAGGCTTGCGAAATGCGGCCGAAGCCGTCATTGCGAGCGCAGCGACAGGTCGCTGCGCTCGCAATGACGAGAAAAGGAATCGTACATGTCTTCGTCGAAATTCGACATCGTCGTCTACGGCGCCACCGGCTTCACCGGCCAGCTCATCGCCGAATATCTGGCCGAGCACTACAAGGGCGACGCCAATCTGAAGTGGGCGATGGCCGGCCGCAGCAGGGACAAGCTCGCCTCAGTTCGTGACGCGATCGGTGCGCCGGCGGATACGCCGCTGATCGTGGCTGATGCTTCCGATCCAGCCTCGTTGAAAGCGATGGTTGGACAAACCAAGTCTGTCATCTCGACCGTCGGCCCATATCAGCTTTACGGCAACGAACTGCTTGCGGCATGTGTGGCTGATGGTATCGACTACTTCGACCTCTGTGGCGAGCCGCTTTGGATGCGCCAGATGATCGAAACGCATGAGGCGCAGGCCAAAGCGACCGGCGCGCGCATCATGTTCTCGTGCGGCTACGATTCGGTGCCATTCGAACTCGGCGTCTTCTGCGTGCAGGAAGAAGCGAAGAAGGTTTTCGGAACGGCGGCGAGCCGCGTCAAGGGGCGTGTCCGAGTCATGAAAGGCACGTTGTCGGGCGGTACCGCCGCGAGCATGAAGGCGACTTTTGTCACGGCCGCCCGGGATCTCAGTTTGGTAGCGTTGTTGAGAAATCCATTCTCCTTGACGCCCGGCTTTGAAGGCCCGAAGCAACCGCCGGGCAACAAGCCGATGTTGGATGAAGAGCTGACTTCCTGGACCGCACCGTTTGTGATGGCGACCATCAACACCCGAAACGTGCATCGCTCCAACGCGCTGATGGGTTTTCCTTATGGCAAGGATTTCGTCTACGACGAGATGATGCTGACGGGCTCCGGTGAGAAGGGCGAGGAAGCCGCCAGGCGTATCGCCGCCTCGATCAATGCGGAGAAGATGGGGCCGTCCAACGTGCCGAAGCCGGGTGAGGGGCCTTCGAGGGAGGAGCGCGAGACCGGCATGTATGATCTGCTGTTCGTCGCCATCGCGCCTGACGGGAAGCAGGTCCGCGCGGTGGTCAAGGGCGACCGCGATCCCGGCTATGGGTCGACGTCAAAGATGATCTCGGAATGTGCAACCTGCCTGCTGCGCGACACGCCGGACGTTCCAGCCGGCATCTGGACGCCGGGCGCAGCGATGCAGCACAAGCTGATCAAGCGGCTTGTTGATCATGCCGGATTGACGTTCACGGTAGAGAAGTAGCTTCGCAGCGCAGGACGGCTTCGTCGGCACTATGGCCGCGGAATGGTGTCCGCCTTCCAGCGCTCGGCGGCAACGAACATGCCCCACATCGCTCCCAGCATGAGCCAGAAGTGCCGCCAATGGTCGGTATCGATGATGAAACTCTCGCCGACGGTGCCCAGGAACGCGGCGAAGATCGCCAGATAGGCCGGCTGCCAGGGCACGCGGACGAAGACATAGCGGAACCCTGTCAGCACGGTGACGCAGACCAGTACCGGATAGCAGACGCCGGAGAGCCAGCCGCCTGACATGAACGCGTTGAGGTAGGAATTGTGGGTATCCTCGGGAAAGAAGCGGTTGAACTGCAGCGGCCCGATGCCGAGTGGCAGACCAAGCGCCATCTCGGCTCCGAGAATATGCCGGCCGAAACGTCCGAAGCGGCCCCCGTCATAGCTCTGATCGAAACTGGCGCGCTGCTTGAACAGTTGCGCGATCGGATCGAGCGACAGCAGCACCGCAACCAGCGCCGCCGCCAGCACTACGGTAACGAGCGCGATCACGATGATGCGCGAGCGCTGCGACTGCGAGCGGCTGGTCAGCACCATCAACGCCAGCATGAATGCGGAAGTGATGATCAACTGGCCCCATGCGGCGCGTGAAAACGAAAGGAGGATTGCCAGTGATAGGACGCCGAACGTGATCGCACTGCGCAGCGACTTGCCGAATTTGTCGGAGACGACGCTTTGCAGCGCGAACAGCGCCGGCAGGATCAGGAACGCGCCGAGCACGTTCGGATCCTTGAAGGTGCCGCGGGCGCGGTCATACAGCGTCAGCAGGTCACGCCCGCCGGGAATGAGGTTGAAGTAACCGGCGATGCCGGCGAGCGCCGCAATCAGGGCGCCGACGATGAGGCCGCGCCGAAGCATGTCGAGCCGCGCCGCGGTATCCTCCGATATCACCATCGCGAACAGAATGACTGTTACCGCCATGTACCACGAGGTCGCGATCCAGTTCGGCACGCTGGGCCGGTCGAACACAGCGACCGAGCTGATGGTGTAGCCGACATTGATCAGGAACAGCAGCAGAAGCAGCGGCATGAACACCAGCCGCATCCGCAGGCCGGTTGCGAAAAAGATTACCGAGGCCGCAAGCGTGGCCAGTTCATAGGGGCTCGGCTCAATGAAGACGATCGCGACGGATGCTCCGACCAGCCACACCATCGCGCGCTGCAAGGCAAGCACGCCGGGCGCGGCCGTCATCGATGGTAGGGAGCCTCCGGCCGTCGCCGCATAGGTCATCGAATACTCACGCACTCACGCAACGCAACAAACAACTGAACCGTCATTGCGAGCGAGGCGAAGCAATCCATGGTGCCGCTTGGGATAGATGGATTGCTTCGTCGCTTCAGCGGGCAAAATTGCTTCGCAATTTTGTCGCGAGCTCCTCGCAATGACGACGGACGTTCAACTCAATAGGCGTTCTCGCTCTTGGTCATTAGTGCCCGCGGCGTCTTGAGCAGAATGTAAAGGTCGAACAGCACCGACCAGTTTTCGATGTAATAGAGATCGAACTCGACGCGCTTCTGTATCTTCTCGTCGGTGTCGACTTCGCCGCGCCAGCCGTTGATCTGCGCCCAGCCGGTGATGCCGGGCTTGACGCGGTGGCGCGCGAAATAACCATCGACGGCTTCATCGAACAGCCGGCTCTGCAACTTGCCTTGCACGGCGTGGGGACGGGGGCCGACCAGCGAGAGGTTGCTCTTGAACACGACGTTGAAGAGCTGCGGCAGTTCGTCGAGGCTGGTCTTGCGGATAAAGCGCCCGACGCGGGTGACGCGGGGATCGTTTTTGGTCACGACCTTGGAAGCGGTCGGATCGGCCTGATGGTGGTACATCGAACGGAACTTGAAAACGTCGATGCGCTCATTGTTGAATCCGAACCGCTTCTGGCGGAACAGCACCGGCCCGGGGCTGTCGAGCTTGACCGCGAGCGCGACCAGACCCATCACCGGCAACGCCAGCATCAGGATCACGAAGCCGACGACGTGGTCGAACAGCCACTTCATCACCAGATCCCAGTCGGTGATCGGCGCCTCGAACACGTCGAGGGTGGGCACCTCGCCGACATAGGAATAGGAGCGGGGACGGAAGCGCAGCTTGTTGGTATGGGCGGAGAGGCGGATATCCACCGGCAGCACCCACAGTTTCTTCAGCATATCGAGAATGCGCGTCTCGGCCGAGATCGGCAGCGCGAACAGCACGAGGTCGATGCGGGTACGGCGCGCCAATTCGACGATGTCGTCGACCTTGCCGAGCTTGGGACTGCCGGCGCAGGTATCCATCGCGCGATCGTCATTGCGGTCATCGAACACGCCGAGCACCTTGATGTCGGAATCATCCTGGGTCTTGAGCGCCTGGACGAGCTGTTCGCCGTTCTGGTCGGCGCCGACGATGATGGTGCGGCGATCCAGCCGGCCCTGACGGGCCCAGCCGCGTACCAGCGAGCGCAGGATCACGCGCCCGGTCACCAGCGCCGCAAGGCCGGTGAAGAAAAACGCAGTGAGCCAGAGCCGCGAGATTTCGCTGCCGAGCTTGGCGATGAAGGATGCGCCGATGAACAGCAGGAACACCAACGCCCACGATGACCCCATCTGGGTCATCTGACGGAGTTGGCCGCGGAATAGCTGCACCTGATAGATGTCTGCGGCCTGGAAGCTGATCACGGCCGTTGCAGCCACGCCAAGGATCGCCGCGAGAAACTCCCAGGAAAAACCACTGAGGGGGACGACATATCCGAAATAGATCGCGACGCCGATCGCGCTCAGCATCGCGAAATCGATGACGCGAACCACGCCCGCGATCACGATCGGCGAGTAGGCACGGCCGACTTTCTGGTTACTGATGGCAAGAGCAGCCGGAGTGAGCCTGCGGCGCCGTTCGACCTGCTGACAGTCAGCGCTGGCGGTCGCCGCGGCATCGAACATCGAGCGTGCGTTAATCGGTTCCACTGGTCCACGTCCGTTCTGGAGCACGCACGTAAGAAAAAATGTGCCTGCCGGTGCGGAATTCCCACACCCACGGCTTACGGGACAAATCGGAAGAAACGGTTACGTTGGTAAAGAACGGTTAACGATTGGCAAACGCGTCGCGGTAGCCGGCAAAAACGCCCTCGACCATCGCCTTCTGCGAAAAATGCTGGAAGGTTCGTTCGCGCAGTGATCTGGCCCGTTCCTTCAGCGCAGCCGGATCCTTGAGCGCGGTTTCGATCGCATTGGCCATGGCGGCGGCGTTGCTGGGGGCGAACAAGGCATCGCCATGCGGGCCGAAAATCTCGGGGATGCCGCCGACATTGGCGGCTATCATCGGAATGCCGGCGGCCGCCGCCTCGATCACGACATAGGGCATTGAGTCCCCGCGGGAGGGAACCACCAGCAGCGAGCCCTTGGAGAAGCCCAGACGCGCTTTGACGTGGCCGATGAACCGCACGGCGGCGCCGAGGCGGAGCTCCTGTACGTGGGCCTTCAAGCTTTCGCTCTCCTCGCCGTCGCCGGCGAGCGTGAGCGTCACCTGACGGCCGTCGGCGCGCAGCCGCGCCACAGCGTCGATCAGGAGGTCGGCGCCCTTGATGTGCCGGAACTCGCCGACATAGATCAGGTCTGTGGCGTCTTCGGCTTTCACGACCGGATCGAATTCACTGGCGGTGACGCCGTTGAACACGCATTGCACCAGTCCCTTCGGCGTGCCGATGGTGCGCTGATAGGTGTCGCGCGCAAACGCGCTTTCGAACAGGAACAGGTCGGTATTGTTCATCAGCGCGCGTTCGACACGGGCATAGATGTTGCCCTTCATCGTCGTCAGCGGATAGTGGAGCGAGCCGCCATGCGGCGTGTAGACCCGGATCCTGTCGCGGGAAGCGGTCCCCAAACGCATGAAGGTGCCGGCTTTGGCGCCGTGGCCGTGCAGCACGTCCGGCTTCAGTTGGCGGATCATGCGCTGGAATCGGGCCCACACCAGAAGATCGGTCGGAAGCGGCTCACGGCGAATGGCCGTGCGGTGAACGCCGAGCTTGAGCCGGGGGGCAATTTCCGCCAGCGCCTGCTCGGCGCGTTCACCACCGGTGAGGCTGTCCGCGAT
Source organism: Bradyrhizobium valentinum (assembly GCF_001440405.1). Lineage (GTDB taxonomy): Bacteria > Pseudomonadota > Alphaproteobacteria > Rhizobiales > Xanthobacteraceae > Bradyrhizobium > Bradyrhizobium valentinum. The sequence goes on from NZ_LLXX01000033.1 coordinate 82,164, forward strand.
GATGCCAACGTGATGGCCGCGCTCAGCCTGGCCGTTGGCGAGATCGAGGATATGGCGGAAAATGCCGCCAACCGGCGCGCGCGTCGCGTGCAGGATACGAAGCGGCTGACCGTCAACGAGAGGCATGATCAGAACCAGCGCTCGCCGACGAGGACGGTGTCGCCGGGGCTGAGTGGGGTGCCTGATGGCACGATGAAACGCGCCGGTCCCGATGCATCGGTGTGGGTCAGCGTGACGCGGCCGCGCCACGCGCGTGGCGAAAAGCCGCCTGCAATGGCTACGGCACTCTCAACAGTCATGTTGGATACATACCATAGAATGGGGACTGCCTTCGGACGCGATGGCGATCGGCGCGGTCCGGCCCATGCAACCCGCAAGCGCCAGTGCAGCAGCCAGACATGGAACTGGGGCGAACGCGCCTCGCATCACGGGAATCCTTGAAAAGTATCCGCCGATTAAGGGCTTTGATGGTTAACAAAAAATGACCGGGCGCGTGCGGCACCCTGTTTGAGGGTGCAAGCAGGGCAAGTTAACCCAGCGGCAACCATAATGAGGCAACCATGATGAAGTGTACTCGGGCAGGGTTCGAGCGGACCAGCAGTTGCGTCCGCGGGGGTGTGCGATGCGTTTGGCGTTCTGGCGTGCGGGCAAGGACAAGCCGGCGATGCGACGGGCAATGGCAAGGCCCGCGCCTTCGGCGCAGAGGCCTGTCGCCGCGTCCGAATCCGGCGATCTCGATCTGCATGCGCTCGGTCATGCGCTGATGCGCAAGCGGAGCTGGATCATCGTTCCGACGGTGCTGGCGCTGATAGCGTCGCTGGCCGCGGTCAACATGATCACGCCCCGATACAAGTCGGAAGCGCGCATCCTGGTCGATGGGCGCGAGAACATATTCCTGCGGCCGACCGGCGAGCGCAACGATGAGCGCACCGCGCTCGACGCCGAGGCCGTTACCAGCCAGGTGCAACTGCTGCAATCGCGCGATCTGGCCCGCGAGATCATCAAAAAGAACAAGCTCGCCGAGCTCCCCGAATTCGATCCGGTGCTGCGAGGCTTCTCGCCGATCAAGTCGCTGTTGGCACTGATCGGCATCGGGCGCGATCCGTTTTCGCTGACGCCGGAAGAGCGTGTCTTGGAAGCCTATTACGAGCGCTTCACGGCCTACGCGGTCGACAAATCCCGCGTCATCGTCGTCGAATTCCAGTCGCGCGACCCAGAACTCGCCGCACGCGTCGCCAACTCGATCGCGGAAGGCTATCTGGTGCTGCAGCAGGACGCGCGGCAGGATCAGGCGAAGGCCGCGGGCCAATGGCTTTCCGGCAAGATCGACGATCTGCGCAAGAAGGTTTCGGAAGCCGAATCGCGGGTCGAGGATTTCCGTTCCAAGTCGAGTCTGTTCGTCGGCACCAACAACACCACGCTGTCCAATCAGCAGATGGGCGAGTTGAACACGCAGTTGAACAACGCCCGCGCCTTGAAGTCGGATGCGGAATCCAAGGCCCGGCTGATCAAGGAAATGCTTCAGAGCGGCAGGCCGATCGAGGCTTCCGAAATGCTCAATTCCGAATCGATCCGGCGCATGTCCGAGCAGCGGGTGACGCTGCGCGCGCAGTTGGCCGAGCAGTCGTCGACCCTGCTCGACGGCCATCCCCGCATCAAGGAACTGAAGGCGCAGCTCGGCGATCTCGATCGCCAGTTGCGCGAGGAGGCGAGCAAGATCTCGCGCTCGCTTGAGAATGACGCGCGCCTTGCCGCCAGCCGGGTCGACGGTCTGAGAGACAGCCTTGAACAGTTGAAGAAGCAGGCGACATCGAGCAACGGCCAGGACGTGCAGCTCCGCGCGCTCGAGCGGGAGGCCAAGGCGCAGCGCGAACTGCTCGAATCCTATCTCGCCAAATACCGCGAGGCGACGGCCCGTGAGAACATCGAGGCGGCACCGGCTGATGGCCGCATCATCTCGCGCGCCACTGTTTCCAATACCCCGGCATATCCGAAGAAGCTGCCGATCGTGCTGATCGCGACGCTGGCGACCTTGCTGCTCACTTCAGGCGCCATCGCGACCGGCGAACTCTTGCGCATGACCGCGCCGCAGGCCCGCGATGCGGTTTCGCCGAAAGTTGCGCCTGAGCATGCGCCCGCTATTGCCTCTGCGGCGCCTCTGGAGCCGGTGCGTGCGCCGGCGATCGTGCCCCAGCTTCCCGCGCCGTCAACTGTCGAGGCAGACGACATTGCTGCGCCGGTGTTGAGTGAGCCCTGGATAGATGCTCCCCGCATGGATCACCTGGCGGAAGCCGGTGAGATCGGGCAAGTCGCGGACGTCCTGGTGAGCGCAGGAGCTGCGGCGCGCAAGGTGACTGTGCTGGGGACGGCATCGAGCGAGACCATCACACTGACCGCGTTGACGCTGGCGCGGCTGATCGCGCAGCAGGCGAAAGTCGTGGTCGTCGATCTCGTGGGTTCTTCGTCGACGATCACGGCGGTATCGGTCGATCCGGCAGCGCCCGGGCTTGCCGATCTGATGCAGGGCGAGGCGTCATTTGCGCAAATCATCACCAAGGATCGGCACTCGCGCGTTCAGCTCGTCAGCGCCGGACGTCCCGGCTTCGACCGTGCGCAGCTCCAATCGCCGCGGCTGACGCTTGCAATCGACGCGTTGCTGCGGGTCTATGACCATGTGTTGCTGGACGCCGGTACGGCCTCCGACTTGCCGGCCGAACTATTGACGTCGCAGGGGCGGGCAGTCGTGGTGCCCGATGCGTCGATGGCGTCGGACGCGCGCAAGCTGATGTGCGACCAGCTCAAGGCGGTGGGTTTCTCCGAGGTGATAATGCTGAGCAAGCCGTGCCAGGCTCCAGACGCGGTGGAGCCGGGTGCAGGCGTCGTGGCGGCATGAGGGCATTAAATCCTCATGGTGAGGAGGCGCGAAGCGCCGTCTCGAACCATGTGGCCGCACTGGTGCCGTTCATCCTTCGAGACGCGCGCAATGCGCGCTCCTCAGGACGAGGGCTGACACCTAGCTGAACGCGTTGCGCAGCTTTTGCGCCATTTCGAGCAGCGCCGGATTGTGCTTCACCAGCCGCTTGGTGCGGTTGAGGCCCGACATGACGCCGGCGGTAAGCTTGCCGCGCTGGCCGAGCGGGATGAAGCTGTCGAAGATCGGCTCGTCGCTTTTGCAGAACAACCGCTTGTAATCATCCGATCCGATCCCGAGGTCGAGGGCGCGATAATCCTGTCCGGCATAATGATCGATGATGTCGCGCATCAGGATCAGGCCGGGGCTATATTTCGAGTTCGCAGACATCGTGTAGGTATTGAACATCATCGAGAACCGATGGCCGTCGGCGACGCCGGCGAAGATCGCGATCACTTCCTCGTCGCATTCCAGCGCATGGATATCGATGGCGTGCCTGCCGCCGGCGAGCGGCGCCGTGCAGGCGCTACGGATGAACTCCTCGATGCCGGGATCGGCGAAGACATTAGGCAGCTTCTGTTCGGCCATCCGTAGCGGCTTGACGCGGAAGAACCAGTCGAGCAGCCGCGTGATGTCGGCCTCTGAGGATGCAATGTGACTGCGGTAGCCGGGCAGCGACTGCAGCTTGCGTTCCTTGCCCTTGAGGCGGCGTCGGAACGAGTTGCTGATCAGCGCTGTGGGCGCTGCGCCGGGCTCCATCACCAAGAGCGGGCAATCATTGGCGGACGGCTGGTGCGGCAGCAAGGCAAGCGGATTGGGCAGGTCGCGCCAGCGAAGCGGCTGCTGATGCAGCGCAAGTACGTCGGCTTCGGATCGCTGCGATATCGCCGATATCAGGCCTTCGAGATCGGCCTGCGTTGCGCTCGCGGCGAAATCGCGGTCGAACAGTGCCATGTTGAAGGTGGAATGCTTGCCGCCCATGAAACTGGCGCAACGCGCGCCGTAGGCGTTCCTGAGCGCGAGCGGGAGCAGTACCAGCGGGCGGCGCTCCGCGTCGTAGGCGATCACGACAAAGGGAACGAGGCCTTCGCGCTCGCCGACCTGCCTCTGCCAGGAACTGAGGAAATCGAACCGCTGATATGGTGTGAAGAAGGTTTGCGCGCCTTCCAGGCTGCGCCACATGCCTTCCGCCGCGGCAAGATCGCGAATGATATCGATGCCAGCGATGCGGCTCATCTTCGACCACGTATTTGCATCCGCCGTGCGGTCTTCAATCGCGGCAGCCATGGTCATCGCGGAGCCCGTGCTATATGAAATTGTTTACAATTTTCGGCGTTGGCCGACCTTCGCAGGGAAATGTCAACAAAGGGTAATACAATCCGGCCGCGGCGGGGGCAGCGACCGTATGGTGGGGACGGTGGCGTTGGCGTCGGATATCGGAGTTTTGCGGCGGGCCCGGATGGAGCTCGCCTATTTCAGCGGCTACTTCAGGCTGAAGCAGCGGGAGACCGGCGGCGCAGGCGTGATTTTGCGGTTCGAGCGCGTGCGCCAGCGCGACTCCCGGCCGTTTCAGCCGAACTTGTGGCGTGAAATCACGCCGCAATTTCTCGACCGGACGATCCGTGCGCTCAAGCGCTGGAACTTCGATCTTGTCACGATGGACGAAGTGTGCCGGCGGGCGGTCACGCTGCCGAAAGCCAAGCGATTTGCCTGTGTGACCTTCGACGGCTGTTGCAAGGACGTCATCACGCAGGCCCATCCTGTGCTGTCGAAGCACGGTGTGCCCTTCACTATCTACCTGCCGACGGCGTTTCCGGACGGGATCGGCGAAGCCTGGTGGCTCGCGCTGGAGGAAATCATCGCACGCGAGGATCGCATCAGCCTGGTGATCGACCGTCAGGAGCGGCGTTTCGCAACCGGCAGTATGTCGGACAAGTATGATACCTTCGAATTTCTGACGAGCTGGATGCGGACACTGCCGCCGCCGGATCTTTCGTTCGCGATCCACGATCTCTGCAAGCGCTATTCCGTCGATCTCGCGGCGCTGTCGCGGGCAGCGTCGATGGATTGGGGCGATCTGACGAAGCTCGCCGCCGATCCGCTGGTGACGATCGGCAGCGCAACGGTGAACTATCCCGCGCTGGCCAACCTGAAAGAGGCTGACGCGCAACGTGAAATAACGATGGGCAAGCCGGTGGCGGAGGCCGCCTTGCGCTGCACCGTCAGGCATTTCGCCTATCCGTTCGGCGACCAGCAATCCTGGCGCCGGGAACATGTCGTGATGGCGCAGGAAGCAGGTTTCGCCAGCGCGGTATCGACAATCCCGGGCGTCGTCGAGGCCAAGGGATATACCAATCTGCATGCACTGCCGCGGATCGCCTGGGACGGACGGCAGCGTTCGCTGCGCATGATGCGCGTGATGTTGTCCGGAATCATGTTTCCGCCGGTCAGGCCGACCAGCGACAATTGGGTCTAGAGCTTCGGTTCTGATTGAATCAGAACCGAAGCGCTAGTTTCTTGTTTTGACGCGTTTTCTTCACGCGAACCGGTATCCACTTCGCTCGAAAACGCTATAGAGACCGCGTTCAGGTGGCGCGATCGGGCCGCGACATCCAGCTGACGATCGGCATTGCCGGCAGCACCCATCCAAGCCCCGCCACGACATAGAAGATCGCCTGCAGCACGCCGGAACTGGCCAGCCATGGCGTCTGGGCGATGGTCATTCCGAGTAGCGACCACACGACGACCAGCACCAGCAGGGCGATGGTTCCCAAGAATTTGCGGGTGCGTATCGTCATGGCGGATATGTCAGCCTCGTGGCGGGTTGCGCGCGGGAAGGGGCGGACTATAAGGGGCGCGCCAATTCAATCAAGCACGCCTTCCAGGCGAGCCAAGACGTGTTTCAAGACGGATTTTATGACCGGTAGTTCCGCACAGCAGGCCCCGCATGCCGGCGCCGTCAGATGGTGGCTGATCGTGGTCGCCGCGCTGATTGCGGTCATGGTGCTGGTCGGCGGCGCCACGCGGCTGACGGAATCCGGATTGTCGATCGTGGAGTGGAAGCCGGTCACAGGCACGTTGCCGCCGCTCAACGAGGCGCAATGGGTGCAGGCGTTCGAGGGCTACAAGGCCATCCCGCAATACCGCGAACTCAACGCCGGGATGAGCCTTTCGGAGTTCAAGACCATCTTCTGGTGGGAATGGAGCCACCGCCTGCTTGGGCGCGTGATCGGCGCGGTCTATCTGCTGCCGTTCCTGTATTTCCTGTGGCGCGGCGCGTTGAGCACTGAGCTGAAACGGCGGCTGTGGCTGATCTTCGCGCTCGGCGCGCTGCAGGGCGCGGTCGGCTGGTGGATGGTCGCGTCGGGCCTGTCGCAACGGACCGAGGTCTCCCAGTATCGTCTGGCGACGCATTTGGTGCTGGCGCTGATCATTCTTGCCTCGATCGTCTGGACGCTGCGGCGGATGAGCGCGCGTTCTCAGCCCGTTGTCCCGATGCGGCTGAAGCTCTCCGCGGTGGCTCTGCTCGCCCTGACTTTTGTCCAGCTTTATTTCGGCGCGCTGGTCGCGGGCCTGCGGGCGGGCAGGGTGTATAACACCTGGCCCGAAATCGACGGCGCCTTCATTCCGTCTGCGGCGCGGCTGTGGTTCGAGGAGCCGTGGTGGCGCAACCTGTTTGACAATACGCTCACCGTGCAGTTCGAACATCGGATGACCGCCTACGCGCTGTTGGTGCTGGCAGTCCTGCATGCGGTCGATGCGGTCCGGTCGCGGGCCGGTACGGCCGTGATCGGCGGCGCGTGGTGGCTGGTGGCGGCGATCGTCCTGCAGGCGGTGCTCGGCATTCTCACTTTGCTGCATCAGGTGCCGATCGACCTCGCGCTGGCGCATCAGGCGGTGGCTATCGTCGTCTTGAGCCTTGCGGTTCTGCAGACCGAGCGCCTGGTTGCGCGGCGCACTGAGATCGACCGGCAGAAGCTGGTGATGCCGCTCGGCCAGCACGGCTGAAATTGAGCAATTCTAATCTGACGCGATTGCTGGAAATCCCCAGTTTGCAGGGGTTTCTTCGCCTTGACGTGTTTGTGTGGCATCGGAGCGCTTTACTTGAATGGCCTGCGCGATAAAACGGGCCAAAACAGGTTCGTTCCATGTCCTCAGCATTCATCCAGGCCGCCGTCATTCTGCTCCGCGAGGGGCTCGAAGCCATGCTCGTGATCGCAGCGCTAGCGGGCTATCTGACCAAGGCCGGCGCGGGGCATCGCATTCAGGCGCTCTATGGCGGCGCGCTCGTGGCCGTGGGCGCCAGCTTCATTGCGGCCTGGCTGTTTGCGGTACTGAACTCGGGCGATCACAGCGACATCCTCGAAGGTATCATCATTCTCGTCGCCGCCGCCCTGATGCTCTATGTCAGCGGCTGGTTGATGGTGAAACAGGATCCGCGCGGCTGGCAGGAATATCTCGCCCAGAAGGCGGACCAAGCATTGTCGCAGGACACGGTGTGGGCGGTCGGCGCGCTCGCCTTTCTTGCGGTGTTCCGTGAGGGCGCCGAAACCGTGCTGTTCATCAACGCACTGGCGAGTACTGAAGGCGGCTGGAGCGCCGGCCTATTCGCCGGCCTTGCCGCTGCGACGGCAGTCCTTGCCGTGCTGTTCTATTTCATCAACCTGATTGCGCGAAAGCTTCCGCTGCGGCCGTTATTCATCGTCACCTCGGCATTCCTGTTCGTGATGGCGATCAAGTTTATCGGCGAGGCCGTGCAGGAGTTCCAGGAACAGGCGATCATTACGGTCACCGAGGTCAAGGGCTCGGCGTTCCTGAGCGCGATCGGCCTCAATCCGTCCATGGAAGCGCTGTCGATCCAGGGCCTGGTGATCCTGTTTGCGCTCGCGACCTATTCGGTGGTCCAGCGCAACAACCGCCTGATGCGCGAGGACCGGGCCGCAATGCGCGCGGCCGAGTAATCTGCGGAAAGCTACGCTGCCTGCCGATCGAGTCCGAAATAGTCGAGCCCGATATCGAGTGCGGCTGAGCTGTGGGTCAGCCAGCCGGCGGAAATCAGGTCGACACCGGTCGCTGCGATCGCTCTGGCGGTCTCGGCCGTGATGCGGCCTGAAGCTTCCGTGATCGCCCGGCCGCCCGTCATCGCCACCGCCTGCCGCAGTTCCTCGACCGTCATGTTGTCGAGCAGGACGGCATCCACGCCGATCGCAAGGGCCTGTTCGAGCTGTGACAGCGTATCGACCTCGACCTCGATCTTGACGAGATGCCCAGCATGCGCCTTTGCGCGATCGATCGCGGTCCTGACGTCGCCGGCCAGCGCAATATGGTTGTCCTTGATCAGGATGGCGTCGTCGAGGCCGAAGCGGTGATTGCTGCCGCCGCCGGCGCGGACCGCGTATTTTTCCAGCGTGCGCAAACCGGGCGTGGTCTTGCGGGTGCAGGCGATGCGCGCCTTGGTGCCTTGCGCGGCCGACACCAGCGAGGCCGTCGCGGTGGCGACGCCGCTGAGATGGCAGAGGCAGTTCAGTGCCGTCCGTTCGCCGGTCAACAGCCCGCGCGCCGGCCCCTCGATGGCGGCGATCACGTCTCCCGGCACAACGACGCTGCCGTCAGGCCGCTCCGCGGTAAGCCGGATGGCAGGATTGACGAGTTGAAACGCACACCGCGCGATATCGAGCCCGGCCACGACGCCGGGCTGGCGCGCGCGCAGCACCAGCGAGGCGTGCTTGTCGGCCGGAACGATCGCATCCGCCGTGATGTCGCCGGCGCGTCCGAGGTCTTCGAGCAGGGCGGTGCGAACCAGCGGCTCGTACATAAGAGGCAGAAGCGGGGTTAGTGTCACGGCTGGATACCCCCAACAGACAGAGATCCGGATTCGACGACGTCGCTGATGGCGCCGAGCGCGTCGGCGAGAGAGAGGGATGACGGCATTGCCGAGGGCAGGGCGGCGGGGAAGTCAGTCCGATAATGTCCGCCGCGGCTTTCCTCGCGCCGGTATGCGGCAACTGCGATCATCAATCCGATCAGCGCTGGATCGGCTGCCGCGCTGCGGCCACTTGCGATCGGGTAGAGGCTGCGGATCGCGCGTTCGATACCGTGCCGGTCGCGGAGCACGCCGAGGCCTTGCGACAGGATCGGCCGCACGGCCGAAGGATCGGACGCAGGCGCAAGCGCGTTGATCGCGCGCGCCTTCAACGCGCCGCGGCTCGCGCCCTGGACGCTCTCTGCGACCCACTGGGCGCAGACAATGGCTTCCATCAGTGAATTGCTGGCGAGCCGGTTGGCGCCATGCAGGCCGGTGCGGCTTACCTCGCCGCAGGCCCAGAGGCCGCTCACGGTGCTGCGGCCCTCGATATCAACCGATATCCCGCCCATGTGGTAGTGCACCGCCGGTCTCACGGGAATCGGATCGGTTGCGGGATCAATCCCGGCCATTCTGCAGAACGCAGAGATGACGGGATAGCGCTTGGCAAAGTCCTGTCCCGGACGTTTCCGTGCATCGAGGAAGACGCGATGTCCTTCCGCGCGGCGACGCCAGACCGCGCGCGCAACGATGTCGCGGGCCGCAAGCTCGGCACCAGGCTGGTCTGCCATGAAGCGTTGCCCGGTGTCGTCGATCAGGATCGCGCCGTCGCCGCGCACGGCCTCGGTCACCAGCGGCATCGGGCGTGACGGTCCGTCGAAGGCGGTTGGGTGAAACTGGATGAACTCGAGATCGGAGAGCAGCGCTCCCGCGCGTGCCGCCAATGCAAGTCCTTGGCCGTAACAGCCACTGGGGTTGGTACTGTCGAGAAACAGGCCGCCAATGCCGCCCGTTGCGAGTACAACGCGAGCGGTGTCGATCACGAACGGGCCCTGCGCGTTCACGGCAAGCATGCCCCTGATGGAATTGTCTTCGACGATCAGGCTTCGCGCCTCGACACCTTCAAGCAGGGTAACCGATGGACAGCGGCGCACCGCTGCGATCAGCGCGCGCATGATCTCGCGCCCGGTGCCGTCGCCGGTGGCGTGCACGATACGGTTGCGGCCATGCGCGGCCTCCAAGCCAAGCCGCCAGCCGCCATCGGGCCGGCGGTCGAAGGCAACGCCGAGTCTTGCGAGGTGCTCGACGGCCGCGGGTGCTGCATGGATGATCTTGCGTGCGACCACTTCATCGCAAAGCCCTGCGCCTGCGGCCAGCGTATCGGCGAGGTGCAGGGCAGGGTCGTCATCCCCGTCCATCGCCGCGGCAAGCCCGCCTTGCGCCCACAGGCTCGATGCTTCAGCGCCGAGCGGCGCCTTCGACAGCAGCACGACCGGCTCGGGCGCCAATTGAAGCGCAGTCATCAATCCGGCTGCGCCGCCGCCGATGATGACGGGACGGTTGCCAAGCGCTGAAATCTCCGCGCTCATATTGCCAGCATCCTTTCGACAGCACGCCGGGCTGATACCGCGATGGCGGGATCGATCGTCACCTCGTGCCGGCCAGTCTCCAGCGCATGGCGGATGTTCTTCAGCGTGATCCGCTTCATGTGCGGGCACAGATTGCAGGGCCGGATGAACTCCACGTCGGGATGGAGCACGGCTACGTTGTCGCTCATCGAGCATTCCGTCAGCAGCACGACCCGGGGCGGGCGTTTTTGGCCGACGAAGTCCGACATCGCTGCGGTTGATCCGGAGAAATCGGCTTCCGCGACCACTTCGGGCGGGCACTCCGGATGCGCGAGGATGGTCACGTCAGGGTGATTTTCGCGCAATTGCCGGACGTCGGACGCCGTAAACAGCTCGTGCACCTCGCAATGGCCTTTCCATGCGATGATCTTCACGTCCGTCTGCGCGGCGATGTTCTGCGCGAGATATTCATCCGGCAGCATGATCACGCGCTCGGCGCCGAGCGACTCCACGACCTTGCGCGCATTGCCCGAGGTGCAGCAGATGTCGGCCTCCGCCTTCACCGCGGTCGAGGTGTTGACATAGGTGACGACGGGGACGCCGGGATAGCGCTGCCGCATCAGCCGCACGTCCTGCGCGGTGATTGAATCCGCGAGCGAGCAGCCCGCGGCGAGATCGGGGATCAGCACGGTCTTTTCCGGGTTCAACAGCTTGGCCGTCTCGGCCATGAAATGCACGCCGGCCAGCACGATGATGTCGGCATCGACCTTGGTGGCTTCGCGCGCCAGCAGCAGGCTGTCGCCCACGATGTCGGCGACGCCGTGAAAGATTTCTGGCGTCTGGTAATTATGCGCGAGGACGACGGCGTTGCGGCTGCGCTTGAGTTCGAGGATGGCGTCCACGTCCTCGGCGAAAATAGCCCATTCGGGCGGCGGGATGACTCGTTTGACCCGGTCGTAAAGCTCTGCGGAACGCGCGAGTGCAGTGGAGCTGATGTTCGCCATTTATACTCTCCTTGAGTATATCTTGGCTTATACTTATCCTGAGCATAATCGATGTCAAGTGCGCGAGAGCGGGAGCTTGGTTCCAGCGACCGCCCGTTCCGCCAGCACGCCATGGCGGAACCGGAACAGTTTGGCGGGGCGACCGACGGTGTCGGCGGCGATTGCGCCAGTTTCCTCAACGAGTTGCTGCTGCTCGATCAGGCGGCGGAAATTCTGTTTATGCACCAGGCGGCCTGCAAGCGCCTCAACGCTGCGTTGCAGTTGCAGCAGGGTGAATTCCGCCGGCATCAGCTCGAACACTACGGGACGGTATTTGATCTTGGCACGCAGCCTCGCGATGCCGGTGGCGAGAATGCGGCGGTGATCTCCCGTCATTGGCTTGCCCGGAATGACGGTCGTGGCCGGTGCCCCGTCACGCAGGGCTTCCGGTATCAAGCCGGCCTCGTAGAGCAACTCGTAGCGCTGCAGCACCAGTTCCTCGTTCCATTCGCGATCGTCGAAGCCAAACGTGATGGCGGCACGTTGCCAGCGCTCGCGCTGCAGGCTGGTGGTATCAGCGGATTTTGCCCACGCCCGCAGCCGCGACGCCAATGTCTTCGCGAGCGAAGCGGGCAGGCCGGCCCGCTGATCTTCCCACGGAAAGTATTCGTACCAGCCGGACCAATGCGCCTCAAAGCCCTGGCCGACCTTGTCTTCGCGGGTGAGCCCCAGATAGCTGATCGAGATCGAATGCGGCGACTTGGCACCGCCGGCGCGTCCGCGGTCGGCGAAAGTGTAGAGCTGTTCGACATAGCCGAGCGGATGGCCGGTCTGCGCCTCGACCCACGCCCGCAATCCCATCTGCAGCGAGCGGTGCGTAAATTCGAACGGGCCGCTCGGCAGCGCGGCGGCGTTGGCGATGGTCATGATCTTTGGCTCGCCGTCGGTAACGGCGACAAGGACGGCGACCAGGTCCGCCGTGATCGTATTGGCAGCGCCCGTTCTGCTTTCTTTCCGCGGTGCCCCTGCCACGTCGGTCGTCCGTCTCCGTTATCGGCTAATGCGCGTTTAGCAATATCCGTACACGCCGCAAGCGTACGGCAGACGGTTCCAGTAGGGACCATAGGACGGGCCGCCGTAATAGGGGCCGTCGTAGCTGTAGGAATGGCTGGTCCCGTAATAGCCGGGCAGCGTCGATGAGCCCGGCAGCAGCGGTGTGCCGTAGACGCGCGGCGCATAGGGCACTACGCCCACCGGCGTGAACAGCACGTCGGGATCCTCTTCCTCGACGACCAGCGTGCGGCCGCGGCGCACGTAGAGGGGCGCAGCAGCAGGAGCAACGGTGGTCCGGTATTTGTAATGGGGACGGGGCAGGCCGGGCGGCAGTTGACTGGCGGCCCGCACCGCGGGGCGCTTGGTGGCGGCGGGATTATCGGCGGCGGCAGCGGTTCCGATCGCGAAAATCGCGACCAGAATTGGCGTCATCCAGCGCAGCATCGTTTGCTCCGAATCATCGAGGGCGGCTCAGCGCCACTGTATGCCGGAATGAGCGTTAACGAGAGACTTGTGATGGCGGCGAGGCCGGGCAGGCCGAAGGAAGCGAGCTTGGATATTGCAGGATTCCGTACGGAGTCCCGTCATTGCGAGCGCAGCGAAGCAATCCATCTGGCCGCTCGGGGATAGAATGGATTGCTTCGTCGCTTCGCTCCTCGCAATGACGGCGGACGTATCAGGCACTAAGCGCCTGCTCGAGATCCGCGATCAGATCTTCCTTGTCTTCGATGCCGATCGACAGCCGCACGACATCGGGCGCGGCGCCGGATCTCACCTTGGCGGCGTCGTCGAGTTGGCTGTGCGTGGTCGACGCGGGGTGAATCACCAGCGAACGCGTGTCGCCGACATTGGCCAGATGCGAGAACAGTTTCAGGTTCGACACCAGGTTGACGCCGGCGTCGTAGCCGCCCCTCAGGCTAAAGGTGAATACCGCACCGGCGCCCTTCGGCGCGTATTTGCGTGCGAGCTTGTTGTACTTGTCGCTGGCGAGGCCGGCATAGTTCACCGACGCCACCGCAGAATGGCCGGCAAGGAATTCCGCGACAGCCTTGGCATTCTCGCAATGCTTCTGCATGCGCAGCGGCAGCGTCTCGATGCCGGTCAGGATCATGAAGGCGTTGAACGGGGACAGCGCCGGACCGAGGTCGCGTAGGCCCAGCACGCGGCAGGCGATCGCGAAGGCGAAATTGCCGAAAGTCTCCTGGATCCTGATGCCGTGATATTCCGGCCGCGGCTCGCTCAGCATCGGATATTTGTTGTCCTTCGACCAATCGAAGGTGCCGCCATCGACGATGATGCCGCCGAGCGAATTGCCATGGCCGCCGAGAAATTTCGTGAGCGAGTGCACGACGATATCGGCGCCATGGTCGATCGGACGGATCAGATAGGGCGTCGCCAGCGTGTTGTCGACGATCAGCGGCACGCCGGCCTTGCGGGCCACTTCCGCGATTGGTTCGATGTCGGTGATGCTGCCGGCGGGGTTGGCGATCGATTCGATGAAGATCGCCTTGGTGCGCGGCGTCACGGCGCGCTCGAAACTGCCGATATCGTCGGGGTCGGCCCACGCCACGTTCCAGCCGAAGCTCTTGAACGCATGCGTAAACTGGTTGATCGAGCCGCCATAGAGTTTTCGCGCGGCGATGAACTCGTCGCCCGGCATCAGCAATTGCTGCAGCACAACGACTTGTGCCGCGTGTCCCGAGGCGACGGCAAGCGCCGCGGTGCCGCCTTCCAGCGCCGCAATGCGCTCTTCCAGCACGGCGGTGGTCGGATTGCCGATGCGGGTATAGATGTTGCCGAACGCCTGCAGCCCGAACAGCGAGGCGGCATGGTCGGCATCGTTGAACACGAAGGAAGTGGTTTGATAGATCGGCGTCACCCGCGCGCCGGTGGTGGGATCGGGCTGCGCGCCGGCATGCACGGCAAGGGTCGAAAATCCCGGGAGACGGTCGGTCATTCTTTGCGTCCTGTTCGTTTGGCTTGCTCGAAATGCGTGGGCGATGCTGATGGCAGGCGGGTCCGCCGTCAAGGCGAGGCGTTTACATGTGGCGGATTGGAAACGGGCCTGCTTCGTTAGGCCGCGACTTCGGAATAATCGTTTTTCATTGCGTTACGTCGGCTCGCTTTTGTTCTTTGCAGCGCGATCCGATGCCGCCGTCGCGCCGCCGCCGACGCTCATCCGGTTCAGCGAGAGCCGCATGCCCTGCGTCGGGATCGGCGCGCGCTTCGAACTCAGCGTGCGCGAGTTGACTCCCATCCATGAAATTTCCGACGACAGCCGTCCATACTCGATCTTCGGGCAGCGGTTCATCACGACCTTGAGGCCGGCGGCTTCGGCCTTCTCGGCGGCCGCGTCGTCGCGCGCGCCGAGCTGCATCCAGATCACTTTCGGCGGCGGCGACAATGTCAGGGCATCGTCGACAACAGGCATGATGTGGCTGGAATTGCGGAAGATGTCGATCATGTCGACGGGACGGCCGATATCCGCCAGCGACGCGACGAAGGGCTTGCCGAGCAGGCTCTTGCCGACATGGCCGGGATTGACCGGAATCATGTCGTAGCCGCGCTGCGCCAGATATTTGAAGGCGAAGTAGCTCGGCCGCACATTGACCGGCGACGCGCCGATCATTGCTATCGACTTCACGGAGCTGAGGATGCTGCGGATGTAATTGTCGTCGTAGGCGTCGTGGTTCATCTTGATCCTGCACAGTCATTCCGGGGCGATGCGTAGCATCGAACCCGGAATCTCGAGATTCCGGGTTCTCGCTTCGCGAGCCCCGGAATGACGACGCTTTGCGTCGTCACTTATCCTGCCACTTCGGCTCGCGCTTCTCGATGAAGGCGCCGATGCCTTCCTCGGCGTCGCGCGCCATCATGTTCTCGGTCATCACTTCCGCCGCATAGCGGTAGGCATCGGCAAGGCTCATTTCGGCCTGGCGGTAGAACGCCTCCTTGCCGAGCTTAACCGTATAGGCGGATTTGAGCGCGACCTTTTGCGCCAGCGCGATCGCCGCATCGCGTTCGGTGCCGGCGGCCACTACGCGGTTGACGAGGCCGATATTCTTCGCCATCGCCGCCGAAATCGGTTCGCCCGTGAGCAACATCTCCATCGCCTGCTTGCGCGGGACGTTGCGCGACAGCGCCACCATGGGCGTCGAGCAGAACAGGCCGATATCGACGCCGGGGGTGGCGAAACCGGCAGCCTCGGAGGCGACCGCGAGATCGCAGCTCGCCACGAGCTGGCAGCCGGCGGCGGTTGCGATGCCTTGCACGGCAGCGACGACGGGCTTCGGCAGATGCACGACGGCCTGCATCATTGCGCTACAGGCGTTCATGATCTGCCCGAAATAGGCACGGCCGCGATCGGCATCGCTGCGGCGCGCGGTCAGTTCCTTCATGTCGTGGCCCGCGGAGAAGGCCGGACCGTTGGCCGCGATGACGACGGCACGGACGCTGTTGTCGTCATGGATTTCGTTCAGTGCGCCGTGCAGCTCGGCGATCAGGCCCTCTGACAGGCTATTGCGCGCCGCCGGCCGGTTGAGGGTGAGCACGCGGATGCTGCCGACGTTTTCCTGCAGCAGGATCGGAGGTTGCGGCGTGGGCACGCGGGCAGTCTGGGCGGGCATCTCTGAGGTTTCCACTCCAAGATTTTCATTTTGGCTTTGATGACAACGTAATGTAACAGGCGGTCTTAATCGAGGGGCAGCGGTGGCATGGCGGCAGCGAAAATGAGCGTGGCTGAGCTGGAGAAGTTCCTCCGCGAGGAATTTCCACAAGCCTTCAGTGACGGCGATATCACCATCGAGAGCGCCGACGGCGAGACCTGCCTGTTGCGGCGGCGCTATGACGAGCGGATGCTGCGTCCGGGCGGCACGGTGTCGGGGCCGACGCTGATGGCCATGGCCGATTTTGCGATGTATGTGGTGCTGCTCTCGGCGATCGGCCCGGTGGGACTGGCGGTAACAACCAACCTCAACATCAATTTCCTGCGCAAGGGGCTGCCGGGACAGGACGTGCTGGCGGCGGCACGCCTCCTGAAGCTCGGCAAGCGGCTTGCGGTCGGCGAGGTGAACCTGCTGTCGGGCTCGTCGCCTGATCCGATCGCCCATGTGACGGCGACCTACTCCATTCCAAATACGTGAGGTTTTTAGCGGTAGTATTGCACCATATTTATAAGTTACTGTTTTTACTTACTTTATTTGTGCGCCTTGGCGTTGACGAGCGGCGCGCTGTTCTCTAGAAACCCGCCAGTTCGGCGCATCTGGCGCCGATTTCCATTTTCACGGATTTCCTCACATGAAAACCTATTCGGCAAAGCCCGCCGAGGTGACGAAGAAGTGGGTCTTGATCGACGCCAAGGGTCTGGTGGTCGGACGGCTCGCCACCCTGGTCGCCATGCGCCTGCGCGGCAAACACCTCCCGACCTACACGCCCCATGTCGACTGCGGCGACAACGTCGTCATCATCAACGCGGCGCATGTCGTGCTGACCGGTCGCAAGCGCGACAACAAGGTCTACTACAAGCACACCGGCTTCATCGGCGGCATCAAGGAACGCACCGCGAAGTCGATCCTCGAGGGGCGCTTCCCCGAGCGCGTGGTCGAGAAGGCCATCGAGCGCATGATCCCGCGTGGTCCGCTCGGCCGCGTGCAGATGGGCAATCTGCGCGTCTACCCCGGTCCTGAACATCCGCATGAAGCCCAGCAGCCCGAGAAGGTTGATATCGCTTCGATGAACCGCAAGAACATGAGGGCCGCATAAGATGTCGGATACCATGCAGTCGCTCGACCAGTTGGCGTCGCTGAAGACGGCCGCTCCGGAAGCGCCGAAATACGTCAAGAAGGTCGACAAATATGGCCGCGCCTATGCCACCGGCAAGCGCAAGGACGCGGTCGCCCGCGTCTGGATCAAGCCGGGCGCCGGCAAGATCCTGGTCAACACCCGTGAAGTCGAGGTCTACTTCGCCCGTCCGGTGCTGCGGATGCTGATCCAGCAGCCGCTGGTCGCCGCCGCACGCGCCGGCCAGTACGACGTCATCTGCACGGTTGCGGGCGGCGGTCTGTCGGGTCAAGCGGGTGCCGTGCGTCATGGCATCTCGAAGGCGCTGACGAACTTCGAGCCGGATCTGCGCGGTGTGCTGAAGAAGGGCGGCTTCCTGACTCGCGACTCCCGCACCGTGGAGCGCAAGAAGTACGGCCGGGCGAAAGCGCGCAAGTCGTTCCAGTTCTCGAAGCGCTAATTGCTTCGCTAAAATTGCAGCGATGGCTGCACCCATCGAACGAAAAAGGGCGCCGATCGGCGCCCTTTTTTGCTTACCATTTAGTGATCAGTTACCACGGGTTTTCGTGAAAACTTGCTTACCCGCACAAACGGAATTGGAACACGGCGCTTCTAGTGTCCACCGTGCGATGGCGCGAAATTGCATTTTCAGTGTGCGCCGAACAAGTTGCATCACACGCGTTCGGGTGAGCCCATGTCGTTCGATACGTCCACGCTGTATTTGTTTGCCACAATGGTTGCAGGCATGCTCGGGGCCATGCTGTTGCTGTTCGGCAAACAGGAAAATATCCCGGCTTTGAAGTGGTGGGGGGCCGCCTATCTGCTTGGCTCGGCTTCGGTGGCGATCTGGACTATCGGCGGCGCCAAACTCGGTGACACGTTGCTGCTGGCGCTGCACGCGGTCGGCTTCGTGGCCTGCGGCATGGTCTGGAACGCCTCGCGCGTATTCCACGGTCGCAAGCCGAATCTGGCGGGGCTATTGTTTGGCGCGGTCGCCTGGGTCGGCATCGCGCTGGCTCTGCCGTCGTTGAATCCTGCCATGCGACTGATCGTCGGTGCTGCGATCGTTGCGATCTACGCAACACTAACGGCTTCCGAATTGTGGAGCGAACGGCGGCGGACGATGCAGAGCCGCTGGCCGACGATTGCCGTGCCCGTGATGCATGGCTGCGTGCTGATGCTGCCGATCCTGCTCGGCACCCTGCTGCGCCCGCATGACGAAACCTTCATCAGCAGCATCTGGGTGACGGCGTTCTCGATCGAACTGGTGCTGTATGCGATCGGCACCGTGTTCGTCATCTTCATGCTGGTGTCGGACCGCGCCGTAACGGTGCACAAGACCGCGGCGTCCGTCGATCCCTTGAGCGGAATGTTGAACCGCCGCGGCTTTTCGGAAGCCTGCAACCGGGTGATCGAACGCGAGGCCGCCGCGGGGCGGCCGGTGACGGTCATGATTTTCGACATCGACCATTTCAAGAGCATCAATGACCGCTTCGGCCATCCCGCGGGCGACGAGATCCTCAAATTGTTCTCCACCGTCGTGGTCAGCAATTTGCGCATCAGCGACCTGTCGGGGCGGATCGGCGGCGAGGAGTTCGCGGCGTTGTTGTCGTGTGCGCTGGACGAGGGCGTGATCGTGGCCGAGCGTGTGCGCGAGGCGTTCGAGGCGTCCAATATCGTCTGCGAGCAAGGTCCGGTCGACACCACCGTCAGCATCGGCGTCGCCGGCGGACCAGCGGGCACGGAGCTGGAAGTGTTGCTGGCGGCGGCCGATACCGCGCTCTATCAGGCCAAGCGCGGCGGCCGTAACCGGGTCGAGGCTGCGGCGGAACTGCCGCTGTCGCTGGAGAACTGGCGGCGCAAGACCGCCGGGCGCGCGGCTTCGCAACGCCAGGTGCCGGCGACGACCTAATCGCCCTGTTCGAACAAGACGATATGTCCGGAGATTGATCCAACACTTTGGATTCGGTCTCGGCCGCAAAGGCGCGTGGTAACCGCTCGTTTACCATTCCGTCCATATCATCTGCGCCATGGATTCACTACGTAGACCAAACCCGCAGGCTGCCCTGGTGTCGCTCGAAGCGGACGCTGCCTCCGCTCGCGGTGGTTTTGCCTGCATGTTCTCGACCTCGGAAGAATTCGAGATGGCGCTCATCACCGAGCGCCGTGCGCAGGGGCATTACGGTCAGCGCAGAATGCGCTGGCCTGCCATCATGTTCGCCGGCTGTGCGCTGATGGTCGCCGGCACGGTGTTGCTGTTCGGCTAATCGCTGATCCTCACTTCGCCAGGGGGTCAGGACGTATCTGAATATGCACGGCGCGGGGTTTTGAGCCCTTGCCGCCCTCCATCAGCCAGGGTGTGCGGTCGCCGCTTGAACTCCAGAGACCGCGGCCTTTCCAGCCTGCGCCCGGATCGTCAATGCGCCCGTCGAGGCCCTTGGCAAAAAAGCCGAGCGGATAGGGGATGCGCAGCATCACCATCTGCCCATCCTTGAAGGCGACGAAGCCGTCGTTGAGGTTGGCGGTGGAGATCGGGATGTTTTCGCCGAGGCCGACCGTGTTGTGGTGATCGACCCACGTATAGTAGCTCGCCTCGGCGCTGGAGTTCTCAAAACCTTCGAAGCCGGGGCCGGGATATCTGAAGTAGGAGAAGCCTTCCGGGCAGTGATTGCCGGTGGCCTCCGGCCCGCTCAGCGGAGCCTTGCACTTGCTGCGATCGAAGCGGATCAGGCTCCCGTTCGAACCCGAGCCCCAGAGCACGCCGTTCTTGTCGATGTCACCGCCGCGAACGCCGATGCCTTCCTTCGGAATGGCATAAAACTCCGACAGTTTGGTCTTGGGATCAAAGCGCATGAAGCCGGGTGGGCCGACGAACACGTTGACGGTGTACCAGACCGAGCCGTCGGTCGGATGCGGCATCACGGCGTAGGGGCCCGAGCCTGCGACCCGCATGTCCTTGCCCGCCTCCGCAGGCTTGCCCGGGTCGGTATATTCGTCGACCTTGCCGTTGCCGTTGGTGTCGAGAACGAATGGCGCCCAGCCTTGCGCTTTGACGGCATCGCCGGTCTCGTCCCATAGCTTGGTGTTGACCCAGCCGGCGACGGGACCGCTTCCCGAGAGCCAAAGCGTATCGTCGGCGTCGTAGCCGAACTGGGGGTGATGGGTGCCGAAGCAGGTATCGATGAAGCTGTACTTCTGGGTCTTGGGATCGAACACCGAAACTTGCCGCCCCGAGCGTTCCAGCGGAAAGGCCTTGGCCGACGGATGGTCAGACCCTTTGCGGCAGTAAGCCGGATTTTCGATGCCGCGCACGGCCGCCGCGAGCCACAGGCGACCCTTCTTGTCGAACATGCTGTTGTGATTGTTGGCCCGCTGGCTCCAGATCTTCTCTTCACCCCAATAGGCCGAGGGGCTGACCGGATTGAGGACGGCCGTGCCATGCAGCGGCGGGCCGAACGATTCCGGCGCATTGGGATCAGCGACGGGCATCTTCGAGAACGTCACCTTGTGTGTCTTCGGATCAAGAATCGGCATGTCGTCGGACGAGTACTCATTCGCACCGAACAGCGGGCCGTAGGCGTTGACCGTCGGGTAGCGCCGGTCTGACGAAATCAGATCGTGCACGAAGTGCTTTTCAGTCGCCCATTCCCAGGACGAGATGACGACGTTGCGCTCGATGCCGGCCGGCCGCGGCGGCTTGGATTTCGGCAGTTCGCCCTTGGCGACCCGTTCGGTCCAGTCCCCGAAATACTTGAACGGCACGCCGCCGAGCTGGCCGGCGAGCCGGTTCACCATCAATTCCCCGGCCTGGCCCGAGGAGACGCGGCGCATCCAGGCTTCCTTGTGCGATTTGAATTCGCCGAACCCGCCCGGGATCGTGCGCGTGGATTCCTGGCCGAGCTGATGGCAGCCGATGCAGTCGACGTTGTTCATTCGCTGGCGCCATATGTCCTGCGTGATTTCCTTCGGAATCTCCGTGCTGCCGCCGAAATCCTTCGCCGGCGGAATCTTCATCATCGTGTACCAATAGATCGCCGAGTAATAATGGGCCGCCGCCGCCTCGTTTGGCGCCGGAACCGCCGTGAGGTCGAGTTGCTGGCCGGGCTTGGCGCGCAGCTTGGGCGAATCCACCAGCCCGTAGCCACGGACCCAGATTGCGTAGTTCACGTTCGGCGGCAGGTCCGGGATCACGTAGCGGCCCTGATCGTCGGTGACGACGATCTTGGCGA
Organism: Bradyrhizobium valentinum; assembly: GCF_001440405.1. GTDB lineage: Bacteria > Pseudomonadota > Alphaproteobacteria > Rhizobiales > Xanthobacteraceae > Bradyrhizobium > Bradyrhizobium valentinum. The sequence continues at coordinate 103,490 of NZ_LLXX01000033.1, forward strand.
ATTTCGTCGGCAGCTCGGTGGTCTCCGCGATGACCCAGACGCCGGTCTCCGGCCCGTTCGGTCCGCGCACCACGCCGCCGATATCGTCCTTGTCGATTGCGACGGCCGGAAGCTGCTGTGCATGCGATGGTCCGGCCGACAGGCTGAGCATGCTCATCGCCGTGGCCAAGGTGAACAGGATCCGACGGAGGTTCATCGCTTCTCTCCCCGTGACCGTGAGCTTGTCGCTTTGAGCTTGTCGCTTTTGTTTGACGCGAGCCTACACCAAACAGGCTTGAGGTGAGAGCATGTCGCCTGCACGATTTCGTCATGCTTGACGCCGCCAGCGTGCGTCGCAGCAACGCATACGCGCTGCATCTGCCTTTTGCTTTTTGGGCGGCTGGGTTAGACACGCCAGTTCTCATGAGGAGGCACAACGCGAATGATCACCGAAATCGCACAAATCGACGTCAAGCCCGGCACCGAGAAGGAGTTTGAAGCTGCGGTTGCCCAGGCGCGTCCACTGTTCCTGCGGGCCAAGGGCGGCAAGGGCTTTGAGCTGCACAAATCGATCGAGAAGCCGCAGCGTTACCGGCTGATAGCGCAATGGGAGACGCTGGAAAACCACACCGTGGATTTTCGCGGCTCAGAGGACTTCACCGCCTGGCGCGCTCTGGTCGGGCCGTATTTTGCTGCTCCCCCCGAAGTCGAGCATACCGAGACGGTGCTGACCACGGCGGACTGAAGTCATCAGCCGGTCGTGATCGCGACAGGCGTCGCTTCTGCCTTGAAATGGTCGATCATCACTTTGGCAATGGCCATTAGAGGCAGCGCGAGCGCCAACCCCCAGATGCCGAAGACGACGCCGAGCAGGATCTGGAACGCAAACAGCGTGGCCGGCGGAATATCCAGCGCCTGCCGCTGAATGACCGGGGTCAGCACGTAGCTTTCCAGCGCATGCACGCCGAGGAACAGGATGAAGGCGGAGAGGGCAGCGACCCATCCGGAAGCGAGACTCGCGAGCACCACGATCAGCCCGCCGAGGATCGCGCCGACGGTTGGGATGAAGGCGAGAAGTCCTGCCTGGATGCCGAGGATGAACGAGCTCTGGATGCCGATGATCGATAGCCCGATCCAGGTCACCAGAAACACCGCGACCATGGTGATGATCTGCGCGATCAGCCAGCGCTCGAGCGTATCGCCGATCCGGTCGACGATCATGATTGCGCGCGTGCGGTGTCTGGCCGGCGCCATGAACAACAGGCCGTTACGGTAGACGCTGGGCTGCGTCGCAAAGGCTATGCCCAGGAACAGCACGATAAAGAAGTTGCCGACCGCGCTTGCGGTACCCAGAATCAGTTTCAGGCTCTGGCTGAAAATGGCGCCGCCACTGGCCGCAATCGTGCCGGCGCTGGGAAGTGCGTGGGGCGTCGGCGTTGCGCTGGAGGCCGCCGGCGCGGAATCATCCGACGGCGACGACACGGTGCCGAAATCGAAAAAACTGGTGTCGATGCCGTTCCGTTCCAGGAAGCCCTTGACGTTGACGAGCTGCGACTTGAGCGTGTTGCTCAGCGCCGTCGTCTGCTGGGCGATCGTGGTGCCTCCGAGAAAGACAATGCCCGACAGCATGCCCGCGACCACCAGACAGACCGCCGTCAGCCGCAGCGCATGGGGCAGCCGCACCACGCGCCCGAGCAGGTTGCTCATGGCGTTGAGCGCGACACCGAGCAGCATGCCGGTAAATATCAGGAACAGCGTCGCGGCGAAGTGCCAGGTGAATGCCAGCAGCCCGGCGAACAGCACGACGCCGATGCCGCCGACCGATATCGCCCACGCCAGATCGTTGCGGGCCTGAAGGCGATTGTCAGCCGGACCTGTCACGTTGATTCCTTCTCGTGAGACATTGCTCAGCCAGTCATTCGACAGAATCGGGACGGGATCAAGCGGGCGGGTGCGCGCCGGTTTGACGCTGCCGCATCCGGCATGCCAAGCGGTGCATGAATCTGACATGGCGGCCGGCGAGGGTTGAGATGAATTTCAAATGGTTTGGCCCGATTGCGCTGCTTGCGGCGCTTGTGATCGGCGACCAGATCAGAATCAACCGGCCTGCCCACAAATATCGCCTGATGGTCGAGGTCGAGACGCCGGAGGGGCGCAAATCGGCCTCTAGCGTGGTGGCCGTCCATCCCGACCGTAGCTACACCCGCCGCGGCCAGACCCGCACCCTCGGCGACGCCATCTTCGTCGAGCTCGGGGCGGGCAAGAATCTCGTCGCGCTGCTCGCGCATGTCGACAACAATCTCGTCCTTGATGACATGAATTACGTGGCCTTGCGCGCCTATGCGGCGGCTTCCGGCAAGCGCGTGCCGTTCAGCGAGATGAGCCGGTTGGCCGGTGCCGTGCCGGTGAAGGGCGCGCTGATCCCGGTGCTCGCCACCTTTGCCGAACCGGCTGATCCCGGCAGCGCGAAGGTGGTGCCGCCGGACGATGTCGAAGCGGTGCTCGGCAAGGGCTATCGCCTCCGGGGAATTTCGGCCGAAGTGGTGCCGAATGGATACTGGCCACTCGATTTCGGCGGTGCGCTGGGCGAGCCGGTGACGCGCGGAATCCAGGCGAAACTGCCTTGGCTGACTGGGGCCGACAATTCGGCGGCTACGGCGCTCCGGGCGGCCGGTTTGCCCGGGGCCGACGGGATCGACGCCCGGGAGGCTTTCACGCGAAAATAGCAGGGCAGCTCCGCTGCGGCTCTCCGGATATTGATCCGCCGTCCCCTCGCAGGCATTATCTTCTGCAATCATGGCCCAACCCAGAAGATCTTTGCACGGGAAGATGACAGCGGAAATTTTGCGATGAGGCGGCCCGTGGTCGGTGTGATCGGGAACGCCTATCGCGTCGAAAATCGTTTCCAGACCCAGATGGTCGGAGAGCGCAACCTTCGCGCGGTCACCGACGTGGCGGGGGCGTTGCCGCTGATGTTTGCAGGCTCGCCCGAGATTACCGATATCGGCGCGCTTCTCGACGTCGTCGACGGGGTGATCCTGACAGGCGCCCGCGCCAATGTTCATCCGACGCGTTTCAAGACCGAACCGCACGAGCGGCACGAACCCTATGATATCCACCGTGACGACGTCGCGCTGGCGCTGACGGAGGCCTGCGTTGCCCGCGGTGTGCCGATCTTCGGCATCTGCCGGGGCTTGCAGGAAATGAACGTCGCCTTCGGCGGCTCGCTGCATCCGGAAATCCGTGAGATCCCCGGGCGCATGAACCACCGCATGCCGCGACTCGAAAACGGCGAGATCCATCCCGACCCGACCGTGGTGTTTGCCGACCGGCACGACGTTCACCTCACGCCCGGCGGCACGTTTGCAAACCTGCTCGGCTGCGAAACCATCCGGGTGAATTCGCTGCACGGGCAAGGCATTCTCGAACCCGGCGAGCGCGTCGTCATCGAAGGCATCGCCGAAGACGGCACCATCGAAGCGATCCGGATCGCGGACGCCGCGAGCTTTGCGCTCGGTGTCCAGTGGCACGCCGAGTACGATCCGCAGCGCAACCCGATCAACCGAAAACTGTTCGAAGCGTTCGGCGAGGCGCTGAAGGCGCACAGGCGGGCGGAGTAGGCATCGTGAACGCGCGCTTTCGTCGTCCCTGCGAATGCAGGGACCCATAGCCACAATATGCGTTGTTGAAGGAAAGCCGTCGACCAACCTTCCAAGACGACATCCGCCGCGGCGTATGGGTCCCGGATCGCGCTTCGCTTGTCCGGGACGACGGGATGGAAATAACGCGCCTCAATTTTCAAACTACCAACTGACATGATTTCGCGATCTCGCGGCTTGTCACGCCCGAGGTTTGCTGGATAACTTCCCGCCCTCTTTATCAGAGGGCGCAGGGAAGACCGGGTGCTTGCTGCACCCGCGGTCTCGCGTGCGATTTGCGCAAACAAAACTGCACACGAGCATACAGGGCAGCGGGAGCATTCCGGCCTTCCCTGCGCAATGGCTTTACGGCTTACTTCGTGCTCTCCCCGGTGAACGGCTTTCTTGCCACCGTCGCCCCCGAGAAGCTTCGCTTCTCTCGGACTTAACGCCAGCACCGCGGCGTCCGGACCACACGACTTCACCGTACGTTTCCTGCGCGTACGTCTAGCGCGCATTCAACGTCCATCGCATCTCACCGCACGTTCGTGACGATCGCGAGCGCCCCTCATCTGCCGTGAGACGGGCGGAGTTATGCAGGTGATTTGGGTAAGAACAAAAGCGGAATATCTTTGACTCCGAGGCTTGACACGATTTCTGAAAATCAGAAGTGATTTGCCCGTCGTGCCAACTGGTCGCAGTCGCTACGTGTAACTGTGCTTGCGAAGGAGGCAAATCAGTCCGTAGCCTGCATGAGCCAACGGGTCGCGCGAATGCGCGCCCGACGACGAGCGCAATGCGCTCGCGCAGTGATGACAGGCTCCGCGATATGCGGGGACGACGCGGACCTCAACCAGAGGAGTTTACTGAGCCCAGGTCGAAGCGAATGTCATAACGATGCAGCTTCGCATAGACGGTGCTCTTGGCAAGACCAAGCGCGGACGCGGTAGCCGTCACATTGCCGTTGCACGACCGGAGTGTGCGCGAGATTAGGTCGCGTTCGGAAGACTCCGCCAATGACAGGCCCTGTTTACGTCCGCATAGCCGTTCCGCCCGCCAAAACACATCGGGCAGCTCCGATGGCTCGATCGGGTCCCCGTTACTGGTCAGCATGACGCTCTCGACCAGATTGCGCAACTCGCGGACATTGCCAGGCCAGTGATAATCCTGCAGACGCGAAAGCGTATCCGAGGCGAAACGGCGATTGCCAAGAGCATAGCGCGCTCTCGCCTGTGCAACGAAATGATCGACCAGCAGCGGGATGTCGTCCGGGCGTTCGCGCAGCGGCGGTATGACTACGGGGATGACCGCCAACCGGTAGTACAGATCCTTGCGAAAGCGCCCTGCGTCCACCTCGACTTGCAGATCGCGGTTAGTCGCGGTGACGAGACGAAAATCCACCTTGCGCGCCGCGGCTTCGCCGATACGACTGATCTCGCCGTTCTCCAGCGCTCGCAGCAACATAGGCTGGAGTTCGAGCGGCAACTCGCCGATTTCATCAAGGAACAGGGTTCCGCCGGACGCGGCTTCGATTTTTCCGGCCATGCCGCCGCGACGTGCGCCGGTGAAAGCGCCGTCCACATAACCGAAGAGTTCGCTGGCAAGCAGTTCGCGCGAGACGCTACCGCAATTGATGACGACGAAAGCGCGGTCCCGGCGCGGCGACGCCACATGGATGCCGTGAGCGAATACCTCTTTTCCCACACCGGTCTCGCCAAGCAGCAGAACAGGAGCCACGGTCGTCGCGACGCGTCGGCATTTCTCGACGACCGCGTGCATTTTCGGGGCGCTATGGATGACGTTTCTGAAGGCTCGAGCCTCACCCCGGGCGAACGGCAGGAAAGCCCTGTCTGAAACTATCGGCTTTGGCGCAACCATCACGGTGCCGAGATGTTCGCCCTGATGCACCACCGGCTTCAGCCATTCCTCCTTGATCCACGCCGGACGCGAGGCGCCACAAAGCTGATCATCGCGGCTTCCGAGATGGGGAAAGCCGGACTGGCATCCCGGCGCGCCCAGATCACGCATGATCTGCGACATTTCTCCACTTGCCTTGAAAGGACGTCCCGCACTGTCGAACAGCACGGCGTGATGCCGATCCGGAGGCGGCAGCATCCAGAAGCATTGGTCGAGAAGCCGGTAGCGGGCGTCCAGCTCCATCTGAAGCAACTGGGCCTCGATGCGCGCGGCCGCCGAAATCGCCAGTGCGAGTGCCGGCCGCCCATAGGACGCGGATAGTCCGGAGATGTCGATCGCCCCGATGACGGCGCCGTCGATTGGATCGCGGATGACGCAGGCCGAGCAAGTCCAGCGGTGGATGCCGGAACAGAAATGCTCGGTGGCATGCACCTGGATGGGCTGCTCGGTTTTCAGAGCCGTGCCGATCGCGTTGGTTCCGCAGGTCGTCTCGCTCCAGTTGCTGCCGGGTAGGAGGTGTGTTTTTTCAACCGCATTGCGCAGCGCCAGCTTGGTGTCACCTTCCAGGCGCAAAACAATGCCGTCGGCATCGGTCAGCACCATCACGGTGCCGGTTTCCAGCATGTAGTCGCGCGCCAGCGCCATCGTCGAAGCACCAGCCTGGACAAGACGGCTGCGCTTTTCGAGCAAGCGCTGCAGCCTGTCATCCCTTATCGGCATCGGAGCCTGGCCACGCCGGTAGTCGACAGCCGATTTCTGGCAGCGCTGCCAGGAATCGGTAATAGCGGCGCGCACAACCTGCCGACTAGTGCTGCCGGTCCCGGACAGAAAGCGTTCCCAGCTTGTCAGGACATCACGTTCGATACCTGGATGGGCGAAAGCATCCTCTGGTGTCTGACCCAACACGTTCCCTCCCTTGACGCGCTGAGCGGTCCCAGAGCAGATGCTGGAAGCGGAGCTTGAACGTGCGATCTTGAAGCCATCCATGGAAAACCGCAACCAATAAGCCTACCCTGGTGCAAATTTATGCCGCCTCCGACCGCACTGCAGAAATGGCGTGGTCGAAGGCGGATTGCGGCGCGACGCTGGCCGAAGCTAGGCGGCCTTGCGTTGGTTCAGTGCATCGTAAAAGGCCGTTTCGAAACGCATGTATCCGGTGAATGAAGCTACATCGGCAAAGGGCAGGATCTGGGTTGCCCAATAGCCTCCGAAACCATTCTGACGGTCGATCCAGTAGAACAGGTTGGCCAAGCCAGCCCAGCCGAGCGCGCCGGCCGGCCGTCCCGTGGGCGCCTTCTCATCATTGACCATGAAGGTGAACGCCCACGACTTCGACAGGCCCGGAAAGAACTCCGCATCGTTCGAGAGGGATTTGATCACGCCCGGTAAGGCTGTCACCTTCAGATCGCCAAGCTGGTTCTTTTCGGCCGTCTTCACGGTCTCCGGCTTCAGCACCCGGCCATGCGGGCCGGCTCCATCGTTCAGCCACATGCGGATAAAGCGCATGTAGTCGCCGACCGTACTATAGAGGCCGTGTCCTCCCATATGGACCTCGGGATTCGCAGGCAATTCGAAGTCCATCGGGGTGAGCGAGCCGTCGGCGTTACGGGCGTGCACGCCGGCAAGCTTATCCCGCACCGCGTCGTTGATCTCGAAAGTCGTGTTCGTCATGCCAAGCGGCTTGAAGATGCGTTCGGCGAAGACCTCGCCAAGGCGCTTGCCGGTGATACCCTCGACAACCTGTCCGACCCAATCGATGTTTGTTCCGTACTCCCACTTCGATCCGGGATCGAAAAGAAGCGGCGTCATGATTGCGGCTTTCGACGAGGTGATCACGCTTGGCTGTCCGTGCTCGGTCGCCAGGCGCAGATAGCTTTCGTTGAAAAAGTCGTAGCCGAAACCGGCGGTGTGCAACAGCAACATGCGCGTGGTCACATCGCGCTTCGGTGCGCGAAGCCTGGGCTGTCCCTTGGCGTCGAAGCCATCGATAACCTGCAGCTTGCCGATATCAGGAGCGTATTTTTTTGCGGGAGCATCGATGTCGAGCCTGCCTTCCTCGATCAGTTGAAGTGCGGCCGTGCCGGTGATCGCCTTGGTCGTCGAAAAGATGGCGAAGCTGCTTTCGGTCGTCATCGGAGACGGCTGGTCGTTGCGACGCTTGCCGGCAGCTCCCTCGTAGATATTTCCGTTACGGTCTGTCACCATTGCCACCACTCCCGGGACACCCTGGCCCGTCGTGACGGTCTCATTGAGGATGGCGTCGGCCGCTACCTTGAATTCCTTGGACATGTGTTCCTCCGATTTTTCGTGATTATGCGGGATGCAGGGCCGCGTCCACGCAATCGGGTTGCGCGGCCCCGCATGGTGATCACTGCTTGGCGAAGCCTGGGTAGGCCGAAGTGGCGACGTCATCGCACTTCTTGCGATACGTTCCGACGCCGCCGATATAGGAAAGGAGACGGCGAGGCTTGCCATCGACGTTGGAGCCCATGTACCAGGAGTGCGTCTTGGTTACGAGGGTCGTGTTCGCGACCTCATCGTGATGCGCTACCCAGGCATCCTCCGTCTCCTTCGTTGGCTCGATGACGCTCAATTCGTTCTTTCGAAGATGCGCAATGCAATCGCTGATCCACTCGACCTGCTGCTGAAGGCATGTGGTCATGTTGCAGAGCGCCGTCGATGGCGCCAGCGGCGCGCCCGTCGTGAAGAGGTTCGGGTAACCGTGGACCTGAAGCCCCATCGTGGTCCTGATGTCGCGGCTCCATTCGTCCTTGAGCGAGCGGCCGTCGCGGCCACGGATGTCGATGCGGGTCAGCGCCCCCGAGCCGGCGTCGAAGCCGGTTGCGAGGATGATCACATCCAGTTCGTATGCCGTTCCATCGGTGAGCTCGATGCCATGAGGCGTGATCCGCTTGATTGGGTTGTTCCTGACGCTGATCAGCTCGACGTTCGGCTGGTGGTAAGCCTCCAGATAGTTGGTCTCGAGCGGGACGCGATGCGTGCCGAAGCCGTAGTCGGTCGGGATCAGTGTCTCGCACAGCTTGGGATCCTTGAGGCGCGCGCGCATCTTCTTGCGGACGAACTCGGATATCTCCTCGCTGACGTCCTCCTCGAAGAACATCTCCACGAATGAGGCGAGCCACAACCGCAGAGAGCCTTCATCCCAGATCTTCTCAAGAACGGTGTGACGCTGTTCCGGAGTGAGATCCTTCCAATTGCCGTTAGTGAAGTCGTATTCGAAGCCGGTGAACGAGTGGGGAAGGGTTTCGCGGAATTCGTTGAACCGCGCCTTGTAGGCCTCGACCTCCTTCTGTCCATATTTCGGGTTCTTCATCGGGATGATGTATTGCGGCGTGCGCACGAATACCTTCAGGCTGCCGACCTCGCCGGCGATCGTCTGGATCACCTGGATGCCCGTTGCGCCGTTGCCGACGATGCCGACGCGCTTGCCGGTGAGATCGATGTCCCCCTTCGGCCAACGCGCCGTGTGGACCAGGCTCCCCTTGAACGTCTCCTGTCCGGGAAAAACCGATGTCAGCGGCGCCGACAGCATTCCGCAGCAGGTGATCAGGAACTGCGCATCAATCACATCGCCCTTGTCGGTCGTGATCGTCCATCGCTGCGTCGCCTCGTTGAAGACTGCGCTCGTAATCGTCGTGCTGAAGCGGACATCCTTGCGCAGGTCGAGCTTGTCGGCGACGTAATTGAGCCACTTCTCGATCTCCGGCTGGCCGGGGAAGCGCTCGCTCCAGCTCCAGCCTTTGTAGAGCTCTTCAGAGAAGAGATACTGGTAGATGTAGGCTTCGGAATCGAAGCGTGCCCCCGGATAGCGATTCCAGTACCAGGTGCCGCCCACGCCGGTGGCCGTATCGACGGCCTTGACCTTGAGGCCTTGTTCGTTGCGCAGCTTGTAGAGCTGGTAAAGGCCGGCAACTCCTGTGCCGATCACCACCGCGTCCAGGCTTTCGTGCTTTCGTGCGCCGTTGGTCTTGTACTCGCTCATGCGTTCCCTCCCAGTGTCAGAACTTGTTCTCCTCCCGGCCGCAAAGACGCGAGAGTTGAAGGGGGTTACGCAGATTGCGTGCCAGATCAGTTTTCTGGCTTTAAGCGCTTGCAGTGATTGAATTTGTTGATGGTGGGATTCTTGTCGCACCCGTTCGAAATTCGAACTGGACGAGCTTGGCTAGACCGAATTTCGATCAAAGCGCTCTATGCGGGTACTCTCTCGACGTGGTCCCGGATGTCGCTGCGCTCATCCGGGCTTGCTGCATCGGAGGCCGTGGCGAAGCGCGATTGCGGTGACGCCGCGTTAACGCAGACCCAAGCTTTGCAGGAGGGACGGGGTCTGGGCATTTTGCACTGACTGCTCCTGTGCTCGGGCGTCGGGTACGGCCGGGACCTCGACCCGTGCATTTTGCTCTTCCCGGACCCTTGCTCGCTGATTCCGCTGGGTTCGGATCTCTGCTCGCGCATTATGCACGGACCGGGCCCGTCGATGCTTTTTCGTCGGCTGGGCCTGATACGTGGGCTGGGCCTGAGCAGGGGCATCTTGCGCAACCTGCACTGGGGCAGCTTGCGCGGGCTGTACGGGCACGACCTGTGCCCGCGAATCTTCCTTGGCCGCCCAGGCTTCGAATTCCTTCAGCAAGGCTTCGGCTGACGGCTGACCAATCTCGGTTTGCTTCTGATCGGCAGGTTCAGAAGCAACAGCAATTTCGTCGCGTGTCGGCGCGTCGCTTGTCGTCGTTGGCAAATCCTGAGTGTCCGCGATTGATTGAATTGATGACGTCGACGCATCGGTGCCAGGCTGAAGCGCCGGCTTGTCGACCCACGAAGCCGTGATGTCCGCGACGAGCGCGACTGGATTTTCTACCGATAGGATCGCGATACCGACCGCTGCTGTCGCCATTACCCCAAAAATACTCGCTTTGAGGATTCGCAACGAGAGAGCCGCTCTGCCCAAAGCCTTCCCGATATCCGGCTGCACGGTTTCTTCGGCTTGCTCGGTGAGAAAGAGATAACGCTCGTCCGGCGGGAAACCGTCTTTTGTCGCCATTTGGTCGATGCCGCCTCTTATTTGTTCTGCTGTACCAGTACCTCGCCAGCGAGGTCTAAAAGCGACAATCACCGCCACGATTTAGGAGAGATTTTGATTTCACTGGGATTCGGGAACCGAGGAACCGCAGGATCACGCGGGAACCCGGATTGCTTTGAGCGCGAGCGGAAATGGCCGCCACGATAATAGGAGGCGCCCCAAACGGGGGCGGCTTTCGCATCGTTGGACAGTGATACGGGCGGCGCGAACGCCGCGCGGGATCACTACGAATACATCTCGAATTCGACCGCGTGCGGGGTCATCTCGAAGCGACTTCAGTCATCCTGAACTCGATGAAGCTACAGTCAGAATGTTGCCAATGACCCAAACCCGTGTCGCGCGGCAGACATTTCGAACGTTCCCGGAAATTCGTCTCATTGGCAAGTAAGCACGATCCGGAGGGTCGCTCTGGCTGAAGGCACCTCATCCGCGGTAGGATTGTTCGCCGGCGGAGCCCGATCGCTCGCCTGCACATTGTTAGAGGGAGGTAGACATCCAGCGCTAGAGAGGAGGTAGACAATGAAAATCAGTTCGCTTACGGGGATAGCCCTGGTTGCGGCAGTCTCTGCCACATTGGCGCTCGCCGGCACGGCTCATGCCCAGCAGGCTCGAACACTAAAGGTCCAATCGGCAGTGCCGCCGTCGTCCACGGCGCAGGATGCCTTGAAGTTCTTCGCTGACCGGGTGGACAAGTTGACAGCGGGCCAGCTCAAGATCGAGGCGCTGCCGGGCGGCGCGATCGTCCCGCCGTTCGAGATTCTCGACGCAGCGCACAAGAAAGTTATCGATGGCGCCTGGGGCATCTCCTACTGGTGGTTCGGCAAGAACAAGGCTGCGACCCTGTTCGCAAATACGCCTGCCGGTATTGCCGGCATGGATCCTGTCGATTTCATCGGCTGGGTATACGAGGGCGGGGGCCTCGATCTCTGGAACGAATTCTACCAGAAGGAGCTCAAGCTCAACCTGGTCGCGTTTCCCAGCATGCCGCCGAGCCCGCAGGCGCTTGGCTGGTTCAAGCGCCCGATCAAGGACCTCAGCGACTTCAGGGGCATGAAGTGCCGCCAGACGGGTATCGTCGCCGAACTCTATTCCAAGATGGGCATGGCCGTGGTCAACATGCCGGGCGGCGAGATCCTGCCCGCCGCCGAGCGCGGCACGATCGATTGTGCCGAGTGGGTCGGCGGCATCGAGGATCAGCGGCTCGGGCTGCACACCGTGTGGAAGTACCACTATACGCCTGGCATGCACGAAAGCGCGTCGGTGGCCGAGATCGCCTTCAACAAGGACGTTTGGGACAGCCTGCCGGCTCAGAACAAGGAGGCCATCAAGTCGGCCGTTTCGGAGACGTTTCTCCGCTGGTGGGCGAGCTATCAGCGGCAGAACGCGGATGCGATTGCCGAATTCGCGGAGAAGCACGGCGTGAAGCTGCTGACCACGCCGCCCGAGATCAACCAGGCCTTCCTCAAGACCTGGGATGAATTCGCGGCCGCCGAGTCGGCCAAGAACCCCTTCTTCAAGAAGGTCTACGACTCTCAGAAGGCCTATGCCGCCAAAGTGGTGCCGGCCAAGCGCTTCATGTTCCCGCCCTACGCTTTTCAGGCCGACTACTACTGGCCGCCGAAGGAGGGCAAATAGCACCAGGGAGCACCAAACCGAGGGGCGGCGGCAGCGCCGCCCTTCTTGCTACCGCACCATATGCGGCAGCCACAGCGCGATTTGCGGCCACACCAGCAGCAGGATGAGGGCGAAGACCTGGATCACCATGTAGTCGGCCATGCCCTTGTAGATCGTGCCGAGACTCCAATTCGGCACGACGTTGCGCAGATAGTAGGCTGACATGGCGACGGGCGGACTGAGATAAGCGGTCTGCATGTTGACGGCGGTGAGCGCGCCGAACCAGATCAAGAGGTCGAGCTTGCCCAGACCCAGCTGGAGCTTTTCGACCACCGGCAGGGCGATCGGCAAGAACACCAGGATGATCACGGGCCATTCGAATGGCCATCCGAGCACGAAGAAGATCGCCATGATGAGGGCGAGCTTCCACCAGTCGCTTAGCGGAACCGCGAGCAGAAAATTGGTGATCAGATTGGCTGAGCCGAGCTTGGTGAACACGGCGCCGAACACGGTTGAGGCCACTGCCAGGAACAGCACCATGGCGGAGGTCACCATGGTGCCGATGCCTGCGTTCGTGAGCGACTGCACGTTGAGCCGGCGGTACGCCAGCGCCAGGATGGCGGCGCCGAAGGCCCCGCAGGAGGCGGCCTCAGTCGGCGTCGCCAGCCCGCCGACAATGGTGCCAAGCGTAAAGCCGATCAGTGCGCTCAGCGGTGCGATGCCCAGCACGACGGCGCGGAAATAGGCGTTACGGACATAGGCCCACGCCGCCAGCAGCGCTGGCAGCAGCGCAGCAACCGACACGTCGATCCGGCCGATCGTCACCGGGACAGCGGGGGCGCGGGCAACCCCCAGCACCAGGTCGGCCAGCAGATAGACGAGCGCCATGAGGCAGAGCAGCGCCAGGACCAGTACCGGCATTCCCACTTTCTCGGTGGTCATCTCCTTGTAGGCCGCCTCGCGCTCCTCCATCGTCATGGCCGGGCCGAGCTTGGGGTTCAGGAAGCTTCGGGTCAGCGTGTAGGCGATGTAGCAGCCGGCGAGCAGGAAGCCCGGGCCGAACGCCGCCGAGTAGAGCAGGTTGACGGGAACGCCCATGACCGGACCCATAACAACCAGCATGACGCTTGGCGGAACGAGAATTCCGAGCGTGCCGCCGGCAGCGATGGCGCCCGCGGACAGCCGGGGGTCGTAGCCGGTCTTGATCATCATCGGCGCCGCCATGATGCCGAGCACCGTGACTGCCGCGCCGACGATGCCCGTCGCCATGGCGAAGATGGTCGCGGTCAGGATCACCGCCAGATAGAGCGAGCCGCGTACCGGCGCAAGCAGGCTGCGCATGGCGCCGAACAGGCGCTCCATCAGCCCGGCCTGCTCGGTCATATAGCCCATGAAGATGAACAGCGGCACGGCCGGAAAGATCTCATCCTTCATCGTGCCCCAGATCTGCAGGTAGCTCAGATTGAAGGTCTGCTCCCAGCCTAATCCCAGGCCGCCGAAGATGATGGCGAGAAACAGCAGCGTGAAGGAGATCGGGAATCCGATGAAGATGACGGCGACCATGCAGAAGAGCATGATGAGGCCCAGAAGCTCCGAATAGCTCATGTTCAGACCTCGATCTTCTCGTGCCGGGTCAGGAACTGGCCGGTGCGCCACGCCCACAGGCTCTTCATCAGCTCTGAGATGCCCTGCAGGGACAGCATGAAGGCGGTGAGCGGGATAACCCCGCGCAGCGGCCACAATATCGGCGTCCAGGCTCCGGAGCTCGAGCGCTCGTCGATCGAGATCGAGTAAAGGAAGTCATCGATCGAGATGTAGAACAGCACGGCCATCGTCGGCAGGAAGAACAGGATGAATGCGAGGCTGTCGATCATGCCTTTGGTTCGGTCCGAGAATCCTTCCCACAGCATGTCGGTGCGCACGTGAGCGCCCTTGAGAAGCGCCAGCGTTGATCCCAGCATGAAGAGCGCCGCATACGACATCGTCGTCACGTCGAGCGCCCAGACAGTGGGGCTTCCGAGGAAGTAGCGGGCGAAAACCTCGTAAACGTTGGCGAACACCAGGGGAATGATGAGGAGCACGAAGAGGTGGCCGGTCCACTCCGTAAACTTGTCGATGGTGCGGATAACGGCCAAATAGCCCCGGGGTGGCGTCAGCTTTGGCGACGACGAGACACTGGTCATTGCAGTGGCCATCAGCTGACCCTCAGACGCAGCCCGATCGTGGACCCCGTGAAAAACTGGCCGCACCATTCAGTGCGACCGGCAGTCCCGTCGAGCGGTCCAGCGGAATGTTACTTTAGCGGCGATCTCGGCGCCAGCGGCTGGATAGCCGCCGCCCCCACGAGCGCGGACGGCCGTCCAGCCGCCAGACGAGGTGCGAACACCTCGGCGCCCACATCCGTTGGTAGAGGCATGGGTGTGGTCTTCCGGAACGACTCCGCTGAGCTAGGCGGACGCGGTTGGTCGTTGCAGTCACGCCGTTCTCAAAAGAAAGGCGCTCCGTACGGAGCGCCTTTCGCATTTTCGGGCAGTTGTGTCAGCGGGAAATACCGCCGGCACTTGCTGCAAATAGTTCATCTCGTACTCGACCGGGTGCGGGTCATTTCGAAACGCTCGACTTCGGTTATCTTGAGCTCGATGAAGCTGTCGATGAAGTCGTCGAACACGCCGCCGTGCTTGAGGAAGGCGCGGTCCTTGTCGAGATTTTCTACCAGTTCACCAGCGATGATGTCGTCACTGGGGCGCGCGGCGCGCGGGCGCAGCGGCCGCCGGCCGCAGCTCCATTGTGGATACGCCTGCCGCAATATTCACGCCTGTCTGCCCCTGCACGGATAGCGGCTGCATCATCACCGTGCGGTCCGAGCCTCCAACCAGGACGTTGGCACTCGCTCCGGCGCCGACCGTGCCGCCGGCGGTTGCACCCGTATAGGTTCCCGCCAATGCCGCCCGGCGCAGCGTGGTCGGCGCAAAAATCGCCCAGGCCAACTGGCCGCCGGTCGTGGCGCCGATGTCGAGGCCAAGCGTGCTGACGGTGCCCTCATAAGCCTCGCGCCCTCTGCCTCTCGCTGACGCATAGATACAGCTCAGTTGCCGCTGCCCTCCGACAACGAGGCCGACACCGGGCGCTATGTTGCAGGTGAGCGTGCCGACCCTCGTCCGGCCGGTGTCCTGAGCCGTGGCCGGAGCCATGGCGAGCACGAGCGCCAGGGCGGCGCATGTGGTTGCGAGACTATTCAAGGTTGTTGCTTTGTTCATGGGCGTTCCTCCGTCGACGTATTCTGATGGACCCCCTTAACGCCCAGCGACGTTCCGATGTTCCCGTTCCAGGTCTCGTTCGGGCTATAACGGCCTTACAGCGGTAAATCATGGATGTGCTGATCGGCGACGGGCCGTGGAAACATGGTCCATCGATCGCGTGCAGGCCCATATGAGCGGAATTCGCGGCGATATTCGGCCGTATGAGGTACACGAACCAGGCGGCCGAAACGCCTGACTTTCCTTCGCAAAAACAAAAGGCGCCCCGCAAGGAGCGCCTTTCGCATCGTTGGACGGTGATACTGGCGGCGCGAACGCCGCGCGGGATCACTGCGAATAATACATCTCGAACTCGACCGGGTGCGGGGTCATCTCGAAGCGCTCGACTTCGGTCATTTTCAGCTCGATGAAGCTGTCGATGAAGTCGTCGTCGAACACGCCGCCGTTCTTGAGGAAGGCGCGGTCCTTGTCGAGATTTTCCAGCGCCTCGCGCAAGGAGCCGCACACGGTCGGGATCTGCTTCAGCTCTTCCTTCGGCAGATCGTAGAGGTCCTTGTCCATCGCCGGGCCCGGATCGATCTTGTTCTTGATGCCGTCGAGGCCGGCCATCAGCATCGCGGCGAAGCCGAGATAGGGGTTGGCCATGGGATCGGGGAAGCGGACCTCGACGCGCTTGGCCTTCGGGTTTGCCGTGTAGGGAATGCGGCAGGAGGCCGAGCGGTTGCGCGCGGAGTAGGCGAGCAGCACGGGAGCTTCATAACCCGGGACCAGGCGCTTGTAGGAGTTGGTCGACGGGTTGGTGAAGGCGTTGATCGCCTTGGCGTGCTTTATGATGCCGCCAATGTATTGGAGGCAGATCTCCGAGAGGTCGGCGTATTTGTTGCCGGCGAACACCGGCTTGCCGTCCTTCCAGATCGACTGGTGGCAGTGCATGCCCGAGCCGTTATCGCCGTAGACCGGCTTCGGCATGAAGGTGGCAGTCTTGCCGTAGATATGGGCGACTTGATGGATGCAGTATTTGTAGATCTGCATCTGGTCGGCCATCAGCGTCATGGTGTCGAACTTCATGCCGAGCTCGTGCTGGGCGGAAGCGACCTCGTGGTGATGCTTCTCGACCTTGACGCCCATCTTGGCCATCGCGCCGAGCATTTCCGAGCGCATGTCCTGCACCGAGTCCTGCGGCGGGACCGGGAAGTAGCCGGCCTTGGTGCGGATGCGGTGACCGAGATTGCCGCCCTCATACTCGGTGTCCGAATTGATCGGCAGTTCCGAGGAATCGAGCTTGAAGCCGGTGTTGTAGGGGGTGGTCTGGTAGCGCACGTCGTCGAACACGAAGAACTCGGCCTCGGGGCCGAAGAACACGGTGTCGCCGACGCCCGACGATTTCACCATCGCCTCGGCCTTCTTGGCGATGCCACGGGGATCGCGGTTGTAAGGCTCGCCCGTGGTCGGCTCGAGCACGTCGCAGACGATGACCATGGTGGTCTCGGCGAAGAACGGGTCGATCGTCGCGGTCACCGGATCAGGCATCAGGCACATGTCGGATTCATTGATCGCCTTCCAGCCGGCGATCGAGGAGCCGTCGAACATCTGGCCTTCGGCAAAGGTGTCCTCTTCGATCATGCTGACGTCGAAGGTCACGTGCTGCCACTTGCCGCGCGGATCGGTGAAGCGCAGATCGACGTATTTTACGTCGTTGTCCTTGATCGACTTCAGGACGTCTTTAGCGGTCTTCATGAATACCCCTTTTGGCTACGGACGGTTTCCAGAACGCGACATTCGCAGACGATCGAGGCATCGCGAACGAAATCAGGCCGCGGAAGCAGCCCTTTTCTTGTTTTTCAGTCGCAAGTTTTCGGATAGCACCCGGCTCAGATAGCGTCCAGCCCGGATTCTCCGGTTCTGATCCGGATCGCTTCCTCGATATTGGAGACGAAGATCTTGCCGTCGCCGATGCGCCCGGTCTGGGCGGCGCGGCGGATCGCGTCGATCGCCTTCTCGACCAGCTCGTCCGAAATCACGATCTCGATTTTCACCTTGGGCAGGAAATCGACGATGTATTCCGCACCGCGATAGAGTTCGGCGTGTCCCTTCTGCCGGCCGAAGCCCTTGGCCTCGGTGACCGTGATACCCTGAAGCCCGACTTCCTGAAGCGCCTCTTTCACCTCGTCGAGCTTGAATGGCTTGATGATGGCTTCAATCTTCTTCACTGAGCGCCTCCCGGGCATTTCCGAATTCAGAGTGCAGATAGTTTCGATGTCGCGCGAGGCGCCGTCTGGTTTGATCCTTGCTTCCGGCACAGCACCGGAATGCTCATAATTGACGCGAACTGCGACGATCATGAGCCGGTTTTCTAACCGGCTTCCCCAAAAGCAGGGTCTATGCCAAGTTGTTAATGCGCCTGATTTTGGAACGTTATCAGACTTTTAACAGGCTGGTGGAAGAGGTCTGGCCGGAACGTTGCATGATAGCGAAGCTTATAAAATAGGCAAACCGATCAATTCCTATGCAGATGGGGGCTAAGCGAGGCGCGCACACGGCGGAATGTGCCTCTGGAAAAGGCTGACGGATCGAGGATTCGGCATGGAAGTTTTGACCACGACTGAGATGGAGCGTGCCGACCGGTTGACGATCGCCGCCGGCAGACCCGGCTTCGCGTTGATGATGAGCGCGGGCCAGGCGGTGGCCGAAGCCGCGATGGATCTCGTCGAGGAGGGGCCGATCGTGGTGGTCGCCGGCCGCGGCAACAATGGCGGCGACGGCTTTGTGGCAGCGGCCGAACTCGCCGCGCGCGGCCGCGAGGTTTCCGTCATCCTGCTGTGCGAGCGCGACAGCCTGCAGGGCGATGCCGCGCTCGCCGCGCGCGGCTGGAAATTTCCGGTGCTGCCGTTCAACCCGCAGGCGATCGGCAAGCCGGCCCTTATCATCGATGCGCTGTTCGGCGCCGGGCTCAATCGTCCCGTCAAGGGCGATCCGCTCGAGATGATCGAGGCGATCAACGCTAACGGCGCGCCGGTGCTCGCGGTCGACCTGCCGAGCGGGATCAACGGCACATCGGGCGCGGTGATGGGCGCTGCGATCAACGCCGTGGAGACCATGACCTTCTTCCGCCGCAAGCCGGCGCATCTGTTGATGCCGGGGCGCAAGCATTGCGGCCGCGTCCGCGTTGCCGATATCGGCATCGATCCGGGGGTGCTCGAGGAGATCCGGCCGCAGACATCAGAGAACGTCCCGCAAAGCTGGCAAAAATCCTTCCCCGTTCCCGAGATCGACGCCCACAAATATGCCCGCGGCCACGCGGTCGTGCTGTCGGGGGAACTGGCGTCGACCGGCGCCGCGCGTCTTGCGGCGCGTGGAGCATTGCGGGCAGGGGCCGGGCTGGTCACGGTGGCCTCGCCGCGCGACGCGCTCGCGGTCAACGCCGCGGCGCTGACGGCAGTGATGGTGCGCGCCGTCGATACCGTGGTCGAGTTCGCCGAGTTGGTCGGCGACAGGCGGCTCAATTCGATCGTGATCGGGCCGGGCGCCGGCATCAATGAACGCACGC
>NZ_LLXX01000033.1:122827-163234 GCF_001440405.1 Bradyrhizobium valentinum
CTGCGGCGCGGTGGTGCTGCTGAAGGGGCCGGATACGGTGGTGGCGTCGCCCGACGGCCGCGCCAGCATCGCCTCCAACGCGCCGCCTTCGCTCGCGACGGCGGGCGCCGGAGATGTGCTGGCCGGGATCATCGCGGGGCTGCTCGCGCAAGGCGTCCCGGCGTTCGAGGCCGCCTGTATCGGCGTCTGGCTGCACGGCGAGGCCGCGGCCGAGGCGGGACCGGGCCTGATTGCGGAAGATTTGTCGGAGGTGCTGCCCGCGGTGTTTCGCCGGCTCTATGACGAGTACGGGATTGAGTATTAGTTGGTACAGTTGCGTAGGATGGGTGGAGCGAAGCGATACCCATCATCTTCCCGAATGGCGACAGTACTTGATGGGTTTCGCTACGCTCTACCCATCCTACGTCACCAGATACTTCGCCACCGCCGTCTCGTCCCATTCCAGCCCGAGCCCAGGCCCTCGCGCGGTCACCGTGCCATCGACGACCTTGGCCGGGTGGACGAGGATCACGCTGGCGAAATCGAGGAATTCGAGCCAGTGCGCGGTTGGCGTCACCGCCAGCATGTGGGCGCTGGCTTCCGCGAACAGGTGGCTCGACATCGGAATGTTGGCGGCGTCCGCTTGGGCTGCGACCTGCAGCCAACCGGTGATGCCGCCGCACTTCATCAGATCGGGCATGATGAAGTCGCTGGCGCCTAGCGCGATCGCCTCCGCAAAGCCGCGCGGGAACCACCAGTTCTCGCCGGCCTGAATCGGCGTCGGCGAGGTCTCGCGCACTTTTGCGTGTCCAGAGAGGTTTTCCTGCGGCACGGGTTCTTCGATCCAGTGCAGATCGTAGGGAGCGAGGCGGGCAATCCGTCGCGTTGCTTCAGCGGAATCGAGCGACTGGTTGAAGTCGATCATCAGCGCGACATCGGGACCGATGAGGGCGCGCACGCCCTTGACCACGCGTTCGTCGTTCGCGGCATCGCCGTCGCCGCCCTTGATCTTGATGCCGCGAAAACCTTGCTCCAGCGAACGGCGCAACGCCTTTTCGTCGGCGACGGGATCGACCACGCCATAGCTGTCATAGGCCTTGATAGGCTTCGGTGAGCCGCCGAGCAGCTCGGCCACCGGGCGGCCCGCGACCTGGCCGAGTGCGTCCCAACAGGCCATGTCGAGGCCGGATACCGCCATGCCGACCAGGCCCTGCCAGCCGAGCAGGCGGAATTTGGCGTCGAACGCCGCCATCAGATCGAACGGCGCGACCGGTCGGCCGGTAAGTTCGCGCCCGATCTCCTCGATCAGGTGAACCAGCGGCTTCAGCGTCAGCCTGGTGTAGGCGAAAATATAGGAGTGGCCGGTAATGCCCTGATCGGTCTCGACATCGATCAAGACCAGCGGCCCGACATCGATCACACCAAAGGCGTTCTTCACGGGGCGTGCGAGCGGCACGACAAGACCGCGCGCCTTGACGCTGCGGATGGCTGGAACGGGCTTGCTCATGGCGTGCTCCTCACTCGACAGCATACCACCGCACCAGCCGCGGTGCCGCCCAGTCGGTCGCGACGGACTCGATCAGCCAGCGGCCGGCATGTTCGGCCAAGAAGGCGATGCGCTGGGTCTGGCCGGGCTCGATCGCCAGTGTGTCGAGCCAGAATGGCTTCCAGCCGTCGTCGAGCCGGTCCAGCAGCCGGAAGTGATGGCCGTGAAGGTGGAAGACGGTGGATGTGGCGGCGCGGTTGGTGAGCGCCAGCACCACGGTGCGTCCTGTTTTGGCGCGGAAGGCGGGGGCGGCGGTGGCGGCAAAGCTGGCTGGCGTAACCCAATCGCCTTGGGGACCGCCGAGCGCCAGATCGACACGGGTAGCGCCCTTTAGCTCGATCCGCTCGGGCAGCCCGTTGGAGGGCAGCGGCGGGGCCGGCCGAAGCGGAACGGGGCGGATCGGCGGCTCACTGGAGACGACGATCTTGCCGACCGGCCGGGCCTCCTTGCCGTCGTGCAGGAGGATCGCCGTGGAAGTACCTGCCGGCATTGTTACATCGATGAAGACGTCGGCCCGGCCGCCCGGCGCCAGCACCAGCGCGCCGTTGCGGGCCTGGAAGGGCTCGGCCGGCTGGCCGTCGACGGCCATCACGCGAACCTCGTAGGTCTCTATTTTCGTTGCAATAACAGCCCGTTGACAGGCGCTAATGAAGCGGAGTCTGACGCGTTCGTTGGTTCGTGCTGAGATATCGAATGAAGTTTTGCCGTTGACCGTATAGGCCGGCGTAGCGTCTTTCGGCTCGACGCCGGGCGCGATCGCCGTGCCGTCGGGCAAGACCCGCCAATCCTCGACCAGAAACACCTCGTCGCGATCGACTGCGACCATATCGCTTTCGCGGACCACCAGCGCCCGAGCCCGCGACGGCCGCGCCTGCCCATCACCGAGAAGGCTCATGTCGCACAGGAAGGTGCCGGCATGGCGCAGCGGCAGTTGCAGGGCCTGCTTGCCACCCGCGGCGAGCGGTGCGCGCGCGGTTAGTGGTTCGGCCGCAGCTACGCCATCGATTCCCCGCCAGTTCAGCACCGCGGGCGCCGGCAGCTCATTGGCGAACGCGACCTCCGCGGTATCGCCGCGCTGGAACCGGAGTTCAGGTCCTTGCAGCGACCAGATCGGCGTAAGCGGGCCATCGCGCAAGGCGAGGGAGTCTGCCTTGGCCTGGAGCGCCAACGCCGGACGTCCCTGGGCCCGGGCCGTGACGGGCCATACCGGGGCCAGCGCGGCCGCGCCAAACCCCGCCAAAAGGGTGCGTCGATTGACCATCGCGGAAAGCCTTGCCATCGGACCGGTGCGGACCATTTTTAGTTATGTCTGTCCTAGCTGTGACGCCTTGCCCCGGTGGTGTCAAAAGGGCCATTTTTTTGCTGCGGAGGTGTAGGCTCATGTTATAAGCCCGCCGCCCGCGGCATCGCGGCCGGGTTATGGATGCTTTTCACGCGGGCGTGGCGGAACTGGTAGACGCGCTGGATTTAGGTTCCAGTGACGAAAGTTGTGGGGGTTCGAGTCCCTCCGCCCGCACCAAGCGCTCTATCCAAGCGTTTGCATGACGAATACTGGAGGGCCTGCGTCCCCGTCGGGGGAAGCCAGGGTCAGCCGAACCACCGGCGCAGGCTGCAAGGCCACGCCTCGAATATTTGACACTGCCGGGCCTGTCTGGCCCGGCGCAAGCGGAAGAAGATTGACACCATGCAGGTCACCGAAACCCTCGCCGAGGGATTGAAGCACGAGTTCAAGGTCAGCGTTCCCGCATCGGATCTCGATGCCAAGGCGGATGCCAAGCTGGTCGACCTCAAGGACAAGGTGAAGCTCAATGGCTTCCGTCCCGGCAAGGTGCCGGTGAGCCACCTGAAGAAGGTGTATGGCCGCTCCGTGATGGCCGAGACCATCGACCAGACCATCCGCGACACCAACACGCAGATCTTCACCGACCGCGGTTTCCGCCTCGCGACCGAGCCGAAGATCACGATGCCGACCGAGCAGAAAGAGGTCGAGGAGTTGCTCGCCGGCAAGACCGATCTGACCTATACGGTTGCGATCGAGGTGGTGCCGACCATTCAGCTCGCCGATTTCAAGACCTTCTCGGTGGAGAAGCCGGTGGTCGAAGTCACCGACGCCGAGGTCGATGAGGCGATCAAGCGCATCGCCGACCAGAACCGTCCCTATGCGGCGAAGGCCGAGGGCGCCAAGGCCGAGAACGGCGACCGCGTCACCATCAGCTTCAAGGGCACCATCGACGGCGTGCCGTTCGATGGCGGCGCCGGCGAGGGCATCCCGGTCGTGATCGGCACCGGACAATTCATTCCGGGTTTTGAAGAACAGCTCGTCGGCATCGGGGCAGGCGAGACCCGGACGCTGAAAGTGTCGTTCCCGAAGAACTACGCCAGCGAGAAGCTTGCCGGCCAGCCGGCCGAATTCGAGACCACGGCAACCCTGATCGAAGCGCCGGGCGACACCAAGATCGATGACGAGTTCGCCAAGACGCTCGGCCTGGAATCGCTCGATAAGCTGAAGGAGGCCGCGCGCGAGCGTCTGGTCGCCGAGTTCGCCGGTGCGACACGTCAGCGCGTCAAGCGGGCGCTGCTCGATCGTCTCGACGACAACCACAAATTCGAGGCGCCGCCGTCGCTGATCGAGGAAGAGTTCAACCTGATGTGGAACTCGATCAAGGCCGAGATGGAATCGAGCGGCAAGACCTTCGCGGACGAGAACACCACCGAAGAGGCGGCCAAGGAAGAGTACAGAAAGATCGCCGACCGCCGCGTCCGGCTCGGCCTCGTGCTGTCGGAGATCGGCGAAAAGAACAAGATCACGGTGACCGACGACGAAGTCGGCCGCGCTGTGATCGAGCGTGCGCGTTCGATGCCCGGCCGCGAGAAGGAAGTCTGGGACTACTATCGCAACAATGCCAACGCGCTGGCTCAGCTTCGTGCGCCGATTTATGAAGACAAGGTGGTGGATTTCATCCTCGAACTTGCTAACGTGACCGAAAAGAAGGTCTCGCGCGAGGATCTGTTCAAGGACGACGAGGCCGACGAGAAGAGCGCAGCCTGATCGAAATGGACAGGCCGACGTTAATGATGAAGGGCGAAAGCGGCGTGGCGGCGGCGTCAGTCGCTAGGAGATCGCCTGCGAATCAGTTTGAACTCGTCTAGTCCGGCTCGCGATTGCCCGGCCTTGTCGCCGGGAAATTGGCTCATATCTGTGAGCGGCTCGCCTGTGCGAGTTCCGAGTTGAAGTCCCTGCATCACGGGACGTTCGTCCGCGCGCGGCAATCATGCCGACTGGCCCGCCGATGGATGTTCGCCCCCGCCAGTTTCTACTAACCCTTGTTTCTACCAACCCTTGGGGTGACTAATGCGCGATCCCGTTGAAACCTACATGAACCTCGTGCCCATGGTGGTCGAGCAGACCAACCGCGGCGAACGCGCCTACGATATTTTCTCGCGGCTTCTGAAAGAGCGCATCATCTTCGTGACCGGTCCGGTCGAAGACGGCATGTCGACGCTCACCGTCGCGCAGCTCCTGTTCCTCGAGGCGGAAAATCCCAAGAAGGAAATCTCGATGTACATCAACTCGCCGGGCGGCGTGGTGACATCGGGGCTTGCGATCTACGACACGATGCAATTCATCCGTCCACCGGTGTCGACGCTGTGCACCGGGCAGGCGGCCTCGATGGGCTCGCTGCTGCTCGCCGCCGGCGAAAAGGACATGCGCTTCTCGCTGCCCAATTCGCGCATCATGGTGCATCAGCCTTCGGGCGGCTTCCAGGGCCAGGCCACCGACATCATGCTGCATGCGCAGGAGATCCTGAATCTCAAGAAGCGCCTCAACGAAATCTACGTGAAGCACACCGGCCAGACCTACAAGGCGATCGAGGACGCGCTCGAGCGCGACAAATTCCTGACCGCCGAGATGGCCCGCGACTTCGGCATCGTCGACAAGGTGATCGACAAGCGCCCCGAAGAAGCGGCGGTGGTGAAAATCCCGTAAGGTAACGGATAGCGATACCCTGCGTTGACCTTAATAGTCGGTTGAATCGGCAAATGTGGCCGAAAGCTGCGTGCCTGTGCCCCCGCACGGGCCGAAAGTTCCGCTTTCGTGCCGGTTTTGCGGCGTGGCAATACCGCAACGCTCGGTCGATTTCGTCAACTTCTCCCCGTGCGAACGCCACAAATCACGGTATTGTCACGGGTAGCCATTCCGACCCCGATTAGCGAATTCTTGATAGTCGGGTGTCAGCATGGTTGGCTGTGTGGGATGGGTTAAGATCGCGGGGGAATCGAGACGCCGTGATTCGCACGGTGCGTAATTGAGTTAGGGTCTTTTCTGGTACGGAATTTGCTCTATCTACCTTGAGGTCCGGTGTGAGTGCCGGAATGGGTCGATCGGGTAACGGATCGAACGGCGGACGGAGACAGGAATGAGTAAGGTTGGCACGAGCGACTCCAAGAACACGCTGTATTGCTCGTTCTGTGGAAAGAGCCAGCACGAAGTCCGCAAACTCATCGCGGGTCCAACCGTATTCATCTGCGACGAGTGCGTCGAACTCTGCATGGACATCATCCGCGAGGAGAACAAGTCTTCGCTGGTGAAGTCGCGCGACGGCATCCCGACGCCGAAGGAAATCTGCAAGGTGCTGGACGATTACGTGATCGGCCAGAGCCATGCCAAGAAGGTGCTGTCGGTCGCCGTCCACAATCACTACAAGCGGCTCAATCACCAGACCAAGCACAACGACGTCGAACTCGCGAAGTCGAACATTCTGCTGATCGGTCCGACCGGTTCGGGCAAGACGCTGCTGGCGCAGACGCTGGCGCGCATTCTCGACGTGCCGTTCACGATGGCGGATGCGACCACGCTGACCGAAGCCGGCTACGTCGGCGAGGACGTCGAGAACATCATCCTGAAGCTGTTGCAGTCGGCCGACTACAATGTCGAGCGCGCGCAGCGCGGCATCGTCTATATCGACGAAATCGACAAGATCAGCCGCAAGTCCGACAATCCGTCGATCACCCGCGACGTGTCGGGCGAGGGCGTGCAGCAGGCGCTGTTGAAGATCATGGAAGGCACGGTTGCCTCCGTGCCGCCGCAGGGCGGCCGCAAGCATCCGCAGCAGGAGTTCCTGCAGGTCGATACCACGAACATTCTCTTCATCTGCGGCGGCGCCTTCTCAGGGCTTGAGAAGATCATCTCCGCGCGCGGACGTTCGACCTCGATCGGTTTCGCAGCCCAGGTTCTGGCGCCCGAAGATCGCCGCACCGGCGAAATCTTCCGTCACGTCGAACCGGAAGACCTGCTGAAGTACGGCCTGATCCCGGAATTCGTCGGCCGTCTGCCCGTGGTCGCGACGCTGGAGGATCTCGACGAGACCTCGCTGAAGAAGATCCTGACCGATCCGAAGAACGCGCTGGTGAAACAATACCAGCGGCTGTTCGAAATGGAGAACATCGAGCTCACCTTCGCCGACGAGGCGCTTGGCGCGGTCGCCCGCAAGGCGATCGAGCGTAAGACCGGCGCGCGGGGCCTGCGGTCGATCCTCGAAAGCATCCTGCTCGAGACCATGTTCGATCTGCCGGGTCTGGAAGGCGTCGAAGAGGTCGTGATCTCGCGCGAAGTTGTCGAGGGAACCGCCCGTCCGCTCTACATCTATGCGGACCGTTCGGATCGCGCGGTCGAGAGCAGCGCCAGCGCCTGATACCATCAGGCCTGCCAGAACTCACTACTTCCAATAGCACGGCTGTCGGAGCTTCCGGCAGCCGTTGTAGTGTAAGCATTTTTCGCGCGTCTGATCCGCAATTTGCGGTCATTTTCCGTGACTTGACACCCCCATACCCGATAGCCACCTAATGCTCATGGTGGCGGAAATCACGTTCGAGATTCGTCGCAATATCATCCGGTGAGAGACGGCAGCAAAGGCGGCCGGGCGATCCGGACTCCCGGCACCTTGTGGCGGTTGCGCTGAGCGAAGCGGACTGCGTGCAAGGGGGCAAAACAGAAGGAATAGGCCATGACAACCCCAAAAACCCGGCCAACCATCGTTCTCGGCGAAAGCCATTCGTATCCGGTGCTGCCGCTCCGCGACATCGTCGTTTTTCCGCACATGATCGTGCCGCTGTTCGTCGGCCGCGAGAAATCGATCCGCGCCCTCGAAGAGGTGATGAAGAACGACGCGCTGATCCTGCTCGCGACGCAGAAGAACGCGTCCGACGATGATCCAAACCCGGATTCGATTTACGAAGTGGGCACGCTCGCCAGCGTGCTGCAGCTCCTGAAGCTCCCCGACGGCACTGTGAAGGTGCTGGTCGAAGGGCTCGAGCGCGCTCGGGTGCAGAAGTATTCCGACCGCATCGAATATTACGAAGCGACCGCCATCGCGCTCGCCGACACCGACGCCAATTCGGTTGAAGCCGAAGCCCTGGCGCGCTCGGTCGTGTCCGACTTCGAAAGCTACGTGAAGCTGAACAAGAAGATCTCCGCCGAAGTCGTCGGCGTGGTTCAGGCGATCACTGACTTCGCCAAGCTGAGCGATCAGGTCGCCCAGCATCTGGCCGTCAAGATCGCCGATCGCCAGGGCATCCTGGAGACGTTGTCCGTCACGCAGCGCCTGGAGAAGGTGCTGGGGTTGATGGAGAGCGAGATCTCGGTGCTGCAGGTCGAGAAGCGCATCCGCTCGCGCGTCAAGCGCCAGATGGAGAAGACCCAGCGCGAATATTACCTGAACGAGCAGATGAAGGCGATCCAGAAGGAGCTCGGCGACGACGAAGGTCGCGACGAGCTGGCCGATCTGGAAGAGAAGATTGCCAAGACCAAGCTTTCCAAGGAAGCGCGGGAGAAGGCGCAGCACGAGTTGAAGAAGCTGCGCCAGATGTCGCCGATGTCCGCGGAAGCAACCGTCGTGCGCAACTATCTCGACTGGCTGCTGTCGATCCCGTGGAACAAGAAGTCCAAGGTCAAGAAGGACCTCGAGCAGGCCCAGGCCGTGCTGGACTCCGACCATTACGGGCTCGAGAAGGTCAAGGACCGCATCGTCGAGTATCTCGCGGTGCAGTCGCGCGCCAACAAGCTGACCGGACCGATCCTGTGCCTGGTTGGGCCTCCCGGCGTCGGTAAGACCTCGCTCGGCAAGTCGATCGCGAGGGCCACGGGCCGTGAGTTCGTGCGTGTGTCGCTCGGCGGCGTGCGGGATGAAGCCGAAATCCGTGGTCACCGCCGCACCTATATCGGCTCGATGCCCGGCAAGATCATCCAGTCGATGCGCAAGGCCAAGACCTCGAATCCGCTGTTCCTGCTGGACGAGATCGACAAGATGGGCGCCGATTTCCGCGGCGATCCGTCGTCGGCGCTGCTCGAGGTTCTCGACCCCGAGCAGAATTCGACCTTCAACGACCACTATCTGGAGGTCGACTACGATCTGTCGAACGTCATGTTCATCACGACCGCGAATACGCTCAATATTCCCGGCCCGCTGATGGACCGCATGGAGATCATCCGGATCGCGGGCTACACCGAGAACGAGAAGGTCGAGATCGCGCGCAAGCACCTGATCCCGAACGCCATCTCCAAGCACGGCCTCGATTCCAAGGAATGGTCGATTGACGACGATGCCTTGCTTCTGATGATCCGCCGCTACACCCGCGAAGCGGGCGTGCGTAACCTGGAGCGTGAGCTCTCCACACTCGCCCGCAAGGCGGTGAAGGAGCTGATGATCTCCAAGAAGAAGTCGGTCAAGGTCACCGAGAAGACCCTGGAAGACTTCCTCGGCGTGCCGAAGTACCGCTTCGGCGAGATCGAGAGCGAGCCGCAGGTCGGTATCGTCACCGGCCTTGCCTGGACCGATGTCGGCGGCGAGCTGCTGACCATCGAAGGCGTCATGATGCCCGGCAAGGGCAAGATGACCGTCACGGGCAATTTGCGCGACGTGATGAAGGAGTCGATCTCGGCGGCGGCGTCCTACGTCCGCTCGCGGGCGATCAACTACGGGGTCGAGCCGCCGCTGTTCGACCGGCGCGACATCCACGTCCACGTGCCTGAAGGGGCGACCCCGAAGGACGGACCATCGGCGGGTGTTGCGATGGCAACCGCGATCATCTCGGTCATGACCGGCATTCCGGTCCGGCATGATGTCGCGATGACGGGCGAGATCACGCTGCGCGGCCGCGTGCTGCCGATCGGCGGTCTGAAGGAGAAGTTGCTGGCTGCCGCGCGTGGCGGCATCAAGACGGTGCTGATCCCGGAGGACAACGCCAAGGATCTCACGGAGATTTCCGATGCGATCAAGGGCGGCATGGACATCGTCCCTGTCGCGCGGCTCGATGACGTCGTTGCCAAGGCGCTGGTCCGCGCACCGGTGCCGATCGTCTGGGAAGAGGATACCAAGGTGCCGGTCAAGCCGGATGCTTCGGACGAAGCTGCCGGTGGCCTGACGGCTCACTGATCCCGATCAGTCACTACTGATCCCGATCAGTCATCGATCCAGTTTGGAAATGATAAAACGGCGCCTTCGGGCGCCGTTTTTGTCTGTGTGGATCGGATTCGAGCAAGCGGAGTTGAAGGGGATGGAAATCGATGGGCAATATCATTGCGGGCGGTGACCTATCGGGCCGACGACGGCGCTCCGCCGCGCCCTGGATCAACGATATCGCCGGGTTGCCGGCGCATCCGGGCGACCAGCGCCCTGCAAAGCCCGGCGATAGGGCACCCTTGCGCCAAAGGGGGTCGCAGGGCTAAACAGGCGGCTCAAGGGCGGCTAGCTCAGCTGGTTAGAGCATCTCGTTTACACCGAGAGGGTCGGGAGTTCGAATCTCTCGCCGCCTACCAGTTTTCGCGCTGACGCGCTACGGCTCGGCAAGCCAGCACAAGTGCGGAAGCGCGAAGGCTGTCGCGCCGAAGCTTGAAGAGCGAAGGCGGCCGACAGAAAGCCTGCGCACACATGGACGCCCCCACAGGCCACGAACAGAACGCCGACCAGGTCGCCTACTGGAACGGGCCCGCCGGACAGCGCTGGGCCGCGCGGCAGGCGGAGCAGGACGTCGTGCTCGGGCCGGTTGCCGACCTTGTCGTCGATCGGGCCAGCTTGAAGCCGGGCGAGCGTGTCATCGATATCGGTTGCGGCAGCGGCGCTACGGCGATCGCGTTCGCGCGAGAGGTCGCGCCGTCGGGCCACGTGCTCGGCGTCGACGTATCCGGCCCGATGCTGGAGCGGGCGCGGCAGGCTGCGCCCAAGGACCTGCCGATCGATTTCATTCTGGCCGACGCGACCGTCTATCCGTTTGAGCCGGCGAGTTTCGATGTGCTGGCCTCGCGGTTCGGCGTGATGTTTTTCGCCGATCCCGCGCTGTCGTTTGCCAACATGCGGAAAGCGCTGCGGCCCTCGGGCCGGCTGGCATTCGCCTGCTGGCGCGAGCCGCGCGAAAATCCGTTCTTCATGGCGCCGCTGCAGGCTGCCTACAAGCATGTGCCGAAATTGCCGCAGCTTGGACCGGAAGACCCCGGGCCGTTCGCATTTGCCTCGGAGGCGCGTGTGCGCCGCATCCTGGGCGAGGCGGGCTTTACGGGCGTCGAGATGGAAGCGTGTCCCCTTCTGCTCGACGCCGCGATCGGCCGCGGGCTCGATGGCGCCGTGCAGGGAGCGCTGGAAATTGGGCCGGTCAGCCGCGCGCTGGAGGGGCAGCCGGAAGAACTCCGGAAGGCTGCCGCGGCTTCCATCCGCGAAGCACTCACGCCGTTCGCCAAAGGCGATGCGGTGCTGCTGCCGGCGTCGGTCTGGATCGTGACGGCGCGTGCGTCGTGATTCAAGCGGGCGCGCCGTTGCGCCATGCCGTCATTGCGAGTCCCGGCGGTTGACCCATTCCAGACCTTGAACGCCGGATCGCCATCTCCACGCCCCCAAATCGCCTAACGACTCAACGACGCTTATTGCAGCGGGCGGGCGGCGATGCGCATGGGTGCAGCAATGATGCGCTTTTCCGATCTGTATCTTACTCCGGCCCGGACCGGGCTGATTATGGTCACGCTGCTTTTGCTTGGCGCGATCGTCGTTGGAGTCATCACTGTGTCCGAACACAGTGAGGCCCGTAGGCACGCCACCCCTGAGAACGGTGGCCGAGTCATCCTGGATATCGGCGTCGCAGACCTCAGAGGGTCGCTGCCGTAAGATAACTTGTTGGACCGCAACACGCGTCCACCATGCAATGTGACGGGGAGAGCCTCGCGCCGAAACCGCTACGCCCGTTCTTCCCAGATCATCGCGAGATGCACGATGGTCTCTGCCGCCTTTTCCATGTCCTGGCGGCTGACCCATTCCAGCCGGGAATGAAAGGCGTGTTCGCCGGCGAAGATGTTGGGGCAGGGCAGGCCCATGAACGACAGCCGCGAGCCGTCGGTTCCGCCGCGGATCGAGCTTCGCACCGGCGTCAGGCCTGCGCGCTCGATCGCCTCGATGGCGTAGTCGACGATCTCGGGATGGCGGTCGATCACCTGCTTCATGTTGCGGTATTGCGGCTTGACCTCCATCCGGTAGGTCGAGTGCGGATAATCCTTCATCACGTCTTTGACGATGTCTTCTAGCAGGGCTTCCTTTTCCAAAAGGCCCGCGTCGGTAAAATCACGCACAATGAAGCCGATGGTGGCTTTCTCCAGCTCGCCCTTGATGCCGACTGGATGCAGAAAGCCTTCCTTGCCCTCGGTGGTCTCCGGCGAGCAGGTATCCTTGGGCAGGCGGTCGATAATGGCGGCGGCGATCTTGATCGCATGCTCCATCTTGCCTTTGGCAAAGCCCGGATGGGTCGAGACGCCCTCGATGGTGATGGTGGCGCCATCGGCCGAAAAGGTTTCGTCCTCGATATTGCCTGCGGATTCGCCGTCCATCGTATAGGCGAAGTCGGCGCCGAGTTTTTTCAGGTCGACCTTGTCGACGCCGCGGCCGATCTCCTCGTCGGGCGTGAACAGGATCTTGATCGTGCCGTGCTTGATATCGGGATTTTGAATCAGGAACCGCGCCGCATCCATGATCTCAGCAAGGCCGGCCTTGTTGTCGGCGCCGAGCAGCGTGGTGCCGTCCGTCGTGATGATGTCATGCCCGATCTGGTCGGCGAGCGCGGGATGGTCGGCCGCACGGATCACCTGGGTGGGATCCGCCGGCAGCACGATGTCGCCGCCCTGATAATTCCTGGCGATCTGCGGCTTGACGTTGGCGCCGCTGCAATCAGGTGAAGTGTCCATGTGCGAGCAGAAGCAGATCACCGGCACCTTCTTGTCGGTATTCGCCGGGATGGTCGCATAGATATAGCCGTGTTCGTCGAGATGGGCGTCGCCAAGTCCCATCGCCTGCAATTCGGCGGCGAGCAGGCGGCCCAAATTCTTCTGCTTCGCGGTGGAGGGGCAGGTTGGAGAGGCCGGATCGGACTGGGTGTCGATCACGACATAGCGCAGGAAGCGCTCGGTGACATCGTGGGTGAAGGCTATCGGCGAGGCCAGCATGACGATCCGGAAAAGATGAGCAAGGAAGCGCTCTATAACAGAAAAGCGCCATTCCGGGTCCCCGCCGGAATGGCGCTTCTGGTGCAATCAGGGGAGCGCCGGTCAGACGGCTTCCTTGAGTTCCTTGGCTGCGCGGAAGGCGACCTTCTTGCTGGCCTTGATCTGGATCGGCTCGCCGGTGGCGGGGTTCCGCCCTGTGCGGGCGGCGCGCTTGCGGACCTGGAGGATGCCGAGCCCAACGATACGGATCCGCTCGCCCTTCTTCAGGTGCTTTGTGATCTTGCCGACCATGTCGGTCAGGATCGCCTCTGCGGCCTTCTTCGACAAGTCGTGCTCCTCGGCGAGAGCCGCTGCCAGATGCTTGAGTGTGATGGTGGCTGGAGCCGCTGCTTTCTTCGCCATATCTGGCTCTCCTCGTTGGTTGAATGGCTTGATGCGCGTTTATGAATACCGGTCTGCGCCGGAAAGCGCGTTGCATGGTGACTTGAAACCCGAAGATCGGTACAGCCAGAGCGGCGAGGGCTTCAAGAAACCCTGACGTAGCAGGCCTTAAACGATTCGGGTGATAGCTGCCTACGCTGTTTTGCCTGAAAACAGGCCATTATTTGCATCACAATCGCAGAAGCGCCCGTTCCACGGGGATATTCGCAACGTCCTTGACTAAGCGGGAGAGGGCCTTTATGCCCTCGGTTCTGCGCGGATCAGGATCTGATTACGGCATCCGCGGGAGTAGCTCAGTTGGTTAGAGCGCCGCCCTGTCACGGCGGAGGCCGCGGGTTCGAGTCCCGTCTCTCGCGCCATTTTATCAATGGCTTGATGCTGATCTTTCGAGACTGCTGCAAACAAAAAGGCCGCCCAAGGGCGGCCGTTTTTATTTCCATTGAGCCGGTTTTGTTTAGCGGACCGTCGAGGTGCTCGAACTGGTGACGACAACCGGCTTGCCCGCCTTTACGATCTGGGCGGTCTGGCTGTAATCCGAACCGGTCCGAGCCGAGATGCCGAAAGCCGCAACGGCGATGCCAGCGACGAGAGCGACAACCACTATCTTTAAGTGGGTGCTACGATCCGCCGAGTGAAACGAGTGGTTCATATGATGCCTCCCGGACGCCTTTGACGTCCTGTGTTGGCCAGAGACGTACGCCCACTCTGTTTCAGGATCGTTTCGCGGCTTCGGCAAAATGGTTTCATTCGGCCGGTTTTTGGCCGATTTTTCGCCAAGACATCCGTGATGTAGATCACATACAGACCCGTGGCCGTCATCGATGCGGGCCCGCGCGGAGCCAGATGGGTCAAAACAGTAACAAGAACAACGGGGAGGGCCGTCGGCGAGCCGATCGGCTCAGCTCGCCCGCTGAATATCGGCGCGGATCGACCGGGCCGCCCAGATGAACAGAAGAGCTCCTACCGTTGTCGTGACGGCCGCCGATAGCAGCGAATACCGCACGGCCTGGGCGCCAAAATCGTTCTTCAGCGCGTCGTTGAGCATGCCGACCGCAAGCGGGCCGACGCCCTGGCCGAATCCGGCCGCTGTCAACGGCATGATTGCGGATGCCAGCGCCCGCATGCTCGGCTTGGCGACGGTCTGTGCGATCGCAAAGATCGGGCCGAGATGAAAGCCGACCAGGAACGAGGTCGCCGCCAGCGTCGCCACCATGGTGGTGAAGTCCTGGGTCAGCATGCACAGCGCAAACACCGGGCCGGCGAGGCCCGACGTGACCGCGGGCGCCCACAATTTCCAGCGATCGTCGTGGCGGCCGATCTGGGCCACCACAAACCCGCCGAGCAGCGTACCGGCGATGCCGCACAGCCCCTTGAAGGTGCCGGCACAGGTGCCGATTTGAACTGAAATTCGGGTACCTTGCGGCGCTGCGCGCGTTGGTCGGGCGAGGCAGGAACGCAACACTTTTTCGGGTTCTGCCGACGCGCCGAGGGCGGGCAAAGGCGTCAGGATGGCTTGTCTTGCGCCCTCTGTTGCGCTGCGCTAAGCCAAGAATAATTCCAATCAACGAATCTGCGGTCGAAATCCGCAGGAAAAGGCACCGCCGATGTCCGGCATCCTGCAAAATTACCTGCCACTTGTGGTGTTTATCGGGGTGGCGAGCCTGATCGGTCTGGCGCTCCTGATCGCCCCGTTCCTGGTCGCGTTCCAGCAGCCGGACCCCGAAAAGCTGTCCGCCTATGAATGCGGATTCAACGCTTTTGACGATGCCCGAATGAAGTTCGACGTCCGCTTCTATCTGGTCGCGATCCTCTTCATCATTTTCGACCTCGAAGTGGCGTTCCTGTTCCCGTGGGCGGTTGCGTTCGGCAAGCTCGGCGCCACCGGCTTCTGGTCGATGATGGTGTTCCTCGCCGTCCTCACGGTCGGCTTTGCTTATGAGTGGAAGAAAGGCGCGCTCGAATGGGATTGAGCCAGACAGTTATAGGCTCTTCGCCTGATATCGCGCAGGCGCCGAAGGGCATTCTCGACCCCTCGACCGGCAAGCCGGTCGGGGCCAATGACCCGTTCTTCCTCGAGGTCAACCACGAACTGTCAGACAAGGGCTTCTTCGTCGCCGCCGCAGACGACCTGATCACCTGGGCGCGGACGGGCTCCCTGATGTGGATGACGTTCGGTCTCGCCTGCTGTGCGGTCGAGATGATGCAGGTGTCGATGCCGCGTTACGACGTCGAGCGTTTCGGTTTCGCGCCGCGCGCTTCGCCGCGACAGTCCGACGTCATGATCGTGGCGGGCACACTGACCAACAAGATGGCGCCGGCGCTGCGCAAGGTCTACGACCAGATGCCCGAGCCGCGCTACGTGATCTCGATGGGATCGTGCGCCAATGGCGGCGGCTACTATCACTATTCTTACTCGGTCGTGCGCGGCTGCGACCGCATCGTGCCGATCGACATCTACGTGCCCGGATGCCCGCCGACGGCGGAGGCGCTGCTCTACGGCATATTGCTGCTGCAGAAGAAGATCCGGCGCATCGGGACCATCGAACGCTAAGGTTTAGGTAATGGACGACGGCAAGCTCGACGCCCTTGGGCAGACGATTGTTAGCGCGCTTGGCGGCGCGGCCAGCGCCCATGCGGTCGCGTTCAACCAGCTCACCGTCACGGTCGATGCGGCGAAGATCGTCGAGGTCATGAAGTACCTGCGCGACGATCCTGCGCTGCGCTTCGTGAACGTCACCGACGTGACCGCGGTCGATTATCCCGGCCGCGAGAAGCGTTTCGACGTGGTCTATCATCTGCTGTCGCCGACGCTGAACGAGCGCATCCGCGTCCGCGCCGAAGCCGACGAGACCACGCAGGTGCCGTCGATCATCGGCGTGTTTCCCGGCGCCGACTGGTTCGAGCGCGAGACCTACGATCTCTACGGCGTGATCTTCACCGGCCATCCCGACATGCGCCGGCTCCTGACCGATTACGGCTTCGACGGCCATCCGCTGCGCAAGGACTTTCCGCTCACCGGTTTCGTCGAGGTCCGCTACGACGACCAGGAGAAGCGGGTGATCTACGAGCCGGTCCGTCTGAACCAGGAATTCCGCAAATTCGATTTCCTCTCGCCGTGGGAAGGCGCGGACTATCCGCTGCCCGGCGATGAGAAGGCTGAGCCGAAGGCCTGACCATGAACGAACAACCGCAAAACCTTCGCAACTTCACGATCAACTTTGGCCCGCAGCATCCGGCCGCGCACGGCGTTTTACGCCTGGTGTTGGAGCTCGACGGCGAAGTCGTCGAGCGTGTCGATCCGCATATCGGACTCTTGCATCGCGGCACTGAGAAGCTGATCGAGCACAAGACGTACTTGCAGGCGATCCCGTATTTCGACCGGCTCGACTACGTCGCGCCGATGAACCAGGAGCACGCATTCTGCCTGGCGGCGGAAAGGCTGCTCGGCATCACGGTGCCGCGCCGCGGTCAGTTGATCCGCGTGCTCTATTGCGAGATCGGCCGCATCCTGTCGCATCTGCTCAACGTCACCACGCAGGCGATGGACGTCGGCGCCTTGACACCGCCGCTGTGGGGTTTTGAAGAGCGCGAAAAGCTGATGGTGTTTTACGAGCGCGCCTCCGGCTCGCGGATGCATGCGGCCTATTTCCGCGTCGGCGGCGTGCATCAGGACCTGCCGCCGAAACTGATCGACGATATCGAAGCCTGGTGCGACCCGTTCCTGCAGGTCGTCGCCGACCTCGAAACGCTTCTGACCGGCAACCGCATCTTCAAGCAGCGCAACGTCGACATCGGCGTGGTGACGCTGCAGCAGGCCTGGGAATGGGGCTTTTCCGGCGTAATGGTGCGCGGCTCGG
Source organism: Bradyrhizobium valentinum (assembly GCF_001440405.1). Taxonomy (GTDB): domain Bacteria; phylum Pseudomonadota; class Alphaproteobacteria; order Rhizobiales; family Xanthobacteraceae; genus Bradyrhizobium; species Bradyrhizobium valentinum. The sequence goes on from NZ_LLXX01000033.1 coordinate 140,127, forward strand.
GCGCGGCCTGGGACCTGCGCAAGGCGCAGCCGTATGAGTGCTACGCCGAAATGGATTTCGACATTCCGATCGGCAAGAACGGCGACTGCTACGACCGCTACTGCATCCGTATGGAAGAGATGCGGCAGTCCGTGCGCATCATGAAGCAGTGCATCGCGAAACTGCGCGCGCCTGATGGCCAGGGCCCGGTCGTCGTCGAGGACAACAAGATCGCCCCGCCCCGCCGCGGTGAGATGAAGCGCTCGATGGAAGCGCTGATCCATCACTTCAAGCTTTATACCGAAGGCGTCCGCGTCCCGGCCGGCGAAGTCTACGCCGCGGTCGAGGCGCCGAAGGGCGAGTTCGGTGTCTACCTGGTCTCCGACGGCACCAACAAGCCCTACAAGTGCAAGATCCGCGCGCCGGGCTTTGCCCATCTGCAGGCGATGGATTTCATCTGCAGAGGCCATCTGCTCGCCGACGTCTCGGCGATCCTCGGCTCGCTCGACATCGTATTCGGAGAGGTCGATCGGTGATGGCGCAGGCGCCCATCCAGTTTGACCGGGCTTCGGGCGTGCTTGCAGGTGCGAACGCGTGGGAGCGTTTGGCCGCGATTGCGCTGACGCTGGGGTCGAAGGTGGCGTCGAATTTTTCGCACCGTGGCTACAATATGTGCGCGAACCTGTTGCGCACGACGCTGCCCGAGCGCGGCATCCAAGTTAAACTAAATCCCGACGCCGTCTTCGAGTTTCCCTATGGCGATGGCTACTGGAGCAAGTTGCTCAATCGCACTTACAGCTACGAGGACGAGCTGGAGCTGCTGTTCCGCGATTCCGCCGACGTCGACTACACGCTGCTCGATTGCGGCGCCAATTACGGCTACTGGTCGGTGCTGGTGTCGAGCAAGCCGTTCGGTTCGCACAAGGCGATCGCGATCGAGCCGTCGGGGCAGAATTTTCCAAAACTCGCCAACAACGCCAAAATCAACGGCAATCGTTTCGAGGCGATGAAATGCGCGATCGGCGCTGCGCGCGGCAGCGCGCGCCTGTCCGGCACCAAGCATGAGGCCTTCAGCATCGCCGGCGACCAGTCGGACGGCGAGGAGGTGCCGGTCATCGCGCTCGACAACCTGCTGGACGACGGCAAGATCACTCGCGGCGGCAAATATCTGATCAAGCTCGACGTCGAAGGCGTCGAGATCGAGGCCATGAAAGGCGGCGTGCGGCTGATGCAGGGCGACAGCGTGCTCTTGTGCGAGGAGCATGGCAACGATCCTGAGCATACCGTGTCGCGCTACATCCTCGATCAGACCCCGCTGAAGCTGATCGTCTACGATCCGCGCAGCCATCGCCTTGAAACCGTGACCGACCTCTCGATCCTGGATCGGATCAAGGTTTCAACCCATGTCGGCTACAACGTGTTCGGCACCGCAAGCGCATTCTGGCTCGCCCGGATCGATGCGCTCAATGCGAAAGCCGCGCGCCGCGTGCAATGAGAGACTGAACGATGTCCGTCCGCCGCCTCGCCCCGAAGGAATTGCAGCCCGCGAGCTTTGCGTTCACGGATGAGAATCTCGCCTGGGCCAAGGCGCAGATCGCTAAATATCCGCCGGGCCGCCAGGCGTCGGCCGTGATCGCGATCCTGTGGCGCGCGCAGGAGCAGCACGAGGGATGGGTTTCGGAAGCCGCGATCCGCGTGGTCGCCGACCTCCTGGAGATGCCCTATATTCGCGTCCTGGAAGTGGCGACCTTCTACACCATGTTCCAGCTCCAGCCGGTCGGCAAGAAGGCCCATGTGCAGGTGTGCGGCACCACGCCGTGCCGGCTGCGCGGCGCCGAGGACATCATCAAGGTGTGCCAGAGCCGCATCCATCACGATCCCTTCCATTTGTCGAAGGATGGCAATTTCAGTTGGGAAGAGGTCGAGTGCCTTGGCGCCTGCGTGAATGCGCCGATGGTGCAGATCTGGAAGGACACCTACGAGGACCTGACCAAGGAAAGTTTCGGCAAGGTGCTGGACGGCTTTGCGTCAGGCAATCCGCCGAAGCCGGGTCCGCAGGTCGACCGTCAGTTCTCGGCGCCGGCGGGCGGGCCGACGACGCTGAAGGAATCCACATGACGCGTGACGGCACATGGCTCGTGGACGGGCCGGGAAGGGACAGCGCGATGAAGAACTGGCGCTATATCGGCATGCATGCCGTCGCGGCGGCTGCGTTCATATTTCTGCTGCAGCGTTACGGGCTGAACGCAACGCTCGAATCCAGCCTGTTGTGGGCGCTGACCTTCGGCGGATGCGCCGCGGGCCTCGCTTACGCGCAGTCCAATCGTTGATCCGCTAGGAAGCTTCAAGTCATGCTCGACGACAAGGATCGCATCTTCAAGAACCTCTACGGCCTCCATGATTGGGGGCTGGAGGGCGCGCGCCGCCGCGGCGCGTGGGACGGCACGAAAGCGATCATCGACAAGGGCCGCGACTGGATCATCAACGAGATGAAGGCTTCGGGCCTGCGCGGCCGCGGCGGGGCAGGCTTTCCGACCGGCCTGAAATGGTCGTTCATGCCGAAGGAATCCACCGACGGCCGGCCGAGCTATCTGGTGGTCAATGCCGACGAGTCCGAGCCCGGCACCTGCAAGGACCGCGAGATTATGCGGCACGATCCGCATCTGCTTGTGGAAGGCTGCCTGCTGGCAAGCTTCGCGATGGGCGCGCATGCCTGCTACATCTATGTGCGCGGCGAGTTCATCCGCGAGCGCGAGCGGCTGCAGGCCGCGATTGATCAGGCCTATGACGCGAAGCTGGTCGGCAAGGACAATATCAACGGCTGGCCGTTCGACATCTATGTCGCGCATGGCGCCGGCGCCTATATCTGCGGCGAAGAGACTGCGCTGCTGGAGAGCCTCGAAGGCAAGAAGGGCCAGCCGCGGCTGAAGCCGCCATTCCCGGCCAATGTCGGCCTCTATGGCTGCCCGACCACCGTCAACAATGTCGAATCCATTGCGGTTGCGCCCGACATCCTGCGGCGCGGTGCGGCGTGGTTTGCCGCCATCGGCCGGCCGAACAATGTCGGCACCAAACTGTTTTGCGTTTCCGGCCATGTCGAGCGCCCCTGCAACGTCGAAGAGGCGATGGGGATTCCGTTCCGCGAGTTGATCGAGCGCCATTGCGGCGGCATTCGCGGCGGCTGGGACAATCTAAAAGCCGTGATTCCCGGTGGCTCGTCGGTGCGCATGGTGCCGGCCGAGCAGATCATCGACACGCCGATGGATTTCGACAGCCTCAGCAAGCTGCGTTCCGGCCTTGGTACTGCCGCTGTCATCGTGATGGACAAGTCGACCGACCTGATCCGGGCGATCGCGCGCATCTCCTATTTCTACAAGCATGAGAGCTGCGGCCAGTGCACGCCCTGCCGCGAAGGCACGGGCTGGATGTGGCGGGTGCTGACCCGCATGGCCGAAGGCCGCGCCCACAAGCGCGAAATCGACATGCTGCTGGAGGTGACAAAACAGGTCGAAGGCCACACCATCTGCGCGCTCGGCGACGCCGCGGCGTGGCCGATCCAGGGCCTGATCGCGCATTTCCGCCACGAGATCGAGGCGCGTATCGACCAGTATTCGCACAAGGCCGACATCGACGATATCGGCGTGCGTGATCCCGTGAACATGGCGGCGGCGGAGTAGGGTAATGGCAGACGAACCTGACAGCATTGTGCTGGCGATCCTGCGCAGGATTGATCAACGCACCGAACGGATGGCGGAAGATCTTCACGATTTGAAGACGCGCGTCACCTCCGTTGCTGGTGTTAACCGCAGGCTGGACCGTCTTGAAACGCGCGTGGACCGAATTGAGAAGCGTCTCGAATTGACTGATGTAACGCACTGAGACGATGGGACCAATGTCGCAACCGAGTTCCTGGTGGCAGAGATACGGGACGCTGGCGCAGATGGCGCAGGCGGCCGTGGCGCTGCTCGGCTTTGTTGCGATCCTGTTCCAGATCAACGAAATCCGCACCAACAACCGCGCGACGAGCGCGCGTCAGGCGTTTCTGGGCTACACCGATCTGGCGTTCAAGAATCCGAAATTCGCGCAGCCGGACTACGACAAGATCAAGGCCGCCGGCGGCGATGAGCAGGTCCAGTACGAGAGCTTTGTCACCTATTTCCTTTACGCCTGCGAGGAAGCGATCGGCGCATTCGCGGGAAAGCGCGAGTGGCTGGCCTCCTGCGATTACGACCTGAAGCCGCATCTGCCGTTCCTGTGCGAGAAGAACGCGGCGCAGCCGGCCTATATCGCCACCTATGGCGCCGAGACCCAGCAATGGATCAAGACGGCGCTGAAGACCGCCAGCGTTACACCGCCAGACTGCAAGCTGGGAAAGACTTGAGACAGCAATGACCAAACTCATCATCGACGGCAAAGAGATCGATGTGCCTGCGGAGTACACGCTGCTGCAGGCGTGCGAGGCCGCCGGCGCCGAAATTCCGCGCTTTTGCTACCACGAGCGGCTGTCGATCGCCGGCAATTGCCGGATGTGCCTCGTCGAGATCAAGGGCGGTCCGAAGCCGGTCGCAAGCTGCGCCTGGGGTGTGCGCGACTGCCGGCCCGGCCCAAAGGGCGAGCCGCCGGAAATCTCGACACGTTCGCCGATGGTCAAGAAGGCGCGCGAAGGCGTGATGGAATTTCTGCTGATCAACCATCCCTTGGATTGCCCGATCTGCGACCAGGGCGGCGAGTGCGATCTGCAGGACCAGGCGATGGGCTACGGCGTCGACACCTCGCGCTATGCCGAGAACAAGCGCGCGGTCGAGGACAAATATCTGGGCGCGCTGGTCAAGACCTCGATGAACCGCTGCATCCAGTGCACGCGCTGCGTCCGCTTCTCCGCCGAAGTCGCCGGCGTCCCGGAAATGGGCGCGACCGGCCGTGGCGAAGATATGGAGATCACGACCTATCTGGAGCAGGCGCTGACCTCGGAATTGCAGGGCAACCTCGTCGATATCTGCCCCGTCGGCGCGCTGACCTCAAAGCCTTACGCGTTTGCCGCGCGTCCGTGGGAGCTCGGCAAGACGCAGTCGGTCGACGTCATGGATGGCGTCGGCTCCGCAATCCGCGTCGATACCCGCGGCCGCGAGGTGATGCGCATCCTGCCGCGCATCAACGAGGCCGTGAACGAGGAATGGATTTCCGACAAGACCCGTCACATCGTCGACGGCCTGCGCACCCAGCGGCTCGACCGGCCCTATGTCCGGGAGAACGGCAAGCTTCGCGCCGCGTCCTGGCAGGAGGCTTTCGCGGCGATTGCGGCCAAGGTCAGGATGAGCGACGGCAAGCGGATCGGGGCCATCGCCGGCGATGTCGCCGCGGTCGAAGAGATGTTCGCGTTCAAGGACCTCTTGGGCAAATATGGCTCCACCAATTTGGCGGTGCAGGGCGGCGACGCCTTCGACCCCAAGGCGGGCCGCGCGACCTACATCTTCAATCCGACCATTGCCGGGATCGAGCAGGCCGACGCGCTGCTGATCATCGGTTCCAATCCACGCAAGGAAGCCGCCGTCCTCAACGCGCGCATCCGCAAGCGCTGGCGTACGGGCCAGCTCAGGGTCGGCCTAATCGGAGCCAAGGCCGATCTCACCTATGATTACGATTATCTCGGCGCGGGCACCGACACGCTCAGCGACCTCGCTGGTGGCAAGCATTCCTTCACCGAGGTGCTGAAAGGCGCCAAGAACCCGATCGTGCTGGTCGGCGCCGGCGCGCTGGCGTCGCGGCATGACGGCGCGGCGGTGCTGGCGCAGGCAGCCAAGATCGCGGCAGGCACAGGCGCTCTCAAGGACGGCTGGAACGGCTTTGCCGTGCTGCAGGATACGGCCTCGCGCGCGGGCGCGCTCGACATCGGCTTTGCGGCTGATAAGAGCGGTCTCAGCCTGGCGCAGATGACGACCTTCGGCACGCTCGATGTGCTATTCCTGCTTGGGGCGGATGAAGTAAAAGTGCCGGACGGCACGTTCGTGGTCTATATTGGCACCCATGGCGACCGCGGCGCGCACCGCGCCGATGTCATCCTGCCCGGCGCGGCCTATACCGAAAAATCCGGCCTCTACGTCAACACCGAGGGCAGGGCGCAGATCGCCAGCCGCGCGGCGTTCCCGCCCGGCGAGGCCCGCGAGGACTGGGCGATCGTCCGCGCGTTGTCGGATGTGCTCGGCAAGAAGCTGCCCTATGATTCCCTCGGGGCGTTGCGCCAGGCCCTGTTCAAGGCTGTGCCGCACTTGATGCGGATCGACCAGATCGAGCCCGGCAAGGCCGAGCAGGTCAAGGCGCTGGCGAAGAAGGGCGGCAAGGTTGACAAGAGCCCGCTGAAATCTTCCGTCGAGGATTTCTATCTGACCAATCCGATCGCACGGGCCTCGGCGGTGATGGCGGAATGTTCCCGGCTGGCGGCCGGGCGAATGCTGACGGCAGCGGAGTGAGCGTGACCTGATGGCTGATTTGTTCGCAAGCTCGTTCTGGACCGGCTTTCTCTGGCCGCTGATTGTCATGGTCGCGCAGAGCCTGTTGCTGCTCGTCGTGCTCCTGATCGCGATCGCCTACATCCTGCTCGCCGACCGCAAGATCTGGGCGGCGGTGCAGATCCGCCGCGGCCCCAACGTGGTCGGCCCCTGGGGCCTGCTGCAATCCTTCGCGGACCTTTTGAAGTTCGTGCTGAAGGAGCCGATCATTCCGTCGGGCTCCAACAAGGGCGTGTTCCTGCTAGCGCCGCTGGTGTCCTGCGTGCTGGCGCTGGCTGCCTGGGCCGTGATTCCGATGGATCTCGGCTGGGTCATTGCCGACATCAATGTCGGCGTGCTCTACATCTTCGCGATCTCGTCGCTGTCGATCTACGGCATCATCATGGCCGGCTGGTCGTCGAACTCGAAATATCCGTTCCTGGCCGCACTTCGCTCCGCGGCGCAGATGGTATCCTACGAAGTCTCGATCGGCTTCGTCATCATCACCGTCTTGTTGTGCGCCGGCACCCTCAATCTGTCGGCCCTGGTGGAAGCGCAGAACACCCGCGGCTTCGCCAGCCTGATCGGCCTGCCGCAGCTCACCATCCTGAACTGGTATGTCTGGCCGCTGTTCCCGATGTTCGTGGTGTTCTACGTCTCGGCGCTGGCCGAGACCAACCGTCCGCCGTTCGACCTGGTGGAAGCGGAATCCGAACTGGTCGCGGGCTTCATGGTCGAATACGGCTCGACGCCGTATCTCTTGTTCATGCTCGGCGAATATGTCGCGATCACCACGATGTGCGCGTTGGCGACGATCATGTTCCTCGGCGGCTGGCTGCCGCCGGTAGCGTTGCCGCCGTTCACCTGGATCCCCGGCGTGGTCTGGTTCGCGCTGAAGGTGTTCTTCATGTTCTTCCTGTTTGCGATGGCGAAGGCGATCGTGCCGCGCTACCGCTACGATCAACTGATGCGACTCGGCTGGAAGGTGTTTTTGCCGTTGTCGCTGGCGATGGTGGTGATTGTGGCCGGGGTGCTGCAATTTGCCGGCATTGCGCCGAAGTGAGGCTGTCATGAGTGTCAACGTCAACGCAACCGCCCGAGCGCTTCTGCTGAGCGAATTCGTATCGGCGTTCTTTCTCGCCATGCGCTATTTCTTCAAGCCGAAGCCGACGATCAACTATCCGTTCGAGAAGAACCCGATCTCGCCGCGGTTCCGCGGCGAGCACGCTTTGAGGCGTTACCCGAACGGCGAAGAGCGCTGCATTGCCTGCAAGCTGTGCGAGGCCATTTGTCCGGCGCAGGCGATCACGATCGAGGCCGGCCCGCGCCGCAACGACGGCACCCGCCGCACCGTGCGCTACGACATCGATATGGTGAAGTGCATCTATTGCGGCCTGTGCCAGGAAGCCTGCCCTGTCGATGCCATCGTCGAGGGACCGAATTTCGAATTCGCGACCGAGACCCGCGAGGAACTCTACTATGACAAGGCGAAGCTGCTCGCCAATGGCGACCGCTGGGAGCGCGAGATTGCGAAAGCAATCGAACTCGACGCGCCGTACCGGTGAGGTGATGAACGTGGCTAATAGGATTCATGCATTTGCCGCACGTGCGGTGCGCCCTCTCCCCCCTTGCGGGGGAGAGTTGGAGAGAGGGGTAAGTCCCGGGGCCGGTGCGCGTGGCTTACCCCTCTCTCTAGCCTCGAGAGCGAGCTTCGCTCGCCTCGGACCCCGCAAGGGGGGAGGGAACGCATTTGCGTCCGCGGTTAGCTTCTCGCTCCATGGCTGGAGGCGCGCATGATCCTTCCCGCACTGTTCTTCTACCTCTTCGCGGGCGTCTGCGTGGCGTCGGCGGTGATGGTGATTGTCTCGCGCAATCCCGTGCACTCCGTGCTGTACCTGATCCTGGCCTTCGTAAACGCCTCCGGCCTGTTCGTGCTGATGGGCGCCGAATTCCTCGGCATGATGCTGATCGTGGTCTATGTCGGCGCGGTCGCCGTGCTGTTCCTGTTCGTGATCATGATGCTCGACGTCGATTTCACCGAGCTGCGCGAGGGTTTTCTGGAATATCTGCCGATCGGTCTCGTGATCGGCGGCATCTTCCTTGCCGAGCTGCTGCTGGTCGCGGGCGGATGGGTCATGAAGCCCGAAACCGCCAAGCAGATCACGGCGGCGATCCCGACCAATGTCAGCAACACCGAGGCGCTCGGGCTGGTGCTCTATACGAAGTACATCCACTACTTCCAGATCGCCGGCATGGTGCTTCTGGTCGCGATGATCGGCGCGATCGTGCTGACGCTGCGTCACAAGGCGAAGGTCAAGCGGCAGGACATCAACGTGCAGAACGCGCGGACGCCGGAGCTCGCGATGGCCGTGCGCAAGGTGGCGTCGGGCCAGGGGCTGCAGGATTCCGATGCGGCGGAGTGGGTGAAATGACGATCGGTCTGGGCCACTATCTCGCGGTCGCCGCCACCCTGTTCACGATCGGGATCCTCGGCATCTTCCTAAACCGCAAGAACATCATCGTCATCCTGATGTCGATCGAGCTGATCCTGCTCGCCGTCAACATCAACCTGGTGGCGTTCTCGACCTTCCTTGGCGACATCGTCGGCCAGGTGTTTGCGCTGTTGGTGCTGACGGTTGCCGCCGCCGAGGCGGCGATCGGTCTCGCGGTGCTGGTGGTGTATTTCCGCAACCGCGGTTCGATCGCGGTTGAAGACGTCAATCTGATGAAGGGCTAAAGCAGCTATGGTTCAGGCAATCGTCTTTCTGCCGCTGCTGGGCGCCATTCTTGCCGGCCTGATCGCGATCTTCGGGGCGCATGCGCGCAATCCGAGCGGCGATGAGGTCAAGCATCACGACCACGGCCATGGCGATCACGCGCACGCCGCTGAAGCTCATGATGAACATGGCCATGACGATCACCACGTGTCGGAACCGCCCGCGCAGGGTTCGCGCGCGGCCGAACTGATTACGACAGGACTTCTATTCGTATCCGCCGCACTGTCCTGGGTGGTGCTGGTCGACGTCGGCTTCATGCACCATGACGCCCGGATCGCGCTGTTCCCCTGGATCAATTCCGGCGATCTGCAGGTATCGTGGGCGCTGCGCGTCGATACGCTGACCGCCGTGATGCTGGTGGTGGTCAACACCATCTCCTCACTCGTGCACCTCTATTCCATCGGCTACATGGACGAGGATCCGTACCGGCCGCGCTTCTTTGCCTATCTGTCGCTGTTCACCTTCGCGATGCTGATGCTGGTGACCGCGGACAATCTGGTCCAGCTCTTCTTCGGCTGGGAAGGCGTCGGTCTGGCCAGCTATCTCTTGATCGGTTTCTGGTACCACAAGCCGTCGGCGAACGCGGCGGCAATCAAGGCCTTCATCGTCAACCGCGTCGGCGATTTCGGCTTTGCGCTCGGCATTTTCGCGATCTTCATGCTGATCGGCTCGACCGACTTCGAGACGATTTTCGCCGGCGCCCCCGGGCTAACAGGCAAGACCATCAATTTCTTCGGCTGGCATGCCGATGCGCTGACGCTGACCTGCCTGTTGCTGTTCATGGGCGCGATGGGCAAATCGGCCCAGTTCCTGCTGCACACCTGGTTGCCGGACGCCATGGAAGGCCCGACGCCGGTCTCGGCGCTGATCCATGCCGCGACCATGGTGACAGCCGGCGTGTTCATGGTGGCGCGGCTGTCGCCGCTGTTCGAGCTCGCGCCCAACGCGCAGGCCGTGGTGATGTTCTTCGGCGCCACCACCGCGTTCTTTGCGGCGACCGTCGGCCTCGTCCAGAACGACATCAAGCGCATCGTCGCCTATTCGACCTGTTCGCAGCTCGGCTACATGTTCGTGGCGATGGGAGCGGGGGCCTATTCGGTCGGCATGTTCCATCTGTTCACGCACGCCTTCTTCAAGGCGCTGCTGTTCCTAGGCTCCGGCTCGGTGATCTACGCGATGCATCACGAGCAGGACATCCGCAACATGGGCGGGCTGAAGGACAAGATCCCCTACACCTACAGTGTGATGGTGATCGGTACCCTGGCGCTGACCGGCTTCCCGCTCACGGCCGGCTATTTCTCAAAGGACGCGATCATCGAGTCCGCCTACGTCGCGCACAATCCATTCGCGTATTACGGCTTCGCGATGACGGTGATCGCGGCGGGTCTCACCTCGTTCTATTCGTGGCGCCTGATCTTCAAGACGTTCCATGGTGAGCCGCACGACCAGCACCACTACGAGGCGGCACATGAATCGCCCATGTGGATGCTGGTTCCGATCGGCATTCTCGCCGCAGGCTCGATCCTGGCCGGCTTCCCGTTCAAGGAGGTGTTCGCGGGCCACGGCGTGGAAGAATTCTTCCGCGAGTCGCTCAAGATGCACCCGCATATCATCGACGAGATGCACCATATCTCGCCTGTGATAGCGTTCCTGCCGACGGTGATGATGGTGCTGGGCTTCCTGATGTCCTGGCTGTTCTACATCCGCCGGCCGTATCTGCCGGTCGAACTCGCCAATCAGCACCAGATGCTCTACCAGTTCCTGCTCAACAAATGGTATTTCGACGAGCTCTATGAGGTCATCTTCGTCCGCCCGGCGAAGTGGCTCGGCCGCTTTCTCTGGAAGAAGGGCGATGGCTTCGTCATCGACGGCTTCGGCCCGGATGGCGTTTCGGCGCGCGTGCTCGATGTCACCCGCAACGTGGTGAAGATCCAGACCGGCTATCTCTATCACTACGCCTTTGCGATGCTGATCGGGGTCGCAGGGCTGATCACCTGGTTCATGTTCGGCTTGGGGGCCCAGTGATGACAACCTGGCCGATTCTTTCCGTCGTCACCTTCCTGCCGGTCATCGGCGCGTTGGCGATCTATCTCACCCGCGGCGACGACGAGGCCGCGCAGCGCAACGCGCGCTGGATCGCGCTGTGGACCACGCTGGTCACCTTCGCGGTGTCGCTGATCCTGGTCTGGCGCTTCGACGCCGCCAACCCGGATTTCCAGTTCGTCGAAAAGGCGAACTGGCTCGCCAGCGGCATCACCTATCACATGGGGGTCGACGGCATTTCGCTGCCGTTCGTGATCCTGACCACCGCGTTGATGCCGTTCTGCATCATCGCGAGCTGGAAGTCCGTGACGGTGCGCGTGCGCGAATACATGATGGCGTTCCTGCTGCTGGAAACGCTGATGGTCGGCACCTTCTCGGCGCTCGACCTCGTGCTGTTCTATCTTTTCTTCGAGGGCGGCCTGATCCCGATGTTCCTGATCATCGGCGTCTGGGGCGGCCCGCGCCGGGTCTACGCATCGTTCAAGTTCTTCCTCTACACGCTGCTCGGCTCGGTATTGATGCTGCTGGCGATCATGGCGCTGTATTGGAATGCCGGCACCACCGACATCCCGACGCTGATGAACACCGCTGTGCCGCGCTCGTTGCAGACCTGGGCGTGGCTGGCGTTCTTTGCCTCGTTTGCGGTGAAGATGCCGATGTGGCCGGTGCATACCTGGCTGCCGGACGCGCACGTCGAGGCGCCAACCGCAGGCTCGGTGATCCTGGCCGCGATCCTCTTGAAGATGGGTGGCTACGGCTTCCTGCGCTTCTCGCTGCCGATGTTCCCGCTGGCGTCGCATGATTTCGCCTGGATCATCTTCACGCTGTCGGTGATCGCCATCATCTACACCTCGCTGGTGGCCTTGATGCAAGAAGACATCAAGAAGCTGATCGCCTATTCCTCGGTGGCCCATATGGGCTTCGTCACCATGGGCATCTTCGCAGGGACCACGCAGGGCGTGGCTGGCGGCGTGTTCCAGATGGTGTCGCACGGCATCGTCTCCGGCGCGCTGTTCCTGTGCGTCGGCATCGTCTACGACCGCATGCATACCCGCGAGATCGCGGCCTATGGCGGCCTGGTGAACCGGATGCCGCTCTACGCGCTGGTGTTCATGGTCTTCACCATGGCCAATGTCGGTCTGCCCGGCACGTCCGGCTTCGTCGGCGAATTCATGACGCTACTCGGCACATTCAAGGTCTCGATCCCGACGGCGACCTTTGCCACGTTCGGCGTGATCCTGTCGGCCGGCTATGCGCTGTGGCTCTATCGCAAGGTGGTGTTCGGGGCGCTGACCAAGCCGTCGCTCGCCAGCATCAAGGACCTGACGTTCCGCGAGAGCCTGACGCTGTTCCCGCTGGTGGCGCTGACCATTCTGTTCGGCGTCTATCCGAAGCCGGTGCTCGACATGTCGGCGGCCTCGGTTCAGCAACTCGTCAACAATTACAATGCTGCCGTGACTGCCGTGAAGGCAGCCGCGTTAATCCAGTAAGGCCGCCGCCATGAACTTCTCGAGTGCAGGTTATCAGTTGCTGCCGGTGCTGCCGGAGCTGGTGCTGGCGGTTGGCGCCATGGCGCTCCTGATGCTGGGCGCCTATCGCGGCGGCGAGGGGACGACCAAACTCGTCACCAGCCTTGCGGTGGTGCTGCTCGTTCTGACCGGCGCGCTGGAGCTGATGCTGCCGGCCGGCAAGCTCACGACCTTCGGCGGCAGCTTCATCGTCGACGACTTTGCCCGCTTCCTGAAGATCCTTGCGATCATCGGTTCGGCGGTCACGTTGATCCTGTCGACGGAGTTTCTGTCGGATCCGTCGCGGCGGATTTTCGAATATTCGATCCTGGTACTGCTCTCCACGCTCGGCATGATGGTGCTGATTTCGGCCGCCGACCTGATCATGCTCTATCTCGGGCTCGAGCTGATGTCGCTCGCACTCTACGTGGTCGCCGCCAGCAACCGCGACAACGCCAAGTCCACCGAGGCCGGCCTGAAGTACTTCGTGCTCGGCGCGCTGTCCTCGGGCATGCTGCTGTACGGTGCTTCGCTGATCTACGGCTTCACCGGCACGGTCGATTTTGCCGGCATTGCTGCGGCGGTGAAGACCGGCAGCGTCGGCATCGTGTTCGGCCTCGTATTCCTGCTGGCGGGGCTCTGCTTCAAGGTATCCGCCGTGCCGTTCCACATGTGGACGCCCGACGTGTATGAGGGCGCACCGACGCCGGTCACGGCCTTCTTCGCCTCGGCGCCGAAAGTCGCGGCGCTTGCGGTGTTCACCCGCGTCACGCTGACGGCTTTCCCCGGGATCGTCCCGCAATGGCAGCAGATCCTCGTGTTCGTCGCCATCGCCTCGATGGCGCTGGGCTCGTTCGCCGCCATCGGACAGAGGAACATCAAGCGCCTGATGGCGTATTCGTCGATCGGCCATATGGGCTTTGCGCTGGTCGGGCTGGCGTCGGGCACGGTGGAAGGCGCGCAGGGCGTGCTGGTCTACATCGCGATCTATGTCGCGATGACGCTCGGCACCTTCGCGGTCATCCTTTCCATGAAGCGCGACGGCCAGCCGATGGAGCAGATCAGCGATTTCTCAGGCCTGTCGCGCACCAATCCGATGCTGGCGTTTTTCTTCGCCATGCTGCTGTTCTCGCTGGCCGGCATTCCGCCGCTCGCGGGCTTCTTCGCCAAATGGTACGTGTTCGTGGCCGCGATCAAGGCAGGCCTGTTCACGCTCGCCGTCATCGGCGTGCTCACCAGCGTCGTGGGCGCGTTCTACTATCTCACCATCATCAAGGTGATGTATTTCGACGAGCCGGCCGGCCAGATCGAACCGATGCGCATCGAATTGCGCACCGTGCTGGCGGTCGCCGGCATCTTCAACATCTTCTTCTTCGTCTATCCGGGGCCGCTGGTCAGCGTCGCCACGGCAGCGGCGAAGTCGCTCTTCTAGGATGACCTTTACGCTCGGTCCCAAAGCCACCTCGGCGGGTTACAAGCTCGCCGCTTTCGACCAGATCGGTTCGACCAATGCCGAGGCCATGGTCCGTGCCCGCGACGGCGAGAGTGGCCCGACGTGGTTTGCGACCACCGAGCAGACGGCAGGGCGGGGCCGCCGGCAGCGGGCTTGGGTCGCGCCGCGCGGCAACCTTGCCAGCAGCATTCTCGAAGTCATGGATGTTTCTCCGGCGGTTGCGGCCACGCTGGGTTTTGCAGCGGGGTTGTCGCTTGAAAGCGCCCTGCAGAAGCTCAGCATCGAGGCCAACATGCGCCGCGCAGGGACGGAGCCGCTGCAGTTTGCGCTGAAATGGCCGAACGACGTGCTGGCGGAGCGGCAGAAGCTCGCCGGCATCCTGCTGGAAGCGGAAGCCGTGGCCGGCAACCGGCTCGCCGTCGTGGTCGGCATCGGCACCAATGTCGTTGCTGCGCCCGAAGGGACGCCGACGCCGGCGACCTCGCTCGCAGCACTGGGGGTCCAGGTCGGCGCCGAGGAATTGTTCAAGGCACTGGCGGAGGCCTGGGTCGAGTTCCGCGGCATCTGGGACAATGGCCGCGGCTTCGGCGAAATCCGAAAGCTGTGGTTGGAGCGCGCCTTTGGCGTTGGCGAGCGGGTTGCAATCCAGACCGGAACCACGAAGGTAGAAGGCACGTTCGACACGATCGATGACACCGGCTGCCTGATCGTCCGCACCGCGGATGGCAGGCGCATGCCGATTACGGCCGGGGAAGTCTATTTCGGCACCGCGGCATCAGTGGGAGCGGCCTGATGGCGCGGCCGGATGAATTGACTTTTGCCCCGCTTGGCGGCGTCGGCGAGATCGGCATGAACCTGTCGATCTACGGGCTCGGCAACCGCCATCAGCGGTCGTGGCTGGCGGTCGATCTCGGGGTCTCCTTCGGCGACGAGGAGCATCTGCCGGGCATCGACCTGATCATGCCCGACATCCGCTTCCTGGAGAAAGAGCGCAACAACCTAATGGGCTTGGTGCTAACGCACGCCCATGAGGACCATTTCGGCGCGATCATCGACCTCTGGCCGAAATTGCAGTGCAAGGTCTATGCGACCAAGTTCAGCGCCGCTTTGTTCGAGGCCAAATGCGCCGCCGAGCGCAATCCGCCAAAAATCCCGGTGACGGTGGTGCCATCAGGCGGCCGGGTCAATCTCGGGCCGTTCACCGTCGAATTCATCCCGGTCGCCCATTCGATCCCGGAATCGCATGCGCTGGCGATCCACACCTCCGTCGGCACTGTCCTCCACACCGGCGACTGGAAGATCGACCCGACGCCGATCATTGGTCTTCCGACCGACGAGCGGCGCTTGCGCGAACTTGGCGATGACGGCGTGCTGGCGCTGGTTGGCGATTCCACCAATGCGGTGCGAGACGGGCGCTCGCCCTCGGAGACCGAGGTCGCCGCCACCATCAAGAAGCTGGTCGGCGCCGCCAAGGGCCGTGTCGCCGTTACCACCTTTGCTTCCAATGTCGCGCGCGTGAAAGCGGTGGCGGACGCCGCCAGGGACGCCGGCCGCGAGGTGGTCGTGGTCGGCCGCGCCATGGAGCGCGTGGTGCAGGTCGCCCGCGAGACCGGCTATCTCGAGGGCGTGCAGAATTTCCGCGGCGCCGATTATTACGGCCATTTTCCGCCAGACAAGGTGCTGGCGCTGTGCACGGGAAGCCAGGGCGAGCCGCGCGCGGCGCTCGCCAGGATAGCCAATGACGACCATCCCCAGGTGACGCTGAACAAGGGCGATAGCGTGATCTTTTCCTCGCGCACCATCCCCGGCAACGAGAAGGCGGTCGGCGCCATCATCAATGGGCTGGTCAGCCAGGGCATCGAGGTCATCACCGACCGCACCGATCTGGTCCACGTCTCCGGTCATCCGCGCCGCGACGAACTCCGCGACATGATCTCCTGGGTGCGCCCGCAGCTCCTGATCCCGGTTCATGGCGAGGCGCTGCATCTGTCCGAGCACGCGAAACTGGCGCGCGCCGCCGGCGTGCCCAAGGTGCTGATCTGCCGCAATGGCGATCTCGTCAAGCTCGGCCCGGGCGACCCCGGCATCATCGACGAACTGCCGTCGGGGCGGCTCTACAAGGACGGCTCGATCCTGGAGGATGCAAAATCCCGCGCCGTGGTGGAGCGGCGGCGGATGGGCTTTTCCGGCTGCGCCTTCGTGGCGCTTGCCATGACCGACAAGGGCGAGCTGGTCGACGATCCCGAGGTTGATCTGGTCGGCATCCCCGAAAAGAATACGGCCGGCGAGGTCATCGACGAGATCGTGTTCGACGTGGTGGTGTCGACGGTGGAGAGCCTGCCGCGGGCGCGGCGGCGCGATCCGGACGCAACCGCAGAATCGGTGCGCCGCGCGGTGCGGGCGGTCATCAACGAGCAATGGGGCAAGAAGCCGATTTGCCTCGTTCATGTTCTGACAGTTTGAGGTAGAAAGCGTTAGTTCGACTGCGTCATAGCTGCTCAAATCCCTCATCCTGAGGAGCCCGCAAAGCGGGCGTCTCGAAGGATGTAGGCCACAGACGGGGCCTCATGGTTCGCCCGGCGATGCGGAGCATCGTCCGGAGACGCGCGGAGCCTGTCATCGGGCCGCGCTGCGCGCGGACCCGTTGGCGCTCCTCACCATGAAGGGGTGGCCTATGACGTAGTTTAAGGGTTAGCGGACCGCGCGGATACGCCGCGAAGACGCAGGAAGCAGGGAGTGGAGTCATGCTGGGCCGGCTCAATCATGTCGCGATCGCGGTCAAGGATGCGGAGAAGGCCGCCAAGATCTACGGCGGCGCGTTCGGCGCCGAAATCTCCGGCGCGGTGCCGTTGCCGGAGCACGGCGTTATCACCGTGTTCGTGACGCTGCCCAATACCAAGATCGAATTCATCCAGCCGCTCGGCGAGGCCTCGCCGATCGCCAAATTCGTCGAGCGCAACGCCGACGGCGGTATCCACCACATCTGCTACGACGTGCCCGACATTATCGCCGCGCGCGACAAGCTGATCAGCGAGGGCGCGCGCGTGCTCGGCGACGGCGTGCCGAAGATCGGCGCCCACGGCAAGCCGGTGCTGTTTTTCCATCCGAAGGATTTCTCCGGCGCGCTCGTCGAAATCGAACAGGCTTGAACCCTGATGGCCTATAGCGTCTCCACCGCGCTTGCGATCTACTTCGTGCTCTGGTGGGTCGTGCTGTTCACGACGCTGCCGTTCGGCGTCCGCAGCCAGCATGAGGACGGCGAGGGCGCGCCCGGCACCGATCCCGGGGCGCCGGTCATGGCGCGGATGGGCTACAAGCTGCTCTGGACCACGCTGATCTCAGGCGTGATTTTCGGCATCGGCATGTGGGCGTATCACCAAGGCTATCTGAACATCGAGCGGCTGTCGAAGCTGATGGGGCTGCCGTTTTAAGATTTGATCCGGCGGGGGAGAGATGGCGTCGGAAGAAGCCGCAGGGATTATCGATCTGTATCAGCGCAAGGCGCGGGACTGGATCACGAGCCGCGCCCGCGCCACCTTGTTTGAAAAACCCTGGCTCGACCGTTTCCGTGCGCTGCTGCCGCCTGCAGGCCCGATCCTCGATCTCGGGTGCGGATCCGCAGAGCCGATGGCCGCGTATCTGATCGGGCTTGGTCACCCCGTCGTTGGTGTGGATTCCTCCCCGGCGATGATCGATGTCTGCCGAAAGCATTTTCCCGAGCAGGAGTGGATCGTTGCCTATATGCGCTCACTTGCCTTGCGAGAGCAGTTCTCCGGCATCCTTGCGTGGGACAGTTTCTTTCACCTCTGCCACGACGACCAGCGCCTGATGTTTCCAGTGTTTCGCGCGCACGCGGCACCGAGCGCAGCACTGATGCCCTGCGCATGGTGAGGCGATGGGGAATTTTGGCGGCGAGCCGCTGTATCATGCGAGCCTCGACCCGGCCGAATATCGTTCGTTGCTCGATCGGAACGGGTTTCGCGTGGTGTCGCATGTCGTTGAGGACCCCGACTGCGGCGGCCACACTATCTGGCTCGCGCAGCTCATTTGAGACACTGCGGCCAGTCGGGATGGTGGAGGCGCAGGCCGCCGGCCGCGGCTTGTGGCTATGATCTGGTGAAGAAAGGCCGGATTCATCTATCCGAGCCAGAAACTGACTGTTCTCCGGCGAGACCTGAGCTAATCTGAGCGTTTAGATCATCGCTTGCGGGCCACAATGTAGGGGCGTTGGTCCTTGCCCTTGCTGGCGTGGCTCTCCCTGACAAGGACCTCGAAACCCGCGTCGATGATCAGTTGCTCCAGCGCGGACGCGCCGAGGGAACTGACATGCGGCGCCATTCCGATGGCTCGCATCGCGGGCAGCAGGAGCAGCCGGATCAGCGGGTTCATGTCTCCCAGGCAAGGCGTTTTCGAGATGAACAGGCCCCCGGGCTTCAGCAGGACGTGGATGCTGCGCAGCGTGTCCGGCACGTTGCGCACCAGATGCAGATAGTTGAAGCCCAGAACGGCATCGAACCGGCTTTCCTCGTGGACCAGTTCTTCGGCGGTCGCGGTGCGAAAGGAAAGTGCCGGGATCGACACGACCGCCAGCTTCTCTTCAGCGATCGCGATCATCCCGCCGGAAATATCGGTCGCGAGGTAGCTCCGCACGCCATTCGCAAGTCGCAGCGCCGTCGTTCCCGTGCCGCAACCCAGTTCCAGCATACTGTCTCCGGGCTGCAGATAAGCGCGCGTGCGTTCGAGCGTGCGCTCGTATCCGCTCGGGTCTGCGATGCGGGATTTGGCGTACCTGCGGGAAGATTTGTCCCAGAAACGGGCGTCGCTTGTGATGCTCATGTGCGTCCACCTCTCGGCAAAGCCTACTATATGCGTCAGACAAGAAGATTGCGAAAATCTGACGGCGTTTTGCGATTATGATCTGGTCAAGAAAAAGGCCGATATCGGCTCGAATTTCCCGGAACGGAGTAAACGACTGGCAGCCCGGTTTCGCCTGATCGCTTCAGGTGACCTCGCTTTGCTTGCGGGGGAGAAGGCGTCCCCGGATGCAATGCGGCGTGGTGCACTGCTGATCCGGAAGAAGTCCATGCTGAGACGTGGGTCCCGGCTCTGCGGCGCAGCGCTATGCGCTGCACCGCGTCCGGGACACGGATGGCGAGGCGCCATCGGCGATCCGCTCGCGCAGGTGCCGCGCATAGGCTTTGAATATGGGTGTCGCCAACAGGATCATACCGCCGGTCAATATCTTCAAGCTCACAGCAATCTTTGGTAGTTCCAGAATTAACCGCCAGCGCGGACATCAAGGTTAACTAACAAGCTTACCCAAGGGATTCGGTTGCTCGCCTCCACGGTAGAGCTAACCGTCTAAGCTGCATTTCCAGAGAATTTTGATCTCTGCTCACATTTTCATTCAAGGAGCACTGCCATGGTGCGTTCAGCAAAACCACCGCTTTTAGATGCGATCGATCTTGAACGCGAGATTCAAGAAGAGTTTCGCAAGCTGCCAATTCACGAATCCCAGCCGACCGATTTCGCGCCGCCTTCCGTTCGCGCTCCGGATTTGGGGATGCCGGACTATGTAGAGCATAGCGACGGGGCGACGGAGATCGGCAAGCTGTCGGCGGAAGCTGTTGTCCGCGAATACGAAGCTGCAGCGAAAGACATTGAGGCCCTGGGCGTTGAGCTCATTGAGCAGGCCAGGCAATGCGAGGCCATGAGCCGTGAGGCGCTCGCGGTGACTGAAGAACTGAAGGAAACCGCAGCGCTTTACCGTGCGGAGGCCAAACGCGTCTTCCTTCAAATTGAGAACTGTTCGTTGGTGACGGCAGAGGTCCGCAAGATTTGCGAAGAAATGAAGGACAAGATCGCAGCTCCGGCCATGGCCGAAACTAAAGCCGGGGAGTAAAGCGGAGCCACCCAGGTACCGACGACGGTGCTAGCGCGCCCTAGCTAGCTTCGTTACAGGGACCGGCGGCTGAATGTCGTCGAAACGATTAATCAGCCGCTCTAATAGCTCCATGCGCATTCTGCTGCCTAATCGGATGGCTCGGCGCTGCCTATAACAAGCGCACGGACCAACGTCGGGTCTGACAGCCTGCGTGTTGAAGCCGGTTGCGCGCCGCAGCTATCGGGAAATTCGCGCTCATCGCTCCGCCCCGCCGCGCCTGCGCCACGGAATACAGGCGAGCGATAGAAACCCCATGAATCGAGTTCGACGTGAAATTTCTCCGCACCACAATCGCATCGGTGTTCTTGATGGCATCGTCATTCGCACAAGTTCAGCAACCCAATGTCACGGGTAGGAGGCTGTCACCGAAAGACGTGCGGCGGGTTGTAAAGCTTTGTTCCCGGGCGATGGCGATGAGGTAGCGAAGGTCGTCGAAGCTGCCGCGCGGCATTTATTGCACCACCTTATAAGTCCTTGCAGATTATAGGGACTAGTCGCGGCAGAGCCATCCCCTAATTGTCATCGTGGCCCGAGGCATCGCGTAACGCTAGCTGCGGTCACATCGGACATGCCGCTCACCGGTGAATCGTGTTCGAAGCCCGGGAACCGGTCAGGAGGCAGCGTAGTTATTCGATGCCCGCGGGGCGGCGCACAGGCCGCCGTCTGCATCAATCAGTGCTCAGCAAACCGGGAGGCAGCAATGGCGCTCGCGATCAAAGTCAACGGTACCATGCAGAGCGTCGATGTCGATAATGACGCGCCGCTCCTCTGGGTCCTACGTGATGCGCTCGGCCTGGCCGGCACGAAGTTCGGCTGTGGTGTCGCACAATGCGGCGCCTGCACCGTGTTCGTGGATGGCAAGCCAATGCGCTCCTGTACCCTGCCGATCTCGGCGCTCGGCACCCGCGAGGTGACCACCATCGAGGGCGTCTCCGGGCGGGAGGCCGAGGCAGTACAGCAAGCCTGGATCGTGCGCGACGTGCCGCAATGCGGCTACTGCCAGTCAGGCCAGGTGATGAGCGCCGTCGCGCTCCTCAAGCAGGTCAAGAAACCGAGCGACCGCGACATCGATCTCGCGATGAACGGCAACGTCTGCCGCTGCGCCACCTACGTCCGTATCCGCGCCGCGATCCACGACGCCGCCCGCGCGCTGGAGGGCTGAGCCATGACGACACATGACGTTGCGCTTTCACGCCGCGCGATGCTCAAGGGCGCCGCCGGCCTCGTCATCGGCCTTTATCTGCCCGAGAAGGCGCGCGCGCAATCGGGCGCGGCGCACGCCTTCCGTCGCGCCGCCGGCGGCGCTGATTTCGCGCCCAACGCCTTCATTCGCATCGGCGCGGACGATACGGTGACCGTACTGATCAAGCATATCGAGTTCGGCCAAGGTCCCTTCACCGGTCTCGCAACCCTTGTCGCCGAGGAGCTCGACGCCGACTGGTCGAAGGTGCGGGCCGAGCACGCGCCCTCCAACACCGACTTCTACAAGAATTTGGCCTTCGGCGTGCAGGGCACGGGCGGCTCCACCGCGATCGCCAATTCGTACGATCAGATGCGCAAGGCGGGCGCGACTGCGCGCGCCATGCTGGTCGCCGCCGCGGCGCAAAGCTGGGGCGTGCCGGCGCGCGAGATCACGGTTGAGCGCGGCGTGCTGCGCCATACCGGGACCGGTCGCGAGGGCCGCTTTGGGCAGTTCGCCGAGGCAGCCGCGCGCCAGCCGGCCCCGGCCGACCCGCCGCTCAAGGACCCATCCGTCTTCCGGTTGATCGGCCGCGACGACGGCTCGGTCAGGAAGCTCGACAGTGCCGCGAAATCCAACGGAACGGCGCAGTTCACGATCGACATGCGCGAACCCGGAATGCTCACCGTCGTCGTGGCGCACCCGCCGCGGTTCGGCGCCCGGGTCGCGTCCTTCGATGCGAGCGCGGCACGCGCGATCCAGGGCGTGGTCGACGTCAAGCAGGTGCCGACCGGCGTGGCCGTCTACGCCAACGGCACCTGGCCGGCGATCAAGGGGCGCGAACAATTGCGCATCAGTTGGGACGAGTCGGCCGCCGAGAAGCGCAGCAGCGACCAGCTCATCGAGGAATACCGCGCGCTGGCGCGCCGGCCTGGCCGCATTGCCGGTGCCCACGGGGACGCGATCACGACGCTCGCGCGCGCCGAGAGAATCATCGAGGCCGAATACGTTTTCCCCTATCTCGCGCACGCCCCCATGGAGCCGCTCGACGGCTTCCTGCGCTGGGACGGACAGCGCGCGCACGCCCGCTTCGGCAGCCAGTTGCAGACGCTCGATCACCAGACGATCGCCACGGTGCTTGGGCTCAAGCCGGAGCAGGTGGAGCTGGAAACGATGCTCGCCGGCGGCAGTTTCGGGCGCCGGGCGCAGCAAACGAGTCATCTGGCGGCGGAATTGGCCGAGCTGGCGAAGGCGATCGGCCTTGGCCGGCCGGTGAAGCTCGTCTGGACGCGCGAGGACGACATCCGCGGCGGCTATTACCGTCCGCTCATCGTGCACCGCATGCGCGGCGGCCTCCGTGATGGCAAGATCGTCGCCTGGACCGACACCGTCGTCAGCCAATCGATCTTGAAGGGTTCGCCCTTCGAGGCCGTGATGGCAAAGGGCGGCATCGACGCCACGTCGGTCGAGGGCGCGAAGGAAATTCCCTACGATATCGCCGATTTCCGCTGCGATCTGCACACGACGGATGTCGGCGTGCCGGTCCTGTGGTGGCGCTCCGTCGGCCATACGCACACCGGATATGCGGTCGAATGCTTCGTCGACGAACTCCTGCAGGCGACAGGGCAGGATCCGGTGGCGGGCCGGCTCGCCATGATGGGCAAGGCGCCGCGCGAGGCTGGCGTGCTGCGCGCCGTGGCCGAGCTCGCGCAATGGTCCGGGCCCGGCCCGGTCAATGG
>NZ_LLXX01000034.1 GCF_001440405.1 Bradyrhizobium valentinum
GGTGGCCGGCTGCGACGAGGCCGGGCGCGGTCCGCTGGCGGGGCCGGTGGTGGCGGCCGCCGTCGTGCTCGATCCCAAGCGAATCCCCAAAGGTATCGACGATTCCAAGCGGCTGACGGCGGAGCGCCGCGAGGAACTATTCGAGGAGATCTGCGCGACATCGTCCTTTGCGGTCGCCTTTGCCTCGCCGGCACGGATCGATCGCGACAATATCTTGCGCGCCTCGCTCTGGGCGCTGGCGCGGGCCGTGCGCGCGTTGCCCGAAATGCCGAAGCATGTGTTCGTCGACGGCCGCGACAGGATCGATGCGCCTTGCGACTGCGATGCGGTGATCGGCGGCGACGGGCTTGTCGTGTCGATCGCGGCCGCCTCGATCATCGCCAAGGTGACGCGCGACCGCCTGATGAGCGCATTGGCGCTGGATTGCCCGGGCTATGGTTTCGAAACCCACAAGGGCTATGCCGTGCCGGAACACCGCGAGGCGCTGGACCGGTTAGGCCCGAGCATCCACCACCGCCGCTTTTTCGCTCCCGTCATTGCCGCGCGGTTGAAACATTATCCCGAGACGGCCGAAGAAACGATCGAACCTGATCTCTTCGCCGTGGACGGGGAGGTCACTTCCGATATCTCGGCCACGATCTGAGGCCGGTTGCCTCGGCGGCTCGTGCCCTCTATCAAACGTCCTGGGGAAAGGGCTGCTCGGCCCGGGCATTCGGACGTTTCATGCGCTTCACCTCGCTCGTTGTCGAACTGATCCGCGCCCGGCCGCGGCTGGTGGTCTGGATCGTGGTGCTGGTCCAGGCCGGACTGTGGCTGGTCCTGCCGATGCTGCTCTATCCGAGCCCACCCGGGGACCTTGCGACCGTGCTGGCCTTCGGCCGGGAATACCAGGTCGGAACCTGGCTCGGTCCGCCGCTGGCGTTCTGGCTCGCCGATATCGCCTTCCGCGCCGCCGGCAACAACATGTTCGGCGTCTACCTGCTGGCTCAGGTCTGCGCCGTCGTTACCTTCTGGATCTACTATCAACTGGCCCGCGCGATTGTCGGCGGACAGCAGGCGGTGCTCGCGGTCCTGCTCTCGATGACGGTGGTGGCCTTCAGTTCGCCCGGCGTCGAGTTCGGCCCGCTGGTGCTCGCACGCCCGCTATGGGCGCTGCTTTTGCTGCATTCCTGGCAATTGATCGGCCAGAACCGGCGCAACGCGTGGTTTGCCTGGTCGATCGAGGCCGGACTTTTGCTGCTGACGACGTCAGCCGCGCCGGGGCTACTGCTGCTGCTCGCTGGATTTGCCGTTGCCACCGTGCGGGGGCGGCGGGTGCTGATGTCGCTCGATCCGCTCTATGCGCTGCTCGTGATTGCGGTTCTGGTGCTGCCCTATCTGATCTGGCTGCTCCGCGCCGACGCACTGGCAATGCCGCCCTGGCCGGCGATCTCCGATCTCGGCGCGCGCGCCCTGCAATGGGGCTGGCTGCTCGTCGGCCTGGTGCTTGCGATGTCCGCCATCGTGCTGCTGGTGATCCTCAATTCCGGCTGGTTCGCCCGCCATGCCGAAGAAGCTCCGATCATCTACCGGCCGCCGGTCGATCCGCTGGCGCGCGACTTCGTGTTTTTTTTCGCCATCGTCCCGGCGCTGCTCGGAAGTTTGCTGGCCGGGCTGTTCAATCTGGACCACGTCGTGGGCGGCGCGGGCGTTGCATTGCTGATGTCCGGGCTTGCCGTGATCGTGGCGACCGGCGATCTGATCCACCTGCGGCGTCAGCGTGTGTTGCGCACGGTCTGGGCCGCGGCGGTCGCCGCTCCCGCCCTCGCGGTGATTGCAACCACGTTTGTTCTGCCGTGGACCGGCGCTGCCGAAGTGCCGACCTTGCTGCCGGCGAAAGCGATTGCGCATTTCTTCGGCGACAATTTCGAACGCCGAACCAATCAGCGGCTGCGCGCCGTGGCCGGCGATCCGCAACTGGCGAGTTTCATCGCGATGAGCGCCGGGCGCCCGCATCTGTTGCTTGATGCCACGCCGGAACGAACGCCGTGGCTGTCGGTCGCAAAATTCAACCAGACCGGCGGCGTCGTGGTCTGGCGCGCTTCCGACACGTCAGGCATGCCACCGCCGGATATCGCGCAGCGGTTTCCGGGTCTCGTACCAGAAGTGCCGCGCGCCTTCGAATGGATGGTGAACGGACGCCAGCCGTTATTGCGCATCGGCTGGGCCATCGTGCGGCCGAAGGCGCCGTAGGCCTAGGCCCGCGGCGCCGCGGCTTCAAATTTGAATTTCATAGCGAACGTAGAAGGCATCGATCGGTGCGCTGACCCGAAAAGATGGAAGCGGGAAGACTTCCCAAAGCCTGGTGGCGTCCAATCGCCCAATGTTATGAAGAAATGTCTCTTTCAGAGCCGGCTTCACGTTTCCGCGCCGATCGAGAAATTGCCCCCATCGCGCCATTCCCTGAAATCGCCTGTCATGCTCCATCACCACGCGCGATCGAACATATTCCTCAGGAAACAGGCGGCGATAGGCCTCGATGCCGTAAAGCCATGAACGGCCCTCGACATGCCGGGCATCAGGGAAGCGTTGCCTGATGCTGGCAAACATGTTCGCGAGCTCGCGCTGTCGTTCTCCGGTCCTGCCTCTGCTCAATGAGCCCAGGGTATCGCGGTTGTAGAAGTGTAGGCGAACGATCCCGCTGTCGTCGCTGGCGTGGAAATCGAAGCAGCCGAATACGTGATCGGGAAACGCCGGTCGTTCTTCAGGGGCTTGCGTATAGAACTGCTGCGTCCAGCCGGCGCGTTGCTCATGTGTGCCAAGCCTTGAAAGCCCGTGAGCATATTCGCGCCATTGCGGGTTCAGTCCATCCCGGGTGACGTCTCCAAGGCCGAACCGGCGATGAAAATTGGTGTAGAGCAACACCGCCTCGGCGATTGGCATCGACTTTGTTTCGGCGATAGCCTCGGCAAAACGAAGCTGCAGGTCGAAAAAATCGCGATAGCGCTCGGCTCTCTCATTCATGCCGCGGCCCCATCATTGCGGCGGACTGGTCTCCAGCGCCTTCGCAATGGAGCGCAGATCTTGCCACGACATTCGCTTGTAGGACGGAGAGCGCAACAAATAGGCCGGGTGGAACGTCGCCATGGCGCGGATGGTGCGTGTGCCGGTGTCGTAGTTGAACCATTTCCCGCGCGTCTTCATGATGCCCTCGCGGGTCGACAATAGCGTTTGTGTCGAGGGGTTGCCGAGCGTCACGAGCACATCCGGGTTCACAAGCTCGATTTGCCGCTGGATGAACGGCAGGCAGATTTGCGTTTCCTGCGGCGTTGGCGTCCGGTTCCCGGGCGGTCGCCAGGGGATCACGTTGGCGATGTAGGCCTTGCTGCGGTCGAGCCCGATCGCGGCGATCATCCGGTCAAGCAACTTGCCGGAACGTCCGACGAAGGGCAGGCCCTCGATGTCTTCGTCGCGCCCGGGCGCCTCGCCAACGAACATGATGCGGGCTTGCGGATTGCCGTCGGCAAACACCAGCCGCGTCGCGGTGGTTCGGAGCGCGCAGCCCTCGAAATTTTCGAGCAACGCGCGCAACGCTTCCAGCGTTGGGGCCGCTCGTGCCGCTTCGCGCGCGATGGCGATGGCCGCTTCCGGCGCCGGCGCTATTTCGCTGCGCGGAACCGCCGGCATCGCTGCGGGCATTTCCCTCACCGGGCGGGGCGGCGCAGCCTCGCGGACCGGGGTAGTGGCGGCGGGGATGTCGGGCTCGGTAAGCCGATCGACCGGCTCCTCCGCCAGCGCGCAATCGACCCCGGCCTCCAGATAAAAGGCCAGCAATTGCCGAATATTGGGCGCGGGTTCGGGGATCAGATCCATTATGCCAATCTAATATGGATCGCGCCGGCGTGAAACGCCTCGCATTGCATTTCCATGGTTGTCCTCCCCGCAAAAATCGGAAACAACGAGCCTTTAGAGCCGTTCTCAATTGGGCTGAGATCAGATCATGAGTGCAGAAGAGCTTCCTCCCCGCGAATCCATGGAATTCGACGTCGTGATCGTCGGCGCCGGCCCGTCAGGCCTGGCTGCGGCGATCCGGCTGAAGCAGCTCAATGCCGACCTCAGCATCGTTGTGGTGGAGAAGGGTTCCGAGGTCGGAGCGCATATTCTGTCAGGCGCCGTGATCGATCCGATCTCCCTCGACAAGCTAATTCCGGATTGGCGCGAGGACGCTGATTGCCCGCTGAAGACCCAGGTAAAGGACGACCGTTTCTACTGGACCACGGCAACCAGCGCGATCCGGCTGCCCAACTTCGCCATGCCGCCGCTGATGAACAACCATCACTGCTATATCGGTTCGCTCGGCGATGTCTGCCGCTGGCTGGGGCCGAAGGCGGAGGCGCTCGGCGTCGAAATCTATCCGGGCTTTGCCGCGGCAGAAGTGCTGTACGACGACAACGGCGCGGTGCGGGGCATCGCGACCGGCGACATGGGCATCGCCAGGGATGGCAGCCTCAAGGATTCTTTCACGCGCGGCATGGAACTGCTCGGCAAATACACACTGTTCGCCGAAGGCGCGCGCGGCAGCCTGAGCAAGCAGTTGATCGCGAAATACTCGCTCGATGCCAACAGCGAGCCGTCGAAATTCGGCATCGGGTTGAAGGAAGTCTGGGAGATCGATCCGTCCAAGCACCAGAAGGGCCTGATCCAGCACTCGTTCGGCTGGCCGCTCAACAATTCGACCGGCGGCGGCTCGTTCCTCTACCACTACGACGACAACAAGGTGGCGGTCGGCTTCGTCGTGCATCTCAATTACGACGATCCGTATCTGTCGCCGTTCGACGAATTCCAGCGCTTCAAGACGCATCCCTCGATTCGGACCGTGTTCGAAGGCGGCAGGCGGATCGGCTATGGCGCGCGCGCCATCACCGAGGGCGGCTATCAGTCGGTGCCGCGTCTGAGTTTCCCGGGCGGCGCGCTGATCGGCTGCGCAGCGGGTTTCGTCAACGTGCCGCGCATCAAGGGCGTGCACAATGCGATGGGCAGCGGCATGCTCGCGGCCGAACATGTCGCCGCGGCGCTCGGCGCCGGCCGCGCCAATGACGAACTGGTCAGCTACGATAACGCCTGGCGGGATTCCGCCGTGGGTAAGGACCTGTACCGGGTCCGCAACGTCAAGCCGCTATGGTCGAAGTTTGGCACCATCATCGGCGTGGCGCTCGGCGGGTTCGACATGTGGTGCAACACGCTGGGCTTCTCGCTGTTCGGAACCCAGTCGCACGCCAAGCCCGACCGCAAGACGCTGGATGCGGCGAAGGCGCACACCCCGATCGCCTATCCCAAGCCGGACGGCAAGCTGACCTTCGACAAGCTGTCCTCGGTGTTCCTCTCCAACACCAACCATGAAGAGGACCAGCCGGTTCATCTCAAGGTCGCCGACATGAACCTGCAAAAGGCGTCCGAGCACGATGTCTATGCGGGACCTTCGAACCGCTATTGCCCGGCCGGCGTTTATGAGTGGGTCGAGGAGGCCGCAGGCCCGCGCTTCCAGATCAACGCCCAGAACTGCGTCCACTGCAAAACCTGCGACGTGAAGGACCCGAACGGCAACATCACCTGGGTTCCGCCGGAGGGTGGCGGCGGACCCAACTATC
This sequence comes from Bradyrhizobium valentinum, assembly GCF_001440405.1. Taxonomy (GTDB): domain Bacteria; phylum Pseudomonadota; class Alphaproteobacteria; order Rhizobiales; family Xanthobacteraceae; genus Bradyrhizobium; species Bradyrhizobium valentinum. The sequence continues at coordinate 5,628 of NZ_LLXX01000034.1, forward strand.
AAGGTATGTAGAGAGAGGCCGTATTGACCACGATTGCGTGAGTTGGAGGAGGTTGATACCGCCTCCGGCCACGATACCGCCACAGTAAAAGCGTTTCCGGGTTGTGCTGGCTAAATCGGAGCCCTAAGGGCCTAATCTGCCAATCGATTCGCCAACCCGTATCCTTGCGGTTGAGGGCCAAAAGCGGCATTGTCGCTGCCCGAGATGCCGCCGCTTGGGTTTGCATTCGAGACCGATCGGTAACGATCCTGCCATACATCCTGGAGCTAGGCGAACGTGATGCTTTCCACTCGTATGAATCGTTGGACCTTCGCCGCAATTACTCTCGCCGCACTGGCCGCGCCGGCTGCGGTTTCGGCGCAGACGCCTGAACACACGGCCGATAACGCCGCGCAATTCCCCACCAAGTCCGATCTGAAATCGCTGACGACGTCCGGCAGCTATCTGGCCGCGCGCCACGCCAGTGTCGAGCGCGATGCGGCTTCGGCGGCGGCGTTCTATCGCTCCGCGCTGCGCACCGATCCGAAGAACAACGAACTGCTGGACCGCGCCTTCATCTCCTCGCTCGCCGATGGCGACATCGATGAGGCGGTCAAGCTCGCCGATCGCATCCTGACGATGGACAAGGCGAACCGGGTCGCGCGGCTGGTAGTCGGCGTCCGTGACCTCAAGCAGAAGAAGTATGCGGCCGCGCAGCTCAACATCAACCAGTCGATCCGCGGACCGATCACCGACCTCGTGGCGACGCTGCTGTCGGGATGGGCGAGCTATGGCGCAGGCGATGCCAAGGCGGCGGTCGCCAATATCGACAAGCTGACCGGCCCCGAATGGTATCCGATCTTCAAGGATCTCCATACCGGCATGATCCTCGAGATCTCGGGCAAGGACAAGGATGCCGGCGCGCGGTTCGAGCGCGCCTACAAGCTCGACGATTCGATGCTGCGCGTGTCCGACGCCTATGCGCGCTGGTTGTCGCGCAACAAGGACGGCGCGGCGGCGGCCGGCATTTACGAGGCGTTCGACAAGAAGCTGCCGCGGCATCCGCTGGTGCTGGAAGGCCTGCGCGACACCCGGGCCGGCAAGAAGCTGCCGGCGCTGGTCGATTCGGCGCAAGCCGGCGCGGCCGAAGCGCTCTACGGGATCGGCGCTACACTGACCCGCCGCGGCGGCGAGGATCTGGCGCTGGTCTATTTGCAGCTCGCACTCTACCTGCAGCCCAATCATCCGTTGGCGCTGCTGTCGCTCGCCGATCTCTACGAGTCCGTGAAGAAGCCCCAGATGGCGATCAAGGTCTACGAGCGCATGCCGGCGAGTTCGCCGCTCAAGCGCAATGCGCAGATCCAGCTTGCCACCAATCTCGACGCCGCCGACCGCAGCGACGAGGCGATCAAGATACTCAAGGGCGTCACCGCCGAGGCGCCGAAGGATATCGAGGCCATCATGGCGCTCGGCAACATCGAGCGCGGCCGAAAGAAATTCAACGATTGCGCCAACACCTATACACTGGCGATCGACGCGATGCCCGGGGTGACGGACAAAAATACCTGGGTCACCTACTATTATCGCGGCATATGCGAGGAGCGCTCCAAGCAGTGGAGCAAGGCCGAGGCCGACATGCGCAAGGCGCTGGAGCTGCAGCCCGAGCAGCCGCATGTCCTGAACTATCTCGGCTATTCCTGGATCGACCAGGGCATCAATCTCGATGAAGGCATGAAGATGATCAGGCGCGCCGTCGACCAGCGTCCCGACGACGGCTACATCGTGGATTCGCTGGGCTGGGCGTTTTACCGGATCGGCAACTTTGAAGACGCGGTGAAGAACCTCGAGCGCGCGATCGATCTCAAGCCCGAAGATCCGACCATCAACGACCATCTCGGCGATGCCTATTGGCGCGTCGGGCGGACGCTGGAAGCCAAATTCCAGTGGGCCCATGCCCGCGACCTCAAGCCCGAGGCGGAGGAACTGCCGAAGATCGAGGCCAAGATTGCCAACGGTCTGCCCGAAGATACCTCTTCTGCGGCTTCCGCCGACAAGAAGAAAGAAGACGGCAGGGGCGGCTGAGGCAAGGACTTTGGGGGCTGTTCGGCAATGCCGGGACTGAGTGATGAAGGGCGCGCCAAGGTCAACCTGACCTTGCAGGTGAATGGTCGTCGTGCGGACGGCTACCATGATCTCGAAAGCGTGGTGGCGTTCGCCGATTGCGCCGATCGGCTGACGCTGACGCCCGGTCACGATCTTAATTTGAAGTTGTCGGGACCGCTGGCGCAGGCCTGCGGCGAGACGTCGGACAATCTGGTGCTCAAGGCCGCGCGTCTGTTGGCCGAGCGCGTACCGAATATGAAGACCGGCAGTTTCTCGCTCGACAAGGTCTTGCCGGTTGCCGCCGGGATCGGCGGAGGCTCGGCCGACGCCGCGGCGGCGCTACGGCTGCTTTCGCAGTTGAACGGGCTCGCGCTCGACGACCCCCGCATCATCGAGGTTGCGGAACTGACCGGCGCGGACGTGCCGGTCTGCGTCAAGTCGCGCGGCTGCGTCATGACCGGCGTCGGCGAGACGCTGCAGCCGCTCAGTCTGCCGAAAATGCCCTGCGTGATGGTCAATCCCGGCGTTCCCGTCGCGACCCGCGACGTCTTCAACGCGCTCGGCCTGCGCAATGGCGAACTATTGGTCGGCGCCACCGACGTGCTGCTGCAGGACCGGTGGCCCGACGAGAAGGCATCGCTCGAAGATTGGGTTGAAGCGCTTGCCGCCAGTTCGAACGATCTGGAAGCGCCCGCCATGCGCGTCCAGCCCGTGATCGGTGAGGTCATCTCGGCGCTCAACGCCACCGACGGCGCCTGGCTGGCGCGGATGTCCGGATCGGGCGCCACCTGCTTTGCGATCTATGAGAACACCGCCGAGGCCGGCCGCGCGGCGGAGAAAATCCGGCGCGATCACCCGGGATGGTGGGTGCATGCGGGAACGCTGAGCTGAGATGCTCTCGTAAGATGAGTGGAGCGAAAGCGATACCCATCGATTTGGCCCGAATGAAGGTGATGGGTTTCGCTGCGCTCTACCCATCCTACGGAGCTAGGCCGCCGCGCCAGCGCCAGCGAAACACCGAGGCCCGCGATGAACAGCCCCGAGCCCTGTCGCAATCGTTGAAGGAAGTTCGGCCTTCGCGTGAGACCACCGCGCGCCGTGGCGGCCATCATCACCACGATGATATCGACAAGCGTGTTCAGCGCGACCGAGATCAGGCCCAGCGCCATGAACTGCAGCGCCGGATAGCTGCCGGCCGGGTCGAGGAATTGCGGAATGAAGGCCAGGAAGAACGCCGCGGTCTTGGGGTTCAAGGCTTCGACCAGCACGCCTTCCCGAAACGCCCGTTGCGTACCGACCGCGACGGCTTGTTGCGGCATCAGGTTACGCGCCTCGCGAAACGTCTTGAGGCCAAGCCAGACCAGATAGAGCGCGCCTGCAAATTTGAGCGCGGTGAACAGCTCGGCGCTGGCCAGGATGATCGCCGAGACCCCAAGCGCGCCCGCGACCACATGCACGAGCCCGCCGAGCGCCGTTCCAAATGTCGAGGCGAAGCCGGCGCTTTTGCCGCCGGACAGCGTCCGTGCCGCGACGTAAAAGATTCCAGGACCGGGCACGGCGGCAACGATGAGCGCGGCCAGGAGAAACAATGTGAAGTTAGTACCGTTCAATGCAATCTCTCTTGTAGGATGGGTAGAGCGCTGTCATCACCCGCGAAGGCGGGTGATCCAGTATTCCAGAGACGTCAGTGATCGAATCGATAGGCCGCGGCGTACTGGATACCCCGCCGTCGCGGGGTATGACGGAAGCGGAATCAATGCGACCTTGCCAGACAGAACGCCACGACCTGTTCGAGCGCGGTTTTCATCGGCGAGGCCGGGAACAGCGCCAGCGCGTCGACGGCCATCGCGCCGTAATGCTGGGCGCGGCTGATCGTATCTTCCAGCGCGCGGTGCTTGGTCATCAGGCCAATTGCATGATCGAGATCGCTGTCGCCGATCTCGCCGCGCTCCAACGCCTTGATCCAGAACTTGCGCTCGCTGTCATTGCCGCGGCGGAATGCCAGCACCACCGGCAGCGTGATCTTGCCTTCGCGGAAATCGTCGCCGATGTTCTTGCCGAGTTTTGCGGCCTTGCCGCCATAGTCCAGCACGTCGTCGACGAGCTGGAATGCGATGCCGAGATTCATGCCGACCGAGCGGCATGCTGTCTGCTCGGCCTTCGGCCGGTTGGCGATCACCGGTCCGACCTCGCAGGCGGCGGCGAACAGTTCGGCCGTCTTGCCCCTGATGACCGCGAGGTATTCGTCCTCGGTGGTCGCGGTGTTCTTGGCCGCCGCAAGCTGCATCACCTCGCCTTCGGCGATGGTGGCTGCTGCGGAGGAGAGGATGTCCAGCGCGCGCAGCGAGCCGACCTCGACCATCATGCGGAAGGCCTGGCCGAGCAGGAAATCGCCGACCAGCACGCTCGCCTCGTTGCCCCACAGCATCCGCGCCGACAGCTTGCCGCGGCGCAGCTCGCTCTCGTCGACCACGTCGTCATGCAACAGCGTTGCGGTGTGCATGAACTCGACGGAGGCGGCGAGCTTGATATGACCATCGCCGGAATAGCCGGTGAGGCTTGCCATCGCCAGCGTCAGCATCGGGCGGAGACGTTTGCCACCGGAAGAGATCAGGTGGTTGGCGACCTCCGGAATCATGGTGACTTCCGACCCCGTCCGCGACAGGATCGTGGCGTTGACCCGCTCCATGTCGGCGGCGACGAGCCCGACCAGCGCATCTATCGAAGCGTTCGGGCTCTCGAAAGGTACAATAACCGCCACGCGGGTCTCCAAATTTGGCCAATTCGCACTATCCTTAATCTACAATAGAAAGTGCGGGCTATGGCGGCAAGGGCACGTAGAGGGCGCGTAGCGGTTGACAGGAGCCGCATTGCCCTCCCAGCCAGGGATAAGGAGAGCGCAAATTGCGGGAATTGGTCAGGACCAACGATATCGTGCTGGTTTCCGCGGTCGGTGCGCTGCTCGACGGCGCCAATATCCATCATCTGGTGCTGGACCAGAACATGAGCGTGATCGAGGGATCGATCGGCATCCTGCCGCGCCGCATCCTGGTCCATGAGGACGACAATCGCGCGGCGCGCCAGCTACTGACGGAGGCGGGCCTGGCTCACGAATTACGCGCCGATGACTGACCCCGTCCTCGAACTCACCGAGGATGCGTTTCTCGGCGGGCAATTGCGTTTGATGCAACTGAAATCGGGACATCGCGCCGGTCACGATGCGGTGCTGCTGGCGGCGGCGACCCCGGCCCGTTCGGGCGACCGGGTCGCTGATCTAGGCGCCGGCGTCGGGGTTGCCGGCCTGGCGGTTGCCCGGCGCGTGGCCGGCATCGACCTGGTCCTGGTCGAGATCGATGCGGCGCTGGCGGGCCTTGCGCGCGCCAATGCGGATGCGAATGCGATTCAAGCCGACGTGATCGTGCTCGATGTGGAAGCTGATGCCACAGCCTTTGCCGCTGCCGGACTTGCTCCTGATAGCGTCGATGCGGTGCTGATGAATCCGCCCTTCAACGATCCCGCGCGGCATCGCATCTCGCCGGACACGGCGCGCGGGACCGCGCATATGGCGACCGCAGCGACGCTCTCAAAATGGGTTCACGCCGCGCGGCGCATTCTCAGGTCGAGGGGGACGCTGACACTGATCTGGCGCGCCGACGGAATTGCCGAGGTGCTCTCGGCGCTCGATCACGGTTTCGGGAGCTTGCAGGTCCTGGCGGTCCATGGCGACGCGCGGGGGCCTGCCAACCGCATCCTGATTCGCGCCACCAAGGGTGGGCGGGCGCCGACGCAAATCCTTCCCGCCCTGATGCTCAATGACGAGCAAGGGGTGCCCAACAAAAGGGTGCAGGAGGTTCTGGCCGGGAAGGGGAGCTTACCGCTCGCGAACCCGTAAAGGTGGCGCGCACGCCCAATTCCTGGAACAGGACACTATTGCGGAAGCGTCTCTGACTGTTGTTTGGGCGCCGATGTAAAGTGGATCGCGGCCAGAAGGCTGCCGATGAGCATTATCAGCAGGTAGATTTTCATGTCAGTCTCCGCTGCGCCATTGCAGCTTTAACGTCTGCAAGGCAAAAGGCGTTCCGGCCAAAAAGGCGTTTCGGCCTTTGCAATGACAGTGGTGCGATAAAAAATGGTTAATTCGAGGTAACGGCATGACTCAACAAATAAGTGATCGCGCGGGATTGCCGAACCTTATTGACAGGGTGAAGCAACTCATTCCGGCAAGATTCCGGCGCGACGCCGTAGTTGTTCCGGTGGTGCGCCTGTCGGGTGTCATCGGTGCAGTAACGCCGTTGCGGCCGGGCTTGACGCTGGCGGGCATCGCCAGGACGCTCGAACGTGCTTTCGCCACCAAGCACGCCAAGGCGGTGGCGGTGGTGATCAATTCGCCCGGCGGCTCGCCGGTGCAATCGCGCCAGATCTATTTGCGGATCAGGCAGCTTGCCGCAGAAAAGAAACTGCCGGTGCTGGTGTTCGTCGAGGACGTCGCGGCATCCGGCGGCTACATGATCGCCTGCGCCGGTGACGAGATATTCTGCGATCCGTCCTCGATCCTCGGCTCGATCGGTGTGGTCGGCGGCAGTTTCGGTTTTCAGGACCTGCTCAAACGAATTGGAGTGGAGCGGCGGCTCTACACGGCAGGCGAGCACAAGGCGATGCTCGATCCGTTCCTGCCGGAAGACCCCGATGACGTTGCACGCCTAAAGGCGCTTCAGCGCGAGATCCACGCTATCTTTATCGCGCTGGTAAAAGGCAGCCGCGGTGCGCGCCTCAAGGACGCCGACGACGTCTTGTTTACCGGCGAGTACTGGGCGGGCGAGAGGTCCGTGTCGCTGGGCCTTGCGGATAAGATCGGCGATCTCCGCTCGACGCTGCGCGAGCGCTATGGCGAGAAGGTGCTGACGCCCGTCATCGCGCCCGCAAGTGGGATGCTGGCCGGGCTGTTGGGCCGGAGGTCGCCGGGGGCGGGCTCGTTGGCCGCCTTCGACGGTATCGGCGGATTGCCGGATGAACTGATTTCGGCGCTCGAAACCCGGGCAATTTGGGCCAGATTCGGGTTCTAGCGATCAACTGGAGGTCAACGAGCCGCGCCATTTAGTCCCAAAAGCGGAATTGCGGCGCAGGCCCGCTTGGGCGACAATGTGGGCATTGGGGGCTGACACGTGAACGACAAGGATCGACCGATGCCGCCGCTGATCGCATTCGCGGGTGCCCTGGGTGGGCTTGCCGTGGTCCGCTGGGCCTACAAGACCGCCGTCCGCATCAACAGGGAACTGGAGGAGGCGCGCCTGGCGCGCGTCACCGAGGCGGCCCAGACGGCCGATATTCCGACGCTGCGCCGCGACCCCGTCACGGGAGCTTATCGGCCGGGTTAGCCGCCGGCCCTCATCCTGAGGAGCGGGCGTGAGCCCGCGTCTCGAAGGATGGCCGCACAATCGGGGCCTCGCCTCATGGTTCGAGACGCGCGGCGCTGCCGCGCTCCTCACCACGAGGAATACAAGGCCCCATCGCCTTGATTCCCTGCCTCCGCGTCGATACGGTCCCGCGCGCTTCAAAACCCCCTCGCGAGACCGATTCTGCCGATGGACGCTTTGCCTGCCCATATGCGCCCGGAACGTTCGTTCCAGGGCTTCATCCTTGCTCTCCAGCGGTTCTGGGCAGAGCAGGGCTGCGTGATCCTGCAGCCCTACGACATGGAAATGGGCGCTGGCACGTTCCATCCCGCGACGACGCTGCGCGCGCTTGGGCCCAAGCGCTGGAACGCAGCCTATGTTCAGCCCTCGCGCCGGCCGAAGGACGGCCGTTACGGCGAAAATCCCAACCGGCTGCAGCACTATTATCAGTTTCAGGTGATCATGAAGCCGTCGCCGCCGAACCTTCAGGATCTGTACCTGAGGTCGCTGGCCGCGATCGGCATCGATTCGAGCCTGCACGACATCCGCTTTGTCGAGGACGATTGGGAAAGCCCGACGCTCGGCGCCTGGGGACTGGGCTGGGAGTGCTGGTGCGACGGCATGGAAGTCAGCCAGTTCACCTACTTCCAGCAGGTCGCGGGCGTCGAATGCGCGCCTGTTGCGGGTGAACTGACATACGGGCTGGAGCGCCTGGCGATGTATGTGCAGGGCGTCGACCGCGTCTACGATCTCAATTTCAATGGTCGAGAGGGTGCCGATAAAGTGACTTACGGCGACGTGTTCCTGCAGGCCGAACAGGAATATTCCCGTCACAATTTCGAGCATTCCGATTCCGAGATGCTATTCAAGCAGTTCACGATGGCGGAAGAAGCCTGCCGGAAATATCTCGCGGCCGGATGGAAAGAGACCAGCAATCAGAAAGAACATCTGATGGCGCTGCCGGCGTACGACCAGTGCATCAAGGCGAGCCATGTCTTCAATCTGCTCGACGCCCGCGGCGTGATCTCGGTGACCGAGCGGCAGAGCTACATCATGCGCGTGCGCGAACTGGCAAAAGCCTGCGGCGAAGCCTGGGTTCACACCGAAGCGGGCAGGGCGGTCTGATGCCTGATCTTCTGCTGGAGCTGTTCTCCGAGGAAATCCCCGCGCGCATGCAGGCGAAGGCGGCGGACGATCTGCGCCGCATGGTCACCGACAAGCTCGTCGCCGAGGGCCTGGTCTATGAAGGCGCAAAAGCATTCGCGACGCCGCGGCGGCTCGCGCTGACCGTGCACGGCATTCCGATGCGGCAATCCGACCTGAAGGAAGAGCGCCGCGGCCCCCGCGTCGGCGGGCCCGATGCGGCGATGCAGGGATTCTTGAAAGCGACCGGGCTTGCCCGGATCGAAGATGCCAAGATTCAAACCGACCCGAAGAAGGGCGATTTCTACATCGCGCTGATCGAAAAGCCGGGACGCGCCACCATCGACGTGCTCGCCGAGATTCTGCCGGTCATCATCAGGACTTTCCCGTGGCCGAAATCGATGCGCTGGGGCGAACGGTCGACCAAGTCGGGCTCGCTCTCCTGGGTGCGGCCGCTGCATTCGATCATCGCGACCTTTGGGCCCGAGACCGAAGAGCCCGACGTGGTGAAGTTTTCCGTCGACGGCATCGAGGCCGGTCAGACCACCTTCGGCCATCGGTTCATGGCGCCCGCTGCGATCTCCGTGCGCCGTTTCGAGGATTACGAAGCCAAGCTGAAGGCGGCAAAGGTCGTGCTCGACCTTCAGGCGCGCAGGGACATTATCCTGGCCGACGCCAAGCAATTGGCGTTCGCGCAGGGCTTTGAGCTGGTCGAGGACCAGGCGCTGGCGGACGAGGTCGCAGGCCTCGTCGAATGGCCGGTCGCGTTGATGGGGTCTTTCGACGAGGAGTATCTCACGATCCCGGATGAAGTGATCCGCGCCACCATCCGCAACAACCAGAAATGTTTTGTGGTCAGCGATCCCAAGGATCCTGACAAGACGGGCAAGCTCACCAACAAGTTCATCCTCACCGCCAACATCGAGGCTACGGACGGCGGCAAGACCATCATTGGCGGTAACGAGCGCGTCATCCGCGCGCGGCTGAGCGATGCGAAATTCTTCTACGAGACCGACCTGAAGACGAAGCTCGAAGCTCGCTTGCCGAAGTTCGAGCAGATCGTGTTTCACGAAAAGCTCGGCACGCAAGCCGAGCGGATCAAGCGCATCGAGCGGCTGGCCGCCGAGATCGCGCCGCTGGTCGGCGCCGATGTCGAAAAGGCCAAGCGCGCCGCGCATCTGGCGAAAGCCGATCTGCTCACCGAAGTCGTCGGCGAATTCCCTGAGCTGCAAGGCTTGATGGGGAAGTACTACGCTCTGGCGCAGGGCGAAGACGCCTCCGTCGCCGCGGCGAGCGAGGAGCACTACAGGCCGCAAGGGCCCGCCGATCGCGTGCCGACTGATCCCGTGAGTCTAGCGGTCGCGCTGGCCGACAAGATCGATACGCTGGTTGGCTTCTGGGCGATCGATGAAAAGCCGACGGGAAGCAAAGACCCATACGCATTGCGACGAGCGGCGTTGGGCATCATTCGTATCGCGATTGAGCGTGGAGTGGATTTATATCCTCGGGGCCTTCTCGAAGGGCACATCAAGAGAATTCGTGCAGATCTCTCCGACGAACCTATTTCCGACATCGGCGACTCTTTCCAAGATTTCTTCGAGGATCGCCTTACCGTTCAGCTTCGCGACCAGGGTAGGCGCCATGATCTGGTAGAGGCGGTGCTCCATCTTCGCGGTGGGGAGGTCGGTCTTGTCTCGTTGGTCCGTCGCGTCGAGGCGCTCGGCAAGTTCCTCGACACCGACGACGGCAAAAACCTGCTTGCGGGGACCAAGCGTGCGAGTAACATCCTCTCGATCGAGGAGAAAAAGGACAAGCGCACGTTCGACGGCGCGCCGGATGCCGGGCTGTACAATTTGCCTGAGGAAAAGGCGCTCGCTCAGGCGATCGATCAGGTTAAGCATGAGGCCGCAGCCGCTGTTGCCAGGGAAGATTTCGCCACCGCGATGAGCGCGATGGCAAAGCTGCGTCCGGCCGTCGATGCGTTCTTCGACAAGGTCAAGGTCAATGACGATGAACCCAAGGTGCGCGAGAACCGACTAAAGCTTCTGAATGAAATCCGTGCGGCGACCCGTGCGGTTGCGGATTTTTCGAAGATCGAAGGCTAGATCATGGATCGTCAGACGCTCGCCGCTTACGACTTGGATGCGGCGGCGTTCGCGAAGGACTGGGTCGATCAGCCGGCGCCCGTCGACCTGCAGGAAATCGTCGAGCGGTTTTTCGTGCGCGGCGGCACCTCGGCCGATATCGGCTGCGGCTGCGGCCGCGAGGTCGCCTGGCTCCACGCGAACGGTTTTTCGGCCGTGGGCTTCGATGCCTCGGAAGGCCTGCTCAACGAGGCACGCCGGCGATATCCATCGCTCAAGTTCGCACATGCCGAATTGCCCGACCTGCGCGGCGTCGGCACGTTCGACAACGTCCTGTGCGAAACCGTGATCATGCATCTCGACCGCAAGCAGATTGCGGCATCGGTTCGCCGTCTGCTCGATATCGTCAAGCCCAGCGGCATTCTCTATCTGAGCTGGCGCGTCACCGAGGGCGCCGATCAACGCGATGCACAGGGACGGCTTTACGTGGCGTTCGATGCCGCCTTGGTGCTGGCGGAATTGAAGACGACGACGGTGTTGCTCGATGAAGAGGCGGTCAGCGCCTCGTCGGGAAAGAAGATCCACCGGCTCGTGGTGAAGAAGCCGGGACTGGAGATCAGGGAATAGTTGCAAGGTAGGCAAAGCGATTTGTCCGCCCACACCTGCCAGCCTGCCAGACCTCATCCTGAGGAGCGCGTCTTCGCGCGTCTCGAAGGATGAAGGCCCCGGCTGGGGCCGCATGGTTCTCCCGGCGATGCGAAGCATCGTCCGGAGACGGCGCTAACGCGCCTCCTCACCATGAGGGTCTGATGGTTGCTACGCCGTTAGGCTGCACGTGTCAGCCGCGTACAACAAACAAAACCCCGCCCGGAGGGGACGCCGGGCGGGGTCTTTGTCCGGTCGTATCTCGCGCACATCCGCTTGCGCGGCGCCCGGACTAATCGTTCAGGCTACTGAAGGTCAATCGACCACCTGAACGATACGACGTGAGCGCGGTTCGACCAATATTGTCTGGCCGTTCACCACGGTGTAGCGATAGGGCGTCACGCTAAACGATTGCGGCACGTCGTAATAGGTCACGCCGGTTTCCGGCAGCACGGCGCCAACCGTCACACGCTCGGAAATCGTGTAGTTCGGCACGCGTTCACGTACAATGTATTCGCGAAAGGCCGGACGCTGGTCGGCGGTGATGCCTTCATGTTCACCGATGACGACCGTGCTGCCGCCGGCGGTGCCGATGGTAGTCTGCGCCTGAGCCGCGATCGGGGCAGCCATCGCGCCGGCGATCGCCGCAATGGCAAATAGTCTGTTCCGCATGGTCAACTCCTTCGCGAGAAGAGGCGCCGGCTTCCGCCAGCGCACACAATGCGGGCCAATTCATCCCGTGCTGCATTGTTCCTGAAAACCGCGGCCTCATCAGAGGCATTTCTGGGGAATTGTTGCGGAGGCTGGAACCCATTGAACCGGTAAGCGTCTTGCTATTCCGGAACCGCGCCAGCGGTTAAGTTGCCACCCTCGATTCGATTCCCCATCAGCCGGAGATTCCAATGACCATCACCGCCGCGCAACTGCCTGCGATCGTCGCCCTTGTCGCAGGGATTTTCATCCTGATCATGCCGCGGCTCCTCAATTACATCGTAGCGATTTACCTGATTTTCGTCGGGCTGGTCGGTCTCGGTGTGCTCAAGATGTTTCGGTTCTAGCGAAGGAAAGCAGGGTTTCGCAGCTTGCGCGGAACCCCTCAAAATGGTGTAAGGCGCGCATCTTTCTCCCTTTTTCGGATAGTTGGAATCCATGGCCAAAGCCGTCGCGAAGTCCAAGAAGGCTGCAGCGAAATCTGCAGCGAAATCAAAGCCATCGGCCCGAAAAGCCGCTGCTGCTCCTTCCGCCCGCAAGGCGCTGAAGAAGGCGCCGGCCAAGCCGGTCGCCAAGGCCAAGCCCGCCAAGAAGCCTGTGGTCGGCAAGCCCGTCACCGAGGCGGCAAAATCCGGAAAGTGGGTCTATACCTTCGGAGACGGCAAGGCGGAGGGCAAAGCGGGCCTGCGCGACCTGCTCGGCGGCAAGGGCGCCAACCTCGCCGAAATGGCCAATCTCGGCCTGCCGGTGCCTCCCGGGTTCACCATTCCGACCTCGGTTTGCACGTACTTCTACGCGCACGACAAATCCTATCCGCCCGCATTGAAGGCGCAGGTCGAGAAGGCGCTCGATCACGTCGGCAAGCTGACCGGCAAGGCGTTCGGCGATTCGAAGAATCCGCTTCTGGTGTCGGTCCGCTCCGGCGGCCGCGCCTCGATGCCGGGCATGATGGACACCGTGCTCAATCTTGGCCTCAACGATCGCACGGTCGAAGCGCTCGCCGAACTATCGGGCGATCGTCGCTTCGCCTACGACAGTTATCGCCGCTTCATCACGATGTATTCGGACGTAGTGCTGGGCTTCGAGCATCATCACTTCGAGGACATCCTCGACACCTTCAAGGACGGCCAGGGCTATACGCTCGACACTGATCTCACCGGCGACGACTGGGTTGAACTGGTCGGCAAGTACAAGGAAGCGGTGGCGCGCGAGACCGGCAAGGATTTTCCGCAGGATCCGCACGAGCAATTGTGGGGCGCGATCGGCGCGGTGTTCTCATCGTGGATGAATACGCGTGCGGTGACCTACCGGCGCCTGCACGATATCCCGGAGTCATGGGGCACCGCGGTCAACGTGCAGGCCATGGTGTTCGGCAATATGGGCGAGACGTCCGCGACCGGTGTCGCGTTCACGCGCAATCCCTCGACCGGCGAGAGCAAGCTCTACGGCGAATTCCTGATCAACGCGCAGGGCGAGGACGTGGTGGCGGGCATTCGCACGCCGCAGGACATTACCGAGGAAGCGCGCCAGGAATCCGGCTCCGACAAGCCGTCGATGGAAAGTGCGATGCCGGAGGCGTTCAAGGAGTTGACGCGGTTCTACACACTGCTCGAAAAGCACTACCGCGACATGCAGGACATGGAGTTCACGGTCGAGCAGGGCAAGTTGTGGATGCTGCAGACCCGCGGCGGCAAGCGCACGGCGAAAGCGGCGCTGCGCATCGCGGTTGAGCTCGCCAATGAAGGCCTGATCTCGAAGAAGGATGCGGTGATGCGGATCGATCCGGCTTCGCTGGATCAATTGCTGCATCCGACCATCGATCCCGCCGCCAAGCGCGACGTGATCGCGACGGGCCTGCCGGCCTCGCCGGGGGCCGCATCGGGCGAGATCGTGTTCTCGTCGGATGAAGCCGCCAAGCTGCAGGCCGACGGCCGCAACGTCATTCTGGTGCGGGTCGAGACCAGCCCGGAAGACATTCACGGCATGCACGCCGCCGAAGGCATCCTGACCACCCGCGGCGGCATGACCTCGCACGCCGCGGTGGTCGCGCGCGGCATGGGCAAGCCCTGCGTCTCCGGCTGCGGCGCCATTCGCGTCGACTACGGCCGCGGCACGATGAGCGTCGGCTCCCGGACCTTCAAGACCGGCGATGTCATCACCATCGATGGTTCGCTCGGCCAGGTCTTGGCCGGCCGGATGCCGATGATCGAGCCGAAGCTGTCGGGCGAATTCGGCACGCTGATGGGCTGGGCCGATCAGGTTCGCAAGCTCGGCGTTCGCGTCAACGCCGACACGCCGGAAGATGCGCGCACCGCGATAAAATTCGGCGGCGAGGGGATCGGCCTGTGCCGCACCGAGCATATGTTCTTCGAGGAAACCCGCATCCGCACCGTACGCGAGATGATCCTTTCCGAGGACGAGCAGTCGCGCCGTGCCGCGCTGTCGAAGCTGCTGCCGATGCAGCGCGCGGATTTCGTCGAGCTGTTCGAGATCATGAAGGGGCTGCCCGTCACCATCCGCCTGCTCGATCCGCCGTTGCACGAGTTCCTGCCGCACACTCAAGCCGAGATCGAGGAAGTCGCGCGCGCGATGAACACCGATCCGCGCAAGCTCGCCGATCGCGCCCGCGATCTCGCCGAGTTCAACCCGATGCTGGGCTTCCGCGGCTGCCGCCTCGCCATTGCCTATCCTGAAATCGCCGAGATGCAGTCGCGCGCGATCTTCGAGGCGGCGGTCGAAGCGGAAAAGCGCACCGGCAAGGCGGTAGGCCTCGAGGTGATGGTGCCGCTGATCGCGACCAAGGCCGAGTTCGACCTGGTCAAGGCGCGGATCGACGCCACCGCGCAGTCGGTGATGAAGGAGACCGGCAAGAAGCTGGCCTACCAGGTCGGCACCATGATCGAGTTGCCGCGCGCCTGCCTGATGGCCGGCGACGTCGCGCAGACCGCGGAGTTCTTCTCGTTCGGCACCAACGACCTGACCCAGACCACCTACGGCATCAGCCGCGACGACGCCGCAAGCTTCCTCGGCACCTATGTCAGCAAGGGAATCCTGGAAATCGATCCGTTCATCTCGGTCGATCGCGATGGCGTCGGTGAACTCGTGAAGATCGGCGTCACCCGCGGCCGCAAAGCCCGGCCCGGCCTCAAGGTCGGCATTTGCGGCGAGCATGGCGGCGATCCCGCATCGGTGGCGTTCTGCCACGAGATCGGTCTCGACTACGTCTCCTGCTCGCCCTATCGGGTGCCGATTGCACGTCTTGCCGCCGCGCAGGCCGCGCTCGGCAAGACGGTCGCAAGCCAGGCGTAAGCTTCGCAGCCAGAGAGATTGGAGTGGTCGGGATTTTCCCGGCCATTTTCTTTTGCACATAACGCGAGGCGTCATTCCGGGATGGTCCGAAGGACCAGACCCGGAATCTCGAGATTCCGGGTTCGATGCTTCGCATCGCCCCGGAATGACGGTCGCGATCATGAGTTCCAGTCGTCACACGGACGCGCCGATTTTCTTCATCATCTTCGTTGACGAGATGTTTACCACTTTCATCACGTGCCTGTTTACCAACCCTTCTCATGCGTCAGGCGAAATCCGCGCGATCTCTTGCGTGTAACACGCAGGCCACGCCGATTAACTCCCCGGCAACCTAAATTCGATACCAACAAAAAAGGTCGAATTGCACGGATGTACTGACGTTCGATCCTTGTAAGCGTTGCGTGAGCGTACCGATGTTTGTGTTGCGTAACCAGCCGAAGGGCGCGCGATTTGCGTCCTTCGGTCTCGGTCTCTGCGTCTTCGCATTGATGCCGACCGAGATCGGATATCAGGATATAGCCTCGCTGCTGGCGCGCCAGCCCGGCGTCGCCGAGCGCTGGCAGAAGCGGGTGTTCTCCTCCGCCGGCACTATCCAGGTCGCAACGTTCTCCTTCGGCCGTCCGATCGGAACCTTCTCGCCGCAAACTGCCACCTACCGACTGGCCCGCCTCGACAATCAAGGCATCGACATCACGGGATCTGTGACGCGCAACCCGCTCGTCGCTTCGCCGCCGCGTTATCACGCCGCCGATTTTCCCAAGGTCGATCGCACACTGAAAGGTGATCGGCTCATCGTGACACCGCCACCGCCTGCGGAGACCGCAATCCCTGCCGAGCGCGCGCCGGCGATCGAGGATCCCGCGACATCAAATGCCTCGGTCAAGGGCGCCAAGACCACCGAAACGATGCCGTCGGTCGAGCGCGCGCCGCTCGATCCCGAGCTGCAGGCCGCCCTGAGCGCGCCGCCGCTTGAACAATACGATATGTCGCTCTCACTCGAAACCAAACCGGTTGACGATCTCAAGCCTCCTCGGGAAGCGCCCGCGCTTGCTCCTGCGCCCCCACGTGATGGCTTCTCGTTCAAGACCTCGAGCCTGTTCTTTGGCTCCTCGCTCGGCTCGCCCGAAAGCATCGAGCGATGGCAGCCCGGCGAAGAGCCTGTCATCGTGATGCCGGCCGCGCGTCCCGATCCCGACATGAAGGTGATGGCCTCGCTGCCGGTCGACGCCGACGGTCCGGTGCGAGCCGGCGACATGGGCGAGAGCGTCGCGCCGAAGGGCGAAGTCAACGCCGACAACCAGCGTGCCAAGACGCCGGCCGAGCGTCTTGGCTTGTTCGACGAAAAGTCGCGCGCCAAGTCGGAGAAGTGCCTGGCTGAAGCCGTCTATTTCGAAGCCCGCGGCGAAGCGGTGCGGGGCCAGATCGCGGTGGCGCAGGTGGTGCTGAACCGCGCCTTCTCCGGTAGATATCCCGAAACTGTGTGCGGCGTGGTCTACCAGAACAAGCACCGTCATTTGGCGTGCCAGTTCACCTTTGCCTGCGACAACAACAAGGACGTCATTCGCGAGCCTGAGATGTGGGAGCGCGCGCAAAGAATCGCGAAAGCGATGCTCGACGGCCAGCTCTGGCTGCCGGAGGTCGACAAGTCGACGCACTACCACGCTTATTGGGTGCGCCCGTCCTGGGTCAATGAAATGAAGAAGACGTACAAGACCGGCGTACACACGTTCTACCGGCCGCGCGCCTGGGGCAACGGCAGCGATGCGCCGAGCTGGGGCACGGCCGCCGAGACCGCGGCGATCTCCGCCAAGCTCGCCGAAGCCGCACAAAGCTCGGCCGAGCAGGCCAGCGCGAAACGGTAACGTCCGTCGTTCCTGCGAACACTGGGACCCATACCGCGTGATCTTTCGATGAAGCGCGATGGCAGACGCTCCGCGTCAGCGAACGCACCGCCATAGCTTGCTCAAGTAAAGCCGTCTCCCCTCCTGTCCATTCCGTCCGCCGCGGCGTATGGGTCCCTGCGTTCGCAGGGACGACATCGTGGCGAACCGTTCCCCTGCAAAATTGTACTCATTGCCCTCGCTAATTTTGCAGAGCTGCCCTGCAGCGGAAAATTTTTCTATGGCGCCCCCTTGGGCTTTTCATGCATCTGCATTAACTCACCGTAACGTTTCGCCTGGCGGTCCCGGGCGCGGATTGTCCAAGGGGGAAATAGATGGCTGTTACCAGCGGTGAGCTTCGTCCATCCTCCGGCCTTGGCGCCTGGCGCACCCCGCTTGTCATCATCATCTGCGGCTGCGCGATCGCGCTGCTAAGCTTTGGGCCGCGCTCGAGCCTCGGCTTTTTCGTCCAGCCGATGAGCCGCGAGTTCGCTTGGGGGCGCGACGTTTTCGGCCTCGCGCTGGCGCTGCAGAATCTATTGTGGGGTCTCGGCCAGCCGATCGCGGGTGCCATCGCCGATCGCTTCGGCATCCTGCGGGTGATGATCGTCGGCGCGCTGCTCTATGCCGGCGGTCTGCTCCTGATGCGTTATTCCACGGCGCCGCTTTCGCTCGATCTCGGCGCCGGCGTCCTGATCGGCTTCGGTCTATCAGGCTGTTCGTTCAACCTGGTGCTGTCGGCATTCAGCAAGCTGCTGCCGCCCGAACGGCGCGGCTTTGCGCTCGGCGCCGGCACTGCGGCCGGCTCGTTCGGGCAATTCCTGTTCGCGCCGTTCGGCGTCGCGATGATCGACAATTTCGGCTGGCAGGCGGCGCTGACGGTGTTCGCCTTGCTGATGCTCTTGATAATACCGCTGTCGCTTGCGATCGCGACGCCACCGGCGACGACGTCATCGTCGTCGAACGTTCCCGCCGCGGACCAGCAATCGTTCAAGACGGCGCTGGCGGAGGCGTTCGGCCATCGCTCCTATGTATTGCTGGTGCTCGGCTTCTTCACCTGCGGCTTCCAGCTCGCCTTCATCACGGTGCACCTTCCGGCCTATCTCGCCGATCGTGGCGTCTCAGCGCAGACCGGCGGCTGGGTGGTCGCGGCCATCGGCCTCTTCAACATCATCGGATCGCTCAGCGTCGGCTGGCTGCAGAACAAGTATCCGAAGCGCTACATCCTCTCGCTGATCTATTTTGCCCGCGCACTGTCGATCATGGCGTTCATCTCGTTTCCGATCACCACCTTCTCGGCGATCGTATTCGGCGCAGTTACTGGCCTCACCTGGCTCTCGACGGTGCCACCGACCTCGGCGCTGGTGGCGCTGATGTTCGGCACCAGGTGGTTCGCAACGCTGTACGGCTTCGCCTTCGTCAGCCATCAGGTCGGCGGCTTCCTTGGTGTCTGGCTCGGCGGCGTCGTGTTCGAGCAGTTCGGCTCCTATACGCCGATCTGGTGGCTCTCGATCATGTTTGGTGTGCTGTCGGCGCTGATCAACCTGCCGATCGTCGAGCAGCCGGTCGCGCGCCCGGTTGCACAACCCGCCTGATGCGGTAAACACTCCCGACACAGAACAGTCCGGGGAGGTTTGCCATGGGAACGTTCAAAGCCATCAGGATCGACAAGGCAGAGAAGGGAACCACCGCCGCGCTGACGCAGTTCGACGAAGCCGAGTTGATGGAAGGCGACGTCACCGTTGCGGTCGAATGGTCGACGCTGAACTACAAGGATGGTCTGGCCGTCACCGGCAAGGCCCCTGTGGTGCGGCGCTTCCCGATGATCGCCGGTATCGACTTTGCGGGCACCGTCGAACAATCCTCGCATCCGGAGTGGAAGGCGGGCGACAAGGTCGTCTGCAACGGCTGGGGCATGGGCGAGACCCATCTCGGCGCCTATGCCGAGAAGGCGCGCGTCAGGGGTGACTGGCTGGTGCGGCTGCCCGATGGAATTTCGACGCGTGAGGCGATGGCGATCGGCACCGCCGGCTACACCGCGATGCTGTCGGTGCTGGCGCTGGAGAAGCACGGCCTGACGCCTTCGAGCGGCGCGGTCGTGGTGACCGGTGCCGCCGGTGGCGTCGGCTCGGTCGCCACCGCTGTGCTCTCCAAACTCGGCTACCACGTCATCGCGTCCACCGGGCGGATGTCGGAAGCCGATTATCTCAAAGGCCTCGGCGCAGCCGAGGTGATCGACCGTGCCGAACTCGCAGGACCCGCCAAGTCGTTGGCCAAGGAGCGCTGGGCCGGCGGCGTCGACAGCGTCGGGTCGACCACACTCGCCAACCTGCTCTCGATGACGAAATATGGCGGTGCCGTCGCGGCCTGCGGCCTTGCCGCAGGTATGGATCTGCCGTCCTCGGTCGCGCCGTTTATTTTGCGTGGAGTGTGCCTTCTGGGCATCGATTCCGTGATGTGTCCGTTGCCCCAGCGCAAGCTTGCATGGAACCGCCTTGCCAGCGATTTGGACAAGGGTAAACTCGCTGAAATTACTCACGAAATTGGCCTTGACCAGGTCATCGGGGCGGGCGCGCAAATCCTCGCTGGACAGGTCCGCGGTCGAATCGTGGTAAAAATTGTCTAACGGCGTTCAGACTTTGCCAACTAACCTGCTCCAATGTTGCCACGGTTGATATGGTAAGCAGCGGGTAAAGAGGCCTGCAGCATGGTCCGGCAGATTGGGGTCCCGGTTTTCATGCTCAAGCCAAGGCGGGCGCCCGCGCTCTTGTTAAGTTGGAGTAGCTGCATGCTTGCGCGTTTGGTTCTGGGGGCCGTCACGGCCAGTGCGATGATCGTTCCTGCGCTGGCCGGGAGCATGAATGCTGACGAGGCGCGCCGGTTTGTGACCGGCAAGGTTTTCGCCTTTACCTGTTTCGACGGCACCCGTGGCGCCGGCCGCATCCTCGATGATCTCGGTGCAGCCGGTTCTATCCAGTTCAGTGGCTCGGGCCCGATCCGTCATGTGCGCCTGCCCGGCAACACGTTGCAGATTCGCGGCCAGGCCGTTTGCGCTTCGATCAAGGGTCTTCCGTTCGAGCCGTGCTTCAATCTCGACAAGCGCGACGATCGCTCGTTCCGCGGCTCCGTCTCGGGCATGGGCTTTGCCTATTGCGATTTCCGCCATCAGGGCGCCTCGCAGATGCTGATGGCGCGCTCTGTGGCGCGGCCGCGTTCGCTGCATCGTCGGGAGGAGCCGGCGCGCGCGGCGACTGACGCACGTGCCGAGGTAACGACGCGGGTCGAAACGCCGGCGGTCGAAAGCGCCAAACTCGAGCCGGTGAAATCCGAGCCGAAGGCGGAGCAGGCCAAGTCTGAACCGGCGAAGGCCGAGAGCGCCCCGGAGCTGCGCCGCTCGACCGATTGATCGCGGAAACGGCGCCTAGGCCAGGACGGCAAATAAGCTCGAGATCGAATGGGCGTGCGGCCGGTCCGAGAGCCATCGCGCGGCCGCTGAATCATCCCACATCCAGCCTCATCCGGCGCACCCGATCCCGTAGTCATACGGGCTAGCGGATTCACGCCCTGGTAGCGAATCTCATCCCAAAGTGGTGACCGGCAGAGAAGGCCGGGAGGCGGCCCAACACATGAGATCGATCATGCCGCTATATTTTTTTCGGATCAGCCACGGTCGCTACGCAGGTGCGTCCGATCAGGGATCCGAATTCGAAAGCCGCGAGGCCGCCTGGACCGAGATGACCAAGGTTTGCGGCAACCTCCTCGGCAGCCTTTCGCGCAGCCTGAAACAGAACGCCGAATGGCAGATGGAGCTTCTGGACGAAGCCAAGAAGCCGGTGTTCAGGATTCGCCTTGTCGCGGAATCCGTTAGTTAGTGCTCAATCCGGCGTTCGCCCTGCGCCCGGGTATTCTTACGGACTTCCGAATTAACCATCGCTTGCGACCCGATGCGTACCGTTGCCGAATATTCCCGGCGCATCGAAGATTGACGGCAATCCTTCATAATCTGCGGCGCCTGTCTCCAACGCTTGAGAGAGCCAGCCATGTCCGCACTGTCCATCCGCGCCAAGGTCATCGCTGTGATCGCATTCATGCTGATTGCGATGTCCGGCTTGGGCCTGCTGGCGATCCGCAGCATGCAAGCGATCAACGCCCATACGGTGGAGATCGCCTCGAGCTGGCTTCCGAGCGTCCGGGTGCTCGGTGAACTGCGCGCGGATATCAATCTGTTTCGTGTTGCGCTCCGTGCCCATGTTATGGCGGAAACTCTGGAGGCGAAGGCTGCCAACGACAAGAGGCTGGCCGGTATCCTCGAAAGGATCGCGAAAGACCGCAAGGCTTACGAGCCGTTGATTTCGACTTCCGAAGAGCGCTCGATATACGAGAACTGGACGCGTGCCTGGGACAGATACATGACCGGCGTTCAGGACGTGATCGAGTTGTCGCGTCAGAGCGTGGGACGGATTCCGCATGAGGCCAGCGAGGCCATCTCCAAGAAGGTCGCGGTCATCGCTGCCGAATCCGATGCGCTCCTGGAAAAATCCATCAACCTCAACAATACACGTGCGGACACCGCGACCCGGCAGGCCGCGGAAGGTTACAATTTCGCGTTCTGGACCGTTCTGGGCATCGTCGCTGCCGTCGTGATTTGCGGTGTCGGCGTCGGGATCTATCTGGTCCGCGACCTCTCGAGCGGAATTGCTTCCATCGTGAAGCCGATGCAGGCGCTCGGAAGCGGGGATCTGACCGCCGAAGTGACGCGCCGTGGTGAGAAGACCGAGATCGGCGCGATGGCGGACGCCTTGCAGGTGTTCAAGGATGCGCTCGTTGCCAAGAAGGCAGCCGACGAAGCCGCCGCGCGCGACGCCGAAGCCAAGATCGAGCGCGGCCGCCGTGTCGATCGCATCACACGCGACTTCGAAGCCATGATCGGCGAGATCGTCGAAACCGTTTCGTCGGCCTCAACCGAGCTCGAGGCTTCGGCTGACACGCTGACCTCGACCGCGGAGCGTGCGCAGGAACTCGCGACTACCGTCTCGGCGGCATCGGAGGAGGCTTCCACCAACGTCCAGTCGGTCGCGTCCGCCACCGAGGAAATGGCGTCCTCGATCAATGAGATCAGCCGCCAGGTGCAAGAGTCTGCGCGGATGGCGAGCGACGCCGTGGATCAGGCTAGCCGGACAAACGATCGGGTCGGTGAATTGTCCAAGGCCGCCGCCCGCATCGGCGACGTGATCGAGCTGATCAACAACATCGCGGGCCAGACCAACCTGCTTGCCCTCAACGCCACCATCGAGGCGGCACGCGCCGGCGAAGCCGGCCGCGGCTTCGCGGTTGTCGCGTCCGAAGTGAAGGCGCTGGCCGAACAGACCGCCAAGGCGACCGGCGAGATCGGTCAGCAGATCACTGGCATCCAGGCTGCGACCCAGGATTCGGTCGGCGCCATCCAGGAAATCTCGGGCACCATTGGAAAGCTGTCCGAAATTTCCTCGGCGATCGCGGCCGCCGTGGAAGAGCAGGGCGCGGCGACGCAGGAAATCTCTCGTAACGTACAGCAGGCGGCGATGGGGACACAGATGGTTTCCGCCAACATCACCGATGTGCAGCGCGGCGCGACCGAGACGGAGACCGCCTCGTCGCATGTTCTCTCCGCGGCGCAGTTGCTGTCTGGCGATAGCAACCGTCTCAAGATCGAGGTCGCCAAATTCCTCGAATCGGTCCGTGCCGCCTAGCGCGGTTTCGATGGTATCGAACCAGAGCTAGATTCTTGACTTGACGCGTTTTCGTCACGCGAACAGGTTTCCACCCCGGATCAAGTCCGGGGCAGGCTTTCGCGTGAAAACGCTCTAGTTGATCAACTCCCTGTTGGTGCGGCCGGCGCTGCCGCTTGCCTGCGAAACAGGATCCGCTGGTACAGCCAGCCGATCGCCACCAACACTAGGCCGAGACACATGAACGACAGCGCGCGATAGACGCCGGTCAGTGCCGACATGTCGATCAGGAAGGCTTTCAGGATCGTTAGTCCGATGACGATCGCGGACGCCAGCCGTGCGCGTTGCGAGTTGAAAAGAATGCCAACGCCGAGCAGTACGACGCCGAACGCCAGGTACGCGATCGAATAGGTGTATTGTTCGGCACCGGTGGTCGGGCCGACAGAGATCGCCGGGCCGTGATAGATTCGCCTGATCTCAAACGTCACATAGGCAAGCGCGAGAACGAGCGCTCCGGCCGCAATCGTGTTGGCGTAGGCGACCGGTCGGCGGCCGGCAACGGCATAGGACAATAGCAGCGCGAGCACCGCGGGCAGGGCGTAGCCGAGCAGCAGGAGGTTGATGACGATGCCGCCGACGTCGATGTGCCAGAGAATCGGGTTTTCCAGCAGCAACAGCCCGAACAGCGCCGCGAGGCCGGCGAAGGCCGTCAGCAGGATCGCGCCGGCATTGTGGATGACGCTGCCGGTGCGGATGCGCAGGCGCTCCAGTCCGATCGCCATCGCCAGCGTGACACAGACCTGCAGCGCGACCTCGGTCAGACCGGCACTCTGGCGATAGACGTCGCCATTATTGACGGCATGACGGATCTCCATGAACGCGAGCAGCACCGTGAACAGAATCGCCGCCGCCTCCACCGTCCGCAGCGGTGCGTCATCGCCGCCACGGCGCAGGAAGATGCTGCCGGCCCAGAAGGAGAGAGCGGGAATGCCGTAGCCCCACAACAGCCAGTTGAAGATCGGCGTGGTGCCGACAGCTTGGCCAACAATGCGCGGCTCGTAGCCGATCCGCAGCACCACGATGCCGGCGAGGACGGCAGCGAGCGCGCGCAGGAACGGGATCGGCCGCTGCGTCGAAATCCAGGCGGTGCCTGCCGACATCAAAGCCAGCGCAATTGTCAGCCAGCCTTTTTCCAGCGCAAAGGTAAGCGCGAGCGCCAGCGCTGCGAGCGTGCCGGTCGCAAACAGCGCGATCGAGGCCTGTAGTCCCGGACGGTCATCGCGTTTGCTGAGGATCTCGGTCGCGGCGGCATAGGCCACAGCCAGCACGACCGCGAGAATCGCAAACGGAATCGAGCGGTCAAGATGCGCGATGCGGGCGTAGAGCGCGACCAGAAGCGCCAGCGGCGTGAAGACTGCGGCGGCCGACCAGATCACCGGTATGATCGGTCCAATGAAGCGGTTCTGCGCGAGGAATCCCGCCACGCCGAAGCCGACGGCGAAGATCGCAGCCGAGATCAGGTGCAGCGACACCGATCCGTCGGTGACATTCGGCCCGATGTCTGACAACGGGCCGCCGGGCAGCACCAGCATGTCGGGATTGGCGCGAACGGCCCATTCGGCGAACACTACAAAGACCAACGCGGCGGCGGCTCCGACGGCGCCGGCGGCGGCATCGCTGCGCCAGGCGACCACGAGGCTGCCGGCCACCAGCAGGCCGAACACGATCATCGCAGCGTCAGCATGGAAGCTGTTCAGCACGATCAAGGTTGCGCCGAGCAGATAGGCCGCAAGCGAGCCGGATGAGATCGGCTCGACCTGCCCCTCGTCGGCGGGCGGGCCGAACATGAAACCGCATACCACGAGCAGCGCGGCGAGAATGAAAC
This sequence comes from Bradyrhizobium valentinum, assembly GCF_001440405.1. GTDB lineage: Bacteria > Pseudomonadota > Alphaproteobacteria > Rhizobiales > Xanthobacteraceae > Bradyrhizobium > Bradyrhizobium valentinum. The sequence continues at coordinate 30,468 of NZ_LLXX01000034.1, forward strand.
CGGCGAGCACGTGGAACGCATGCGGGCCGACCATCGATGGGCCGCATTGCAGGCAGGGGAAGGTCCACAGCAGCGCAAACGCGATGGTGGTAACGGCGAGCCAGCGCCACAGCCTGACGCGCGCAAGACCGAAGGCCGCGGCGGTGACGATCGCGAGATAGATGTAGAGCGCCCAGAAGTCCGGCTTGTCGGATGAGACCAGGATCGGGGTTACGAAGGCGCCGACGACGCCAAGGCCGGCGAGCGCCGGGCCATGCAGCAGCGCTGCGGCCAGCGTGCCGAGCGCCACCAGCCCGAGCAGGATGAACGCAGTCGCGGGCACCAGGAAGCCATACAGCGCATAGGCGGCGTACACCGTAGCAAACGCTACTGCCGTTCCGGCAGCGGTCAGAATGGCCGGAATGTTGGCGATCGGCAGGGTCGCAATGGAAGACACGCTCTCCTTGCGGCGCGTCCATTCACCAGCCAGCAGCAAGGCGAGCGCGAACACGCCCCCCAGCATCGTGCGCACACCCGGGCCGAGCAGGCCGGCCTCGATCGAATATCGAACCATGAAGAATCCGCCGAGCGCGAGCGTCAGCCCGCCGACCCACACCACCCAGCGGGTGCCGATCGTCTCCTCGAAGCCGCGGTCGGGCTGCGGCAGTGGCGGTGGCGGCGCACCGCCCGCGGCCTGCTCTGGGGTCTCGGAAGGCGCAACGGGCGCTGTGGATTCTACGTCCGGGACGATGGGCGGCGGTGTCGGTGCGGCCTCGGCCGAGGCCGGCGGCAAGGTCTGCTCGAACGCTTCAAATGGCGTGAGCGGCGGAGGCACGGGCGCTGCCGCTGTCGCCGGTGCCGCCTGGATGGCTTCCAGGCGCGCGCGCAACTCCGCCACCTCATTCATGGCCTTGCGCGCGAAGATGAGGGCGACGATCGCGATCACGAGCGCGAAAAAAACGAAGGGGTCGTCGAACATGGAGCCTCCAGGCGGGCGCGTCAGACCGTTAACCGGCCACGTCGGCAGCCCGGTTGCAATCCTGTGTGCGCCTTTGTCCGCTAAAAGTTCAAATCTGCCGCTATTCCAGATCGACGCGGAACGGCCGGCCCTCGACGGTCATGCTGCCGGGGCCCATTTCGTCGAGTGCGCGCAGCATCCGGCCCTCGCGTCCCAGCGCCTTGTCGGCGAGGCTGACGATCAGCCGGTTGGGGGAGGCGATCGGGGAGCGGGCGCGAATCTGCCTCGCGATCTCGATCTCGTCGCGGTGCGGATTGAGCGCGCAGGCGGCCGCAAAGGCGCTTGCCGTCGAGCGGCTGATGCCGGCATAGCAATGCACCACCATCGGCGCGCTGCGGTCCCAATTGCGGACGAAGTTCAGCACCCTTTCGATATGATGATCTGCCGGCGCGACAAAACCGTCCATGTGCTCGGTGATGTCGTCCATCGACACTTTCAGATGGTTGGCCTCGAGCACCGATGCTGGACGGAGCACCTGATCGACATTGGCCATCACGGTGAGAATGTGGCTGGCGCCAGTGGCTTTGACGATCTCGGGAAGTGCGGCAAGCGAACAGACGTGAAGCATGGCGATCCCTGGAAGCATTCTTTGGCAGGCTTTGTCGCAATTATAGGCCCGCGGGTGCGTCGGTGAAAGCAGGTTTGCGTGAGCCGTTCAAGCGAGGAGCAGCTTGAATCGGGCCAAAAACTGCTTCTCGGCCCGGGCCGCGGTCCACGGCGTCAGATAGTCGCGCACGGTGGCCTCGGGCAGGCCGGGATCTCTGCCGAACAGGCGCTTCGCCTCGGCGTGTGAAAATCCTGCCAGATGGGTGGCTTCGAGATAGGCCGCGCCGCGATCGGCCGCCTTGATGGCTTTGGTGATTTCATCGGCAAGAATTGGCGGCAGGCCGAAGCGAATATGGATCGCCGCCAGCAGGCGCTTCTCCACCACCTTGTAGTCGCCGCCGAGCACCGCCTTGAACGGCGAGATCATGTCGCCGATGACATATTCCGGTGCGTCGTGCAGCAGCGCAGCGAGCCGGAAGCGTACGTCGACGCGCGGCATCTGCTCGCGCATGACGGTTTCCACCAGCAGCGTGTGCTGCGCCACCGAGAAAATATGCGCGCCGCTGGTCTGCCCGTTCCAGCGCGCAACGCGCGCCAGGCCATGGGCGATGTCGGCGATCTCGATATCGAGCGGGGAGGGGTCCAGCAGATCGAGCCGCCGCCCCGACAGCATCCGCTGCCAGGCGCGATTGGCGATGCTGGACGATTTTCTCGCCGTCATTTGGCCTTGAGGCGCGGCTTGCGAAGTTTGCCGCCGCAGGTCTCGTGGCAGAAGCACGTGACCAGGTGGTCGTTGACCATGCCGGTGGCCTGCATGAAGGCGTAGACGATGGTCGGGCCGACGAATTTGAAGCCGCGCGCGCCGAGCTCCTTTGAAATCTTGACAGAGACCGGCGTCGACGCCGGCACGCTGGCCGTGGTCTTGAACTGGTTGACGAGGGGCTTGCCGTCGACGAAGTCCCACAGGAACTTGGAGAAGCCCGCGCCTTCTTCCATGATCTTCAGATAGGCCTTGGCGCTGTTGACGGCGCCTTCGATCTTGGCGCGGTTGCGCACGATGCCAGCATCGTTCATCAGGGCGTGAATCTTTTTAGCGTTGTAACGCGCGATCTTCTCCGGCTGGAAGTCGTCGAAGGCTTTGCGAAAATTTTCGCGCTTGCGCAAAATCGTGATCCACGACAGCCCGGCCTGGAAGCCGTCGAGGATCAGCTTCTCATAGAGCGCCCGGTCGTCATATTCGGGCACCCCCCACTCGGTGTCGTGATAGGCCATGTAGAACGGGTCTTCGCCGGGCCACGGGCACCGTATCTTGCCGTCGGGGTGCAGGCGCGCAGATTTGCTCATGCGACGGTCTGCTTCGGTGGGGTGCGAACGTCGTTCGGGTCGGTCAGCCGGATCGCAAGGCCGCCGGCCGTCAACGAATGTCCCGCATCGAGTGCGTCCGCAACGCGGTCGATCCGGACCAGCGCGAGGCCATGGCCGCTGGCGGTCGATCCCATGGCGCCGACCTGCTTGTCGCCGCCGAGAACGGCAACGCCCGTCTCTGGCGAAAAGTCTTCGAGCGTAATCCGCACGATCCGTGTGCGCGCGGTGCCGCGATGCTGCATCCGTGACACCACCTCCTGGCCGACATAGCAGCCCTTGTCGAAGTCGACGCCGTGCAGGCGATCCATATTCGTCTCGTGCGGAAACGCGTCGCTGTACATGAAATCGAGCCCGCCGCGCGGCACGCCCATGGCGATGCGATGGGCCTCATAGGCATCGCTGTCGACGAGATCGGCGCCGATCAGATCGGCCACCTTCTGCTTGAGCTCTTCGGGCACGAGGATGCGCCAGCCCAGCGCCTCAAGCCGCGGATCGGCAAACGCCAGATCGGGCTTCATCGCAGGCTCGCCGTCCCATGCCGCCAGCACGCCCATGCTGCCCGAGATATTTTCCACCGCGACCTTGGCGCGCAGCTTGTAGAAGCCGAGCTTGTCGGCGAGGTTCTGCGCCAGCGCGCGGGGCGTATCGATCAGGAATCCGCCGCCATGGCCGGCCGGCGCTTCCGTGATCAGGAAGTCGGCCGTGATCTTGCCCTGCGGCGTCAGCAGCGCGCCGAACCGGCCAAGGCCGGGCTCGAGCAGCGTGATGTCTGTGGTGACGAGGCCGTTGAGGAAGCTGCGGGCATCCTCGCCGCTGACCTTGACCACGCCCCTATCAGGAAGAAACGCTGCTTTCATAAGCTAAATCGGCCTCTTTTGACGTGTTTTTGAAGTTCCTGGGGAAACGCAGGTGACGGATATCCCATGCGAAGTTAAGGCGCTAAAGTGCCGCCAACAAGGCCTGTGCGAAAGCCTGACGCGGGCGTCCAAGGATCTTTGAAGCTCCGATGAATCAACGATTTGATACCATTCTAAAATCCGGCACCGTGGTCAATCAGGACGGCGAGGGCATCCGCGACATCGGCATTTCCAACGGCCGGATCGCCGCGGTCGGCGGGCTGGGACAAGCCTCCGCCGCTGAGACGATCGACTGCAAGGGCCTGCACATCCTGCCCGGCGTGATGGACACGCAGGTGCATTTCCGCGAGCCGGGCCAGACGCATAAGGAAGATCTTGAAACCGGTTCGCGCAGTGCCGTGATGGGTGGCGTCACGGCTGTGTTCGAAATGCCGAACACCGATCCGCTGACCGTCACGGAAGCCAACTTCACCGACAAGGTGAAGCGCGGCCGTCACCGCATGCATTGCGACTTTGCTTTCTTCGTCGGTGGCACGCGCGAGAACGTTCAGGATCTACCTGAACTCGAACGCGCACCGGGCTGCGCCGGCGTGAAGGTATTTATCGGCTCCTCCACCGGTGCGCTGCTGGTCGAGGATGACGAGAGCCTGCGCCGTATCTTCCAGGTGATCCGCCGCCGTGCCGCCTTTCATGCCGAGGATGAATACCGCCTCAACGAGCGCAAGCCGCTCCGCGTCGAGGGCGATCCGCGCTCGCATCCGGTATGGCGCGACGAGACCGCGGCGCTGATGGCGACCCAGCGGCTGGTCAATCTTGCGCGCGAAACCGGAAAACGCATCCACGTCCTGCACATCTCGACCAAGCAGGAAATCGACTATCTGCGCGACCACAAGGATGTCGCCTCCTGCGAGGCGACGCCGCATCATCTCACCATGGCGGCGCCCGAATGCTACGAGCGGCTCGGTACCCGCGCGCAGATGAACCCGCCGGTGCGCTCGGCCGATCACCGCGACGGTATCTGGTACGGCATCGAGCAGGGCATCATCGACGTGCTTGGTTCCGACCACGCCCCGCATACGCTGGAGGAAAAGGCGAAAACCTATCCGGCCTCGCCCTCGGGCATGACCGGGGTGCAGACGCTGGTGCCCTTGATGCTCGACCACGTCAATGCTGGGCGGCTGTCGCTGGCCCGTTTCGTCGATCTGACGAGCGCCGGCCCCGCGCGTCTCTACAACATCGCCTGCAAGGGCCGCATTGCGGCAGGCTATGACGCCGACTTCACCATCGTCGATCTGAAGCGCTCTGAGACCATCACCAACAAATGGGTAGCCTCGCGCGCCGGCTGGACGCCCTATGACGGCATGCGTGTCACCGGTTGGCCTGTCGGCACATTCGTGCGCGGCAGGCGTGTGATGTGGCAGGGTGAGGTAACGACGCCTTCCACCGGCGAGCCGGTGCGGTTCCTGGAGACGCTGAAGGCGTGAGAGTTTCTGCTGTGCTAGGGGCGCGGCGTCGCGCCAACCATAGTCGTCGTCACCCGCGAAGGCGGGTGATCCAGTATTCCAGAGACGATAGCGATTGAATCGAGAAGCCACGGCGTACTGGGTCGCCCGGTCAAGCCGGGCGATGACATTTGTGCAAGTTCATTGCTTCGCCAGCGACAGCGAAAACTCGCCGTTGCGCACGCGAGCCGAGAGACCTTCTGCGAATTTCGCTACCGCGTCCTCGCCATAGGTCGAGACCAGTTCGGCCAGCGCCGTGAACAGGCTCGCCTGTGCGAGGCAGTCGCCATCGACGCCCTCGTGCCGCGCTTCCGCCCAGGCCTCGTTGAGGTAGCACAGGGCAGTCTGCTTCTGTTCGTGATCGGGAAGCGGGTCGCGGGCGATCGAGAAGGAGGCTGGGCGGCTCATGAAGCTCAACGAAATCTGCGCGCGAACCAGGGCGGATCGCAGCCTAACGCGATAAGCTGTAGCATGCGCCGCGAGCCCGCCTAGGCCACATCTTTAAGAAGGGTTAACGGCGCTGCCGAATTTCAGGCGGTGCCAAAAATTCCCGCTCGTTTCACGTAATGCAACCGAGGATCGCGCCCGGAGTAGCGCAAATATGGTGCGCGCCGGCCTCTAGCAACTCGTCCCGGCTGCCGTAGCCGTACAGCACGCCGATGCCCTTCATGCCGTTGTTTTTCGCGCCGACCATGTCGTGGCTACGGTCGCCGATCATCAGGGTTTTGGCCGGATCGACCGACGTCTCCTTCAGCGCGTATTCCAGCAGATGCGACTTGTCCGCGCGCGTGCCGTCGAGCTCGGCACCGAACACGCGCTCGAAATGGCTGCGCAGGCCGAAATGGTCGATAATGCGGTCGGCGAACACGTGCGCCTTGCTTGTGGCGACGAACAGCCGGTGGCCGGAAGCGCATAGCGACGTCAGCACCTCGCTGATGCCGTCGTAGACGCCGTTCTCATACAGGCCGATGTCGGAAAATCGCTCGCGGTAGAGAGCCACCGCGCGATCGGCGGCGTGATCGCCGCCAAGCAATTGCACGAAGCTCGCGCGCAGCGGCGGGCCGATGCACCAGGTCAGTTCGTCCGCGGTCGGAATTGTATGATGATCGAGCTTTTGCAGCGCGTATTGGATCGAGCGGGTGATGCCCAGCTTGGGGTCCGTCAGCGTTCCGTCGAGGTCGAAATAGATTGCGTCCATGGTTGCCTAGTTCGCGTAGCGCGCGGTGAGGTCGCGCGAGATCTTTGAACCTTCCTCGATATATCGGCGGATCGCGACCGAAGCGGCCGGCGTGCAGGTCCGGTAGGTCTGCTGAAAGCCGTTATAGCCGCGGTTGAAGCCGGCGATCATGCGGGCGCGGCGGTCGCCCGACGGGGTTTCGGCGTCGATCAGCGCCTGCATTTCGTTGCGCCATTTCGCCCCTTCATTGGCGCCGCAAATGCCCCGGAGATAGTGCAGGGTGCCGAGTATCTCGGCCAGCCGCTGCAGTTCGCCGTCAAACGGCGCGGCGGCATCCTGGGCCCGCACGGGGGCCACATGGCATGCCGAGATGAGGATGAGGGCGGCGAGGGCGTGCTTGAGCATTGGGGCCGATATGCCCCCTCAAGACGCCCGAGGCAAGGCGTGAAGCCCTGGAACGACCGCCTAGACCAGCTTCCGGGCGGCCTCGATGACCTCCAGGAGGCCGCCGGTGACCTTGAGATCGCCAAGCCCATCCGGCGCCAGCCATTTGAAATCGTCGTGCTCGTCGTTCAGGACCGGCTCCCCGCCCGCCCAGCGGGTCGCGAACGACATGATCACGTAATGCCCGCCGCCAGAGGTCCCGGGCAGCACTTCGCGCCAGCCTGCCAGGCTCAAAATCTCGATTCTTAGGCCCGTTTCCTCGTCCACCTCGCGGTGGAGCGCGCTGTGCAGGGATTCGCCGAATTCGACCCGGCCGCCGGGGAACGAGTAAAAACCCTTGCCCGGCGAGCGGGCGCGGCGGACCAGGAGGACCTTGCCGTCGCGGAAGATCGCGCCGCTGACGGCGAGCTCGGGGCGGGTCGGCTGAACTGGGGAAGCCAAGGGGTGATCCAGGTAAGCAGGGAACTTGCGGTGGAAGCGATCATGCCCGATCGGCCCGCGCAGGTCTAATGCGGCAGGGTGGCGTGAAGCGGGAGGCTGTTAGTTCGACATCACCGCTTCGACGTCGACCTCGGCGTTACCGTTGATGATGCCGCCAGCCAGCGCCACCAGCGGCTTGACCCAGGCGGTGGCCTGCTCGGCCAGCGTGGCGCGGGTCCTGTCCTGCTGGGCTTCGCGCATCGCCTTGCCCACCGCGGTCAGGATCGAGGTCATGGTCGCAGTGAGATGGTCGAAATTGGCACGGACCTTAGGGTCGGCACATTCATAGGCCTCGATCGCGAGGTCGCGGGCCTTGAAGTTGGAGGCCCAAAAATGCTCGGCGTAGGACAGCGGAGTCCAGGTGAGGAAATCCTCAGCGCATTCCGGCATGTCCGGAACCATTTCGAGCAGCATGATGGCTTCGTTGAAATGATTCAGGTAGTCGGTGGCGAGCCCGGTGCGCGGATTGATGTTGGCGGCGCGCAACTGCTCCGCGCGGGCCTCGTCTATACGGCCCGTCGGTGGCGGCATCGGAAAATCGGATTGCAATTGGGTGGCGGCCGTGGAGGTCATCTGTCCCACTGTTAACATCTGGGGTTAACAGCCATTAAACGGCGGCTTATCTTGGTCAGATAATGTGCGGACGTTTCGTCATTACCTCGCCGCCGGCGGCGCTTCGGCAGATATTCGGCTATATCGAGCAGCCCAATTTCCCGCCGCGGTATAATATCGCGCCTAGTCAGCCCGTTCCGGTTGTCCTCCTGGAAAATGGCGGTCGCCACTTCCGGCTGATGCGCTGGGGACTGGTGCCCTCGTGGGTGAAGGATCCCCGTAAATTCACGCTTCTGATCAATGCGCGTTCCGAGACGGTTCTCGATAAGCCTGCCTTCAAATATGCCATCAAGCGGCGGCGCTGCCTGATTCCGGCGGACGGATATTACGAATGGCAGGATGCCGGCGGCCGCAAGCGGCCGTTCTTCATCCATCGCCGCGACGGCCGGCCGGTCGGCTTTGCCGCGCTCGCGGAGACCTGGATGGGGCCGAACGGCGAGGAGACCGACAGCGTCGCCATCGTCACCGCGCCGGCCAGCCGCGACCTTGCCACGCTGCATGACCGCGTGCCGGTGACGATCGCGCCTGAGGAATTCGAGCGCTGGCTCGACGGGCGCACCCACGACGCCGAGGATGTGATGCCGCTGCTGCGCGGGCCGACTGAGGGCGAGTTCGCGTGGCACGAAATTTCCACCCGCGTCAATCGCGTGGTCAATGACGACGAGCAACTGCTGTTGCCGATCACGGACGAGGAGCGCGCGGCGGAGGAGCCGAAGCCTGCCAAGCGTGCTGCGCCGCGCAAGGCGGCATCGGTGGTGCCGGAGGATGACGGGCAGGGCTCGTTGTTTTGAGGGGGATTCAATCTCGTTCTCTCGCAATGTCGCACCTCATCCTGAGGAGCCGCGTAGCGGCGTCTCGAAGGATTGAGGCCACCAGCCGGGCCTCATGGTTCGAGACGCGCTACGCGCTCCTCACCATGAGGAGTTGACGCTTGCCTTGGTCCTCACCGGAAAATATGCAGCGCCGCGTATTGCAGCAGCATGATGGTCTTGGCGTCGGCGATGCGGCCGTCTGAAATCATGGCGAGCGCGGAGTCGATCGCCAGTTCCAGCACTTCGATGTCTTCGCCTTCCTCGGCGATGCCGCCGCCGCTATTGATGCGCATCGCTGCTTCGTATTCGGCGACGAAAAAGTGCAGCTTCTCCGTGACCGAGCCCGGGCTCATGAAGGCCTCGAACACCTTGCGCACATCGTGAAGCCGATAGCCGATTTCCTCTTCCGCTTCCGCGCGAATCCGCTTCTCGGGAGTCTCGTCGTCGAGCATGCCGGCGGCGGCCTCGATCAGAAGATCGTCATGACCGGCAAGGTAGGCCGGCAGGCGGAACTGCCGCGTCAGCACGACGGTGCGGTTTGCGACATTGTACGGCAACAGCGTCGCGGCATGACCACGGTCGAAGACTTCCCGCTTCTGCGTCTGCCATTCGCCGTTGCCGCGGCGATAGTCGAACTCGACTTCGCTCAACCGATAGTGCCGGTCGGAGAGCACGCTGACGTTCTTGACGCGGACACGATCGGAGATGGTCATGGAAATCCTTCAGCTCGGCGGCTCGCGGCCGTCGAGCCATTTGGTGAAAAACAGGATCTGCTGCTCGCCGAAGCCGATCGACTGGTAGAACGCAGCGACGCCAGAGTTTTCCGGCCGCACCAGCAATTGCAGCTTGGGAACGCCGGCCGCGCGCAGCCAGTCCTCGGCCGCATTCATGATGGCGCGGCCATAACCTTTGGCGCGGAGGGTAGGATCGGTGGCGACGTAATAGACCCAGCCGCGATGGCCGTCATGGCCGACCATCGCGGTCGCCACGATCGCATTATCGTCGCGGCCGATCAGCACGGTTGAGTGCGGCCCGCGCCGGGCGAGCGCGATGTCGGCAGCCGGATCGTTCCACGGCCGCGTCAGGCCGCAGGCCTGCCACAGCGCGATCACGGTGGGGACGTCGGCATCCGCGATGTCGGCGATGGCGAGCATGGGAATAGGCTTCGTCGCTGATACGGTCACAGCACCTTGCCCGGATTCATGATGCCGAGGGGATCGAGCATCGTCTTGATGCCGCGCATCAATTCGATCGCGACCTTGTCCTTGACGTCGGGCAGTTCGTCGCGCTTGAGCACGCCGATGCCGTGCTCGGCCGAAATCGATCCGCCCATCTGCAGCACGATCGCAAACACCACCTCGTTCACCTCATGCCAGCGCGACATGAAGTCGGCGGTGTCGCCGCCGATCGGCTGGCTGACATTGTAGTGGATGTTGCCGTCGCCGAGATGGCCGAACGGCACCGGCCGCGAGCCCGGAATGAGCTTCACCACCGCCGCGTTGGCCTCCTCGATGAAAGCGGGCACGGCCGCAACCGGTACAGATATATCGTGCTTGATCGAGCCGCCTTCCGGCTTCTGCGCCGCCGACATCTCGTCGCGCAACTTCCAGAACCCGGCGCGCTGGGAGAGATTTGCCGCGATCACGGCGTCGTCGACGATGCCTTCCTCCATGCCCTTAGCGAGGATGGATTCCAGCGCGCCGCGGGCGCCGTCGCGTGGAGACGACAATTCCATCAGCACGTACCAGGGATGCTTTGATGTCAGGGGATCGCGGATGTCGATGCCGTGGCGCAGGCTGAAATCGACCGCGATGTCGGCGAGCAGTTCGAAGCTGGTGAGGCTGCCGGCCGCCTCGTTCTGGGCGATCGACAGCAGTTTCAGCGCCTCTGCCGGCGATTTGAGACCGACATAGGCGGTCTCCACCGCATGCGGCTTCGGAAACAGCTTGAGCGTCGCCGCGGTGATGATGCCGAGCGTGCCTTCGGCGCCGATGAAGAGATTGCGCAAATCGTAGCCGGTGTTGTCCTTCTTCAGCTTCGACAGCCCGTTCAGGATCCGGCCGTCGGCGAGCACGACCTCGAGCCCGAGCGCCATCTCGCGCGCCACGCCGTACGCTAATGCAGCGGTGCCACCCGCATTGGTGGAGAGGTTGCCGCCGATGGTGCAGCTTCCTTCCGCGCCGAGCGATAGCGGGAACAGACGACCGGCTTCGGCCGCACGTTGCTGCGCGATCTGCAGCACGACGCCGGCCTCGCAGGTCATCGTGTTGGAGGCCGGATCGATCTCGCGGATCTTGTCCAGCCGCCGCATCGAGACGACGACCTCGCCATTATGCGGGGTCTGGCCGCCGACCAGGCCGGTATTGCCGCCCTGCGGCACCAGCGCGATTTTGTGTTCGCTGGCGAGCTTGCAAATCGCGGACACTTCCGCCGTGGAGCCGGGCCGCAACACCAGCGGCGAACGGCCGTGGAACAGATCGCGTTCCTCGGTGACATAAGGCGCGATATCGGCCGCATCGGTCACCGCGTATTTGTCGCCGACGATAGCGCGAAATTTTGCGATCAGCTCGGCGGGGAGCGGCGGCACGGAAGCTTGCGAAGACCCTTGAACGGATTCTTGGACGATATTCATTTTCTTCTTCTCTTTCATTCCCGCCCGTTCAATTCTCGCCCCATGGCTGCGCGGCGCAGCCGGTCGTTGATGGCTTCACCCAATCCCTCGTCCGGAATGGGCATCACCGCAATGGTGTGCACGCCTTTGCCGTCGAGTGCGCGAAGATGGCCGAACAGATTGGCGGCGGCCTCCGCAAGATCGCCGCGCTCCGACAGATTCATCACCGTGGACGCTGCGTCAATTCCCGAAATTGCTCCGAGGCCAAACGCGAGCAATGCTTCGCCGGGCTCCAGCAATTGTGCGTTGAGGCGCACGCGCGCGCGCGGCGCGTAGTGGGACGCCAGCATGCCCGGCGCCAGCGGTTGCCCGCTGTCGCTCTCAGTGTCTGCCGGCGGCTGCACCAGCGCGCGGCCCAGCACGCGTTCGATCTCCGCGCGCGGCAAGCCGCCGGGGCGCAGCAGGATCGGTTCGTCAAAGCAGCCGACGATGGT
>NZ_LLXX01000035.1 GCF_001440405.1 Bradyrhizobium valentinum
ACTAGTACCCGGAATCAGAGCTGAGTGATACGGCGGCCTTTGAAACGGCGTTGACGGACCTTTTTCTTGGTCCAGACGAAGGGCTCGGCTTTGTCGTTGTACGCGTTGACGTAGGCATCGATGTGTTCCTGAAGCTGTTTGAGGCTTGTGAAGGAGGTGCCGCTAAGCGACTGCCCCTGCAAGATCGAAAACCATACCTCGACCTGATTGAGCCAGGATGCACTTGTCGGGGTGAAATGAAATTGCACGTTGGGGTGGGCCTTGAGCCAATGTTCGTTTTTCTTGTGGGTGTTGAGGTTGTCGAGGATGACGTGAAGCTTTCGGCCCGGAAAGGCCGCGATGACGCTGTTCATGAAGTCGAGGAACTCGACGCGACGCCGCCGTTTTGAGTGCGCCGCGATGATCTTTCCGGTGGCGACTTCGAGCGCCGCAAACAATGTTGTGGTGCCATGCCGCTTGTAATCGTGGCTCTGGCCGGTCAAGGCGCGGCCATTGGGCAACTTCAGATAGCCCTGCGCTCGCTCCAAAGCCTGGATCGAGGGCTTCTCGTCCACGCATAGCACAATGGCCTTCGCGGGCGGGGCGACGTAGAGGCCAACAACATCGGCGGCTTTGGCCGTAAAGTTCGGGTCGGTGCTCTCGCACCAGGACTTGCGAGTCGCGAGGTCAATCTTGTGGCTGCGCAGGAACCGCCAGACATATTGGACGTCAACATCGCCCAGCGCCTCCGCCAGCAGAGGGCCGGTCCAGCGCGCAAACCCTTGCGGCGGCGGTTTATCCAGCAGCTTCAGAATCCGCTTGTCGGTCCTCTTCGTATAAATCGGCTGCTTGCCAGGCCGCGGCTTGTCTTTCAGCCCTTCAAGGCCATGGTCGGCATAGCGATGCCGCCAAAGGCTGACAATCCGTGGCTGGACCCCAACTTCCTTGGCGATCGACCGGGTGCTGCGCCCGTCCGCCGCCAACAGAACTATCCGCGCCCGCTTCAAATCGCGCTGCAAGGTCACCGGCGAGCGGCAACACGCCTCAAGCACCTTGCGATCTTTCCTCGAAAGGCGAACTTCTCTTGCTTCGGGTATCATCCATATCTTGAATCACGACTCACGATCCAAGGAAAGTGGGTACTAG
>NZ_LLXX01000036.1 GCF_001440405.1 Bradyrhizobium valentinum
CCTCCGGGTGAACGAAGGCGACGGCAATCTCGTTCTCTGGGATTTCCACGATCTCGGGTTTCACACGCGGAGCACGGAGGGCCGACAGGCCAATCCGGTTGGCAGCACCTTCGCCTATGCAAGCGTCGTTTCACCGCTGCCCGCGGTGCGTCCGCCCTGGCCCGGCACGAAGATCGACCTGCACAAATTCTTCATCTCGGATCCGATCTCGCCCTTCGCAAAGCTGTTGCGCGAACGCCATTCAGTCCGAGATTTCGATGACGAGCATCCGATCACGCTCGCCGAGCTCGCGCAGTTTCTAGACGGCGCGGCCCGAGTCCTATCGGAATGGAATAGCGGCGCGCCTTTCGAAGGCGGTCCTGAGATCACCTACAGCACAAGGCCCTATCCGTCGGCTGGCAGCGCGTACGAATTGGAATTGTATCTGGCGGTCTCGAACTGCAAGGAGCTTCCACGCGGACTGTACCACTACGACGCGGGCGGCCACGCGTTGGTAGCGATCGAGGTCTCCGCACTGCACCTCCAGGCGCTTTCGGCGGCAGCCGAGTTTGCCATGGACGCACCCGGTCCACCCCAGGTCCTGATCACAATCGCCGCGCGTTTTGGGCGGATTTCCTGGAAATACAGCTCAATCGCATACTCGCTGATCCTGAAGGATGTCGGCAGCATGATCCAGACGTTCTACCTGGCTGCAACCGATATGGGCCTTGGTGGCTGCGCCATCGGCACCAGCAATATCGATCTGTTTTCAAGAATGACTGGGCTCGAATTCCATGTAGAGGGCCCGGTCGGTCAATTCGCGCTCGGACGCGGCAAGAAGCCCGAGGGCCCACGCTAGACCATGATACTTGTTGAAAGGCGGTGCCCATTTGTCTGCCAGCCGCCAAGCCCTCGTAGGTTGTGCCACCAGACGGCTCGGTTGTTCCACTTGCCCAGATCACGGCGAACTAAGCGCAACAACAGTGCTGCATATAAACAATGGCGCTGCATATAAATGTAACAACGACCGCAGAAGCGAAGAGTCTTATGACGCGCTGGCTAACACGTGATCCTCGCGTCTGCTTTATCTCGAGCAGTTAACGCAGACCTCGCTGCATGGTCCGCTTCGGGTCGCGTCGGTTTGGCCGTGTACCGACGACTTCCGCTCTACCCCTATAAGCAGACATCGTTACCGTGCGCCGGGATGTCTCAAAGGTGCCAACAGGCGACATGGAAAGGAATCCTATCGAGGAGGCCGTAGTTAGGCGGTTGTATTCCGACTATTTGGCCCAATCCCCTAACGGGCTCAAGTTGGCTTGCGGATCAGAAGCTAAAACATCCTCAGGACTGCGAGTCTTCGAGCAGACCAAAACAGCCGGACATAGATGAATCGGGCATGGGAATCTCTCTTCCGCATACCAGTCTCAGCCTACAGATGCGCCGGCGTTTGTCCGGCTTATTCCGAGCGCCAGAATGCGATGCAAGAGGCCCGGGTAATCAAGTCCGTCATGCCGGGCCGCTGTAGCGAACTCCTGGCTCTTCGCGATTTCGGGATTGGGGTTCGCTTCAATGAAATACAGGGTGCCGTCGGCAGAGAGGCGAAAGTCGATGCGCGCGTATCCATCGAGCCCCAGTGTTCGGTAGATGCGTTTCGCTGTTCGCTGAATGCGGGCGCGTGCCTCCGGCGCAAGATTCCTGGCCGGCCCATCTACAATTCCCACGCGCTCCTGATAACCGGGATCGTGTTTGACCTTCTCGGTGGCTATGGCCTGGCCGCCCATGGTGCCGAATTTCAATTCCCAAACCGGCAACACTCGCAACCGATTGTTGCCGAGCACGCCGACATAAAGCTCGCGTCCCTCGATATACTGCTCGGCGATCGCGGCGGTCCCGATCCGCTCGTGGACGAAGGCGACGCGCTCTGCGAGCTTCTCGTCCGTATCGACGACGGATGCCTGCGAGATACCCCGGGATCCATCCTCGTTCAGGCTCTTGACGATCAACGGCAGCGCAAGACGCGCTGGGCGTTTCACCTTTCGGCGCATCGGGAATACGGCGAAGGCCGGCACCGCGATCCGGCGATGGTGCACCAATGTCTTGGACAGATCCTTGCCCCGCGCCAAGATCAGACCACGCGGGTTACACCCGGTATACGGGATCTGCATCAGTTCGAGATAGCTTGCGACGTGCTGGTCATACCTTGGCTCGTTGTGAAACTGCTCCAGCAACGTGAATACCACGTGCGGCTTGAAACTTTCGATCGCCTCGCGCACCGGCTTGATTTCTTCCTGCGCACCGAGCGGGCGAACATCATGGCCGGCCGCACGCAAGGTGCTCACGACGTCGTATTCTGTTTTCCATTCGTTGATTTGCCGCCCAGTGTATCCGTCGGTGGAGTCCGGGGGCACGAAGTCCGGATGCATGAGCACCAGAACGCGCAGGCGTCTCACAGAGCGATCCACTTTCGCCGCGAGGGACCAAACAGCGCGTGCATGGTCTTGGCGGTCAACAGGACGGTGAAGTCAGTAACAAGCTTCCGATCGGAGCCGACAGCGCGCAGATTGAGCTCTCGGCAGCGGGAGATCATGTCGTCAAGTACAGCATCAAGCGTAAGTTGGTTCTCGCCCGTCCACCGCGCGACCAGCCGCCTGAAGTGGGCGCGGTGCCGCCTGATGAACGCAGAAGCCGGCTGCCCCCGGCGATGCCGTGGATCGGCGGAAAAGAGCCGGGAGAGGTCGCGGTCGTAAGTCTTCGGTGGCCTGAAGGCGTAGAACGCCTGCTTCTTTTTATAGTGGTCGCCGAGTGTCTGACTGAGTTCATGCAGCGGATCGACACGTTCCCGCGTCGTGACTAGCGGCCGCTTCCCGGCGATTTCCTCCATCAGTTCGTCGACATATTCGAGCTTCTTCAGCGCTGGCCAGCCGGCATAGCGCGTCCGCCAGTTCGAACGCGGCCGCAGCCACACCGCGAAGGTTTCAGCGAAATCCTCGTCCGGATGGCTCTGCGCGTACCAGAGCCGCAGATGCTGGACATATTGCCGGCTGGCTGGATTGGGCCGGTAGTAACGCGGGTAGTGTTTTGAGGACCGGCCGAACAGCTGCTGCCAACGCCGGCGGCGCTGCAGCTGATAGCCGTGCTGGATGGCATGGCCAGCCTCATGGCGGAGGATGGCCATGCATTCGGACCAGGAGCCACCCTCGACGTCGAGCATCATTTTCTTCTCGAGCTTCATCAGGCGGGGATGGGTGAGATAGAACGGGATGGCAATGCCGGGCACATCTGCCGGACTAAACCATTCGCTCGATATCCATGCATGTGGCCGCAGCCGGATGCCCCGCTCTTCGAGCTCTTCATAAAGAGTGCTGATACATTCCTCGAGCCAAGTGCCCTCGACCGCAACCCTCAGACTACTGAGGCGTTGCTGGAGCAACTGCTCATCCGATAGCTTTTCCCAAGCATATTTCCGACGGGGCATAGGCATCTAGAAGTCATAACAACTCGGTACTCAGATGGTGTCATAGGATGCTGCTGACAACAACCGCCGAGTCTCCGCGGCGCGCTGCTGTTCAGCGACCCACGTTGGCTTTGGGTCAAACTCGGTAGTCGCCGGGTCCTGCCGCGAAGTCCGCCTTGCCCGCGATTGTGTTGCAAAAGTCGAAAATCGAACAGCACCAAAAATCTCGCGAAAGTTGATTTTTTGACTTCTCTGCTGCTGCGTCGCTTTTCAGCGCCACTACGGAGGTCCGTGATCAATTTTGGATGAAGCGACTTGGCCCCTCACGTCGCCGCGCGTAAAAACGGATCAGCGGCTCTAAGGATTTTCGTTCGCCACCCCAAAAAAAACCTTTGCAACACAATCCCCGCGTGAGCGGACATCGATAGACCAGCCGGTCAGGTCCGAAAACCTGCACACTAGCGGAAGTCACCGCTTCTTTCGATTGCCTCGTCGGCGCCGGAGAGAAGTGGCGGTGGTATTTCGAGCCCGAGTCTACGGGCAGCCTTTGTATTGATGATGAACTGGAATTCGTGGATTGACAGAACGGAATTTCAGCGGAGTTCTTGCAGACAGACGTTGAAGACCCCGGGGATGTCGGCCTCTTGATCCAAAGCGGACATCGCCCAGGCTTAAAGTCAGTTCCGCATACGCTCCGACCATTATGCGGCAGGCACGAATCGAACTACTTTGCTTTAGTCCTCGTCCTCAGACTGCGCACGACGCCGTTCTACGGATTCACTCATATCGTGGAGTACAAAGAGCGCGAGGGCCGCCATGTGCCGCCTCTGTTCCGGACTGAACGTTTGATAGAGTGGCTGCCACGCCTCGGCGAGCTTATCCAAATCGGCTGATCGTTGAGCCAATGTTTCCGAGCGCCGATGCAAAAACGCAATGGGGTCACGATTGCGCATGACCTCGAAACGGCTTTCGTCGGCCCGTCTACCCACTGTTTCTTGGATTTTTGCAACACGGGCTTTCCGATCCTCCGCCCTGGCACGAATAGCGCTCTCTACAGCCGGCCAGTATTTTTCCTGCTCAGGTGTTAGCTGCAACGCAGCCTTTACCAGGTCAATGCGCAAGTCCATCAGTGAATTCCGGTCCGCTACATTTAACCGTTCCGGAGTCGCAGGAGAAGGCGTTTGCGCGTGGGCAATCGGCGATGCAGTAAGGAAGAGTGCAGTTGCTCCGACCACTACTATTTTCATCATCGGCGATCTCCTAGGTAGGTTGCCCCCAGGCACCCGCAAAAAAATGGCCACGCACCGCAGGTCGCGTTGATTCAAATCAAAGGTACCAGAGAAGTTTTTTTGCGCAGGCCAGACCTATCGACATGTCCGCATTTGCGCCGCTATTCGGGGCAAGCGGACATCAACTCCCGCCTAGTGCCGCGCTGAACTAGGGCCCATTGGGCCTGCGTCATTAAGGCAGGCCTTTTCCTTACGGCACAAGCCGGACAAGCGCCCGAGGTCGGTAGGGTTCCAAACTTCGTGCACGCCGCAGGTGCAGGGGCGCAAATCGAGCGGGCGGTGGCCATGCTGCACGCTGCACTCGTTCGCGCAACTCCTCAGAAAAAGTCCAAGCCTGAAAAGCTGTCAGTCCTTTGACCTAGATCAACCGCATGCCCGAGGCTATCCCAAGCCTGTGGTGGTCTCTCCCAACAGCGATGGAGGAGAACATGCGCACCCTCAGAATGGCATTCGTAGGCGGATTCGCCGGAGCCTTGATGGCCAGCAACATGGCGACGCTCCAGGCGGCTCCTTTGCCGACCAATGTGGCAACCATGAAATCAATGGTTGGCGACAGTGCGATCCAGGTCCGCTGGGGCGGCTGGCGGGGCGGCGGCTGGGGACACAGGGGTTTCGGAGGCTGGGGCTATCGAGGTCGGGGTTGGGGAGCGGGCGCGTTTGCTGGTGCCCTAATCGGTGGCGCGATCGCGAGCAGCGCATATGGCTATTATGGGGGCGGCCCGTATTACGGCGGCTATTACCCCGTCGGCCCGTATTACGGCGGCTACAGCTACTATCCGGTCGACTATAGTTGGGAAGCAATCCAGGAACCCGGGACCGCTAGCTTCTACCGACCTTACGGATACGGCGGGCGGCCTTGGGGCTATTGGTAAGCGGGAATTCTGACGGCGTCCCGGCACTGCTGATTTTCACGAGAATGGTGGCTCGGATTGTCGCATATGGATTCCTGACGCAGTAAAACCGCCCGCGGCATTAGTAGTGGCTGGGGATCACCTGGCCTGCGCTCAGGCCCTCCGTAGCATCCTTGGGCCGCCGCTGCGCCTTGGGGATCTTGGGAAGTTCTATGTCGATCTTATAAGGGATGCTGTCGAGCAGATGCCGGATCAGGTTTAGCCGAGCGCGGCGCTTGTTGTCAGCCGGCACGATGTGCCATGGCGCCCATGACGTGTGGGTGGCCTCGATCATGCGCCGGTAGGCCATCGTGTAATCCCACCAGCGCCGCACCGATTCAGTGTCCATCGGACTCAGCTTCCAGTGTCTCATCCGGTCTTTGATCCTGGCCTCGAAACGGCGCCGCTGCTCGTCCTGGCTGACATCGAGAAAGTACTTGCGCAGGATGATACCGTTGTTGACGATCATCTCCCGCTCGACCACAGGGACCATCGTTAGGAACCGCTCGTACTCCTCGTCGGTGCAAAAGCCCATCACTCGCTCAACCCCGGCCCGGTTGTACCATGAGCGGTCGAAGAGGACGACCTCGCCCGCCGCCGGGAATTGCGCGATGTAGCGCTGGATGAAAACTTGGGACTTCTCGCGGTCGGAGGGGGCGGGCAGTGCCACGTGGCGGTAGACGCGTGGCTGGTGCGTGCGGTGATCCGGCTGATCACGCCGCCCTTGCCCGCCGTGTCCCGGCCTTCGAAGACCACAATGACGCGTTCTCCCTTCTCTTTGACCCAAGTTTGCAGGCGGCTTAGAGTTGGGCACCGCGTCATTCGCTTGCTTCGGAACTGCAGCCCAGTGATTTTCTCACGCCAGATACTCAATAAGTGCAGCTACGCGGGCTCGGCATCAGATCGTGGCCTTGTCGTCAGCAACTCAAGCAGCCAGTTCTGAGTCCTTGCCGCGAGGCGATACCTAGGCCGGTCAGGCCGCGCTTGCTCGATCAAGCGAAGAAAGCGGGCGGTGAAGCTGGGGAACTTCACCGCCCTTCCCTTCCGACGGAGGGGGCGTATTCCATCGAAAGGTAACCGGAAGGAGCGAGCCTTGGGGCCCGCGCGGCCCTCCGACCGAACCCTGCTCGCTCGTGGTGACGCCCAGCGGGAAAATCCTAATGGACCGAATGGGCGATGAGCGCACAGGCGAAGCCCACGACTAAGACGCCCGAAGCTATGACGGAGACCAGGTCAATTGACCAAGGGTGGCCGCCTCCGCCGATCAAATCGAAGTGTCGGGCGTGGCATTCGTCGCGATATGAATGAAGACGCATGGCAACTGCACTCCTCATGCGCAGTGGCACCATCGGCCTCATATGACCGGCCGCAAGGCGGGACATTGATCCACATCAAGCGTCCCGGTCCTGCGCGTCTGAAAGAATTCTTTCTCCGCCGATTTTCCTCTCCCCGGCTAGGTCGTCCGAGCGACACGCCCTTCGCAACCAACAATGATCCCAAACAATTCGGTGAGATTAATTGTGCAACTTCGGGTGCATACGCGGCTGCTCAATGATCGTACGCGGCAATAGAGCCGACTGGAACTTGCGTGCGTGTGGGAATTGTTCAAGCTGGTCGCAACTGCGTTTCTGATTTCAATTGTCATTGATGCCGCCGTTTTCTCAATCTGGTGGTGGTTCATAAAGTGAGGTTGCTTCGACCTGTCCTATGACATCCGGCCGAACCTACCGGGAAGCGGTGCGTTGCCGTTCGCATCACCGTCCAGGCTCTTGGCAATTCGCAACTGGTTTCAAGCGCGCTGCTCCTGCGCCCCGGCGCACCGTGACATGCAATCGGAAGCCCATTGCGCCGAGAACATTCAAAACAGTCGTGAAGTTTGGCTTTTTTGGATCACCTGCAAACGCACGATGAATGCTCGGCCTCGCAAGCCCAGATTTCTGCGCAAGGTCAGAGATATTGTACAGATGGATGGCGGCGCCGATGGCGTGACAAATTTCGGCGATATCCGACTTCTCAAGCGCTTGATTTATGCAATCGGCAGCGGCTTGCCTTTGGTTCGATTGTGGGCGGGTCGCGGGCCTGACAGATTTTTCAGCCATCGTAACCTCCAACAAAATAGGCCGGCATTTCTGCCGGCCTACTTTACTGGAACAGATGTAATAGGACGAGGTCAGTATCTCGCTGCGACCGGTGCGCCGAAACCGCCGAAGCGGTAATTGACGCGCAAGGTGACCATATCCACGTCCTGGCTGACCCGGTTGTTGAATACAGGTGCGACAATGAACGTATTGTTGGTATCGCCCATGAACAGGTGGTCGTATTCAACACCGAACGACCAGTTCGGTGCAAAGCCGTACTCAAATCCAACACCCACGGCGCCACCCCAGCGGGTCGCGCTTGCCGAGGCCAGTTCAACGCCGGTAAGGGTATCGAGGACACTAAAGCGGTTGCTTGTTACCGCCGCGCCGCCCTTTACGTATAGCAGCGCTTGATTCCAGGCGTAGCCGATCTGGCCGGTAAAGAGGCCGATGCCATCGGTTTTGATGCGAGTGGAGAGCCCAGGAAAGAGCAGGCTTTCGCGCGTGTGGCTGAGATCCGCCCAATCGCCCTGGGCTTCCAGGCCAAACACCCACTGATTGGCTTGCCAGCGATACCCGATCTGGCCGCCGGCGAGGCCTCCGGACCGCTCGCGGCAGCCCTCAGCGAAGGTGCCGAACGCCGGGTCAACGAAATCCCAACAATTGCTGCTCTGGCCCCAGCCACCGTTGGCGCCGATGTAGAAGCCGGTCCAGTCGTAAATCGGAGCCAGCACCGGCGCGGGTGGCCGTGCCTTGACCGCCATATCGGCGGCCGAGGCGGGAGCGCCCATCCCGAGAGCAAGCAAACCAACAGTCCCCAGCAAAAATTTCTTCATCTATTTTCTCCATCCGCGTCGCCTGGTCGCGACGCCAATCGCGGTTGAATCGAACTTCCGAATTGCAACTGTAAGTTTGCGTGATTTTCCCGACAAAGTCCGTGACTTGAAGGCAACACTCCGTTTTTGAAATATGGCAAACCCGTGTCAGAACGATAGATGGGCGCCTCTCGCGCACAACGGCCCAGGGCCTTAGGGCGGGCGCACTTAAGTAGAAGCACGTCATAAGGAATGCTTAGCCTGACAGTTTTGGGCGGCGGGGGATGCGGCACTCAATTTTCATGGGCTTCCTGAAAGGGCTCCCGGGCTTCGACCGTCTTGTTTCGGAGGATGCGGTCAGACGCCATTTGGCGAGCGCTGGGAGAGCAATCCCTCAGCTTCGTCAGAGCGTCGGTGACCGTCCGGCCCAGTTGCCCAATCGCTTCGTCGGTAAGGATCGATCTCGCGCTTCCGAGCCGGTCGACGCTGACATTCAGGACAGTCAGTGCCTCCTTGAGTTGCGCCAACTCGGGTTGAAGGGTCGGGCGTTCTCCTGCCTTGATCTCCCGAAGGGTGTTGCCAAGCGTGCGAACTTCCACCGTCAGGTTTCGGATGTTCGCCAGCACGTCTTTCTGCGGCAGATCGACTTTCGACAGCACGGCCTCAGTCATCGTTGCAACGACGTTTTCGGCAAAATGGTTGATGCGCGCAATCGCAACGAGCGCAACAATCGCAGCTATGATCACCAAGATCGCCGTCGCATTGATCAGCGCCAGCAGCAGCTGCCCAGGGAGCCTCCACAACCGCGCTGAAATCCCACTGCCATCGGGCTCGGCCATGGTTGTCTCCTGTCGTTCTGTCGTTTCTTGTGCCGGGCTCGTCCTTCCGCTCAGCGGGCGACGGCCGCGACCACACCGACGCGCCGCTTGCGCAAGTTCTTTGATCTAAATCAAGACAGGCATTTTGGAATTGCATCCGCATAGGCACTCACCAGCCTCCGTGGAGTTTTGACCATGAGTGAACCTCAATCGGAAGCGATCTCCCGTCGAAGGGCTCTTTCTCTTCTCGGAAAAGCTGCTGCCTTTCCCGTCCTAGCATCCACTGCCGCCCTTACGGCTTCCGATGCTGAGGCTCAGACCGCGGGCATGGAGCGGCGTCAGGAGCGGCGTGCCGGACGGCACGAGCGACGTGACGAACGGCGCACAGGGCGCACAGAGCGACGTGAGGAGCGGCGCACAGGTACAACGACCGGCACAGCTAAGTAATTCCACTGCTCGGCAGCGAAGTCGCAGCCATCGGCCGAACCGAAACGGCGGATGTCGCCGCTCGCCCTTTTTGCGCTGTTGAGTTTCTTAACAAGCGCCATCCTGCAAATGAGACCAGCGGAACTGGGAGAGGCAATAGGCCCGCAGAGCGCGTGGCAGCGTCACTGGTGCGTTAGAACATGTCCCCGCCGTTGAGCTGGCCCGCAACCTTCTTAAGCGGCTCAATCAGCTCCTGCGTCGAGAATGGCTTGGTTAGAAACGCAATGCACCCGGAGTCCAGCGCAGCCGTGCGAACGGCAGGGTGCTCATTCCCGGTCATGTAGATAACCGGCACGGAAATCCCCTCGGCTTTGAGACGATGCCTCAGCTCGATACCCGACCCATCGTTCAGGTTAATGTCGAGGATGACGCACGCCGCCTTCTCGAAGCCGGATTTCAATAAGCATGCTTTGGTGCGCTAATTTTTTCTCTCCCCCAGGGAGGAGCGTTAAGAATGCTTCGATTGCCAGAAAACGTTCGCTCTACCCTTCGCACTCTAAGCGCGTTCAAGGGCGTTGCTGATAGACTTCGCGTGCCACTGCCCGCCGGCGCCGTCGCGACGACTCCCGGCATACAACCGTTAACCATCCGTTAACCATAGCTATTCATGATGCTACTCGTGTGTGTTCGCGATGAGCTTGAACTACATGGCGCAGCGTAGTTCCAGAGCGTCAGTTGAGGGGAGGAGGACGTCCTGACCTTTCCCTCACCGCTAGCACCAGACAAGGGAGCAACAGCCCTCGATCTGGTATATCAAGCGGCCGATGTCTTCCGCGGTATGGAGAAACACGCACGCGATACCGAAGCCCGTGCCCAGTCGCTTTGCACAAGCGCCTTAGAAAGATTGCGGCTTGCCGAAATGCGAGCGGAGGCCGCCGAGCGGGCACAACGTGAACTCATCGTCACCGCTGAACGTAAGCTGCAACATGCGTGCCGAGCGCTGGAACAAGCCCAGTCCTTTATTGAAGCTCAGGAGGATAAGTTGACGGCCGTAGAGCTTCGTGCCGAAGTTGCTGAAGCTGAAGCGCGACAAGCCAAGGAGGTGCTCGCGCTCGTTGAAGAGGCCATTCGCAAGCGTCTACTTTGCGCAAACCCGGATGCTGATGGCAGGTTGACAGCGGTAGCCTGATCCATTGCGACTGCCATGGCTCACTGTGTGCTACCGTGGCAGGTGCGGCACGAGCGAACACCCCTGCTGTGAGCTTGACGGCAGCCGCCAACCATTTGAAATCGGGCGACGCATGGGTCGAGGTTCAAGTACGCATGTACCGCACGCGCCAATTCAAATGACAGAGCCGAACGATAACTGGCTATTAACCAAGTTGGATTATCTGGAGAGTTGGGCATTCGGGGCGCGTGTGCTGGCTTGCGGGCCAGCCGGTAATGTAGGCGTGGACCCATGGCCCTTGACCCGGAAGAGTTCGTCACCCTCACAGATCACGGCTCGATGAAACTGCGCGCGGCAGTTTCGCGCGCGATGACATTGCTACCCAAGGAACGCAAGCGGACAACAATCGTCCGCGAGGGTGAACCGGCGATCCTGAATTTCGACCAGATCAAGAACCTAGCGGCGCAGTGGAACGAACGGCTCGTGCCAATCGACTAGTTTCGCCGTGCTAGGTTCAATCGGGTCGCGCCCCAGCCGAAGCGGTCCGCAGGGTGACCATATCGACGAAATTTTTCCCTCCCCGGAGCCAGAGGACGGATGAAGCATGCTTGCCGGTTCCCTCAACAAAAAGCATGCTTCACGTCGAAATTTTTCCCCCTGCGACGATGTCTGTAACGTCCCTACCTGCTTCTTGATCCTTGGCGGCAGCCACTTGGCCATCTCAGCGTCGCCTGAGAGTCAGGGGAGCAGCATCCTGTTGAGGTCCGCGTTGAGGGATCTTCGGCTATCGCTCGATCCCCTTTTGCTGAAGCGCTTTTCTCCTTTGCCTTTTCCTTTGCTCGATGACCCACAGCCACCCAAAACCAATGGCAAAGACCACCATGACGATCAAAATGGCATACTCTATCATTGGAGTGCCCTGAGCTAATGTTCACCGATCAAGATTGCGGTTCGCTGTCTCATTCGGGCCTTGATCCACATCAAGAACTACTCGCCTTCCACGATCTTGATCGGCAGCTTGAGATCAATCAACCGCGCCTGCAGAAGGGACAACGAGAGCATGTCCTTCGCGCGCTCAGGGCCTGAGTTTTTTAGTTGCTTTGCCGCCCCGCCATTTTTTCGAGACGGGAAGCCCGGCGTAGCAGGACAGCCCCATTCGTCGTTCCTTTGATGCGACGTGGCTCGCAGGTCGCGCTGGACCAGCCGCGACTAGCGTTCCGACTTCTGTCGAACCACCCGCAATTTTCCGAGAGATAACGCGCGGTCGATCGCGCGCTCGGCTTCTGACACCGCTTCGGTTTTGGTAGCGGCCTCGCCAGTATGTGACTTCTTGTACACTGCGAAACCCCACTTCCATAGCTGTCGTTCTTGGACGATTGTGTAATCAACGTCGCGATATCTCATGCCGTCCTCTCGCCGCTCTCGCATCTGTGCCAGACTCCAGGCCCATGGAATGTTGGACGGTCTATTTGGTTCCTGTAGGTGGATAGTGGGCAATGCGTTAATCGGACGAGTCGTCACCTGGCGTTATCTCCGCTGATTGAGCCGCCATATATGACGTTGCCATGGTAAGCAGGTGCACGGCGGCAGTGCCTAGCTGCTGCATCTCCTCATCCACCCTATAGACTGTGGAAGCACGGCGGTATGCGACCGCTACCGTTGCGTAAGCATCAGTGATCAATGTCGCTAACTGATCGTTGTCATCGATTGCCTGCTGCTCGCGCAGTTTAACGACCTTAAGCGCGGCTTCCGCAGTGGCTTGAGCGAGTTGCGGATCTTCCATGTTTGGATCAGTAACATCAGGCTGACATGCTGCAGCTGCTCCAGCGACAACTTCGTAGTACTGTCGCTTTCGCGGGCCATCCGCGGACAGGTAATTTTTTAATAGACGGCGGGCCCTTACTTCAAGGTGTTTGCGATCCTCTCGGATCTTCTCTCGCTGCTCATCATACAACTGAACACCCGTTGTCCCCTATTTGCACGGTCTTCGAGGCACACTGTTCGAGGGAATACGCAGTTTTCCCTTCCTAAGTTCCGCAACGAACCGACAGCTGCGGGTCATCACGTTGTGCTCGCCAACGGGCATACGGGCTCCTCGTTACAGCGCAGTGTCCCAGAAGGACGGGACCGATGGTCCACCCAAACCGGTTAACGGGACCGCCTGTTCGCCGCTGCGTGCGGTGACGCGGTGAATGCGCGGCGACGGTCTGCACTCCTAAGAACGATTAACCGACGTGAAGTCACCTGCCGTCGCTTACGCACGTCGAGCGTACCGCGTCGTCCGCCGGTTGCGTCGCTGCAGGTGACTAGGGGTCAACGCGAATGTTCACGTAGATGAACGCGAGTTTTGATCCAAGTGAACGGAGCGAAGCTCCCGCGGGCGAGGCTTCGGGCGGACCGCGGTTCTGCGCTTGCGCGAGGTATACGCGGCTTTCCTTTCAACGGAGTACGCTCCTGTTGCGTCGAATTCTCATCGCTTCAGCAGCCGCAGCCATGCTGCTCGTCACCTTCACTCCCGACGACGCGTTCGCCCG
>NZ_LLXX01000037.1 GCF_001440405.1 Bradyrhizobium valentinum
CTGGTCGCGTTCCTGCAGGCCTACGTATTTGCGATCCTGACCTGCATCTATCTCAATGACGCTCTTCATGGGGGACACTAACGGACTCGGAGGGCAAGAAGGGAGTCGGCACAGCAATTTCTAGCAACAAATTCCAATTGCTTGTCGAACTAGAAAAGAGGCTGCTCGCCCAAAGGGAACGGATGCCGCTCGTTGACACGGACGAGCGCCGCATTTCGCTTAGCCGACGCCGTAAGCCTTGTTGAGACCTGCTCCGGCCCCCAAGCACGCGCTCCTTCGTTGGCGCCCTCCTCCTTCTTGAGTCGGTCCCGCTCATCACAAAGGCCCTCGATCTTTGCCAGCATCCGCTGCAGCAATAGCTCAGCCGCTGCAGTCGATATGCCGGCGCGCTGAAGCTGGAGGATCTGCTTACGCTGACTTCCGACCCGAACGCGCATGCGCTCCATTTCGGAACGGACGTGATCTAGGCCCATAGCTGTCCTTCAATGCTCTCTGGATTGTTCGAATGAGCCCCTCGGCATGGCGCCCGAGCTGGTCGTACAGGCGAAGCCGCCTGAAAAGGATCTCGATTTCACGGTCGCTTTTCATCCTGTGCCTACAGTACAAAAGGTGAACGAGATGACAAGCCGCTACACCCAAGATTATTGCCTGCGTAATTTTTATTGCCGTAGTCCACACCGTTTGAAGATCCGATTCCGCTTCCGAATGGCCGTTGGCTCCTCACCTTGAGGGATGCCGCCAGATACATCACGAAGCTGTCGAAGACTGAACACTCCGCGCCGGAATGGCAGGCCGCCATGGAGGCGCTAATCCTCGTTGCCGAAAACGGTGGGCCAACGATGCTGGCCAGGATCGGCGTCATGCGGGCGTTGAACCTTGGCCATGTCCGCGAGTTTACCGAGCCAGGAAAAAGCATCATTGGGGACGCCGGAAGCTGAAGAGAGACCAATGAAAACGGTCTGGATTTACGTAGATACCAGCAAGCAGGTCGGCGACCGTGACCATCTCAAGGTGTTTGCAAACTCGGACCTTGCCGATGAGTGGTTTCTGGTGAACGATCCTGAAGGCGTCGTGTTTGAATACGAGGTCATAGGCGCCGTGGACGACGAAAACCGGGTAAGGCCGCTGACGGCATCGCCAAGACCGAAGTTGATCAGCACAGGAAATGCCCGGCTGCGGGCAGTGAATATGCGCGGCCTTCGTCAAGTGTTCGAGCATAGTCATGACGCGGGCGACCCCGATCACCTCAAGGTCTTTGCCAGAGAGGACGCCGCAGAAAATGGTTTGAGGAAAACGACCCGGAGGGCGCGGCTTTTGAATAAGAGGTGATCGGTCCAGAATAAAAATGGCCCCAGCGCGCGGCGGTGCGCCGAGGCCATCTAAAGTATTCCCATTTCAAATTGCCAGACGGAGTAGTGGGTACCCATCTGGCGTACCGATAGAAGCGGGAAAAGATGGCAACGTCTGCCCAATAGTGAACAGAACGCGGAAGATCGTTGAGCCCGCCAGCCCTGTGCGGGGCCTTTCCTTAGGAACCTGCAGCCTTGCCGAGAGTCGACTCCGTCGCTCCTGGGGGATCTGTGGAGACGAACCGGGAGAAAGTGGCGGCCCCGGCTTGCGCTGGAAATCTAGCTGGGGCCGTTTTGCAAGCGGGCCGCCAAAGCGAGGGAACGGTATTCACGGCGCCAATTTGATCCGTGTACTCAAGACAACGAGGAGCCGCCATGATGATCCGCTTTGCTTGCTTTGGGGCCTTCTTTGTAGCTTTTGCTCTTGCCGAACCAGCTCTGGCCGCGGGCGGATGTGGAGTCGGGTGCAGCAGCACGTCTGAAGGGGCTTGTGTCCGCGATGGATGGCAGCAAGGTTTGCCGGTTCGGAACGTGTGCCCGGCGACAACCCAGCCATCTCCCCCTTGCGGCCCATATCACCGATGGAGTCGGCAATCCATGTCGTGCGTTGTGCGTTGAACCGACCGGTTAGCGGCCCCGGCAATACGCAACGCACCGGGGCCGCCAGTCACTGGAGATTGCCCCAGCCGGGGGCGTAAGGAGGGATGCAGCCGGGGCGAGCAGAGACTAGGCCCACCTCCGGCTCCTCGTCTGTCCGGCCGCTGACAAAGCGTAGGCCCGCCAGCGTGAACGCCGGATGACTGCGCCGATCAACCTACCCTGAGGTTTTCGGCGGATTCCTTTCCGCGGTTTGCTAAGACTTCGTAGCTCACTTTTGCGCCCTCATTCAGACTGCTCAAACCTGCTCTCTCGACGGCCGAGATATGGACGAATACGTCCTTGCCGCCATTGTCGGGCTGAATAAATCCATAGCCCTTTGTCGCGTTGAACCACTTCACTGTCCCTGTCGCCACGTCAATTCTCCCATCGATTCGAAACACGGAATGATGGTGACAGAAACCCGGCAAAAGAAAGGGCCCGCGGAGGTAACCGTTGTGCACGCAAAAGCCGCCGCTGGGTTGAGACAGCGACGGCTCTACGCATTACTCTCGCGAGTGATGACCTCCGCGATTGCTTTGAGCTTACGGGCCCGAAGTTAACGAGGGGTTGTTGTGTCGGCTCAGACGCCATCGCTCAAACCCGAGCTTGTAGCGGGCGATCAGGAGACGGATCAGGCGCATTCGACCCCCGCGATATTCCGGCACCTGTTAGCTCGCGCGTGATCCCCAATCAACGTGACTATCCGGTGCATTTCGTTTAGGGCGCTGTCCGCGTCCGGTTGAGCCAGCATGACGCATAGCAGATTGCCCTGGTCGATGATGGCGGCGCAATCCTCTTCAGTTTTCTCGCTCATAGGAAACCGCCCATTTCCGGCGGCTGTTGCTTCGCCTCGTCCGGGTCGTCGTCTTCGCGCTCGGCGTCGTCCTGCTCGGCATCGATGTCGGCCTCGCCGAACGTTTGTCGATACGACTCCTGGTTCATCATCCGATCGAAAGAGCCAAGCGACGGTTCGTCATCGCCGACCGCCTCCCGATCGCCGTCATCCTCCAATTCGCGGGACAGGTAGTTGTCCGTCTTGTCGAGGAATTGGATTAGCCGTCTATCTCGTCTCTGGCTTCCTTGCGGAGTCGCCCTACAGCAATGAATACTTCCTCGGGCGAAGCATCTGCCCGGACGTCCAGCCAACCAAGCCGGCCGCGGCGTCGATTGAAGACGTGTTTAGGGGTGACGTGGTATACACGCTGTCAGCCTGGATCGTGTGGAATAAGCCCTTCATGGCTCGGGTTAGAGCCGGGGCGGAAGTTGCTGCTTCCCCTCGGCTTGCTATTTTGGTAAACCTAATTTATGAAAAAGTCAATTAAGGTAAACCAAAAAAGGCGTGGCCGTCCCGCAACCGGGCGTCATCCCGTTTCCGCCGTGCGATTGCCTGTTGAGCTCACCGCTGAAGTAGACAGCTGGGCTGAACAACATGAGACAACTCGCTCCGAAGCCATCCGCCGGCTGGTGGAAATTGGATTGTCTAAGTCTTCGGGGATCAAGAAACCCCGCGTTCTTTCAACAAGCAAACAGGGCGCCGCTCGTGCCGCCCAACTGGCAACCAAGACGATCGACAAACGCATTGAGTCCGGAGCCTCAGCAGAAGAGCGAGAAGTTCGAAAACGGAAGCTGGTGGAAGGGCCGAGCGCCTTCCGAAGCACCCGCAAAGATCGGTGAGACGCTAACGGCGGTTACAAGGAAGAGACGAAGTGCAAGGGCTACCGCTAGTGCAGTGAAAAGGCCGCCTCCTTGGCGGCCTTCTCGTATTTCGCCAGCACTTTTCAGACCTCACGCGATGTCCGACTTAAGTCCGGAACGCGCACCAAAGCGGACGTTGGCCCACCACTCTGCATTTATGGTTTGACGCCTTAGCTGCAGGCGAACTGCCCGGCCGCTAGCTCAGCGGGCAACTTCAATCGGGCAGCCTAGATGATTTCGCGGTCCTCGGCCGCAGCTTCGAGCTTGGCAGTGGATCATGGCAAAGTGCCTAATCCTTATCGCCGAGTGAGGCGGAGGCGAGCTCAGTCTTCACGCGGCGTCCTTCCCCCGATCAATTGTGAATTGCTCTGCCAATTTGCGGCAAGATCAGCGAGCCTGTCGTATTCCTCGGCGACCCGCAGCATCCGCTGCATCTCTCGCAAATTGTAGCAGCGCAATTGCTTCGCCTTCGTGCGGGTCGCCTCCGCGCGATCTCGCCAGTACTTTGGTTCTTTGATCGGGTCACGCATGCAGGGAGTAAAAGCAACCTCCAGCGCCTCGTTCCTAAACATATGTGAGGAAGGCGAGATCGTGCCGCTCACGAATTGTTAGGAAGTAGAATGAATTTTGACGATGCTTGCCATCGCCTGACGAGTGCTGGGATCGCCGGGAAAATGTAGAACTTGGCGCAAACGAAAAGCCCAGCTGCTGGCCGGGCTAACTCCGAAGTATCTGCAGGTGCTGAAACGTAGATAATGAAATGTCCCTTAATCTGCGCGTCTGTTAGGTACCTGACACTGGAGAATCCTTTTCGGGAACAATTGGCATAGTTATGATATGATGGTTGCCGGGCAGCCTTTGAATGCCACTCTCGTGGCTGGCAGCGACCAACCGAGCATATAATATCACGAACCCCATGACCGACGACGCCCTTCATGCCCTTTGGGAGGAGCGAGGCGGCGACGCCCCGGTGAAGCGCGTTCGGATTTGCGTGGCGGATGATTAAGCCGGCTTCCTAGGGCCTCCCAACCCGATGCGTCTCTAGTTGGCGGCCTCTTTCTTCCTGACGGACTGCGCCGAAGAACTGAGTTGCATCGCGGCGGCGTACCCGGCCTCAGAAAGTCTACTCAGGCTGGTCTCACCACGATTGGCACATTCAATTATTTTGCTGGCGACGATCCGACGGGCATTGTGCTTCTCCCTGCCAGTTGGAAGAAGCAAGCACGCACGCTCAAGGGCCACTTCCATTCTAGCCATCGTTCGGCGATCGAAGGTGTCAATGATCATTTGATCTCCCCTTCCTCGGCCCTCCCACTGGTTTCCGACCGCCGTTGGGGTTGCTGATCTGATTTTGAAATACGTCCTAGGATGCCGTCTGTCTGGTACCCTACATAGCGAATTTAAAGCTAGCTATGTACGGTACGGCTCCTACTATGCTCGCATTATCGGGTATCCAGTAAGGCAACCGATAGCTGAGAGTTCTTTGCGCTCCCGCCTGTCCTCGAGAGCGCACAATGAAGAACCTTTTGCTCAGCAAACTGGGTCAAGACGACTTCAACCGACTTGAGCCCTATCTCAAGCTCACGCCATTCACGCAGCATTCGGTCTTGTTCGAAGCAGAACAGGAAATCAAGCACGTTTACTTTCCGACGAGTGCGGTGGTGTCTTTGGTTGTGACGCTCGAGTCGGGGGACATGGTCGAGGCTGCCATGGTTGGCTCGGATGGCGTCGTTGGGGCCTCGGCAGCGCTGGACGGACGCATTTCTCTCAGCCTCGGAATTGTCCAGCTATCCGGCGAAATCGTCGTTTGCAGCATCGACGGATTGAAGTCCGTTGCATTGCAAAGTCCCAAACTGCTGTCCATGCTCATCCGTCATGAGCAGACCGTATATGCTCAGGCGCAACAGTCGGCAGCTTGTTTTGCGTCACATCATGTTCAGGCACGTCTTTGCCGTTGGCTACTGCGCGCGAGAGACCTGGCGGGCACCGACACTCTACATTTCACGCAAGAATATTTAGCGGAAATGCTCGGGGTCCAGCGAACGAGTGTGACTGTCGTCGCGCACACCCTGCAGTCTGCCGGTCTGATCAAATACGCCCGGGGAAAAATCCAGATCCTCGATGCGGAAGCACTTCATGATGGCGCGTGTGAGTGCTACGGGACGGTGAAGCGCCATTACGATAGGCTATTGGGTCCTGCCAAGTAGAGTGCCGCCGCATAAGAAAGGCGGACCTTGGCAGGCGGGTGTTAAAGAATCGGCGCTATGTCGGGAACCCCACATTGCGGCGCGCGTTTGGCTTTCTTGATCGGCGAGCCGATCTCAAAGGCCTTCCTCTCCTTCGAATGTTATGGTTCAGCAGAGGAACTGATCAGAAACTCACAAATGTAAATCCCTCGGAGGCTGTCATGGATGGCTCTCGAAGCGACCGCGCACGCGCGCGGGCGGAACACCTCTTGGCTCAAATCGCACCGTTACCTGATGACCCTGACCTCCAGCGCTTGCGCGAATTATCCATGAATTACATTCGCGAGGCCGAACGACTCGAAGGAAAATGTGTCACCGCGCAGGAGGCTAGCGAACAAATCTCCGCAGCCTTAGATGCGATAGCCCGCGACTTTTTTGCTCGAGCTCTTCAAAATAAGTCGAAAGGGTAGTTTGTGTGCGCGTTGGCCATCACCTGACCAGCAGCCCCAAGCGTTGACGCCAGTCACCGGTTCCCATCGCGTCTGAATGTCGCCTGTTGGCACCTTTGAGACATGGCAGACGACCCGACGATGTCCGTTTCCAGGGGAAGACCTGAAGAATTCGAGGTCCGCAAGCATTTCGTTATATTTGCGCTGAAGGAATTCGTGCGTTCTCGCTTTGTAACCAAAGTCGAACGTAAGCTGCAATGTAGCGAACACGAGAACGCCGAACTCAAGCCAAAGCTCCTCGACATGGAAGAGCTTTGAAGCTTTGCCGGCGACGCCCGCTCCCAAGATGATTACGTCAAAGTTCAACCAGCGATTCGAGGAGCCATAGAAATCCCGCCGCGCCGAGTGATAGATCCCGTTTCGTAGCGCGAATTTGGGCCCATCGTTGCTGTCGGTCATTGCCGACCACCGTCACTTTTTCGGCGGAGGTGGCGACGAAGGTGCCGGCCGCACGGGCGGATGACCATTCGGGCCGGGACGGCTAGGAGCCACTCCGGCGTGTTTCGTTTCGTGCTCGCTCGCCATTCAGTACCGCGGACTGCGGTGCCCGACGGCGCCGGTGTACGGGTTGACGTTGCCGGTGGCGCTGTAGTTGTTGCGCTGGATGCTATTCGGATTGGCCGCGGCGTGCGGCGCAACGTAGGTCCCGCTATTCGTCGTATATCCTCGGACACTGTGGCTCCGTGAATTCGAGCCGGTGCCAGAATTTTGCGCCTGGGCGCCAGTGGCAGCCAGCGTCAAGGCCGCAGCGATCATGAGATGCTTCATTCCCAGTCCCTCCCCAATGGTTTTATCTGCGGATGGACACAACCATGCGTGGAAGGGTTGCGCAATGCCGTAGGATCCCGGGTGGCCGGCTTCGCTGGCCGTGTGGCCGGCTTCGCTGGGAGGATCCCGCGACGGCTTTTGCCTTGGGCTAAGCCGCCGTTGCTTGCTCGTGCGGCGCTCGCTC
>NZ_LLXX01000038.1:0-68902 GCF_001440405.1 Bradyrhizobium valentinum
CGCCTCGATCAGCGCGCGGGCGTGGGGCAGGAACGCCGCGCCGTCCGCCGTCAGCGCGACCGCCCGCGGCGAGCGTTCGACCAGGCGTTTGCCGACCACGCTCTCGAGCCGCTGCAGCTTCATGCTGACGGCGGCCTGCGTGGCGCCAAGCGCCTCGGCGGCGCGGGTAAAGCTTTGCAGTTCGGCGACCAGCAGGAACGCCTGCACCGTGTCGATATCGAGCGTGCTCATGGCATCATCAATATTCATTATCACTGTTATGAGGAGAGATAAGATATCAAAATGATGGCCGCGGGTCTAGGTAGTGCATAGCGCGATGCCAACGCGCCTTTTGAAGGAGAATGACCATGCCGCTCATCACCGTTACCTATTCCAGCATTCGCAAGGCGCCGTCGCTGAAGGCAGAGGTTGCCTCCGCCGTCAGCGATCTAACCGCGCGGATCCTGCGCAAGGATCACGGTTTGTGATCTAACCACCTGAAACAACTACATTTTGTGTGTGAGGCGATTGGCTACCTACTCCTCGACCCACAGGGAGCCTCGTGGATGCGTCCGGCAGGGGGCCGGGCCTTACCCCACAGCCGGGACCGAAAACGCTCACGGACGCCCGCGGCTGATGATCTGGCGTAGGGTCTGCGCGCCCTCGACCCTGCTAGCTCGGGGCAGGGTCTAATCCGCAACCGTTGCGGATTTGCCATCGCGCCCGGTGCGCTTTTGAACTGCGGACTTTTCCGCAGTTGATCGAGCAGGGCGAGCAGGTCGTCGGTGCGCTCAGGCTCTTACCAGCGCCGATCGCTGCCGCAGCGCGCGGACCCTTGCCGCCTCCGCCTGTGCCGCCTTCCTCGCCGCGACCCGTTGAGCGTGCTCGCGCTCCAATGCCTCGGCGATCTCCCACGCCTCAGTGAGCCGCTCGACGTCGGTCGCAACGTCAACGCCCTCGACGTTGCGCACCACGAACGTCTTCGACGCTCGCAACCAGAAAACTCCGTATCGCTTCATCGTCTTCACCACCATGACGTGCCCGATCAGTTCGGGATCGCGCGAACACCATACCGACGCCGGATCGATTGTGCAGCACCGGCCTTCGTGTCTTACCATCGCGCCCGGTGCGCTTTTGAACTGTAACTTTTGTTACAGTTGATCGCCTGCGAGCGCGGCTAACGGTCGGAGTGCTAACGCCCGCCTCCTCGGCAATTGCCCTGTCGGATCGGTTTGGATTGGCGGCCAGCGCCTTCTCAGCGGCGACGCGGGGCGGGATAGCTCGAAAGCCGACGCCGCAGTCGCAAGGCGCTTCGGCGGTGGCATGGCGTCGGTGAGCCGAGCACCGATCTCGATCACGTCGCGTCGATCACCGGGGAAGCCGTCACCGCCGCATTGAGTTTCGCAAGCCGCCGCCTTTTAAGATTGCGGTTTCTGCGCTGGCTTGTCGTGCAGTCCGTCGCGCCGATGGTCGTGACCTGCAATCGCACGCGGGTCGCTTCGGTGAGGCCGATAGCGTTCGCCAGCGCCTGCGGTCCCCACATGCGGCCATCGCCCGCCTTGTCGATCATGTAGGCGATTTCGGCGTCGCTGATCTCCGGCAAGAGTTGCAGCGCCATCCTCTCGGCAAGGTCACGCGCGATCAGCAGCGCGTGGTCGATCACGATAGCCAGAAGCACGCGGCCGGTCTCGTTGTTCGGCAGGCGCGGCCCCCATCGATCCGTCAGCACGCGTCGCAGGTCTTTGATGCGCTGAAGGCGGTTGATCGGGAAAAAGCTCATTGGACCGGGGTCATTAGAATGCGCGTCACGTTACGCGCATTTCTTCTTTCGTGAAACCGTCATGCTATCGCGGCGCGATCCGTCGCCCGCGATATCACCCGGGCGAACAGGCATCACTGCGCTCGCCAAAAGCGGTTCGCTGCATCCCTGTAGTCCACGAGTTGACTGTTGAGGCTGAGGGTCACGATGCCGGTTCCCTGCGCCAGCCGTTCGAGCGCGGTCGCCGTCGCTCGCGTCACGGCGAATATGTCGTTGATGACCGGCGACGTATGTTTCTGAGTACCCCAGTGTGCAATTTGCTTGTCGCGATAATCATGGATCGACTGCCGCCGATGGTCGCCTCGACACTGCATCCAAAGTGCAATGGCCTCGGTCAGCGTCGACGGATGTCCGGTCTTTTCGATCTCTGATCTTACCACCGGGTCGCCCAGCAAATCGAAGGCATGCTGAGCGTGCCGATCACCGGGGCGCGAAGCCGCGTAAGCTCGGGTCACAATCACCAAGAGACGAGACCATAAGGCCGCAGTGACATACATGGCGACTGCGCCGGTACGCGCGGAGTTGACAGCCGCAATCACGGCGGGCTCGTTTCCCGCTTCGAGCGTCTCTATGATTGCGAGCATCTCGACGGCGTCGGCAAACGCTTCCTTCGCGACCTCTCGAACGATCTGCGCTGACAATGGGTGATCCTTTTTAGGCGAACAGGTCGCTGCCGGATTGAGTGAAGCGGACGAACGTGCCGCTCTCGTGCATCGTCAGCCAGCCGCGCTCGATGGCAAACGCGAGGCCCGTCGAATACTCAGCCGGTGTGCCTCGGTCGACGAACAGGAACGGCTCGTTGAGTTTTTCGATATAGATGCGGCCATCCTGCACCGGCTCGAAGGCGTGCGCGTGCTGCATCAGACGGCGCGCGGCTTTCTCGGGATCGGCGAAGGGTCGATCAGCAGTCAACTTCATGATCGGTCCGAAACCGGCAGCAGCGCGTTGCGCGTCAACGATATGTTTCTCTCAAGTCGGCGTTTTCGGTTGCCACTCAGATGCATCATGACTTGGTCCCGCTTCATCGCGTCCTCGATTAGATCAAGGGCGCTCTGAATGATCTCGGGCAACCCGTCCACCTCAATTTTCCAGCTTGCAGGGATGAAATGGGCGAAGTTGTTTCGAAGCTCCCAGTGAAGCTGACCTATACTCTTGAGTTGCTGAGCCGTGACGCTGGACGGATATTTCGTGCGGTATCGCTTCAACAGCGTTCCGAAAACCGCCAGCTTTCCTTGCGGCATATCACCCTCGCGTGTTCTGTACCAATCCAGCGCAGCGATTGCCGATTGCTTCTCAAGAATGTTCGTGCCGCTGGTATCCTGGATCGCACAAACGAGTGCGCCTTGCAGGCCGTTCTGAGCCGCCAATATCATCCACTTCCAGCACGACGGCTGCGTTCGCAATTTCGGAGCAAGAATGGCAAGCAGATCGGTCGATGCCAGCACATCCTCATATTCGTCAAAATTCACCCAGCTTCCGCTCATCGCAGCGGCACCTGCTCGCCGCGATCTATCGCCGCATACTTCCGCAGCGTCCAATCGCGATGATCGCGCCATCGATCGAAGTCCGCCTCGGTGCGACGGGCAACGAACGCCATCCAAGCCCGCTCGAATTGCAGGCGCGCTTCCTCGAAGGTCGCGGCGGTGCCGGACCGGCGTTCGCCCGGATTGGAGCCGGGGTAAAAGCCGCAGCGCCACACCCAATGCTCGCTGCCCGCGAGACCGCTTTCCTTGACGATGGAGCCCGCCATCACGTCGGCGGCATAGACCAGCCAGCCGTCCCGGTGAGGGCTGCGTCGGCGGGTCAGGGGTGCGTCTTTCGTAAGCATGGGCGGCATCATGGCCCAGGCGATCCGGGCGGGGCAATGGGCTCGAACCCCTGTCTCAGCGCCGAGACCTAAGTCTCTAAAACGCCACGTCTTTTGCCGCCATCGGCCCGATTTTCAGGGGATCTTTTGGGCCAATGTTTCACGCCCGGCACGGTGCCCCGGCTGGTGCCGGTGTGGAAAGCTGGGGATAACCCGGCTACCGGACCCGGGCATTCAGTTGAGCAGCGATCCTGCCCCATGAGGGTTGCAGCGCCTCGCGTCGGCGCGCAGCAGGCGGCGGCGTCCTCGATAGGTCGTCGAGCAGCGCCGAGATTTCCGCCGTTGTCATCGCCAAGACCTCCGCCTTCGTCGGCGGCGTCACCGGTCGGTCGAGCGGGTTCGTCGGTCGCGCTGGCATCGATCGCTCCTTTCACAATCCGGCGTTCGGGTTCGTAGGCCATGCCAGCACCGGCAGCGTGATCTTCCGAACCTGCACCGGTTCATCGTCATCAGGTCGCTCGGCAAGCTCTTTCTGCCGTTGCTCACTTCGGCTTTGCGCCATCCGTAGCCGCGCCGCGTTGCCTCCGGATACTCGCGCGCCGACGCGGACCTGACGTCGCTTCTGCGTCTCCCTCGCGACGGCAGCGAGCCGCTTCGCTTCATCGGCATCGGTGATGTTGCGCCATCCCTCCGTCAACGCGAACACGGTGGCACGACGCGCCCCTTCCGTCGTGATCACGAAACCCAACCCGCGCAATTCGCGATTGACCGCGGCGATCCTTGCCGTCGAAGAGATGCCCAGCGCCGTCATCATGGCGAGCGATGTTACCGGTGCTGTTCCGACGCCACCGCGTTCAATCGCGGCAGTGATGAATGCCAACGCGCGCTTGGCTGGTTTGCTCAATGCCGCGTAGGCGATGCTTTGCTCGATCTCGGTGCTCATGCTGCAACTCTCCGCCTTGCTGTGGTTCTACTGCGCGCCGCTGTCTCGCTCGCCGTAATCTCTGGGCATTTGCTTCGTGCGCGTGATGTTCGTGCTCTGAAACAATCCATCGGCCTTGCTATCGACCTTCGTGCCGGTCGGTGCGGTGACGCTCAGGTTCACCGTCCCGGTCGCGGTCATGTTGTTGTTGCCGATGCGCTGATCTATCCGATCGCTTGTGATGCCCGACCACCGGTCTTCGAAGCTGCCGGGCTTCGGCAAATTCTGGTTGCGGTTCGGGAACGCCGAGTTGAACCGATCGTCGAAGTCCGGTGCTGCCTCCGGCCTTGCCTTCACGACGGACGGCGGCGGTGCGTTTGTGTCGCGCATCTTTTTCGCGAAACCTTCTGCCGACGAATAGCGCCCGGGCTGCCCGCGCTGCCATCCTGCAAACCGCTCGTAGGCATTCAGCGCCGTCACCGCATCGTGCGTCGATTTCGAGGCGAAGTAATTCCTGCCCGCCGCCTTCTCGTTGGTGCGCAGTTCATGATCGAAGTGACGCGCCGCTGCCTCCGGAGAGAACGGCGTCGTCCCGGCCTCGGCCGCCATCTTCTGTGCTTTCGCCCAGCGGCTTCCGCGATGCTGGAAGAAACCGAACGCGGTGCCCTTGTCTCCGACCACGCCGGGATTGAAGCCGCTCTCATGCTGCGCATGCCCCAGCGCAGCACTGGCCTGCTCATGCGAATGGCCGAGCCGCCGTAGCTCGTTATAGAGCCGCTGCGCATTCTCGCCCTTCTGTCCGGAGGGGAGCTTTGCGGCGGGCAAGTCGCGCACAGACTTCGGCACGGTGCCAAGGCCCGCCGCTGGCGCTGACTGGCCGTTCGATGCGCCGATGCCATCGGAGCCGCCGCGGTTGGGGTACTGTTGATTGCCCCATTGACCGCCGACGCCGCCGAACCGGGGATTGCTGAGTGTGCCGCCGCCAAGCGATGCGTTCATGAAGCCACCGGTTGACGCCTGCGCGCTCGATAGCTGGAAAAACTCTTTGAGCCCCTCGAAGACGCCTTTCTTCGTGCCTTGCTCGGTGTCCTCTTTGCGCCGGTCGTCACGAAAGCCCGGCAGGCGATAATCCCCGGGCCGCTGGCTGCGATTGAGCAGATCGCCACT
The DNA here is from genome assembly GCF_001440405.1 of Bradyrhizobium valentinum. GTDB lineage: Bacteria > Pseudomonadota > Alphaproteobacteria > Rhizobiales > Xanthobacteraceae > Bradyrhizobium > Bradyrhizobium valentinum. The sequence continues at coordinate 5,695 of NZ_LLXX01000038.1, forward strand.
CGGGCCTCGCTTCATGCCCCGCGCGTGATCGTTCATCGGATCGGTGGACCCGCCTTCCTCGCCCTGCGGGTGCCCGAATATAAATCCGTAAACGCCACCCTTCCGGCCGCTCCACTTCTCCGCGAATGCATCCAGCTTGCCGATGCTCTCGACGATAGAGGTCGCGCCATCGACTGCCTTCGTCATGCCCGGCAACAGTTCGCCCGCCGCCGACTGCTTCAACTTTTCGACCGACCTCCCCAGGTCGAGGAACGCGCGGTTCGCCTTCTCCGCGCGGGCGATTTCCTCCGCCGTCAGTTCGCCGACCTTTTGGAACGATTGACGAAACTCCTCCCATCCCAACCGGGCAAACTGCGCGCTGCCGAACATCGCCTCCGCATAGCGACGCGCGAGGACCGGGTTCTTCTTTTGAAGGTGCTCCATCCGCTCGAAGGTGATGCGGAGTTGATCCAGCGGCTCGCGGGTCTTGCGGATTGCCTCGACCACGTCGCCAGCGCCATAGCCCGCCAACTCATCGCGGATCGAGCCGATCTTTAGCTGGAAGTCCTCGGCGTTCTTCCGGAACGTGGCGAGCCCTTGCATCGCCTGTTCGGGGTTGATGCGCACCGCACCGGCTGCGGCCTCGAAGGCGCGGATGTTGCGGACCGATAGCTGCAACTCTTTCGACGCGATGCCAAGGTCTTGGATTTTTTCGGCGTAAGATTTGACCGACCCCGCAATGCCAACAACCGCCAGCGCGACGCCGCCACCTGCGAGCCCGAGCGATGACAACGCCGGTAGCGTCGCCCCCCGGACTTCGTTGCCAATGGCTCGAAGACTTCCGCGCAGGCCATCCACCTCACGACGCGCGGCACCCGTCGTCATGCCCCGATTAAAGCGCGCCCATTCCTCGCGGATTGTGCGAAGAGCCGGGGTCATCCCGTCAACGATAACTGCTCTGCCCCGGAATACCTCTTCAACCATGATAGCCCCCTTGTGTCGGTGTCAGTGTCAGGTGTGCGCGATCTCGCGATTAAGTCGGTGTCGGCCCGCGCATGTCCGGCTTGCCGCCGAGATGATCGGGTAACACCATTTCGAGCGTCGTGGTCGTACCGGCCGGACCTTGATCGAAGCTGGCGACCTTGCAGCCAAGCACGTCGTCGAGCAGCAGCATCGGGGACTTCACGCGGTAGTATTCGCCTGCCTTCCAGAGTTTCCCATCGGCCTTTAACCAGCCCTGCACGGTGATGTGCGCCTCGACCTTGCCGCCCTCGGTGAAAAGCTTCTCGATCTCGGCGCGCTGCTTGATGCCGTGGTCGCTGTCGGAGATGTCGTGCATGACAACCAGCTTGCGCTCGCGCGTCGCCGAACCGGTGACCATCGCGATCTGCTTGTTCGCGGCATCGCCCCTGACTTCATCGTTGGAGTGGCGCTGCCCGATCGCGTAAATCTTTTTGTACGTGTTCTCGTCACGGATCACGCAGTTCGCCCGCAGGATGTTCTGCCCTTCGATCAGCGCGCCGGATGGATTGGCCGGGTGAGCGCCGATGATCAAAAGCTCGCCGTTCGGCGATGATCCGAGGATGGCGCAACGGTGCCGCGCATACCGCTCGATGGCCGACGAGATCATCTCTGCCGGTTGAACGTGCGCGTTTTCGAACGGCGTGTTGTCCACATTGCCGACCGTTCGGACGGTGACGCCGACCTCGCTCGCCAGCTTCGTCGCGATTTGCGTGATCGACATGCCGTCCATCGCGCCGCCTTGCTCGAAGACGCTACAGTTCGTCAGGTCCCAGCTTTTGCCGACGCCGACGATCTTGACGCCGTGATTGCGCGCGTCGTAGCCGACATGCCGCTCGACGACGTATCCGGAGAGCGCCGGTTGACCGGCGAGGTAGGCTTGCACGACGTCGCCGGGCTTGATCGCCAGCTTCGCCGCAGTGGCAGGGGCGGGCATGAACTCTGTGCAGTCGAAGGCGAAAACAGGGTTGAACTCGGCGTATCGCTGACTGAGACTGATCGACGTGAAGTCCTTAAACTCTTTGCCCTGTACGATTAGCGTTGCCGTCTCGCTGATGTCTTGCCGTGCCATTCTCGCAGCCTCTCGCGTTGCTTCGCGTTGTGGCCCGCGCGAGCGGTGGGGGAAATGTGGAAGCGAGAGGGTTGCGGTTTGCTCCTGCGCCCTCTCGATTGGTTGTCGTCAGTGTAGCTGTATTTTGCGGACCTGCTCAATCATCGGCGTGAAGATATCCAGCATCGCCGATGCGGACGGCACGTCGAGCATCAGCGGCGGCGGTCCGACAATGCCCAAGGTCACCTCGATCATCTTGAATATCGCGCCGTGCATTCCGGCGTCGAGCGCGGCGACCTTCATCAATTGAGGGAGACTGCATTCCGGCAACGTTGCCCTGATCTGCCGGAGTGCAGCGCGACAATCCTCGGCGCGGGGCGATGTCGGATCGACGGCGGCGAGGGCCTTCTCAATCGCGCGTTCGATCCGCTCGCGGAAGATATCGGCGGCGTCGAGCATCTTCTCGAAGTTCGGGGCGGCCTGTGTGTCGATCATCGTCATGCGCGCATGTCCTGCATCTGGGGTTCGCTCTGCATCCTACACCGGATTTGATCGATCGCGGGCTCGCATGCTTCGAGAAAGGCCGGAGCGTCGAGCATCTTGCCGTCTGCGGTATCGACCAGCGCGTGCGCCTGTTCGGTCAGCGCCGCCGTCACCGCGCCGTCCGATATGTGGTCGAGGAATGCCAGCACCGCCATGTCCCTCATCGGAACGAAGTGCAGCGTCGCCGGGATGTATTGGAGCGCGGTGGGATTTGGCCGGTCGCTCTGTCGCGCCTTGCGGTTCAACTCGTAGAACAGGGAGCCGAGATTTTCGACAAAACAATCGAACGTGTCGTGGTGCATCCCGGGCAACAGCATGTCAGTCGGCATCGGTGACCGTCTCCTCGGCGGCCTGCCACTCGGCTTGCTTCGCCGCCAGCTTCGCGGCGCAGGCGGCGCTTACCGATTGCCGGACTTCGTACACTTCCTTTTCGACACGACGGCGGAGCAACAGGTCGCCCCGGCCGATGCGGGCAGGCATCGAACTCAGCCCGGTCAGGAAGATGCCGACAACATCGTCGAGAGCAGCCTCGACGCCTTCGCGCGGCATGAGTTGCCCCAGCTTCTCCATCGTCCGGATTTCGAGCAGCCGCGTCTTTGCCGCGACGAACGATTGCTCCGCCTCGCTCTTCGCCGATCTCCGGTCCGGGCTCCGGAGCCAGTCGAGATACCGCAGGCGGCAGGCATCCTGATCAAACAGACCGTCGCCCTGGCGGGCGATGGTCCCTTCGTCCGCCAGCCGCGCCACGTACTGCCGCGAGACGCCTAGATGCTCCGCCAGCGCCGTCGCGGTCACGGTCGCGCCCTTGCGCCGCCGAGCCGGTTTTGCCCCGGGGCTGTCGATCATCGCCGTGTCTGTCATCCTGAAATCCCATGCACCGGAACCGCCGATTATCTTACCCCAAATATGCGGAAGAGCCGCGGTCTCGCGTCCCCCGCGTTTAGAAATCGCTCAGGAGGACCCGGCAGCCTTGCTGATGCGCCTCGCCCCGACCCGCTGCCACCCCAGCGCCCTCGGCCTGCCGTGCTCTCGCTGCCCGCGGCTGCCTGCCTGCCGGTCGCTCTAGATGGAGGGTGAGCGAACGGATAGGAAGGTCGGCGGGGCGGGCCGTGCTCGGGCGGCTCGCCCCGCCTTCCCATCGCGCAGCACGCCAAGGGGATGCGGCCCTTGGCGGCGCCGCGATCTGGATCACGATGCGGCCCTTCCCATCGGCATGACGAGGGACGCGATGTCGATCGGCTGCCCGGCACCGTGCGCATCCCGAGCAGCAACAACCCCAGCCGCATGATCGACGGGCGCCGGTCGTGATGCCCGGATGGCCTGCACACCCAGGAAGGCGTCGGGCGCCATGTCGGCGCGCGGCTCGACGACAACGCCAGCGGCGAACGCCTGCCAAAGCCAGTGCGCCTCCTCCTGCTCGACGTGCTCCCGGTCCGACTTGATCACGGCCAACCGTTGGGCACGCTCCTCATGGCTCAGCGCGATCTTGTCCTCGGCCTCCGCGTCGATCGCCTCGCCGATGCGGGCGAGCATCTGATCGCGGAACAGCCAAGCCATAAGACCGATGGTGTCCGGCGTCTCCACGGTCGACACTACTCGGCCCGCCGCGGTATCGACCGCGGACCGCGTCATCTTCGTCGGAAACACGATCGGCGGCTCGACCATCTTGCCGTCGATCACGAGCGGCCCGCCGTGCTCGACCAGCGAAGAGACGTGAGGCGTGGCAGCGTCGGCGAGTTGGTTGATGTAGTTCTCGGCCACCGACTTCGCGAACGATGACGGGAACGGTGCGGAGTTGATGCGATGTGCATCGGCGTCCAGTTCGCGCAGGCGGCGCCGCAGCCGGTCAACCGCTGTTGCAGGCGTCTCGGCCTTGAGCAGCTTCGGCGGATCGACTAATTCGATATCGACGATGTCATGACCGGCCGCTGTTGATCTCAACCAGCCCTCGATCCGGCCCAGCAATTCACGGCGCGGCCCAGCGATGGCTTGGTGCGCCGCAATACGCACATTCAGGCGGGCGAGTTCTTCCTCGGCGTTGGCGATGATCGCGACCTGCGCGACGTACTCCGGATGGGTTTCACTGACGCCGAATTGTCCTTTGACTTGCGCGAGCCGCTGCCTTGCCCGCTGTACCTGTTCGGTCAGGTCAACCAGCCGGGAAGCGTATCCGTGTCCAATGGCATCAGCATCGGCAACGCCGTCGCGTAGGAGCCGGAAGTGATGCGCACCTCCGGGCGGCAGCACGGCGGCAGGATTGCCCTCGATACCCGCGGCGAATGGCAAGGCGAGCGGCGAGACAGTGTGAGGCGGCGGGGGAGCGTCTGGCTGCGGCGGCGGGACTTCAAATCCAAAACTGTTCTTCGGCATGTGATCGGCTCCGGTGATGATGATGCCCGCATCATCGCCGGTCGCGTTGGCCATGAATAATTCAAAGCCAACGCCGGATGGTTCGCGCGCTCGGCACCCGGTCCCGTAACCGCAATATCAGGTGACAGACTTCCTCGATCTTGCCCCGGTGCCGATCGGCGCAAGCCGGTCCGACCTGTCGCCTGAATGCGCCCGCCTGATATCGCAACGTGTCGGACCGGAGCCGAGCGGCTTGCTCGCTCTTGCTCGTGCCCTGGTAGAACTCCCGCGCGGCGATCCGGTAGAGCCTTGCTATGGTGAAGTGCACATAGACCGTCGCAGGATATCGACGGCCGCGCCCGTCGAGCATCTTGTCGATCTCGGCTTTACCGATCGGCCTCATCGTTTCCCCCGAGCAGCTTCCGCAGCGTCGAGGCTCGCCCGGCACCGCGCGATCACCGCCGACTGATGCTTTGCGCTGATGTTCTCGCGAACGATCCTGACAACCACCGCCATCAGGCCAGCGGCGAGGATATTCGCCGGGACGTTCACGCCAGCGACGCGCAAATGGTCCAGCACAGACCTTGCCGTCGCCAGCCGTAGCCGTTCGGCGTGTTCGGGTGTCAATGCGCGCTTCGTCACGATGCTGGCCCCCCATCGGCCGCGATGATCGTCTTGCGCGCCGTCTTCCACAACAGCGACGGTGCCGCGATGCCCGTCGTCGCCAGAAACCCGCGTAGGCGCTTCTCATGCCGCCCGATCTGGATCAGCGCCGCCCGATCATGTCCCGAAAGGTCCGCGTAGCTCGACGACTTGAGCCAGCGGTGGAATGTGCGGTTGTTCGGATACTGGCGACGCGCCGCGAGCAATCCTTTTGCCGCCACCAAGATCAGCCGCTTCCGTTTCCGGAATGCGCGCACCGTCGCGTTAAACTCCGCCATCGCCTGCCGTCCTGCGTCGATTGTGTTGCGCCTCGTCATCGTCGTCTCCCTCGGTGTGTCGTTTGCGTCGCGCGCATTCTCAAGTCTCTCTTCTCTCTCTGTCTTCGTTCCTGACACTGAGTTGTTCTTCCGGGTGACCGGACATAGGACGACCAACCCCACCGGATGGCGAGGTTGGTCCCTATGTCCGGGTCGTCTGACACTTGAGCGCCAACCGAGCTTACGGACGACAATCTCGCGGCGCGCGGATTGCCTTGGTGCCAACTATTACGGAGCTACGCCGCTCCGCCGACCGCCCTCGCACCTTTCGGACCGGGCTTGCACATGGGTCGGACCCCGTGGTTGTGCATTTTAGATTTGCGTTCGCCGCCACCGTCCCGGGACCACGCCCGGCTGCCGTCCAGCGAACGCCATAAGGCGTTGTGTCAGCGCGACGCTGCGAGGCTCCTCCGCTGCTTTTGGGTCAGGGATTGCTTCCACTCACGGAAAGCGCGCTTGGCGCTGATGCCGAGATGATCGAGCGGGAAGTTCACATAGGCCGGGCGCGTCGGCTTTCGCTTCGCGCGGGTCCAATTGGTGCCAGATTTACTCATGACTGCACCGGAAGGTGCAGGGCGGCCCATTGCGGGCGGGCGGCTTGAGATATACGTTGCATCCGCTGATGCCTTTCTTGGTGTTGGTGGCCCCTCGGGGCCGGTGTGGTGCTTCGTGGTAGTTGCTCCCGCCTTCATCAAACCGTTCCGCCAAGCTCGGCTTGATGCTTAGTTCGATACGCCGCCCGGTCTCGTCAGCCGGGCGGCTTTTCGTTTCTCAGTCCGCTTCAAAGAGTGCGGCCACCGTCGCGATGTCCTCGGCAACGTCGGCAAGGCCGCCGCTTGAAAGCGTGAGCCGCGTTCCCGGCCCGGTGGGGCGCGGTTCGATGTTTACGACCGCCGCCTTCGGCACTTTGATCGTGGCGCTGTCGGCTTCTCGCGTCAGTGTCATCAGCAAACCCATTTTTTTCGTCCTTTCACACTCAGGTCCTCGGTTTGAAGATCGATGCCGCCGCGAGACCAATTCGGCGGCATCGTTTCGGATCGCCGCCCGGTCTCCTCAAGCCGGGCGGCGTTTTCATTTTCAGGAAGTGTCGATCGGCGGCGGATCAACAAAGCGACCGCCCTTCACAAATGTTCGCAGTACGCGCGTCGCGGCCTGTTCGATCAGGTCGGCGTCGTAGGCCGTCCAGCATGCGAGACAGATTGCGGAGACGCTTGACGCTTTCGGCTTGTGCGCAGCACAGGCAAGCAGCAATCCGCCGATAGGGCGCTCAATGGCGGGCGAGCGTCTGCAAACGATGCAGCTTACCGAACGGCCAGAGCGGAAAAGGTCGGCGATCACGCCGCGGTAGCGCGCCTCATGTCGATGACCGGCGAGCGATTGACCGGCAGCAACCAGGGCAGTGTCCATCACACCGTCGCCGACAATGGCGCGGCGCGCGGCGCGGGAAATATGCGGTGATGATAGTTCGTCGGATTGGAGCATGGTCGCCGTCTCGGCTTTGTTGCCAGTGACGGACGCGGTTGCTCTCCGCGTCCGTCGTGCAATCGCCCTGCCGGTGCTCCTGATCCGGCAGGTCGATCTCGTCTTACTCGGTAACGTAACCCAGCCGAACAGCCTCGGCGTGCGGGATCATCGGAATGCCGTTCGGCTTGATCACCTTCAACTTCCCGGCTGCGATCTGCCTGTACAGCGTCGCTCGGCTCATCTCGGTCATCGCGCACCAAGTGTAGATGCGATAGCCGAACGGCGTGCGGCTCGCGGCCTGCGGCTCGAAGGGACTTGCGGATTTCAGGGCAGCGGTTGATTTCGTCACGGCTCACCTCAAATGTCTTACGCTGCTTCGACCTGTACTCCGGAAAAATCCGTTGCGAAAGATGGGGGAAGTGAAGCCCGATTTCGGGGGTCACTCCCCCCATACAGGCATCTCAGCGCAGCTTCGCTTGTGTCGCCTTGAACGCCTTCACCTGCTTAACCGTGTCGGTCCGGGCATCGTGCTCGCGCTCAATGATGTCGACAACGCCCCAAGGTCCCGGCATTTCGTTCTTCATCACCGGCCGGAGTACGGCTTGCAGAAAGCGGAGCGTCGGCCCGCTCGGCGCCGTCGTCCGGCTCGCGCCCTTGTCGGGCTTGTTGCGCGCCAGCTTCTGGCCGAGCATGCCCGTCCAGATGCGGAGGATTGCTTCGTAGAGCATGCCGCGTAAACGCTTCGAGCGACCTTTGCCACGGTTGCGCCGGTTCGCATCCTCCATCGCTTCGATGATGTCGCGGGCGTGCTGGCGAAAGTCGGCAACGGTGTCGGGCGGCAGATGGTCGACGGCGGCGAGCGCCTTTCGCATCGCGTCGAGCGGCGTCTGTGTCGATTTCTCTTCCTCGGTGGCCATCGCCTCAAGGTAAGGCGTGATGATGTTCTGTTGAAGCTCGCGGCGAACGGCCTGCAACAGTTTTGGATCGTCAGACGGGATCGCCTGCGTCACGGCCTGCCATTGGTCGGCGCTGTAGACGAATGCACCCTTGCGCTTCGGCATCGGTCACGCGCCCCGCATCGGGATGACGTTGGCGCCGGTGGTGGCGGTGTCGTTGCAGTAGCGCGCCCAATCGTCCATCAGCTTGCGGCGCTTCTCGAACAGGTCGCCGCGCTGGTAAACGCCCTCGACGCCTTTGACGACGTGAGCGAGGCAGGCTTCGGCAACGGCGCCCGGATGGCTCGTCTGTTCGCCTGCCCAGGTGCGGAAAGCCGCGCGCATGCCGTGCGATGTGATGTCGTCGCGCTCCATCCGCTTCAACAGGTCGAGGAGGGCGTTGCCGCTCATCGGCTTCATCGGCCGGAAGGCGCTGGGGAACACAAACGGGCCGTGCTTGATCTTCTGCATCTCCTTGACGATCTCGACGGCGCGATCACTGAGCGGCACACGATGCTCGCGCGCCACCTTTGCTTTGCCCTTCATCCTGATCGCGGGCACCGTCCAGACCTTGCCCTGCAAATCGAACTCATCCCATTGAGCGCCGAGCGTCTCGTTGGTTCGGGTCGCGGTCAAAGTCAGAAATTCCAGCGCGCGGGCTGATGTCGCTTCCCGCGTGCGCAGATCGGCGATGAAGGCAGCGACCTCGGTGTAGGGAATAGCGGCGTGGTGCTTTGCGGCGGGAAGGGCCGCGAGAATGTGCTGAAGGTGCCCGTCCCATCGCGCCGGATTGTCTCCGGTCCGATATCCCTTGACCTTTGCCGCGTCGAGCACAGCTTCGATCCTCATTCGGACGCGCGATGCCGTCTCGGGCTTCGTTGTCCAGATTGGCATGAGGGCTCGCGTCACAAGCCCGGTATCGACGGCGGCAACGGGCAGCTTGCCGAAATGCGGACTGGCATAGGTTTTCAGATGCGAGCGCCATTGCTTGCCCAGCTTCTTGGACTTCCACTGCGGTTCGATCGCCTTGATGTGTTCCTCGGCGGCGTCATCGAAGGTGATGCTGTTCGCAGCTTCGAGTTGGGCGGCGGCCTTCCGCTCGCGCCGCGCTTCCACCGGATCGATGCCGTCGAGGATTTGCAGGCGGGCAACAGCGGCCCGGGTGCGCGCCTCGGCAAGATTGACGGTGTGCAGCGGCCCGATGCCGTAGTGACGGGTGCGGCCGTTGAACAGATACCTCAGTATCCACGACTTCGAGCCGTTCTCGGCGATCTGCAAATAGAGCCCGAGCCCATCGTTGTACATTCCGCGCTTGGTCGCCCGGGTGACGGCGAGGGCGGTCAGCTTGCCAGTGCTGGTAGCTCGGCGGGGCTTCCCTTTCGGTTCGACCCTTGGAACAACGGAAACCGCCTCCGCCTTGCGCGCCGCCGCCTGCGATCTCTTCTCCGCCTTCGCCATTTCCGCCTGCCTATAGGTTCACCTACAATCAGCGGTGAGACTAGGTGAGACAGTTTGCAGCGTCAAGGCACAGACGGATTGCGCGGACGCCCTTGGTTAAAGGGGTTTTTGCTCGTTTTCGAGATGCGGTGAGACACGTCGAGATTACGCGCCGGACCCTGCGCAAGGATCCCAAGGTCACCGCTGTCATCGTGAAGTCGGTCGATGCCGCCGACTGGTTCGCCGGCGGAAAGTCGCTCGCCGAACAGAGCCTCGCCAGCTTCTGGCTCGACGTTCATGTCAGCGAGGGCACCAACACCAAGGACGAGAAGGCGGCCTATCTCGCCGCGCTGTTCCAGCGCATGGGCGAACTGCTCGGGCCGCTGCACGAAGAGAGCTACGCGCATGTCGACGAAGTGAAGGGTGATGCTTACGGCTTCGGCGGCCTCACCCAGGAGCGCCGCTATATCGCGGGCCAACTCGAGGTCGCGCCGCGCAAGGCGGCGGCGTGAACCTCATCGGCAAGCACATGTCACGCCCTTAGCACGCCCAGCACGGCCGCGGTGGCCGCGACAAACGAAAGGCCAATCACGGTCGCGCGCCACAGCAGTTGTTGGCGCGCCGCGCGCCGATCCTGGAACGCCAGCCAGTCCCGGACAAAGCCGGCCGGAACGTCCTGCACGACGTTGCGCCGGTTTGGATGCCGTGTTTCGTGATCTACGAACATGGCCCGTACGTTCGCGACGCCCAGATGGTCAAGCTCGCAATTCCATTGCAGGGCATTCGCGCTGTTGGTCCACCGGTTTTCGAAGGGAAGCCTGTGCGTCGTCATCGCGACCTCCACCATGCGCCGCTGCCTCTGGATATGTGGCGCCGCTCGCGGGAGCGGAAGACCGCAGGGCGGCGGACGTCTCAGGCCATCGCCTCCGGCAGGCGTGCACTGGTTGCCCCGAACACCTCTTCAAACGCCTGCCGCAGCGCGACGTCGACATCTTCCATCGTCACGGGCAGGCCGAGATCCACCAGCGAGGTGACGCCGTAACGCGGATCGATCACGCCGCAGGGCACGATCGCGGAGAAATGCGACAGGTTCGGTTCGACATTGATGGCGATGCCGTGGAACGACACCCAGCGCCGCAGCCGCACGCCGATCGCTGCGATCTTGTCCTCGTAGCCCTCGCCCTTGTCGGGGCGCCTGACCCAGACCCCGACGCGGTCCTCGCGGCGCTCGCCGCGCACGTTGAAGGCGTCGAGCATGCGGATGATCCATTCCTCCAGGCCGGCGACATAGGCGCGCACGTCCGGCCGGCGGCGCTTGAGGTCGAGCATCACATAGGCCACCCGCTGGCCGGGGCCGTGATAGGTGAGCTGTCCGCCGCGGCCGGTGGTGAATAGCGGGAAGCGCGGATCGAGCAGGTCGCCTTCCTTGCTGCTGGTGCCGGAAGTGTAGAGCGGGGGATGCTCCAGCAGCCAGACCAGTTCGGCCGCCTTTTGGTCGGCGATCCCGGCCGCGCGGGTTTCCATCTCAGTCACGGCTTCGGGGTAGGGCACAGGAGCGGCCGAAATCCGCCATTCGACCTCGCGGCCGCCTTTGGCCTGCGCGAACGTCGTCAAATCAAGGCTTTGGCGGTCATTAACCATTGGCTAACCATAACGTGGTCAGGTGGAACCACACAGCAATTTAGTCCCCCTTTGGCGGTTCAGAAGTGGCCACCCTCGATAAAGTCAGCGTCGATCTCATGGTGGTGCTAGGCACCACGACCATGCCCATCCACCAGGTGATGCGGCTTTCCCGCGGCGCCATCATCGAACTGGACGCCACCGAGCAGGACGAGGTCAAGATCCTCGCCAACAACCTTCCGGTGGCTTCCGGCGTGGTGCTGGTGGATCGCAACCGCATCGCGGTCGAAGTCAAGCAAATGCTGCCGAAATCCCCTGATGTCAGGTAGTTACCGGATCGCAAAACCTCCTTGTCCCACCATCCCTGATTTGTTACATCGGCGCCGTTGATCCGGCAGGCTGCAATCCTTCCAGCCGGTATCCCAAGCGCTCGTGGCGGAATTGGTAGACGCGCTGCCTTGAGGTGGCAGTGAGTAAAATCGTGGGGGTTCGAGTCCCTCCGAGCGCACCAAAGTCATAAGTCATTGATACGAAGAATAATTTTCGCGATTTTTTACTCCCACATCGTTACTCGCAGCGAATGTTACTATCCTGTTCCGCGCAAATCTTCACTGTTTGATCGCGCGTGTTGGTCCAGCGCTTGCTCCTATGGTCGTCGCATCTTTATTTGAACCAAGGCTTCGCGATGGGAAACCACCATTTGCTCAACGGAGGACAGTAGCGTAGCCCAGCGTACAAATCGGCGGGCTCGCACTCTCATCCGTGAGCGCTATGCGGTCTCCCGAGCAGTGTTTCCATCAAACGATATGCGGGCAGGGCGCCGTCGGGCCCGACCGATCCTTGATGTCGCTCAATCACAGCCTAGTCAGCGTCGCATGGCGGGTAGCTAGTACGCTCGATGGGAGCGCTGAGGAAAGGTCTTTCGCGTGATGGGCGGTTATGGAATGAGGCGCGCCTTGGCGTGGACAGTCCGAAAAAGTCCCGTCCCTCTTCTTCAGTCTAGCCCAAGGGGAGGCGCTTAACCGCCTTGGACGCGCGTATCTAGGCGACGGTATTGCCTGGGCCGTTCACGCTACGAAGCGCTAGGACTCGCTCCGTGTGCTCCTCGGGTTCGGCCAACAATGCAAGAGAAGCTTACACCGCCGTTGATGTCACGCGAGGGCGCGCTCCTCCAGCCAGTCGACGTAAAGCAGGCGCTCTGCAAACAGCCATGCACCGTTCATCTTCACGAAGGTGTCGCGATAGCGGAGCGAGGCAACCATCAGACGCCGCTGTTCACCGACGACCGTGACGTGATGCGCCAGGCAATAGGTCTCGCCGGTGCCTCGGTCGTTCGTCAGCGTGATAATAGTGGTTTGTCCGATGAAGTGCGTAGTGGCGTCGTACTTGTTCAACTCGGCGAACACTGGCGCGAGCGCCTCGCGCGAATGCAGCTCCTGCGACGGAGTCGGATCATTGGCGCTCATAAACACCACGAAATGGGTGTCTGCAGTGAAGAGAGACATTTGGCCCTGCGCATCGCGACGGTCGGCGCAATGTGCGTAGGCCTCGATGAGCTCCCGGATCGCGAGGCGATCGGCGGCTTCGGTGGGGGAGATGGTGACGTGCTCACTCATGGCTGGTGTCCTTGCTCGATTGGTTCTGATAACGCGCGGCGATCACTTGGAGATTGTCACGTGGTTCGAGAATGCCTCAGTCCCGAACTGGCGGGCGATTGCGTAGCTCGGCGCTTGGCATCGGGCGTCCGGGGGACTGCGAGAATGCCACGGTGCTCAGGCGAGAGCGGCTTTCACGCGTTCGGGTGTCATGGGAAGCAATCGAATCCGGCGCGCCGTCGCATGAGCGAAGGCATTCGCCAGTGCTGCTGAAGTCGGCGCCAACGAGCCCTCTCCGGCGCCTAGCGATGGATCACTACGGTTCATCAGCACAACTTCGATGCTCGGTACCTCCGGAAACGTCAGGATCGGATATCCGGCCCAATCACGACTGGTGATCTGGCGGCGATCGAACGTGACCTGCTCCTTCAACGTTACACTGACGGCCTGGACGATCCCGCCCTCAAGCTGGTTTCTCGCACCGTCCGGATTCACGACACTGCCGATGTCGGCGGCTATCACGACCTTCGGTACGCGGACGATACCGCTGTTGCGGTCGATGCTCACGTCAACAACGACCGCCGCGTACATTCCGATTGTCTTGTAACGCGAGTAAGCAAAGCCACGTCCGCGCCAGCCATCACCTTTCGCGCCCGCGCTCCAGCCTGCCGTTGCGGCCGCCGCTTCAATGACGGCGCGGGCCCGCGGATCCTTCAGGTGAGCGAGGCGGAAAGCGATGGGATCGAGCTGGGCTGCCTCGGCGAGTTCGTCCATGAAGGATTCGATGGTGAAGACGTTGCCATGGGCACCCAATGTCCGGAACGATCCGTTGCGGATTGGTGTGTCAAGGAGGAGATGATTCCTGATCTCCTTTCGCGCCAATTCATAGGGGGGAACAGCATTACGGTCCCCATCGCCGAACGGCTGCGGAATACGCGGAGGAGGGGATTTGGTAAAGGGGACACTCAAATCCCAGGCCGCAAGCAGGTTGACGCCGCCGGCCTGACCCGGTCGCATCGCGTGACTATTGCTCCACACGTCATAGGACCAGTCGACAATCCTGCCCTCAGACGAGAGCGCCGCCTCAACCTTCGTCGTCATGGCAGGTCCGATCGGAGCCCATGCAAATTCATCGTCTCGCATCCACTGGATCTTGACCGGCCTGCCTGGCACGGCGCGCGCAACCAGGGCGGCGTCCAGCGCGACGTCGTCCGCACCATTGTGACCGTAGCACCCGGATCCTTGCGTGTGGATCACGTCAACCTCGGAGTTTTGCATCCCCAACACCTTGGCGAGATCGCCCCGCAGCGGAAAAGCCCCTTGGGTGTGTGACCACACGGTCATATGGCCATCCTTGAGCAAGGCCACCGCGCACGACGGCCCGATTGAGCCGTGGGAGACGTACGACCGGACATATTCTGCGCTGATCCTCTTGGCGTCGGGCGGCGCCGGCTCGGACTGACCTGCCGTGCCGACCACGCTCGTCTCGCTGCGAAGCTGTCGCAGCTCCCTGGCCAGGTTCGACATGTCGGGAAGTGAAATGCCGTCATCACTCCACCGCGCTCCCGACGCCAAGGCGTTTAGAGCCGCGATTGCCTGCTCCTCGCGCTCGGCGGCGACCGCCAGGAAATGGCCGTCGCGGATCACTGCAACGACACCTGGGAGCGAGCGCACGGTGGTATCATCGAGCGCCATCAACTTTGCCCCGTAACGCGGGGGACGCACGACGCGCGCGAAGATCATTCCGGGAAGTCTCATATCCTGAACGTAGGACGCACGACCGGTCAATTTGGGGGGAAGGTCGACGCGGTTGATGGACTGACCGACAATCCGGTAGTCGGCCGGTCGTTTCGGCACGATGTTGGCGGCGATCTCTCGCCGCAATATCTCAGGCTGTTCACTCGCAATCTGCCAATACGTCGCGCGTCTGCCGTCCGTTGCAACGACTGATCCGGCCATGGCCTTCAGTTGCGTCTCCGGAAGGTCGAACCGGCGCGCCGCCGCAGCGAGAAGAATCGCCCGGGTTTCGGTGCCGGCAGCGCGAATGGCGGCACCGCTTTGCTCGACCGACTGACTGCCGAAAGTGTATTGCTCGTCTGGCCCGCGCGTGGTGTCGGCGGATACCATTCGGATCTTGTCGAACTCGACATTAAGTTCCTCGGCGGCGATCTGGGCGAGAGCCGTAAGGATGCCCTGACCGAGTTCGGCCTTGCCGGTGAAGATCACGACGGAGTTGTCCGGTTCGAGTCTGATCCAGCCTTCCAATTTGCGATTGTTGCGCAGACTAAAGGGCAAATTGGGCGGCGCCTGGCCGATCGCAGATCGGGTCGTCCACGCGAACGTCGCGACGACAATGCCCAGTCCCTGGGTAAAGCGCCGCCGTGACAGCACGAGGTCCGTCATCGCGCGAGCTCCACTGCCGCGCGCCGAACGGCTCGGACCACTCTGTTATGGGTGCCGCAGCGGCAGAGATGGTCCGCGAGCGCATTCTTGATGTCTTCGTCGTCCGGGTTGCGATTGCGGTCCAGAAGCACCTTTGCGGCCATGATGATACCGCTGGTGCAATAGCCGCACTGTGCCGCCTGCTCGGCGATGAATGCCTTCTGCAAGGTGTGAGGGTTTTCCACAGAGCCTAATCCCTCCAGCGTAGTGACGTGATCGTTCTCAACGTCCCGAAGCGGCATCGAGCAGGTCCTGACCAGATTGCCACCGATTATGGCAGCGCAGGCTCCACACTGCCCAAGCCCGCAACCGTATTTGGGCCCGTTCAGTCCGAGGTCGTTACGCAGGACATAGAGCAGGGGCGTGTCGGGAGCGGCGTCGACCATGCGAGATTCGCCGTTGACTGTAATGCGAGTGGACATGTTCCATCCCTGTGGGCACGAGCCAAATTGATCGATCTCGAAGCAATCCTGATTGCCTCGCGATCGAGATGACGTTGCGGTAGCCGTAGAAATCTTCGGTCGTTATCGCGCCGCCGCTTACCGAGCGCGTTCTAGCGTCGCGCTCGGGTGCAGTTCTCGTGTTGGTACAACGGCTTGGAGTCGGAGCGCCTTAAGCGGCCGCGCCTGTGACATTCTTGGGACCGCGTCCTCTCCGTGCGTCCAGACCGTAGGGCCCGGCTCCAAAATACGCGATTTGCAAAAGCCCGCCGACCATCATGATGTTTTTGAGAAAATGGATCATCTGATTCTGATCGGCGAAGTTCCTGTGAAAGAAGACGGCTGTCGCCAAAACGAACAAGGCGAGAGCGAGCGCGACCTCTCGGGCGCGAAAACCGAGAACCAGCAGCAGCCCGCCGCCGATCTCGAAGGCAACGGCGATCGCCCAGCCAAGCGGAGCCAACGGCAAGCCTACACTGCCGATATAGGCTGTCGTTGCCGCATAGGTGGTGAGCTTGCCCACGCCACTCATAAGAAACGGCAGGCCAATGAGCAGGCGACCAAGCAGGGGCAGAAATCTCGTGAATTCCATGTTCGGCTCTCTTTGAAGGGGTGAGTGTGTCGGACGCCGACGTGCGTTCCTGACCTCATATTATACTTTACGATCGTAAAGTAAAGTGGTATGGTCTCGAAATGTCGGCGAGCGGCGCCGCAAAAAAAGGGCGGAGACGTAGCGATGATCGAGGAGCGGGACATCAGTGTCGCCATGCGGGACGGCACGCGGTTAGCGGTGGATGTGTATCGACCGGACAAGCCGGGCACGTATCCCGTACTTTATGCGGCGGCCCTGCATAACAAGGACCTTCAAGGCCCGGACATCGCGGACATATTGCCGCCGCAACCGGCTCACGCACCGCTCTGGTTCGGTCCCATAGAAGCGGGCGACACGCGTCGCTTCATTGCCAATGGCTACGTTCATGTGATCGCGCAGCCGAGAGGATCCGCCAAGTCCGAAGGGCACTACGGCCACGAGGATACCGATCACTACGACTTGATCGAATGGATCACCCAACAAGCGTGGTCAAACGGCAAGGTCGGCATGGTCGGTATCTCCGGCTATGCCGGCGAACAATGGCGTGCAGCCGCGCAGGGACATCCCGCGCTAAAAGCCATCTTTCCATACGACGCGTGCAGCGCATATGGTGGCATGTTCGGATTCCGTGACTTCAATCCCGGCGGGGTGTTGCACACGTTCCCCTATTTGCTCGACGTGTTCAGCACGGTTCACGAGTCCCGCGACCGCCCGGCCGAGTTGCCCCCTCCTGAGGAGGAACTCTGGCGCCGCGCCATGCAGAACCCGGATTTCAAGCAATACATCAACCTCTACAACATCCTCACCCAGAAAGGTCAGCGCACCTTCATCATGTATCTCATGATGACTCACCCCTGGGAATTCGACGGCACCGTCGAGCGCGCAGAGGAAACCTTCAAGAAAATCAAAATACCGTTCTACACGGGTTCAGGAGCCTACGCTTACACCTACAAGCTCCATTGGCTCGGCGCGCAGCACTATTTCCAGAATGTGAATGCGCCCAAGAAATTACTCTTCACCGGACCGGCGCACCTCGAGCGACCGTTCCACCAGCATCACGACGAAATCATCCGGTGGTATGACCATTGGTTGAAGGGACAAGACACCGGTATCATGGACGAGCCGCCGGTGCGCTACTGGCTCATGGGCGCCAACGAGTGGCGAACCGGAACCGATTGGCCACTGCCGGAGACGCAATGGACAAAGTACTACCTCTCGCACTGGGAGACCCTGTCGACCGAGCCCCCGCGCCCCGCGTCTGAGCTCGGAGCGGCCGCGCGCGAACCCGACGTTTTCACGCAGATGCCGGTAACGCGGACGACGAAGGTCGAACGGCTGCGCTACATGACCGATCCCTTGCCGCACGACGTCACCGTCGCCGGCCCGATCACGCTAACGCTGCATGCGGCAATCGATCAGGAAGACACCAACTGGATTGTCGTGCTCAAGGACGTAGGGCCCGACGTGTCCGTTCGCACCGCGCGCGAGGGCGAACGCGATGTTCCCTCGACGCTGCCCGAACGCGAATTGACGCGGGGCTGGCTGAAAGCGTCCTATCGGGCGCTCGATGAGAAGCGCTCCAAGCCCTGGGAGCCTTTCCACCAGCTTACGCAGGATGCGATCGCCCCCGTGAAACCGGGAGAAGTGGTCGAGTACCGGATACAGATCCTCGCCACGGCAAACCAGTTCAAGGCAGGTCACCGCATCTGCCTCGACATCACGTCCATGGATGTGCCCACCGGTACCGGGGCGATGACTAATGTCGAGTACATTCCATACCACGTTTGCAGCAGCAAGACCGTGACCCACAGGATCTATCGAGATGCCGAGCGGCCATCGCATCTGCTACTGCCCATCATCCCGCAATCCACCGATCAGCGCCCGGCCTGACGTCGGCACAAAAAGGAGTCTCACATGACGACGATCCGTTTTGAAAGAGATGGCGCGGTTGGAAACATCGTACTGGCCAACCCGCCCTTCAACCGTCTCGATCTTCGCTTTGCCGAGGCCTTGCGGGTCGCGGTGCGCCAGGCCAGCGAAAGCGACATACGGGTGCTGGTGATTCGCTCCGAAGGACCGCATTTCAGCTTCGGAGGGGAAGTCCGGGAATGGCCGGGAAGGGATGTCAACTGGTTCCGGACATTCGTTGCCGACGTAAACGTATCCTATCGCGCCATCGAGATGCTGAAGGTACCGACGGTCGCGGTAGTGCAGGGGATTGCCTTCGGCGGCGGCTTCGAACTGGCGCTGGCCTGCGATTTTCTTGTCGCGGCTGACAATGCCGTCTTCCGTTGCGTGGAAGTCACCACGGCGATGTTGCCGATCGCCGGCGCCTTGCAGCGGATTGCTGAGCGCGTCGGTCGAGCCCGGGCATCACGTTTCGCCATGCTGGGCGAACCGATTTCCGGACGCGAAGCCGGTGAGCTCGGAATCGCGACGCATGTGGTACCGGAGAAGGATCTCACCGCGACCGCCGCCGCATTGGCGAAGCAACTCGCGACCGGGCCGACCAGGTCGTACGCGGCGACCCGCACGTTGCTCAAGGCGTGGTCAAGCGGAGGCGTGGCCGCCGCGGACCTCGTGATGCTTGATGTCGCCATGGAGCTCTATGACGGCCCGGATGCACAGCGCGGCTTTGCCAGTACGGCGGATGCCTTCAACAAGGATATCGAGCCGCCGACCCTGGTGTTCGAAGGCAAGTAGATCGACGGCGACTGATTGCCGGTGAAACGTCGCCGGTCGTGCCGGATCCGAATATGATCGGAGGTATTCGTGCTACGCGAAAGTTATGTGCATGGTAACAGCGGCCCGCCCCTGATCGGGAAGACCATCGGCGCTCTCCTGGACGAGGTGAGCGCGACTGATGGGTCCCGCGAAGCGCTGGTTGTTGCGCACCAGAAAATACGTTGGACCTACTCGGAGCTCAAGTCGCGTTCCGACGCCTTCGCGTCGGGACTTCTGGCGCTTGGTCTGGAGCCGGGGGACCGCATCGGCATCTGGGCTCCTAACTGCGCAGAGTGGACGATCGCGCAGTTTGCGACGGCGAAGGCTGGCCTGATTCTGGTCAATATCAATCCTGCCTACCGCCTGAGCGAGCTGGAGCATGTGCTTCGCGCCGTGGGATGTCGCGCGTTGATAGCCGCGGCTCGCTTCAAGACCAGCGACTATATCGCGATGATTCGCGAACTCGTCCCGGAGCTCGGAAACGGAAGCGATGAGCTGCATAGCACGCGTCTTCCAGAACTGCGACACGTCATCTCGATTGCGGGAAAGCACGATGGCTGCTTATCATTCGACTGGATCGCAGAGAGAGGCAAGCAAGCTGGAACCAAACGACTGGAATCCTTGTCGGCTACGATCCAGATGGATGACGCCGTCAATATCCAGTTCACCAGTGGGACCACCGGGTTGCCCAAGGGGGCAACGCTTTCGCATCATAACCTGATCAACAACGCCTTCTTTGTGGGTGAAGCGACGGGGATCGAGCCCGGTTCACGGGTCTGCATACCAGTGCCGCTGTACCACTGCTTTGGCATGGTGATGGGCAATCTCGGTTGTGTGACTCATGCGGCAACGATGGTCTACCCGTCGGAGTCCTTTGATCCGCTGAAAACCCTGGAAACGGTCGAAGCAGAACGTTGCGACGTGCTCTATGGGGTACCCACCATGTTCATTGCCCAGCTGAACCACCCTGAGTTTACCTGCTTCGATCTCAGCTCGCTTCGCCGCGGAATCATGGCCGGGGCTCCGTGCCCGATCGAGGTCATGAAGGAAGTCGCTTCGACGATGCACATGAGCGAGATAACGATCGCTTATGGGATGACCGAAACCAGCCCTGTGAGCTTCCAGAGCAGCCGTGACGACCCGCTGGAACTGCGCGTTTCGACGGTCGGACGGATTCAGCCGCACCTTGAAGTCAAGATAGTCGACCGCGACGGCCGGATCGTACCGCGCGGCGAAGCCGGCGAGCTGTGCACCAGGGGATACTCGGTCATGCTCGGCTATTGGAATGACGAGGCTCGGACAAGGGAAGCCGTCGATTCAGCCGGCTGGATGCATACGGGAGACCTGGCGACCATCGATGACGATGGATATTGCCGCATCGTCGGCAGGATCAAGGACATGGTCATCCGCGGCGGCGAAAACATCTATCCGCGCGAAGTCGAAGAGTATCTGTACCGCCATCCCGATATTCAGGACGTCCAGGTGTTTGGGGTACCAAACACCAAATACGGCGAAGAACTTTGTGCCTGGATCGTCACCAGAGCCGGCGCCGCTCTCGACGAGGAAGGAGTCCGCAGGTTCTGTCAGGACCGGATCTCCCACTACAAGATTCCGCGCTATATCCGTTTCGTCGAGAGTTTTCCGTCAACCGTAACCGGCAAGGTTCAGAAGTTTGCAATGCGCGAAGCGATGATCGAGGAATTCGCCCGCGCACAACAAGGACATGAACTTCTGGGCAAGCGACATGGAGGCGTTTGAATATTCGGCGCTGCCGGCGCGGGTTGTTTTCGGGTTCGGAACACTCCCGCGTGTTACGGACGAGTTGGACGCTCTGGGTCGCAAACGGGCTTTTGTGCTTTCCGATCCACATCACGCAGACGCCGGTGCTACGCGGCTTATGCATGCATTGGGCAAGCTCGGTGTTCACCTTTCGACCGATGCTGTCATGCACACCCCCGTGGATGTCACCGAACGCGTGATGGCGAAGCTTGTTGCTCATAATGCCGATTGTCTCATCTCTCTCGGTGGCGGGTCGACGATCGGCCTCGGCAAGGCGCTGGCGTTCCGGACCGACCTTCCGCAGATCGTGCTCCCGACCACCTATGCCGGCTCCGAGGCGACCCCGGTACTCGGCGAGACGGATGGGGGTCAAAAGTCGACGATCCGCTCGATGAAGGTCCTTCCCGAAGTGATCATCTACGATGTGGAACTGACATACGGCCTGCCCCCGGGCCTGTCGCTGGTTTCCGGGATTAACGCGATCGCGCACGCCGTGGAGGCGCTTTACGCAAGGGAAGCCAACCCGGTCATTTCGAATCTCGCGGAGCAGGGCATTGCAGCGCTTGGACGTGCGCTGCCTCAGATTATGGCGGATCCAGCAAACCGCGATGCCCGATCCGACGCCCTGTTCGGAGCCTGGGCCTGTGGATCGTGCCTCGGAGCGGTCGGGATGTCGCTCCATCACAAGCTGTGTCACGTTCTTGGCGGGACCTTCGGTCTTCCGCACGCCGAGACCCACACGGTAATCCTGCCGCATGCCGCTGCGTATAACGCCGGCGCCGCACCGGCCGCGTTTGACCGTGTTGCGCGCGCGCTTGGCGCGCCCGACGCTGCAGGCGCATTGTTTGATCTGGCATTGAAGAATGGCGCGCCTACGTCGCTGCGGCAAATCGGGATGTCAGAGTCCGACCTCGACAAGGCTGCCAATGCGGCCCTCCAGTCCGCTTACTGGAATCCGCGTCCAATCGAGCGGAACCCGATCCGGGCCCTTCTCGACGACGCCTATCACGGCCGCCGGCCGTCCTGAGGAGTGCAAGTGACGGTCATGACCCGCAAGAACGAGGGTGCTTTACCAGTAGAAATCGTTCCGGGAACTGACGCGCGACGTCATCGACCGCATGGGCAATGCGAAAAGCGCCAGGCTGCAGGAGGTCATGGAGGTCGTCATCCGCCATCTGCATGCGATCGTCAGGGAAGCGAAGCTGACCCAGGGCGAGTGGTGGCAAGCCATCGACTTCCTTACGCGCACCGGCAAGATGTGTTCCGAAAGCCGCCAGGAGTTTGTCCTGCTCTCGGACATTCTGGGCGTTTCGATGCTGGTTGACGCGGTCGACAATGTAGCGGGTCCCGGCATCAGTGACTCCACAGTCCTCGGCCCGTTCTATGCCGGTCACCAGCGCGAGCTCGCGCAAGGCGACAGTATCCTGCTTCGGGAGGAGGCGGGCGAGCCGTTGGTGATGAGTGGCCGCGTCACTGACCAGGAGGGGCAGCCGGTCGGGGATGCGTTGATTCAGGTTTGGCAGACTGCTCCCAATCAACTGTATGACGTCCAGGACAGCGACCAGCCACAGGGGCACCTGAGGGCGAGCTTTCGTGCCGATATCGCAGGTGCCTATCGATTCCGAACCTGTCTGTTATCCAATTCCAGATGACGGGCCCGCGGGCCAATTGCTCGCGGCAATGGGACGACATCCATTCCGTCCCGCACATATTCATTTCATGATCAGCGCGCCGGGCTATCGCACCCTCATCACTCATATGTTCTTCGAAGGCGATGAGTTTCTGGAGAGCGATGCGGTATTTGGGGTTAAGCCGTCCCTCGTCGTTCGTCCCGAGTTGCAAGGTGGTACTGGCACCGTCGAATATAACTTCGGCCTTGCGAGGGAGCTCAACCCTGGGAGTAACCGACCACCGAGCTTCGTCGCTGCCAACAACAAAAGGTCACCCGGGTAGTCGTCGGCGCATCGCGCTCTTGGCCTCTCCCCGGCAATCATGTTAGCCAATGAATATGGCGAAGAGTGCAAAGCTGAAATCGACTGTGGAAGGGCGGGGGCGTCCGCGCAAGAGAGCCGAACAACAACGCGCGCTTGAGACGCGGGGCGCGATCCTGGACGCCGCCATTGCGGAGTTCGCCGAACGGGGATTCGAAGGAGCGAGCATTCGCGCGATTGCAGATCGGCTTGGTCTGCAACATCCGCTCATCACATACCACTACCGAAGCAAGGACATACTCTGGCGGGCCGCGGCTGAACATGCGTTCGCGCAGATCAGGGCAGGGTGGGATACGTCGGCGCCGGAAAATTCCGATTTGCCACCGCTCACTCGATTGCGGGAGGAATATGCCACGCTGTTCCGTTACACGGTCGCATTTCCCGAATTTCACCGGTTCATGCGGCAAGAGGCGTTCACGAACAGTCCGCGGCTGAAGTGGGTTGCGGAAACAGTCTTGTCGCCGCTCCTTGGGCGGTTGATCCCCCAGATTGTTGCGGCTCAGAAGCAAGGACTCCTTCCTGCGGTTGATCCTATCCTGTTCCACTACATGATGGTCAGTCTTACTACGACGCTCTCCGGATTGGGGCCTGAAATGCGGGTTACGAGCGGACTATCTGCCGAAAATTCGAAGGTCATCGAAGCGTACTGGCGCCTTGTGGACGAAACAGTCTTTGGAAAACATGCGCGCGCGAAGCCTGCCCGGATCAACGAGGCGAGTAAGCGCTGAGCGCAGGCAGAACCAAGACCCTTTGAAATAGGCTGCACCCGCTTCGCCTTCTGAAGCGCATCTTACGATCCTTGCTTGTCGTGCGAGGGGGTGCCTTTGTTGTTTCTACGCATCGCGACAACAATGTGAGTGGACGGACGGTACCGCCGAACCCTCGCCGCCTCCAATAACGACAATTCGTCTGGCGGTCCAAGGCTCTGGCCCCCAACAACGCGCAACCCAATCCGCCGCCGACCCATAAACCTCGCGAGGCCGCGCTGCCTCGCCGAATTCTCATTTTTCTCTTGATTAAACTTTACGAGTGTATAGTATAATGATGTGGCGCAAGAGACAAGCTAAAGGCCACGGCTTTGATTTCGATGCCCAAATGGGCCGATCAACGCCTCCAGGGAGGAGGAAGTAGCCGCCCGCATGTCCATCCGGCTTCAGGTTCGTCCTCTCGAAGCATTGGGGTGGCATCGGATCGTGCTCCGGCGATGGTGTCGCCGGGCTAGCCCATTCCCTTGTGGCGTATCGGCCGAGATATCCAGCGGATAACTGCAACTCGTGACTGCCGCCACAGAAAAGGTCTGAAAGAAATGCCTGGTTCGCTTCGCATTGCAATCGTGGGCGGTGGAATCGGAGGCCTGACCGCTGCGCTCGCGCTTCGGGCGCGAGGTCTCGATGTGAGCGTCTTCGAGCAGGCAGAGGTCGTGAGGGAGATCGGAGCCGGAGTCTCGATCCACCCAAACGCCGCTCGCTTGCTGAAACGCATCGGTCTCGATGATCAACTGCGGAAGATCGGCTCGCCAATCAACGGCATTGCACTGCGCACGTCGCACGGCGAGGCGATCACGACCCCTGTGGGGCCGGCAACGCCCGCATTTTCGCCAGATGGCGGTCAGGGGTACAACGTTCATCGCGCGGACTTCCTGAACCTGCTGTTTGCCGCACTACCGAATGGAACGGTCGCTCTTGGTCACCGGTGCCTCCAGCTCAAGGAAGACGGTGATCTGGTGCATCTTTCGTTCGCGAACGGCGTTGCCGCGGACGCGGACGTCGTGATCGGCGCTGACGGAATTCGTTCCGTCGTCCAGCGCGAGATCGGCCTGCAAAGTCGCCCGACGAGCGAAGGAATCATGGCCTACCGGGCGCTGATTCCCGCCGAGCGGCTCGCGTGGGCCGACGATCTCAAGGACCCCGCGCTTTGGCTCGGATCAGGCCGGAGTTTCCTGCTTTATCCCGTCGCCAGCGGGCGATTGATCAACATGGTGGCTTTCGTTCCCACCGACACCGAGTCAGAGGAATCCTGGTCTGCGCCAGGCGAGCTCAAGGCGCTAGCTGCCGAGTATGCCGGTTGGGATAAGCCCGTCCAGGACACCATCAATTCGCTCGACGAGACCTTTCGCTGGGGTGTCTACGATCGTGCGCCATTGCCGTACTGGTCGACTGGCCGCATCACGCTGATGGGCGATGCGGCGCATCCAATGGTCCCTCACGTTGGCCAGGGCGCCGGTCAGTCGATCGAAGACGCAATCACGCTTGCCGTTCTTCTGGAGGGATGTACCGCCGTCGACGTCGCAGGCCGTCTGAAACTTTATGAGACGCTCAGGCTTGCGCGGACCAGCCGAGTCCAGGCGCTCGCGCGCGCCGCAGGCAAACTCTATCGCTCCGAGCACGAGAATCCCACGGAGAAGGCTGAGCGCCTGCGCGAGTGGATGGCGCAGGGAAAGTGGGTATTCGAGCACGATGCGGAAGAGACCGCCCGAGATGCCCTGGCGAAGTCTGGGCACTGAGCGAAGTCGATCGAATCAAAAAGCGCGGGGGAAGGGAAACATGTCTCAAGGAACAGCTTTCGGTAACAGATGGTGGATCGTGTTCGGCGCGACGTTGTCGATGCTCGTGGCTCAAGGCCCGGTCATTCTGTACACGTTAGGCCTGTTCATCAAACCGCTGAACCAGGAATTCGGCTGGGATCGCGCGAGCATTTCTGCCGCCGGCGGCGTTGCTGCAATCTTCTCCGCGATGACCATTCCCTTCGTGGGGTCACTAATGGATCGCTGGGGCGTCCGGACCGTTCTGCTTCCGATCGTTGTCCTTTGCGCCTCAAGCGTCGCACTCATTGCCCTGACTCCAGCATCAATCATCGTGTTCATGCTGTTCTTTGCGATGACCGGCGTTTTGGGATCGGGCCAGGGGCCCCTCGGTTATGCAAAATGCGTTTCCGCATGGTTTGACGACAGGCGAGGCCTGGCCCTGGGAATAACCATGAGCGGGATCGGTCTGGGAGCGGCGCTGGTGCCCCAGTACACCCAGTTTCTCATCGGCAATTTTGGTTGGCGTGTCGCCTATCTCGGTCTCGGCCTGCTCACGCTGATGGTGGCCTTTCCGGCGGTGTTTCTGTTCATTCGCGAGCCGACCAAGGCAATGACCGTGGCCGACGACGTGCCCGCACAATCTCCTGCTTCCCAGGACCGGCTGCCCGACCTTGAGGTACGGGAGGTGCTTGGCGGCCGCCAGTTCTGGCTGATCGCGTGCGCCCTGTTGCTTGTGTCGACCGTGACCCAGGGGTTGGTCGTGCACACAGTGCCTCTCTTGACGGACAAGGGTTATTCGCCTGAGTCGGCCGCGGCCCTGATGGTTGCCGTTGGTCTCTCTACGATGGTAGGGCGTCTGCTATCCGGATATCTGGTTGACAGGATCTTCGCGCCGTTTGTTGCGGCGTTCTTCTTTCTGCTCCCGTGCCTCGGAATCTACTTGCTCGGCAGCACCGTCTCACCGGTTGCGGGCATTATCAGTCTCGGTCTGGCATCCGGTACCGAAATTGACATGATCGGATTCCTTACGTCCCGCTATTTCGGAATGAAGCGTTTCGGGCAGTTATACGGATACCTGTTCGCCAGCTTCGTCATCGGGTCGGCTATCGGCCCGCTCATGATGGGCCTGGCTTTCGAGCGGCTGCATTCCTACGAACCGGCCCTTTGGATGTTTGGCGCGTTCATGCTGATCGCAACCGCGGCGATACTCTCTCTCGGTCCCTATCGCTATCCCGCTGAAGAAAAGATTCCGGCCGGTGCTGGGCGAGTTGTGGACGCTCCTGCCGCCGAACGCGCATAAGGGGAAGATCATGTACCAGACAACCATTCGACATCTGCTTGTAGCTGCCGCTTTTCTTGCCTTCACGTCAGCAGCAAGCGCTGAGCAACGTGGCGTCACGGATAGTGAAATCCGGATCGGGCAGACCATGCCCTATAGTGGCGCGCTCTCCGCCTACAGCGCCCTCGGCAAGGCGGAAATCGCGTACTTCAACCGGGTCAATGAGAGAGGTGGTATAAATGGCCGCAAGATCAAGCTGATCTCGCTCGACGACGGATACGTGCCTCCCAGAACCGTTGAGCAGACGCGGCGTCTCGTCGAGAGTGATGAGGTCGCCCTGATATTCTCTTCGCTCGGTACCGCGCAAAACAACGCCATCGCGAAATACCTCCAAGGAAAGAACGTTCCTCAGCTCTTCCTGGCGTCGGGCGCGTCGAAGTTTGGCGATATTTCCCAGTTTCCAAAGGCGCTGATGGGAATTCAAGCTCCCTTCCGCCTTGAGGCGCGGCTCTATGCCAAGCACGCGGTTGAAAAATTGGGAGCAACGAAGATTGCCGTGCTCGCCCAGAACGATGACTTTGGCCGCGATTATCTGGCCGGCTTGAGGGACGTGCTCGAATCCAGGTTCGAGCAGGTCGTCACCGTGGCAACTTATGAGGTCACCGAACCAACCATTGACTCCCAGGTCGTAAGGTTGAAGGCATCCGGAGCAGATGTCTTCCTGATCGCAGCAACCCCGAAGTTCGCGGCACAAGCCATTCGAAAGACTCACGAGATAGGGTGGAAGCCGACAAGGTTTCTGAGCAACGTTTCAATCTGGATTTCATCCGTGATGGAGGTTGCCGGACTGGAGGCCGGCATTGGTATCATTTCGACGGCCTTTGCGAAGGATCCGATGGATCCTACCTGGAGTGGGGATCGCGGCGTAAAGGACTGGCGCGAGTTCATGGCAAAGTATGCTCCAGACGGAGATATTCGCGATCAGAACTATGTATTCGGGTACAATTTCGCGATGGCTCTTGAACACGTGCTCAAAGCCGCTGGAAGCGACCTGAGCCCGGAGAACATTCACAAGCAGGCCTATTCGATCAGAGATCTCGAACTGCCAATGCTCCTGCCCGGCATCAAGGTCAATACCGCGCCTAATGACCATACACCGGTCAAGCAAATGCAGTTCATGCGCTTCGACGGCAAACAGTGGGAGCGTTTCGGCGAGATCCTCACGGCGAACTGATGCTTCTGCCGACATGGAAGCATGTCTGTTTCAGCATGCGGATTGAAGCGATCGGCAAGGTCGCCACGTCGATCTGTTTCTCCGATCACCAGACGAGCCGGCAGTTGGCTGTGATCTGGAACACGTCGTTGCGACGTCGCCGGCGCCGCCGTCTTCCTCGCGTCCTAGGACGCAAGCTCATCGCCGGAACCGAACGCTTCATCAACGGCGGACAAGCCCAGGACGGAGCACGTTACTCACAACGCGACTGGGGCTCGAAAACCCAGTCAATAATCAAGGAGAATCGTTTATGACCGACCGTATTCACGAACTGCTACACCGTAATCTTCAAGAAGTCTTCGGAGAGGCCGACGCGGCGCGCCGCCGCGCCGCGATCGAGGAGCTTTATACTGAAGACTGCATCCTCTATGTGCCGCCGGGCACGTTCGTCGGGCGCGAGGCTCTCGACAAGTTTGCTGGCGATCTTCGCGCGACCCATCCGCACTTCGCTTATGTCCCGCACGGCGAATCGCAGGCTCTCCATAACGCGGGCCGTCTGGCCTGGGGCTCCGGCCCGCGTGGCGGGGCGCCCGACTATACCGGCCTCGATGTGATCATCGTTCACGACGGCAAGATTGCGGCGCTCTACGTGTTCCTCGATTCCATTCCCTCCTAGCTGTGTCGGTGCTCTCGTCGGAGCTAGTCCGAGACCGGTCGTATCGCCTTTTCCGACAAGGCCTCGGCGTTGCTGTCCGATCCGAAGGTCAAGAATGCGTATTTGGGGGTCGAATGATGCCTCATCCGGAATTCGGCGTCGGACGGCCAGGCAGAAGTGACCCTTCTGCCGCCCTAAGGGGCATTTCCTCCCTAGACTAGATCGCGACTTTCGCGATCGCACCCGCTGCCCTCCGGCAGCGGGCTTTTTTGTCTATTGACGCCGCTTCGTATCACCGGCTTGGAGCGACCGGTCGCCGAAGAGCCACGCTACGCCTTTGGAAACGGCGGCAGCGCGCCGAGCTGTTGCATGACGGAAAACAAGTTCGCGACACCCCAATGCTCGGTGATCTTGCCGTTCTGGACCCGCATGGCATCGACCGTTTCGAACTGGATCTTCCGGCCCGTTGCCGGAATGCCGAGGAAAGGGCCTTGGTGGGTGCCGTGATACGTCTTGAACGTCGTGACCACATCGCCGTCAGCGGTCTGCCAGTGGATGGTGGCATGAAAGTCGGGAAACGCCGCCCGCAACGCGTGATAAAGCTTGCGCGCTCCGCCCTTGTCCGGCGTTCCACCGGGCTGCGGTGTATGATCGACAAAGTCGTCGGCAAAAAGCTCTTCGAAAAGATCGAAGTTGCCTTTGCTCTGCACCTCGTCTGTATTGCGGCGAATGACCGCCTTTGCGGCCTCGCTGACGCTATTTCCTGACATCTGAATAACCTTTCCTTGCTGTTGAAGATTCTACATCGATGACTCGAAGCAGGTGGCCGCCACTAGATCGGTGACGGCGCACGACGCGATTACCTGTTCTCAACCAAAAAGCTTGTTTGCCGTCCTGGCGACCAGTTCGCCCTGGTGACGGGCACCCGCCAATTCGATCTCGGTGGGTTGGCGCGAGCCATCGCCGCCGGCGATGGTTGTCGCTCCATAGGGAGCGCCGCCGACGATTTCGCTCGGGGTCATCTGCCCCTGGTGGCTGTACGGAAGTCCGACGATGGTCATACCGAAGTGCAGCAAGTTGGTGATGATCGAGAACAGAGTCGTTTCCTGGCCGCCATGTTGAGTCGCGGTTGATGCAAAAGCGGCACCGACCTTGCCATTGAGAGCACCGCGCGCCCACAGTCCACCGGCCTGATCGAGGAAGGCGGCCATTTGCGATGACATGCGTCCGAACCGCGTGCCGGTCCCGACGATGATGGCGTCGTAGTCGGCGATTTCGGCCACCTCTGCAACGGGCGTTTTCTGGTCCAGTTTGAAGTGAGCGCAATCGCTTCAGGCACGGTTTCGGGAACACGCTTGATGTCGACTTGCGCGCCTGCGCTGCGCGCGCCTTCAGCGATTGCTTGAGCCATCTGCTCGATATGGCCATACGAGGAGTAGTAGAGAACGAGAACTTTGCTCATTGTGAAGCTCCAATTGAATTGCTTGACGCGGTGAATGCCGAGGGGAGTTAAGCGCTCAGCCGTGGCTGGTGAGGTCGTGGACCATCAGCGCGCCGCCGAATTGCGCGTGTTTGCCTTCGTTGAGGGATCCGAGGACGATCGGCGCATATCCGAGGGCGCTCGCGAGAGCTGCGACTTCGGCGTTGGCCGGGCTGTTGTTGCCGGCGAGGAATATGACGCGCCGTCCATGATCGTCTGGAACTCGCGCAAGTATCGCCGCCGGCAAGGTATTAAAACCCTTCACGACACGAGCGCCAGGCAGAGCCTCGGCAACGATCTCCGTCGAGAGGCGACCACAAAGATCCCTGGGCAGGAATTCGGGAAACTTGATTGCATTTGTTGCGTCGACCACGATCCGGTTGTCCCACGTCGCAGCTTGGCGGACGGCATCGGGCACGCGATCAAACGGCACCGCCAGAATGACGACGTCCGCCTTCAGAGCGTCCTGTGTTGACGTTGCCTCGACGTTGTTACCCAGGGTGGCGGTCAGGTCGGAAAGGGATTCACGGCCTCGCGTGTTCGCAATCTTGACCCTGATGTTCTTGCGCGAGAATTGCTGCGCGAGCGCGGTCCCGGTAGCGCCTGCGCCAATGATTGAATAGCTCGTCACGGTCGTTACTCCTTAGTTGATCGGTCGGCGTACGATCAGAATTAAGGGGGCTTATCATTCGAGAAAACTGGTATAACATCGATCAAAACGTTCGAAAGAATAGAAATGAGCTCCGAGCCGGGCACGCCGACGTTGGATCAGCTGAGGGTCTTCCTCACTGTTGTCGAAACAGGAAGCTTTGCTGCCGCTGCACGAAAGCTCAACCGAGCGACCTCGGTTGTCAGCTATTCGATCGCCAACCTCGAAACGCAGCTGGGGGTGTCGTTGTTCGATCGGGTCTCGACGCGAAAACCTCAGTTGACCGATTCCGGACGAACGGTTTTGGCCGAGGCCCGCACGATATATGGCGGGGTTGACGGTCTTAGAGCGAAGGTGAAAGGGCTCCTTCAAGGGCTGGAGTCGGAAGTTCACCTCGCGCTGGATGTCATGTTGCCAGCCTCGCGCATCGTCGATGCGCTCAAGTCGTTTCGTGCAGAATTCCCAACGGTCGGGCTCCGGCTCCACATGGAAGCTCTGGGCGGGGTGACGCAACTCGTTCTTGATGGAACCGCTGGTATCGGCGTGAGCGGGCCGCTCCCGGGTGACGCTGGGGTTGCTGGCGTCGAGCGAATAGGCGTTGGCAACGTCGCGCTAATTCCCGTCGCGGCGCCGGACCATCCGCTCGCAAGAGGGCGCAATAGACCAGGCGCCGGACGCGAACATGTTCAATTGGTGCTGACCGACCGATCGCCGCTCACAGGCAAGATCGACTTTGCCGTGGTCAGCCCCCGCACCTGGAGATTGGCGGACCTGGGGTCCAAGCACATGTTGCTGAAGGAAGGGATCGGCTGGGGCAACATGCCAGCGCCGATGGTTGACGACGATATCAAAGCAGGCCGCCTCGTTCGGCTTGATCTGCCGGACACAAAAGGCGGGGTTTACAGTCTCGAAGCGATATATCGCTCCGATACCCCGCCGGGGCCGGCTGCAACATGGCTTATCGAGCGCTTCAAATCACAGGCCGAGAGTCGAAAGGGAAGTGCGAAAGCTGGCCATCGGGTGGAGCGACGGGCTCCACCCGAAAGACTTGCAGTCAGCCGATCTTCACGCTCATCCCGCCATCGGCCATGACGACCGAGCCGACGATAAAACTCGCCCTGTCCGAGGCCAAGAAGGCCACGACCTCGGCGATCTCGTTCGCCTCGGCGGCGCGGCCGATCGGCGCTTTGCCGCCGTGATCGGCTAGGAAGCCCGGCCCGTTCTCCATTTTGCCAGCCCAGATATTCGTCACCACATCGCCCGAGCCGACGGCGTTCACGCGAATGCCGTGTTCTATGGCTTCGAGCGCCAGCGTCCGCGTCAGTTGCACCAGGGCGCCCTTGGACGAGGTGTAGGCCGAGATCTGCGGAAAGGCGAAATAGGCGGCATAGGAAGCAATGTTGACGATCGCGCCGCTCTTGTTGGGTATCATCGCCTTCATGGCCTCGCGCGAATGCAGGAAGGCGCCGGTGACATTCACCGACATGATCGCATTCCAGTCCTCGATGGTCATATCGACCACGAGCTTGCTCATGATACGCGCGGCGTTGTTCACGAGAACGTCGAGCTTGCCGAAGTTCTCGAGGGCCAGCGCGACTGCCTTCCGGGCAGCATCCTCCCGCGAGACATCCGCCACGAGGGGTATGATGCCAGGTCTCTTCAGGCGCTCGACATCGGGATTAATGTCTTCAGCGATCACCTTGGCCCCGCGGGTGTGTAGCAATTCTGCAATAGAACGGCCGATGCCGCTGGCTGCTCCGGTAACGATGGCGACCTTACCTTCGACTTCGTTTATGGCCGTTGAGATGGCAGTCATTGTAGTCTCCTAACTTGGGTTTTTCGGCACGCTTGCGATAGCGATAGGTGCTCTGGTGCCGGATGCTCAGAAGCTAGGAGGTGAAGGCGCGAGAGATAATCCGTTCTGGACCGCATGGGTTGTTTAGGTTCAGATACATAAACGATTCAGTTCCCTTTGGATTTCGAATGCGGGCTACCGGAAATACTGATCTTCGCGCTTTCGTCGCCGTCGCCGAGCAGGGGAACTTCTCCAAAGCTGCGGAACAACTCGGTCTCTCCCCATCCTCTCTCAGCCAGATCATCCGTACGTTCGAAGAGCGGCTCGGCGTTCGCCTGATTCATCGCACGACCCGTAGTGTCTCCCTGACAGAAGCCGGAGAGCGGCTGCTGCTCCGTATCAGGCCCGCTCTTGCCGAACTCGATGCGGCGCTTTCCGATGTCGGGCATTTCCGGGATCGCCCTGCCGGGATCGTGCGGGTCCGTTGCTTGCGGCATGCCTTCCGGATCTATGTTGCGCCGATCCTCGTCGCTTTCCACACGGCGTATCCGGACATCAAGCTCGATATCCTGGTGGACGACGCCATCGTCGACCTGGTTGCGGGCGGCTTCGACGTTGGATTTACCCTGGGCGAGGTTCTGGAAAAGGATATGGTCGGTGTGAAACTTGGCGGCGAGATGCGCCAGATTGCCGTCGCGTCACCTGACTACATTGCCCGCCACGGCCGCCCCGAAACGCCGAAGGATCTGCATTCGCACAAATGCATACGCTGGCGCTGGTCGGGCCGGGTGACTCCCTATAATTGGGAATTCTTCAAGGATGGCGCGTGGTTCGAGGTCGAGGTGGATGGTCCACTCATCCTCAGTGAACAGACGATGACCATTGACGCGGCAGTTCAGGGGATGGGGATCGCCTTCTGGATCGAACAGGAGCTCAAGCCCCTGATTGACCAGGGCAAGCTGGTCTCGCTTCTTGAAGAGTACTCCGCCCCATTTCCGGGATTTTATATCTGCTACCCGCAGCAGCGTCAGATGGCGCCCGCTCTTCGTGCCTTTATCGATTTCGTCAAGGCCAGCGCGGCCGAACGCTGATGCCAGCTCGGCCGATTATGCGGCTGAGCTGAAAGGCTCGTCCGGAATTCCCGCGATTATCGGATCGGCAGTGTCTGGCTAGTTTCCCTTCGAACCGACGGACAAGTCCGCCGTTCGCAGATGAGAAGGGAAATCCCATGGCTCAGAAAGTCTGGTTCATGACCGGCATCGCGCGGGGGCTCGGCCATGCGCTCGCCAAGGCCGTCCTGGCCAGGGGCGACCTGGTGATCGGCACCACCCGACATGGCGAACAGCCCGCGGGCCTCGCTGCGGACAATCTCACCATCCTGCCGTTAGAGATGACCGACCGCAAACAAATCGTGTGTACCGCTGCTGCGGCATTTGCCCGTCATGGTCGGCTCGATGTGATCGTCAATAATGCCGGATACGGCCTGCTGGGATCCATCGAAGCCTCGACGCTGGACGAAGCGGATCACGTCTTCGCAGTCAATTTCTTTGGTCCTCTCGCTCTCATTCGCGCGGCGCTGCCGCGGCTGCGCGAGCAGCAGTGCGGGCACATCGTCAACATCTCCTCGATCGCCGGCATCGCGCCGACGCCCGGCGCCGGCCTCTACGCCGCTACGAAATCCGCTTTGGACGGCATGTCATACAGTCTGGCGCAAGAAGTGGCGCCGTTCGGCATCTGGGTGACCGTAGTGAATCCCGGATCGTTCCGGACGGAGTTCTTGTCGACCCGTTCCGTGCTCCGCACATCTCGCAGCATCGACGACTACGCCGTCACGAGCGGGCGCGCCGTCGATGGGCTGCTGACCAGGGATGGGCAGCAACTCGGCGACCCGGATCGCGGCGCCACGGCGATCATGGAGGCTGTCGAGTCTGATGAGCCGCCGCTGAACCTTTTACTTGGCAGCGATGCGCTTGATCGCGCCAGGGGTCGTCTCGATCGCTTCGAGGAAGACCTCACGCGTTGGGAACGCCTCACGCTCAGCACCGATTTCACCGCCTAAACAGGAGTTAACCGATGACCAAAGTGACAAATATTGCCTTCATTCGCGCGAAATCATGCCAATCAGAAGAGCTAGGCCGCCAGTTGCTCGCGCTGGTCGCGCCGTCTCGTCAGGAGGCCGGCTGCATCAACTACGATCTCCATCGTTCCGACGCCGATCCGGACATCTGGTGCGTCTACGAGAACTGGCGCTCCGCCGACGACCTCGCGACGCACTTCACGCTGCCGCATATGCAGGCGTTCATCGCGGCGGTGCCGAACCTCGTGGAAGGCGAGCTCGATCTGCGGCGCTTTTCCATGATCTCGCTGCCGGCACCGCAAGACACGTAACCATCAACGACAAGGAGAAAAGGGAAATAGTCATGTCCAACGTCAATGGAAAAGTTGTTGCCATCACGGGTGCCTCGAGCGGCATCGGCGAGTCGACGGCGAGGCTTCTCGCGGCGAAGGGCGCGCATGTGGTTGTCGGCGCCCGCCGGATAGATCGCCTCGAGGCCCTGGCCGAGTCCATTACTGCCGGCGGCGGGTCCGTCCGGATGCGTGCGCTCGACGTCGTCAGCCGTCAGGACACACAAGCCTTCATCGACTACGCGAAGGAGCAGTTCGGACGCGTCGATGTCATGGTGAACAATGCTGGCGTTATGCCGCTCTCGCCGCTCGCCTCGCTGAAGGTCGACGAGTGGGACCGGATGGTCGACGTCAACATTCGTGGCGTTCTGCACGGTATCGCTGCTGTCCTGCCGGGCATGCAAGCCCAGGGTTTTGGCCAGATCATCAACATCTCGTCGATCGGCGGCCTCAGCGTTACGCCAACAGCGGCGGTCTATTGTGCGACCAAATTTGCAGTCCGGGCAATCTCGGATGGACTGCGGCAGGAAACTGACAAGATCCGTGTGACAGTCGTGTGCCCGGGTGTCACCGAGTCGGAGCTCGCCGAAAGCATTTCCGACGAAGCAGGCCGCAACGAGATGAAGACGTTTCGTAAGATCGCCATTCCCGCAGATGCCATCGCCCGCGCCGTCGCCTACGCCATCGAACAGCCCAATGACGTTGACGTCAGCGAGTTGGTCGTTCGTCCGACAGCCAGTTCCTTCTGAGAGAGGAAAGCGTGAGCGATGATACCGCGCAGACTTCCAAGTGAGAACAGGGGGTGGACGACGTTTCGCGAGCAGAGCAGTATCAAAGTGAACGTCGGACGTTTGCTACTAGCGGTTCCGCGAATCGTGTTTCCTCTGATCCTGGCCGATGCGCGTCAGAACGTCGTTGGCTGAGACGTGAGTGCCGTGAGGGGGGGAGCTATGCGCCCAGCGTTTTCCAGTAGCCTTGAGAAAGGGTTATTGCTCATCCTTTGAGTATATGCTCTGATTGAATCGGGAAAGCTTGCGATGATCCGGCCCGATCTCATCATTTTCGACTGCGACGGCGTATTGGTCGATAGCGAGGTGCTGAGTTGTCGCTGTCTCTCCGACACGTTGGCGGGATACGGCATCAGCCTTGACGTCGATCAGGCGCTTGAGTTGTTCCTTGGACGAAGCGTGACGGCGGTCTTCCAGCATTATGAAGCGTTGGGGCGCTTGATCCCCGAGCAATTTGCGGCCGAGCTGAGGGCAGGGGTTCGGGCGGCGTTTCTCTCGTCGCTTTGCCCGATCGAAGGGGTGAACTCGGTACTGCAAGACTTGCAAATCCCGCATTGTGTCGCCTCGTCCAGCGATGTCGATCGGGTGTCCTTCTCGCTCTCTTTGACCGGCCTCGCGCCGCATTTCGACACGCGTCTCTATACCTCGCAAATGGTGGAACGCGGCAAACCGGCGCCAGACCTCTTCCTCTACGCGGCCGAAAGGATGCAGGTAGATCCTGGCCGCACCCTCGTGGTTGAGGACAGCGTTAGCGGCGTCAAGGCGGGCAAGGCGGCCGGCATGACCGTTTGGGGCTTTGTCGGAGGCAGCCACTATCAATCGCGTGACGGGCGGGCCATTCTCCGCGAAGCGGGAGCCGATCGCGCATTCGCACGGATGGCGGATTTCTGGCGGACGGATTGGCAAGGAGACTGATGGCAGCATCCGATAACGAGAAGTCACGTCTGGACGAAGCCGCGCGGGCCGGCTGGCTCTATTTCATTGCCGGTCACACCCAGGATGAAATCGCCAAGATGCTGCAGGTTTCGCGCGCCTCGGCGCAGCGCCTGGTTTCGCTATGCCTAGCCGAGCGCTTGATCACCTTTCGTCTCGAGCATCCGATCGCGGCATGCATGGAATTGGCGGCACGCCTGAAAGATTTGTTTCATCTGGCCTATTGCGAGGTCGTGCCGACCGATCCCGCCGCGCCGCTGTCGGCCGCTGGAATTGCCGAGCGCGCTGCCAGCATCCTGGAATCGACCCTGCGCACCGAGAAGCCGACGATCGTGGCGCTTGGCACCGGCAGAGCGGTGCGGGCAGCCGTCGAGCGCGTGTCTCCGATCGACTGTCCGAACCACCAGATCGTGTCGCTGGTCGGAAACATTTCGGCCGACGGCTCGGCCAGCTTTTTCGACACTGTCGGTCGTCTCGCCGACCGGACCAAGGCGCGTCACTATCCGATGCCGCTGCCGTTTCTGATGTCGTCCGAGCGCGAGCGCGACCAGATGCTCAAGATAGATCCGATCGCCAAGGTGAGA
The DNA here is from genome assembly GCF_001440405.1 of Bradyrhizobium valentinum. Lineage (GTDB taxonomy): Bacteria > Pseudomonadota > Alphaproteobacteria > Rhizobiales > Xanthobacteraceae > Bradyrhizobium > Bradyrhizobium valentinum. The sequence continues at coordinate 42,942 of NZ_LLXX01000038.1, forward strand.
GCGGTCGCCGCCAAGGCCGATCTGCGGCTTGTCGGGGTCGGGCAGATGGATCGGCAGGCGCAAGTCCACGTTGACGGTTTCGTCTCGCGCGAAGAGCTGTTCGAGATGATGCGGCTGGGCGCCGTTGGCGAACTGACCGGCTGGGCATTCAACGAGGAGGGGCACCTCATCAAAGGCGGGACGAACCTTCGCCTCACCAGCATTCCGCCGCGGGTACCTGCCGAGGCCCTGACCATCGGAGCAGCGGTCGGTCGTGCCAAGGTTCCGGCCATGAGGGCGGCGCTGAAGGGACGGCTCCTCAACGGGTTGATCACCGACGAGGCGACGGCCGGCGCGATCCTCAAGCCGTAGCGAACTGAGCGGTCTTTCGGCCTCGGCGCGCGCGGGGTTTCCAGTCAGCCGATCCGGGCTTGCGACCCCGTCGAACCCTGTCCTCCCGCCTAGCGAGTCCGGTGCGGAAGCGCGATCCGATCCTTGACAATACCCGGCGTCGGTGTGAACATAAATGCAAGGCGTGGGCATATGCTCAATGCCATAAGGGAGGTTACCGTGAAACACGTCCTCAGCGCCCTGCTGGGCGCGGCTACCTTGTTGGGCGCAGCCCCTTCCGTCGCACAGACAACCCTGACCATCGCCACCGTGAACAACGGCGACATGATCCGCATGCAGGCGTTGACCAACGATTTCACCGCCAAGAACCCTGACATCACCGTGAAATGGGTGACGCTCGAAGAGAACGTGCTGCGCCAACGCGTCACCACGGATATCGCGACCAAGGGCGGACAGTTCGACGTGCTGACCATCGGCACCTACGAGGTGCCGATCTGGGCCAAGAAGAACTGGCTCGTTCCACTCGATAATCTCGGCGCCGACTATGACGCGGCAGATCTGCTTCCCAAGATCCGCGATGCGGTATCGGTATCGGGCAAGCTCTATGCCGCGCCGTTCTACGGCGAGAGCTCGATGGTCATGTATCGCACCGACCTGTTCCAGAAGGCTGGCCTGACCATGCCGGAAAACCCGACCTGGGATTTCGTGATCGATGCGGCGAACAAGCTCACCGACAAGTCCGGCGGCGTCTACGGCATCTGCCTGAGGGGCAAGGCGGGCTGGGGCGAGAACATGGCGTTCCTGACCGCGATGTCGAACTCGTTCGGCGCGCGCTGGTTCGACGAGAAGTGGCAGCCGCAATTCGACAAGCCGGAGTGGAAGAAGACGCTCTCGACCTATGTCGACCTGATGAAGGCCGCAGGCCCTCCCGGCGCAAGCTCAAACGGCTTCAATGAAAACCTGGCGCTGTTCAATTCCGGCAAATGCGCGATGTGGATCGACGCCACGGTGGCGGCGTCCTTCGTCACCAACCCGAAGGACTCCAAGGTAGCCGACAAGGTCGGCTTCGCGCTCGCGCCGAATGCGGGGCTCGGCAAGAACGCCAACTGGCTGTGGGCGTGGAATCTTGCGATCCCCGCGGGTTCGAAGAAGACCGCAGCCGCCGAGAAGTTCATCGCTTGGGCGACCAGCAAGGACTACACCAAGCTCGTCGCCTCGAAGGAGGGATGGGCAAATGTCCCGCCCGGCACGCGAACCTCGCTCTACCAGAATCCGGAATATCTGAAGGTCGCGCCGTTCGCCAAGCTGACGCTGGCATCGATCGACGCCGCCGATCCGAACAAGCCGAGCGTACAGCCGGTGCCGTATGTCGGCGTGCAATACGCGGCGATTCCGGAATTCCAGGGCATCGGCACCGCCGTCGGTCAGCAATTCTCGGCGGCGTTGGCTGGTTCATCGACGGTGGACGCTGCACTCGCAGCCGCGCAGACCGCCACCGAACGCGAAATGAAGCGCGCCGGTTATATCAAGTAGCTCGCCGCGCCAATCTTAGCTGCCGACCGGCCCCGGGGCACGGCCGGCAGCCACATCTCCCTTCAAGAGATAGCAGGAGGCGGTGATGGCGACGCAGCAAACCCAGGTCCTTGGAAGGGCCCTGCTGACGCCGGCCGTCGCATTGCTGTTCATCTGGATGATCGTCCCACTCGCCATGACGATCTATTTTTCGACGCTGCACTATAGCCTGCTCGATTCGGAAGCCTGGAGCTTCGTCGGGCTGGAGAATTTTCGATACTTTCTCACCGATCCCGCTTTTCTGACCGCACTTCGGAACACGCTGGTGCTGGTCGGTTCGGTGCTGGCAATCACCATTTTGCTCGGCACGCCGCTGGCACTGCTGCTCGATCAGCAGGTGGTCGGGCGCAGCATCATCCGCTTGATGGTGATCGCACCGTTCTTCGTGATGCCGACCGTCAGCGCGCTGGTCTGGAAGAACCTCTTGATGCATCCGGTGTCCGGACTGTTCGCCTGGGTCGCGACGCTCGTGGGCACAACGCCGATCGACTGGTTCAACGATGTGCCATTGTTCTCGGTGATCCTTATCGTGGCCTGGCAATGGCTGCCGTTCGCCACCCTCATCCTGTTGACGGCGCTGCAGTCCCAGGACGAGGAGCAGAAGGAAGCCGCCGAGATGGACGGGGCGAGCGCGCTTTCGACGTTCATCTATCTCACCTTGCCGCACCTCGCGCGGCCGATCACTGTGGTCATCCTGATCGAAACGATATTCCTGCTGACCGTGTTCGCCGAAATCTTTGTCACCACCGGCGGCGGCCCCGGCCTGGCGACCACCAATATCGCATTCCTGATCTACACGCAGGCGCTGGTCCAGTACGATGTCGGCAACGCCTCCGCCGGCGGACTGGTCGCGGTCGTGATCGCCAATATCGTCGCGTTCTTCCTGGTGCGGATCGTCGGGCGGAATCTGGAGGCGTAAGCGATGGCACGCAAGGTCACAGCAAGACGCGTCTGGGTGTCCACCGCTGCGGCGTGGTTGTTCGGATTTCTGATTTTCCTGCCGATCTTGTGGATGGTGCTGACGAGTTTCAAGACCGAGCTTGAGGCGTTCTCGATGCCGCCAAAATTCCTGTTGTTTCACTGGACCACTGAGAATTACGCGACGGTGCAGGAGCGCAGCGACTACTTTCATCATGCGGTCAATTCGCTTCTCATTGCAGGCGGCTCGACGCTGATTGCGATGATCATTGCCATTCCGGCGGCCTGGTCGATGGCGTTCGCACCAACCAGGCGTACCAAGGACATTCTGCTCTGGATGCTCTCGACCAAGATGATGCCATCGGTCGGCGTGCTGCTTCCGATTTACCTGATCTACCGGGACTTCGGACTGCTCGACAGGCGCGCCGGACTGGTCATGATCCTTTGTCTCGGAAATCTGCCGATCGTGATCTGGATGCTCTTCACCTATTTCAAGGAGATTCCGAAAGACATTCTGGAAGCGGCGCGGATGGATGGGGCGACCATCGGGCGCGAGCTCGTTTACGTGCTGACGCCGATGGCCATTCCAGGCCTTGCCTCGACGCTACTGCTCAATTTCATTCTGGCGTGGAACGAGGCGTTCTGGACGCTGAACCTTTCGACATCGGACGCAGCGCCGCTGACGGTGTTCATTGCCTCCTATTCGAGTCCAGAGGGCCTGTTCTGGGCCAAACTATCCGCCGCCTCGACGCTCGCCATTGCTCCGATCATCATTCTCGGTTGGTTCACCCAGCGGCAACTTGTTCGCGGGCTGACGTTCGGCGCCGTCAAATAGCAAAGGGATCAGGGATCATGGGCCAGATCACGTTGCAGGGGGTCCGCAAGTCGTTCGGGCCGGTCAACATCATCAAGGATGCCAATCTGGATATCGAGAACGGCTCCTTCGTGGTTTTCGTCGGACCATCCGGCTGCGGGAAGACGACGCTGTTGCGCCTGATCGCCGGACTAGAGGATGTCACCGGCGGACAGATCCTGATCGACGGCAGGAACGTGGTGGGCGTGCCGCCGGCGAAGCGCGGCCTGTCGATGGTGTTCCAGTCCTATGCGCTCTATCCGCATATGAGCGTCCGCGGCAACATCGCGTTCGGCCTGAAGATGGCCGGCCTGCCGCGCTCCGATATCGACCGCAAGGTGGAGGCCGCGGCCGCCACGCTGAACCTGACGCCCTATCTCGACCGGAAGCCGCGCGAGCTTTCCGGCGGACAGCGCCAGCGCGTCGCGATCGGACGGGCAATCGTGCGCGAGCCCAAGGCGTTCCTGTTCGATGAACCCCTGTCAAATCTCGACGCTGCGCTGCGGGTCCAGATGCGAATGGAAGTCGCCAAATTGCAGAAGCAACTTGCGACCACCGCCATCTATGTCACCCATGACCAGGTCGAGGCTATGACGATGGCCGACAAGATCGTCGTGCTCAACGCCGGCAACATCGAACAATACGGCTCGCCGCTGGAGCTCTACGAGCGCCCGGCGAATCTTTTCGTCGCCGGTTTCATCGGCTCGCCGAAGATGAACTTTGTGCCCGGCGAAGTGGCCGGCGAGCCCAGCGTCGCCACGCTCGGCGTCAGGCCCGAGCATCTGAAGATCGGCAAGGAAGGGGAAGGCTGGCCCGGGACCGTATCGGTCGCCGAGCATCTCGGCAGCGATACCTTCCTCTATGTCGACGCCGGCAAACTTGGCTTGCTGACGGCGCGTTGCATCGGAGAATTCAACTTCAAGGCCGGCGACCGCATCTGGCTTTCGCCCGATCCCGCGCGCTTGCACCGCTTCGACAAGGACGGCGTGGTCATCAGGACATGAGCGGATGGCGCGCCGCGCCGCGATGAGCAAACAGGAAGAACAGGATTATGTATCTGGAAAAATTCAAGCTTGACCGAAAAACGGCCCTGGTGACCGGCGCCGGCCAGGGAATCGGACTTGCCTGCGCCGAGGCCTTGGCGGAGGCCGGAGCGAAGGTCGTGATCGCCGATCGCGACTCCCAACTTGCCGATACCGGGTGCGCTAGTCTGAAGGCGAAAGGTCTGGATGCCGAGATCGTCATCATGGACGTAACGGACTCGAAGCGCGTTACCGAGGTCGCCGACCAATTGGCATCCCGCTACGGCGGCATCGATATCCTTGTCAACAATGCCGGCATTGCGCGAAGCGAGACGCCGGCCGAAAAGGTTGCCGACGAACACTGGAACAACGTCATCGACGTCAATCTCAACGGCACGTTCTGGTGCTGTCGCGCCTTCGGCAAGCACATGCTGGACGCGAAGTCCGGTTCCATCGTGAACATCGGGTCGATGTCAGGCTTCATTGTCAACAAACCGCAGGAGCAGTGCTACTACAACGCCTCCAAGGCCGCGGTGCACCATCTCACCAAATCGCTCGCGGCCGAGTGGGGGGCACGCGGCGTCCGCGTCAACGCCGTGGCGCCGACTTATATCGCGACCCCACTCAACGCATTCGTCAAGAACAGCCCGCGGATGTACGATGCCTGGATCGGCGGCACGCCAATGGCCCGGATGGGAGAGGTCGACGAAATCGCGTCCGTCGTCCTGTTTCTGGCGTCTGACGCCGCAAGCCTGATGACCGGGAGTGTTGTCCTTGTTGACGGAGGCTATACGTGCTGGTGAGCTGGCGCTGAACTAAGCGGGGGTGCAATGCAGCAGGCCTTCATCGGCATCGACGTCGGAACGTCGAGCGCCCGCGCCGGAGTGTTTGACGAGAACGGAACCTTGCTGGCGACCGCCCGGCATCCGATCACGCTATGGCACGAAGCGGGCGGTGTCGTCGAACAGTCGTCGTCCGAGATCTGGTCAGCATGCGCCGCGTCGGTTCGCGCGGCGATGGGGGAGGCCGCCATTCCGCCTTCCGCAGTCAAGGGCCTGGGTTTTGACGCGACCTGCTCGCTCGTGGTGCTCGATGCTGGCGGCCATCCGCTGACGGTAAGTAGCTGCGGCGACGACCGAAGGAACGTCATCGTTTGGATGGATCATCGCGCTATGGCCGAAGCGCACGAGGTCAACGAGACGCAGGACGAGGTCCTCCGCTATGTCGGCGGCTCGATCTCGCCGGAAATGGAAATTCCAAAACTGCTTTGGCTGAAACGGCACCTGCCGTCGACCTATCGGTCGGCGGGTCATTTCTTCGACCTTGCCGACTATCTTTCGTTTCGTGCCACCGGATCAACGGCCCGGTCGATATGCACCGTCGTCTGCAAATGGAATTATCTTGCCCACGATCAGCGCTGGTGCCGCAGCTATTTCGAGCGCGTTGGTCTTGGCGATCTTGCCTCGGACGAATACGCGCGAATCGGAAGGGAGATCGTCGCACCCGGCACGTCGCTGGGGGCCGGCCTGACGAAGTCCGCGGCACAGGATTTGGGGCTTCTCGAAGGCACGCCGGTCGCCGCGTCGCTGATCGACGCGCACGCCGGCGGCGTGGGCACGATTGGTGGACGCGGGAAGTCGGGTGAGCCGGTCGATGTGTGTCGTCGCCTTGCCTACATTATGGGGACCTCGGCTTGCATCATGGCAACGACGCGTGAGCCGTGCTTCGTCCCCGGCGTCTGGGGTCCCTATTGTTCAGGAATGGTGCCGGGGTTCTGGCTCAACGAAGGCGGTCAGTCCGCGGCCGGTGCGGCCATCGATCATCTCGTCGGGTCTCATCCTGCCTACAACGAGGCCGTCGCGACTGCGCATGCTGCCGGCATGGAAGTTCTGGAATTTCTCGAACGGCGTATCGTCTCCCGCGTCGCGAGTCTGGGTGAAGCTGCGATTTTTGCCCGAGACATCCACGTTCTGCCCGAGTTTCTCGGCAACCGGTCGCCCTTTGCCGATCCCTACTCCCGCGCGGTCGTTGCAGGCATGGATCTCGACGCCGACATCGGCTCGATGGAGCGACTGTTCGTGGCCGGACTGTGCGGCCTTGCGTATGGACTTGCCGATGTCGTCGAAGCTTTCCGATCGCACGGCGTGGACAGCGACATGATGGTGATCAGCGGCGGCGCAGGACGAAGTCCGCTGGTTCGCCAGATCATGGCGGATACGACCGGCCTGACCGTTGCGGTTCCCGAAACGCACGAGCCCGTCCTGCTCGGTGCCGCCATGCTGGGTGCGGTTGCGGCGAAGTCTTGCGGATCAGTCGGTGAGGCGATGGCATCAATGTCCGCGATCGGCCGGCTGAGCGAGTCGACACCGCCGGGATTAACCGATTTCCACCGGACAAAGCGGCGGGTTCACGGGCTGATGCGAAAGCTGGAGCAAGATAGCCGTAGTGCGATGCAGGGGATCGCATCGATCGCCGCACTTGATATGAAGAACTAGAGCCATGCTGCTGAGTTGTGGAGATGCCCTGGTCGATTTCCTGCCGGTCAAGTCCTCGGATGGACGCGACGCGGCCGTGCCAGTTGTCGGAGGATCCTGCCTCAACATCGCTGTCGGCATGGCGCGTCTCGGCGCTCCGGCGGGGTTTGTAGGCGGCATCTCGACCGATCTCTTCGGCCGCATGATTGCCGAACACGCGTCGGCCTCGCAGGTCGATCTTCGCTACGTGACGCGCAGCGAGCATCAGACGACGCTTGCGTTCGTCCGCACTATCGCGGGCGAGCCGCAGTATGCGTTCTATGACGAGGCGACGGCGTCCCGAAATTGGACCTACCAGCGCGGCTCCATCCCCTTCGACGAGATCGAAGCGGTTCATGTCGGATCGACCACGCTTGCCAACGACAATGGGGCAGCCCAGGCGTTGGCGATGATCGAAGACGCAGGCGGCTCGACCACCATCTCCTTCGATCCGAATTGCCGACCCAATTTGGTCAGGCACAAGGCGCGCTACGTCGATCAGATGAATGCATTTGCCGCCGCTGCAGACATCGTGCGGATGTCGGATGTCGATTTTGAATTTCTATACGGCGGCAACGACTATGCGGGAAAGGCCAAGTCGCTCATCGAGGCGGGCGCCGGCCTGGTTGTTGTCACCCGTGGAATCAAGGGAGCGCAGGCATGGCATCGAGGGGCAGGCGCAGTCGAGGTTCAGGCCCCCGCCGTAGACGTGGTGGATAGCATTGGGGCTGGCGACAGTTTTCAAGCGGCGCTCCTATTCGCTTTGCATACGATCGGAAGGATCAAAACCCACCCCCTGTCGCAGATGAATTCCAACCAGCTTTGTCGAGTGCTGTCGTTTGCCTCGATTTGCGCGGCCTTCACGTGCGGGCGGGCCGGGGCCGATCCGCCGCGCCAAACGGATGTCGGCCCGGCATTGTCTCGTCTTCTTGCCAGATATGTCGAATGAAACGCGAGATATCGCCCGGCCGCGACTTTGTTGGCCTAGATTCCTTTGACCCGATTTGGAACAGCGCCACGATTGATGGACTGGACTGACCCACACTTCCTTACGTTGATTGTCATTGGACGAAAATTGAAAGACGGCGCCTAGCAGCGGACCTCACACTGGGCGGCGACGCATTGCCGGTGGCGGGCTAGTGTGTTGCGAGTCTCTGAACCCTGGCGGTCGCGGCAAGGAGAGGTGGTTCACCTACGTCGGCCCCGCGTTCTCCGGCGTGACGAGTGTCACGATTACGACTAACAAAAAGGCTCCGTGGGGCAAGCCTCGTGACGGCTGGCAAGTGCATACTTCCACGTCATTCTGAATCTAGTCCAATCTTTAAGTCTCGCCGCCGGGGTGCCGTTGAAGAGGCCCGGCGGCGAAATCACGTCAATACCCACCAAAACCGCAAGCATCGATCCGAAGGCGACGGTCCGAACTGCGCACATCAGGAGATGAGAGACGCGGCTTCGCTGGCCGCCGTGCGAGTGCCGCAACGATCTGTGTCGTGCACAAAGCCGGGCGCGCCCTATCTTTGATCTTCGGCATGGCGCGTGAGGCGTCGACATGCAATGCCTCGCACTTGTTGTCTTCCGACATAACCGGTGGGGCAGTGCGCTGAATGCGTTCTCGCGCGGCTCTCGGCGAACGCGAAAGTCTCCCAAACCCACTGCGAGTGCAATAGGAAGTAAAATCGTTTTGGTTGTCTCGGTTTTTCCTCCAGTTGAGGCCGTAGAACAGCGCTCAGAGTTTTGCAAACGTCTCAGAACTGCTCAGTTTTGGCCGCATCAAAAACGGGTGGGATTGCAAAACCAGCTGAGGCAAAACAACGACTTAGCCCAAAAATCGATAGGCTCACACCAAGGCAGTGCTTGCGCGCGAGCCTTGGGTTGGCCAGTTCGATCCGCTGTCGGGATAGGCCGCGAGGAACGTAGCGAGATCCTCCGGTCGAGGGAGAAGCACGCGCGTCCTTGATCCGGAAACCACAGATCGGGTCGAGCTGCAGATGCCTGAATGCCTTTTCCGCTCATGAGGATGTGGCATCGAAGCGTCCGGCAAACAAATGAGCCATCGCCATGTCGGTCTGCAACCGAACCATCTCAGGATCCAACGGACTACCTGGCGCCGGGTGAGCCAAAGCTCAGCGCGAGCGGATCGAGCGAGTCCTGCTTTCTTGGCAGGTGATGGATTGCTAAGCCTGTCGCAAATCGCTCTCTTCCACGGCCGGCGGCGGTACCGTCGCCGCGACCACAACGACGCCGGCGAGCGAAATGGCCGCCGCTACCGCAAGACCGATCTCATAGCCCGACGCGAACGATGCCACACCTGCAGCCGCCGCGACGCCGGCGAGCTGTGCAATCCGGCTCGCCGCATTGTTGATCCCGGAGGCGAGCCCCTCATCGGCCCGGTCTACGCTCGACATGACGGAGGCGGTGAGCGGCGCCACCAGCACGGCAAAGGAGACGCCCAGCAGCGCCATCGGCCCGATCACGCCGATCATCAGGGAAGCCTCCTGGCTTAGCGCCATCCAGCCATAGGCCAGAGCCGCACCAGCCGGCCCGATAATAAGCATAGCCCGGGCTCCCATCTTGTCTGCCAAACTGCCGAAGACCTTCGACAGGAGGCCGACGCCGAGGGTGAAGGGCAGGAAGGCCAGCCCGGCGTCGGTCGACGGCAACCCGCGACGGTCTACGAGATCAAAGGGCAGGAGGAAGAACATGATCGAAAGCCCACCGTAGACAAGTAGTGTTGCGAGATTCAGACCAAAGAAGGCGCGGTTTTTCGCGAGGCGGGGCGGCGTCATCGGTTGCCCGCAATTGCGCTCCCAGATGGCGTAGAGGGCGAGCCCAACGACACCGAGGCCGGCTACGGCCGCGATCGTCATGGCCGACAGCGGCGGACTAGCGGTGGCGCCCTGCGCCTCGCTTGGGCCAATCTGGCTGAGTGCATAGGCGAGCACGCCTAGCGCCGCGGTGAGGATTGCGGCGCCTATTACGTCGAACCGACGCGGTTCGCGCCGATCCTCTGGCGCGAAGGCTAATAAGATCCCGACCGCAACGAGTGCGAGCGGTGGATTTATCCAGAACACGGACGGCCAACCAAACGTCTCGGTCAACCAGCCGCCCAATGCCGGCCCGCCAGCGGTGGTTAGCGCCGATGCCGCCGCCCACACGCCGATCGCCCGATTTCGCTCGTCCCGCGGATAGGTGGCGCCGATAAGGGCGAGGCTCGCCGGCGTGAGAATCGCTGCGGCGATCCCCTGCACGACCCGGGCGGCGATCAGCCAGGCCGCCGTTGGAGCAAGCGCGCAAGCCGCCGACGCCAGACCGAACAACATGCAGCCGACCGAGAGCATGCGCGCCTTTCCATGGACGTCGGCGAGTGCGCCACCGACCAGCGTGAGAGACGCCAACGCGAGTACATAGCCGTTGAGGACCCACTGAACGGATGCGAGATCGGCGCCGAAATCGGCGCGCAGCCTCGGCAGTGCCACCGTGAGGGCGGAACCATCGATGAACGCCATTGAGGACGCGAGCACGCATGCTGCCAGCACCAACTGGCGGCGCCGGAGCGGAATTTCATGCCCGAGCTCTCGCGGACATGGTTCCGCTGCAATAACGCCGCGACTGCAAGGCTCGACAAACGGCTGCGCCATGACATTCTCCTCAGCTCACGCGGCTCCGGTCAAGGTCATTGAGCCACTCGTAACTACCGCGCTGCTTGAGCAGTGCAACGGCAAACAAACACGGTCCCATTCGATCCCCTGATGGTACTCTTGTCCGAGAGCTTGGGACATGTGCTGGTGAATGGCGCGGCTCGACAGCAAACCGGTCCGACGCAGACAGTAACGAAGTTCCTCGTCTGTCATCCGGCGGACCACCACGGTCGCGACGCCGTTGCCGATCAGGTTGGTGAGCGCGCGGCCTTCGCTCATGAACTTGTCGATGCCCCGAGGATCGCCAGCGCTTTGATCGGAATTCCGGGGACCATCGCCAGGGTCGCGGCCAGGGTGACGAACCCGGCGCCCATCACACCCGAGGCGCCTTTCGAGGTCAGCATCGCGATCGCCAGGATGCTTAGCTTCTGGCCTAGCGTGAGGGGCGTGTTGGTCGCCTGGGCGAGGCCAGCGTTGCCAGCGTCATGTAGATGTTGGTGCTGGCGCAGAGGATGATTGACGAAGCACAGATGCCGGCTGCGCACTTTTTGTCATGGAATCGAGCTTGCACATTCAGCGCTCGTCCGCGGGATACCAGAGTGCAAATCAAGGGCCTGCGCGCACCGAGAAGCTATCACCACTGCGAGCGCCCGTTCTCCTAAAGAACGCCGCAACGAAATCGCAACGAATTGGGTGAAACGACCGTGAACAAAACGTGACGGAAACACCGGTCAAAGCAAGAAAAATCAATAACTTAGAAGGTATTCACTGCGTTCGGGACGGACGGTCTCGAATTCGCAACTCTTACATTCTCCGAGAGCTGAGGCCACGTTGCTCCATAATCCGCCATACCGCTCACGCCAGGCGTTGCGCCGCTAATCCTGCAGCGACCTGACAATTCGGCTCAGGCGCTCATCGTTGGCGGCAACTTGAGCAACGCCATTCCGACAGGCGAGCAGCGTTCATGTCCGGGTAAGTTGACTACCATTTGCTCAAAGGAAACCCGAGCTATCCGGCGCGCAATAACGCGACAGCCTGATCAAGCCCAAAGAAAAACCGGACCGTTATGCAGCAGCCATCTGCATAATGGTCCGGCCTGACTGTTTGTAGCGCGGATATTCTGTTGGCGAAAGCTGCGGCCTGTCCGTGCTGCAAACGGCGTAACGGACCTCAGATGTTATCCGGATAGTAAGAGGTTTCGCTGAACCGCTACTTCTTTTTCTTCTTGGCTGTCTTCTTTGCCTTTGCCTTCTTCGCTTTCTTGGCCATGTTGCCCTCCGTGATCCCAAAAGTTGGCTCGATGCAAGTCGACAATCGACGTGCATAGATTCAGAATACACCATGGTTGCAAAATTGATACTGCGCGCTTCGAAGAGGGTAAACGACCATCACACAGTCGCAACTTGCAATCGGACGAAGCCCTCACCTGATGTGTGGACACCGCGCGCTTCGACGGATCAAGACGGGAAGAAGTTCTCATGTGGCCGGTAGACGAAGTCGACGACGGCGAGGAGCCACCGGTCCCTGATTTCATGGCGACGGAAGCGCGCAATCCGGCCCACCACTACGAGCTGCTCGGTGTGATTCTGTCGCGCGGGGCGTCTGGGCGCGAGATGCGCATTGGAAGCGTTATCTCGTGTGCCGGGCGGACAAGCCGAGATATTCGCTTGCGCCGACAACTTCCACGGAAGCACTCGCGGTATCACCGGCTTCAGCACTGACGCGGTGGCACGCGAGCATTTCGGACCGTTCGCGCTCGCCAGGGCACTGGAGGAGGGGATCACGACATCATTTGGGAACAACTGGCAAGCTATTGATATTGCTAGACGGCAGCGGCAACGTGAGGCTACCGCTACCCACGCAACAGGGATTCGTAATCGTGCGGCTTGTCCACGTGTTTCCAGCGTGCTGATTCCGCTCATGGGGTGCCTTATGAGTACTGGCGTTTGTGTTATCGTCCGGGAAGGTAGCCCGATCCGGGAGGCGCTGTATTTTCATGGCCTTGCCAGCCGAACATGGTGCAGCCGCCATCAAAGTTGAGGATGAGGCTGCCGACTCGGACCAAGCAGCGCCCGTCATCTTCACTCGTCGCGCCAATGATGCCCTAGTCCTCTGCGCAAAGCGTGAATGGTTAGGCTTCAATGTCGGCGGAAGGGAAGGTGGATGACACGCCGTTCGGCCGCGGATCGAGGGATACTGCGCAGTGCTGAGAATTGGAATTGTCTCGGATACCCACGGGCTCCTGCGGCCTGAGGCTGAGCAAGGGCTTGCCGGGGTGGCGCATATCATCCACGCTGGCGATATTGGTCGCGCGGACGTTCTCGTCAGACTCCGCCGGATTGCGCCTATCACTGCAATTAAAGGAAACATCGATACCGGGGACTGGGCGAAACATTATCCCGACACTCAGGTGGTACGGCTCGGGGAGCGGTCCTTCTATGTCTTGCACGACCTTCAGCAACTGCAGATTGATCCAGCAGTTTGCGGGATTGACGTGGTCGTTTCCGGCCACTCGCATCGACCGCGGATCCAAACGACTGATGGTGTGCTCTATCTAAATCCTGGAAGCGCCGGGCCACGGCGTTTCAAGCTGCCTATCACACTGGCTACTTTGGAGCTTACCGCAAGCGACCTTCGGCCGGTCATTCACGACCTTAGTCGCGCCGAGTGATTCAACGAGGCTCAGGGCATTGCCGCTTGGCTGTCACCGACGGCATCGCCGATCTGACGCCGAACTTGCGCGCCTCGTATCTGGCGGCGGCCACCACACCTCGCTCCTTCGACCCGCCCACGGCGACCGGCTTGCCGCGGAGGAGGTCAGGATATCGCGCTGCTCGACCGACGCGTAGAACGCATCCATGTCGATATGGATGATTTTGCGCCGAGGCGGCGCCGAGATATCTTGTTCCCGATCGGATGAGCCCATGCGCGGAGAGTACAGAAACCGGCCGGGGAAGTCGTTGGATTTCCTAAATGGACGTGATGGCCCCGTTCTGATCCCTCTCTACTTTGGATGTCGCTCCATAGCGTCCATATGGACGCCGAACGAGGAGCGAACCGCACGCGGTCCAAACCGACACCAATATACCGATCGGGCAGCGGCGCCTGAGTCGGTGAATTACGAGTTAATTTTCCGGCAAATTTCGCCGCTCGGCGCCCCCGCGACTCAGTCTATGACGTCTTCGTCGCACGAAAAAGCGAGTGCACACAGATGCCAAACTCGAATGACGTCGCCAGCAACGAGATGCTTTGGGAGCGCGTCCTGTCCCTGCTCGTCGTGGGTGCCAGCGTGTTGGGCGGAAGCGCCGTTTTGCTGATACAGGCATTGCCGCCGATACTTCACGGATTTCCATAGAGGCGGAATCGGTTTTGAGTGGCACACGAGCCCCAAGTTGAGCGGCGAAGGAGTGTCCAATGAAACGTCCAACTACAAAAATTTCCGCCAGCGTAAGTCATTGGTATCGCTTAGAAAAATCAATTTGAGACAGAGCGCTTCACCCGCTCCAAATTGTTTCAATAGCTTAGAGCCGATTTTCCGAAGATTTCATGTCGCGCGCATCGCTTCGAAGCGGGACATAGAGTTACGCAGCATGACCAACGGTTTCTTGAAATTTCGGCAGACATTACCATCCGTTTCCAATTGCTCCATGTGACATGGTTGGCACATGAAATGCCGCTGAGGTTCGAAGTCTGTTCGTGCGAGCCGCGCTGATGTTTGAACAACGCACCTCGTCGATTCTACATCGTCCAGTTGCATTCTTCGATTGAGAGAGTAGACATTCAATCAAACATTCGAATCAACCAGGCATTTGTCGCTCAATGCGGTACGGGCAAGCTTGTGTCGCGGGACGGGAGATAGCGTGATCACGATAGGTATTCGGGCAGCGCCGAAGGTCGTCACTTTCGCTGTCTATGACTCGGATTCTCGCACGGTCATTAACGTCGAAGAAATAAAAATCCCGGTGGCGTTCTCCCTTCCGGATCGGTTGAAGTACGTGAGAAGCAACCTTTTGGATGTGCTCCGCGAGTACAAGATCGTGCAGGCTGGAATCCGCGAAACGGAGCCGGCGGCGCAGAGCAGCAACATCGAGCGCATTCAAATCGAAAGCATTATTCAAGAGGCGTTCGCGAGCAGCGAGTTAAAAGGCTATTACGTCGGCCAAATCGCATCGATTTCTGCGAAGATTGGAATTGACCGGACCGCGTTCAAGCCACTCGTCGAGGGCTCGCGCGAATATCACGTCGAGAACTGGACAGCGATGACTGCTGCTGCCCGCGAGGCCGTACTTTGCGCGGTAGGGGCCGTGAATGCTTAAGCCGTACAACAGGGCGGAGCTGCACTTCGAGTTCATCCGGGAAATTGGCGGGGACGGGAGGAACTCCAGAACATTCGTTTCACAGGATCATCAGCTCAACGCAGAGATAGTGATCAAACAGATCGATAAGACGAAGCTGCCGTCCGCGGTCAACTTTTTCGATGAGTCTATGGAAATGGCTGCTTGTGTGCGCGAAGCGGACATTCGCCAAATCAAATTTCTGGTGCGATTTTGTCGTGTGAATCGGCTGTACGATTAGTGGCGATTTGTCCCTTGCCTGCCGACCCTGGGTGGCTCGAGCATGACCTCCTTCAAGCGATCGCCACTGGCGATGACGACCACGAAGTTGAGTTTGCCATCCTGCTTCATCAGACCTCCGGCAAGAGCGCTTCCCGCTGCAGCTCTCTCAGCGATGCGCACGGCGTCTGACAGCTCTTGCTCAACTGACTTCAGGGCAATGATGTTGCCTAAATCCTCTCGATCGAGTTCCCTCAGCGATGACGAAATTTCCGTTTCTGTAACGCTCCCGGTGTTCGCATCTATGACATTTTCCCAAATTCGCTCGTGTCCTACCGTCCGCACTCGATAAGCGAGCGGTCCGGACATTTCAAAGCTAACGTCCGCGGTCCTTGAACCGTTGTGCAAATGCTCGGCGATCGCTACCGCCTGACTGAGTGGTATTTTTATGGTGCGAAATTGCTCGAGCAAGCGACGAATCACCGCCTCCTCGGCATCGCCTTGCGCGGCTACGCCGCTATTTGCGGCGTCCAAAGGTGTGTGGGTGACATCGGCTATCGCGCCCGTAGCAACAAGCGTGGCAAACCAAACCATAAACGCTAACAATCGCTTCTTATGCATGAGGTGGATCCTGTAACGCTGGTCAAGAAAGACCGGTGGCCTTATTGGTGTGTATCGAAACTCCGATCGGCGAGGGGGCCACGGCAAACTCCTTGCCCGGGCGCACAGGCAGGAAGTCAGACTGGCTGGTATCGATGACAACTGCTTCCGGTCCCTTCAGATCGGAGGGCGCGGGCAGCAGTGAATCGGCTGCAAACAGCAGCACGAGCAACGCTCCGCCGACCCACAGAAAATATTCCCGCAGCGGAATTTGAGTATCGACTGAGCCGCGCGCACGCGTAGACAAAACGGATCTCCTGCTCACAGTGCCCGGCTCCTGCGCTGAAGTCCCGTCGGCGCGATCCAGGACAGCTCGTCGGCTGTTCGGCCTGATGTGGATGGCATGTGTTGCTTCCGTCTCGATTTCAGATGGCCCATGGCCGCGGTTGCAAGTGCGTGAGTTTGGCGTCGAAATGGCCGCGCGGGTCCTGACAAACGTTCCTGGATCCCGGGTCAATCATCAAGTGGCGCGCACCGTGGGCTGTTCGCGTCGGGGTAAAGCTGGGCGCCTCTGCGCACGAGCTCCGCCTCTATTATATTGAATGCGCATTCAACGGGTACGAGCCAGACGTTGACCGAATAGATGATGCAATCGCGAGCGAGGAGGGCTGACGTCATTAAGTGGCCTTACGCCGCTGTGCTTGTCGCTTGATCGGCACCGTCTCTCGATCGACGAACGCGCACAGCCCGGCAAGCAAGGATATCGTAACGCCCAGCAGCAAGCTCAGGCCTACGAGAGTCAGAGCCACGACCAGGTTCAGGGATGCGAGCGCAAGCCCCGGCCACGGATTTTCCTTTGCGAGCGACCACAAAAGTGTTGACATTCTCGGCCTCCGAAATACACTAAACCGTATAGTTCATATACATGTCTAACCGCGGGATGTGTCAAGAGCGAAGACTCACAAGCGCGTGTTCAGACGGTTGAAGGGCGGGGAATCGAAGCGTGACGCTGCGTTTCCCGTTCGAAAGAACGATGCCTCAGCAGAAGAAGGGATTCTGTATGTTCAAGTACACATTGGTCGTCATGCTGGCGGCGTTGTTCGGTAATGGGACTGCCTTTGCGCAGGAGAACCGCGGCACTCCCGAACAGAGGGCCGCATGCGCGCCTGACGCCTTCCGGCTGTGCCTTAGCTACATCCCTGACGCCACGCATGTGGAGGCCTGTCTCAGGCAAAGAAAATCAGACCTCAGCGAAGCTTGCAGAGCCGTCTTCGATCACGCTGCGGAAGCTGCTTCGGTCAGGACCATAGGGTCGCGCCGGTACCGCGGCGCAAGGGACGAGGAATGATCGCATGAACTCGATTTATATTCCTGCTGTCGCCGCGTTCGGCGGCTCGGCCTTCGGAGCGATCTCTACGATCGTGACTGGATGGGTGACTCGGCGGCGCAGGCTTGGCGAGCGCCACTACGCCCGCTCGATTTCCAAGCGCGAGCGGATCTATCGAAGTTTCATCGAGGAAGCCTCCCGACTCTACGCCGACGCGCTCGTCAGCGACAAATCCGAGATTCCGCAACTGGTCAATCTGTATGCCCTCATAGGGCGGATGAGGATTCTGTCCAGCGATCAAGTGGTTCAAGCCGCGGAGCGGGCAGGTCGCGTGATCATCGAAACCTACCTGTCACCAAACCGCGAATTTGTCGATCTGCCTGAGTTCATGGAGGAAATGGATCCCTTGCGTGGCTTCGGGGAAGCCTGCCGACGTGAATTGCATTCGATCCCATCTCGCTGAGGTCCCAAGCGATGCAGCAGCGGATAGGCCAAGCCGGATCGTCGTGCATTAGTCGGCGGATCGTACAAGCAGCGATCCGATTGCACCGCGACATCGGTTTCAAAAAGACCACCGTCGCCGATATCGCTCGCGGAGCGTCGATGTCGCCCGCTAACGTTTACCGCTTCTTCGCTTCAAAGCAGGCGATCGAAGAGGCGGTCGTGGCGGAGTTGTTTGAAGACGTCTCCGCGGCTGCAACGCTCGTGGCTCGCGACGGCTCCGCTCTGGAGCGGCTAACGGCTGCTTTGAGGGCAATCTCGCAGCTGCACGAACATCTTCTGGAGAACGACAGCAAACAACACGAATTGATCGCTGCGGCAGTACGAGAGAACTGGGCTGTTGCCCTGTCTTACGCAGACCGGATTCGGGGGCTTGTGCGCGCGATCATCGCTGACGGACAGGCGAGCGGCGAACTGCGACCGGGAAGTC
Organism: Bradyrhizobium valentinum; assembly: GCF_001440405.1. Taxonomy (GTDB): domain Bacteria; phylum Pseudomonadota; class Alphaproteobacteria; order Rhizobiales; family Xanthobacteraceae; genus Bradyrhizobium; species Bradyrhizobium valentinum. The sequence goes on from NZ_LLXX01000038.1 coordinate 61,199, forward strand.
CGATGGCGATGACCTGTTGCCTGCTTGAAGCAATGGACGGGTATCTCAATCCGTCGCGGATCAACGCGGCTACCGTTCGGCCGGCGTTTGACGAGATGATGGATTTCTGCGCAGGCGCCCTGCGTCATGCGCCGTGGGGGCAGTCGATCGACCTGGCGGCCGACTTACGTCCCAAAGCCGTGGCGCTAGGATAGCGAGCGGGGTCTGTGGCTGATTCACGGCCTCCAGTCTGCCTCGCAAGCCGCAAGAAAGAAATTGACCCGTTCGTGCAGGAACGTCGGCAGCTCTTTTCTGAGATCCTTCAGTTCCTCACCCATCAGCGATCTCATAAGCATCGGAAGCAGAATGAGGTCCATGAACATCTGCGCGGTCGCAACGCTCCGCTTTGCGCTGAAAGGTCCTTTTGATGAGCGCACGATCTTTTGCGTTGCCTCGTTCAAGAGCTGCGAAACTGCCCCAGCCGCGCGGTCGCGCGCCGCGTCGTGAACATTTCGGCTCAACTCGGGAAATCGCCGCGCCTCGGCGATCGTCGCGCGCGTGAGGTCCAACGTGTCCTCGACGAATCTCTCCACGATCTCGATGCCGAGATTGGTGAGCTTTTCCTGGATGGTGCGGCCTGTCGGCGTGAACCCGTCGAAATCAGTCAATCCGTTGATGGTCCGGGCCACCACAGCCACGAACAACGCCTCCTTGCCGGGGAAGTGGGCATAGATGGTCGGTTTGCTTGCAGGGGCCAACTCGGAGATATCGTCGATGCTGGCACTCCGAAAGCCTTTCTCGAGAAAGAGCTGCTGGGCTGCATCGAGAATCCGCGCCTGGACGTCGCCGGCAAGGTCCTTGGGCGGTCTGCCGCGTTTCGGGCTTTTGTTCTTCGCCATCACCGTCTCCTAATCACGAGCTTGTGCCCGCCTAAATCCCACTTGACATGCCCGGGAAGGAAATGCAATGAAAAGAAAATATACGGTATAGTTTACTTTAACCCGTCGAGGGCCGGCTTTGATTGCCACGCCTGCGACAGCTCATCCGGATGACCGGCTGGCCGCCACATGCGCGTTCGGCCCCCCTCATCCGGTGCAACCTGAGGAGATCGTCGTGACTGTGTGCAGGCCGGACTCGCCAAAAGTGGAGCAGGGCATTCTGCTGCGCGAACTGAATCACCGGATCAATAATGGGCTCGCCTCGGCAATCAACCTGGTCTCGGCCGCGGCTGTCCGAGCTGAGGGGCGTGAGGCCAAGCGCGCCTTAAGCGACATGGTCGAACTGTTGCATGGTTATGCCGATGTGCAGCAGGCGCTCGAAATGCCCAGGGGCAAGGCGCTGATCGACGCTGCGACATACATCCGCATGATGGGCTGCGCCATGCGCCGTTCGTTGCTGGATCGAATGAATATCCGACTGGCACTCGCCACCGAATCTCTTCCGCTCCAACCAGAGCGATGCCGGCGGCTGGGATTGATCGTCCACGGGCTCGTAACCGAGGCCGCGAAGCATGCGTGCTTCGAGGCGCGGACCGGAGAAATCAAGGTCAAGCTGACACGAATCGGCGCGGTGGTGAATTGCGTCGTCCTGGACAATGGGTCGCGGTCGGTACGGGGCGCCGCGGGACGCGGGGTCCGGATCAGCAATGATCTTGCCAAGGGCCTCGGTGGCCGGCTCGAGCACGGCTTCGGCACGGATTTCACATCCGTCGTCCTATCGTTTCCGCTGACAGAGCGTGAGCGGCAGGCGAACTGCGCGATGGCGAAGCGTCGCATCATCCGGTCGCCTAGCCGGTCAAAAGTCACCCCATCCGATGCCTCGGCGCTTTACCCAGGCGCGAAGTGCCCGGATCGGGGCAGCCGCCCCGTTGCAACTCGACCGGATCCGAATCCCGCTCGCGGAGCCCAACCGATCTCTGCCCGTCCAGCGCCGGATGCGCTGCGGGAGTTGTTGTCACCTGGTCACGTGTCATGAAACATCACTCTGAGATCCAAACTGAAATCGTTGGAACTGCCCGCAAAGGCAGGCTGACAGGGTCCGGCGTCCTAGCGGCCGCGCTTGTCGCAATCGCGCTGAGTGGCTGCAACGATCATGCCGCTGCTCCCGTCACGCGTGCCGCGATCGTGCGCACAGAGATCGTGCAGCCGCGCGACCGACAAGCCTCCGTCACCCTGACTGGCGAAATCCAGGCCCGGTTTCGCACAGATCTCTCGTTCCGAGTCAGCGGACGTGTGCTCGCGCGCTATGTCGATGTCGGCGCTCACGTCGAGGCTGGCGAGGTCCTGGCTCTGCTCGATCCGGTCGAGCAGCGGGCCGATGTCGATGCCGCGACCACAGCGGTCATAGCCGCAGAATCCCAGTTGCGCGTGGCCAGGGCGACCTTCGAACGGCAAAAGGCGCTGATCGCAAAAGGTTTCACCACGCGGACGGTCCACGATCAGGCGCAGGAAGGATTGCGAACCGCAGAAGGTGCGCTTGAAGCAGCAAAAGCGGAGCTCGGGACGTCGAAAGACGCCCTTGGCTATACCGCGCTGCGCGCCGAAGCGGCAGGCGTGGTCACCGCGCGCAATTTGGAAGTCGGCCAGGTCGTACAGGCCGCGCAACCCGTTTTCTCGCTGGCGCAGGACGGTGAACGGGATGCCGTATTCGACATCTACGAATCCCTCTTCTTTGGCGATCTCGACGACAGCCGCGTATCGCTGGCGCTTGTTTCCGACGCAGGCGTGACGGCGAACGGGCATGTCAGGGAAGTCTCGCCCGCGATTGATGCGAAGAGCGCGACCATCCGCGTCAAGATTGCCATCCAGGATCCGCCGGCAGCGATGACTCTTGGAAGCGCCGTTGCAGGAACCGTCAAAGCGAAAGCCGAACAGCAGATCGCATTGCCCTGGAGCGCATTGGCGGCGGCGGGATCGAAGCCTGCGGTTTGGACCGTCGATCCGGTGACCAAAACGGCTGCGCTCAGGCCGGTGACGATCGGCGGTTATGAAGCCCGTGAAGTGTTGATCGAGGCGGGCCTCAAGCCGGGCGAGCGCGTCGTGATCGATGGCGGCAAGCTGCTGAGCGTTGGCCAGGCCGTGACATATGAGGGAGACCGGTCATGAAGAGGCGCGCCATGATTGCAGCCGGCACGTTTATATCCGCGCTGGTGCTGGCTGGATGTCAGCAGGACGCGAAAGCGCCCGAGCCAGTGCGACCAGTGCTGTCGATGGTCGTTGAGCAGAGCCGCACGGACGGCATCGTTGCCGTGGGCGTTGTTGAGCCGCGGTACAAGACTAACCTCGCGTTCCGCGTCTTGGGGCGTCTGACAGGGCGTCCCGTCTCCGTTGGCGACCTAGTCAGCGAAGGGCAAACTGTCGGTGTGATCGATTCCACGGCTCTGGAGCTTGGGGTACGCTCGGCCAAGGCTGAGCTTACGAAGGCCGAGGCGCTGCTGGCGACTGCAACGGCGACAGAGCAGCGGCAGCGAACCCTCATCACAACCGACGCCACCACAAAGCAGACACTGGACAATGCCGAGCAGGCGCGGGCCGGTGCCGCCGCCTCGGTGGCGCACGCACAGGCGAACCTGTTCAAGGCCATCGAGCAACGGGGCTATGCACAGCTCAAGGTCGATTTCGCCGGCGTCGTCACTGCGGTGGGCGCAGAAGTCGGGCAGGTGGTCTCTCCTGGCCAGAATGTCGTGACAGTTGCGAATCCCGACATCAGGGAAGCGGTGGTCGATATCGGGGAGGATTTCCCGGTGCCGCTTGAAATCAACTTGCCATTCACCGTCGGCTTACAGCTGCTCCCCGCCGTTCAGGTCGAAGGCAAGGTTCGCGAGATCGCCCCGCAGGCAGACCCCGCGACACGCCTACGGCGAGTCCGCATCACCCTGAACAATCCCCCTGAAAGCTTCCGCTTAGGCACGACCGTTACGGCGCAGCTCGGCAAAGAGCAAAGTCCGACATTGCGCGTCCCCGCCTCAGCGGTACTCGCCAAGGATGGCGCGAATTTCGTCTGGGTCGTCGATCAGCGTGAGAGCACCGTGTCGCTGCACAAGGTCGATCTCGCCGGGGACCCCGCAGATGCCCGCGTCGCCGGCGGGCTTGCCCCCGGTGCGCGCATCGTGACCGCCGGAATCCACAGCCTCACGCCGGGGCAACACGTTCGTATCAAAAAGGATCAGAAGCCATGAAGTCGTTCAACCTTTCCGACTGGGCGCTCGAACATCGTTCGCTCGTCTGGTATTTCATGATCGCCTTCATGGCGGCAGGCTTCTTTGCGTACCTTCAGCTTGGTCGTCAGGAGGATCCCGACTTCACCATCAAAACCATGGTGATCCAGGCGCAGTGGCCGGGTGCATCGCCCGAAGATGTGACGCGTCAGGTCACTGACAGGATCGAAAAGAAGCTCGAGGAGCTGGAATCGCTCGACTACACCAAGAGCGTGACGGTCGCGGGCCAGACCACCGTATTCGTCTATCTGCGAGATACGACAAAGGCGGCTGACGTCAAGCCGACCTGGGTCCGCGTCCGCAACATGATCGCGGATACCAAGGGTGACTTTCCGCAAGGAGTGGTCGGACCGGGCTTCAACGATCGCTTCGGCGACGTGTTCGGTAATATCTATGCCTTCACCAGCGACGGCTTGACCCAGCGTCAGCTGCGCGACGAGGTCGAGGGTATCCGCGCCAAGGTCTTGACCGTGCCGGATGTGGGTAAGGTCGACATTCTGGGAACGCAGGACGAGGTGATTTACCTCGAATTCTCCACGCGGAAGATCGCGGCCCTTGGCCTTGACGTCCACTCGATCATGGCCTCCCTGCGGGGACAAAACGCGGTCGCGCCGTCCGGGGTGTTCCAGGAGGGGCCCGAGCGGCTCAGCGTGCGGGTGAACGGCCGGTTCACGTCGGAAGCAAGCCTGAACGCGGTCAATCTCCGTATCAACGACCGCTTCTTTCCGCTGACCGACGTCGCGACCGTCACGCGCGGTTATGCTGATCCCGCCAAGACCTTGTTCAGGTACAACGGCCAGCCTGCAATCGGGCTTGCTATCGGCATGAAGTCCGGCGCAAACCTGCTTCACTTCGGCGAAGTGCTGAAGGAGGAAATGTCAAAGGTCATTGCCGACCTGCCGATCGGCGTCGGCGTTCATCTGGTCGCCAATCAGCCCGTCGTCGTCGAGCATGCCGTGTCGGGCTTCACCCATGCGCTGTTTGAGGCCGTGGTCATCGTTCTCGCCATCAGCTTTCTCAGCTTAGGCATGCGCGCCGGTCTTGTCGTCGCAATTGCGATCCCGCTGGTTCTCGCCATTACCTTCGTGGTGATGGCCTATGCCGACATTTCATTGCAGAGAATTTCACTGGGTGCATTGATCATCGCGCTGGGCCTTCTGGTCGATGACGCGATGATTGCCGTCGAAATGATGGTGGCCCGACTGGAGCTCGGCGACCCTCTGGAAAAGGCCGCGACCCACGTCTATACGTCGACCGCCTTTCCCATGCTGACGGGCACGCTGGTCACCGTCGCGGGCTTCATCCCGATTGGGCTGAACAGCAGCAATGCCGGTGAATTTACCTTCACCCTGTTCGTGGTGATTGCGGTCTCCCTGATCGTGTCGTGGATCGTCGCGGTGCTGTTCACCCCGCTGCTCGGCGTCACCATCCTGCCCGCAAAGATGAAGGGGCACCATGGGGAGAAGGGCCGGCTGGCGCAGATGTTCGCCCGCCTGCTGCTCGTCTGCATGCATCACCGTTGGATCACCGTCGGCGTGACGGTTGCCGCCTTCTTCGTCGCGTTGTTCGGCATGACGTTCGTGCAGCAGCAGTTCTTTCCCTCGTCGGACCGTGACGAACTGGTGATCGACTGGAACTTGCCGCAAAATGCTTCGATTGCAGACACCAATGCGCAAATGGCGCGCTTCGAGCGTGAACAGCTGCAGGGCAATGGCTCCGTGGAGCATTGGTCGACTTATGTCGGCACGGGCGCGCCGCGGTTCGTGCTGTCGTTCGACGTGCAGACGGCCAATTCATGGTTTGGCCAGCAAGTAGTTGTGACCAAGGGCGGCATAAAGGCGCGCGACCTCGTCAAGGCGCAATTTGAGGAATATCTGAGGAAGACGTTTCCCGGTACCGACACCTACGTCAAGTTGCTCGAGGTCGGTCCGCCGGTGGGGCGTCCTGTGCAATACCGCGTAAGCGGGCCAGACGTCGCGAAGGTCAGGGATATCTCGCAGGAACTCGCCGGCATCGTCCGGAGCAACCCCGATCTCGGCAACGTCGTGTTCGACTGGATGGAGCCTGCGCGCGTCGTCAAGGTCGACGTTCTCCAGGACAAGGCACGTCAGCTCGGCATTACCTCGGAAGACATCGCCACGACCTTGAACTCGGTGCTCGAGGGCACGCCGATCACACAGGTTCGCGACAGCATCTATCTCGTCAATGTCACTGGACGCGCCACCGCGGTCGAGCGCGCCTCGATCGATACGCTCCGAGATCTGCAGTTAAGCGGGCTCGGCGGGCAGGCGGTGCCGCTCGGGGCCGTGGCCAATCTGCGCTACGAGATCGAGCAGCCGACGATCTGGCGCCGCGCGCGGATTCCCACGATCACGCTGAAGGCTGGCATCGTCACCAACGTTCAGCCGAAGACGATCATGGATCAGTTGGCGCCGAGGGTGGCGGAGTTCGCCAAACAACTGCCGGCGGATTATTCGGTGGCGATCGGCGGCTCCGTCGAGGAGAGCGCCAAGAGTCAGGCGCCGATCGTGGCCATCGTTCCGCTGATGCTTTTCGTCATGGCCACAATCCTGATGATCCAGCTGCAAAGCTTCCATCGCCTGTTCCTGGTGTTTGCGGTCGCGCCGCTTGCCGTGATCGGTGTCGTCATGGCCATGCTGCCGAGCGGCTCGCCCCTCGGATTCGTTGCCATCCTCGGCGTGTTGGCACTCATCGGCATTCTGGTCCGAAACTCCGTGATCCTGATTGTGCAGATCGAGGATCTGAGGAAGGAGGGACGCCGAGCCTGGGACGCCGTGGTGGAAGCGACCGAGAATCGCATGCGGCCGATTATCCTAACCGCGGCCGCCGCCAGTCTCGCGCTGATTCCGATCGCGCGCGAGATTTTCTGGGGCCCGATGGCCTACGCGATGATGGGCGGCATCATCGTCGGCACGCTGCTGACGCTCTTGTTCCTGCCGGCGCTCTATGTGGCGTGGTTCCGGATCCACCCTGTTCAAGACGATGGCCGGCCAACCCAAGAGGCCGTTGACCCGGCGCACGACAGCCATTCGTCGAATCCGACTCTCGCGCCGGCCGCGCCGGTGCCGGTCCTCGAGACCCAAATCTAAAACGGAGACCATAATGTCCTGGAAGATACACTTGACGCTGTCTGTCAGCGTGACGCTCGCAGCGATTTCCTTGGCGCCGACTGCGGTGTTTGCGCAATTCCCCGGTCCGCCTCCATTGGGGCCGGGCGGTCCTCCGCCGATCGCGGCCGGCGGTCCTCCCGCATTCGCTGGTCCTCCTCCCATGGGGCCTGGCGGTGCGGCGCATGCCGGCTTCGGCGGTCCGGCTCCTCGGCTGGGCGCCGGTGCTGGTCCGCGCGGCGATCTGAGGGCACTTGGCGGCGTCCGCGCTGGCGGTCGTGACGGACCCGCGGTTGCACGCTCGATCGAGGCTCGTTCTGCACCGGTCAGCGACGGCCGTTCAGGACGCTTCAGCCATGGTTATGGCGGGGGGGGGGGCGG
>NZ_LLXX01000038.1:68999-79933 GCF_001440405.1 Bradyrhizobium valentinum
TGCCTATGGCAGTTCGAACGATGGCGCTTATTCCGATAGCGACTGCTACTACGTCTACAAGCGCCACCGACGCATTCTGGTTTGCAACTAGCGGACGGATCTCACCCTGCGAACACTGCGGTGGATATCGTAAGCGCCTTGGCTTCGCTGGTGCTGGTGATGGAGACCGGTTCGTTCACCGCAGTTGCGTGACGTTGAAGCGGATTTCGCGCTGCGTCAGCGTGTCGAGCTGGTCGAGAACAGCACGCAACAGCTTTGAGCCTCCGCATTCAATTCCGAGTGGGAGGAAGACCAACATCCAACACCGAGAGTGGGCGGTCATTCAGCTTCAGCACGAGCTTGTGAACGTGCACGCTTGCCAGGTCAATTATAAAACTATACGGTATAGTTTATTAAATCGGATCATGAAGCCCAACACGGACCCGTTCCAGACAAAACCGCGCTTGGGCAATCGCAAAAGAGCACGACACCCATGAACTTTCAGCCTCGACCACACCTCACGACCATCGACCGGCCTCCGCCGTTCGATTGCATAGCGTTGCTCTTACAGGGCGGCGGCGCTCTAGGGGCTTACCAGGGGGGCGTCTACGAGGCCCTGGCCGAAGCCAGCATCCATCCGGATTGGATTGCCGGCATTTCGATTGGGGCGATCAACGCTGCAATTATCGCGGGCAATCCTCCCAATTCCCGCGTTGACCGGCTTCGCGAGTTTTGGACGCAGGTGACGTTGGACGCGCCGTTCACCGATTTGATGAATAGCGATCACACCCGCAATTTTCTCAATCAGGTGAATGCGAGCTTTGCGGCGGTGTTTGGCGCAAATGGATTTTTTTCCGCGCGGCCACTGACGCCATGGCTACAAGCGGGTGGAACGCTTGCCGCCACGAGCATCTACGACACGAGCGCATTAAAGACGACACTGGAGCGGCTCGTCGATTTCGATCGTATCAACGCCGGTATGACGAGGTTCAGCGCAGGTGCCGTCAATGTGAGGACCGGCAATCTGGTCTATTTCGACACTGCCACCCATACGATTCGCCCCGAGCATATCCTGGCGAGTGGGGCGCTGCCGCCGGGCTTTCCTGCGGTCGAGATCGATGGCGAACATTATTGGGACGGCGGACTCGTATCCAACACACCGTTGCAATATGTGATCGAGTGTGGCGCCCGTCAGGACACGCTTGTGTTTCAGGTCGATCTCTGGAGCGCACGCGGCCAAATTCCGCGCAATATGGCCGACGTCGTTACGCGTCAAAAGGAAATTCAATATTCGAGTCGCACCCGAGCGAGCACGGATCAGTTCAAGAGCCTGCACCGGTTGCAGCGAGAGCTGGCAGCTCTCTTGAGCAGGCTGCCTGAAGATCTGCGCGAGCAGGAGGATGTCAGGCTGCTCAGGACGGCTGCCTCTCACAACGTGCACAGCCTCGTCCACCTGATCTATCGCGCGCGAGACTACGAAGGCCACTCCAAGGACTACGAGTTTTCCCGCCTCTCGATGCAGGATCATTGGCGCGCCGGTTATCACGATGCGTTGCGCACCCTTCGTCATCCCGAGGTGCTGGCGCGCCCGACCAGTGCGGACGGCGTCTCCACCTTCGATCTTGAGCAGGATGGTCGCGAGTAGGCCAGCCGGTCATTCCCACTCACAGGAGAATTCAAATGCGCGAGAATGAGGTCGTGAGGCGGGCGTTCGCGATGCCGCTGACCAATCCGGCCTATCCGCCGGGGCCGTATCGGTTCGTCAACCGCGAATACCTGATCATCACCTATCGCACCGATCCGGCGAAGCTGCGGTCGGTCGTTCCGCCTCCGCTTGAATTTGACGAACGCGAGGCGCTGGTCAAGTACGAATTTATCCGCATGCCGGATTCCAGCGGTTTTGGCGACTACACCGAGAGTGGCCAGGTCATCCCGGTGTCGTTCCGCGGTCGCAGGGGCGGCTACACCCACTGCATGTTCCTGAACGATGAGGGGCCCATCGCCGGCGGCCGGGAGCTCTGGGGCTTTCCGAAAAAGCTCGGTCAGCCGACGCTGCGGACCGAGATCGATACGCTCATCGGGACTCTCGATTACGGTCCGTTGCGGGTAGCAACCGGCACGATGGGATACAAGCATCGCGAAGCCGACCTGGCGCAAGTCAAGGCCGCTCTCGAAGAGCCGAACTTCCTTCTCAAGATTATTCCGCACGTCGACGGTACGCCACGTATCTGTGAGCTCGTCGAATATCGCCTTGAGCAACTTGTCTTGAAAGGGGCGTGGACCGGACCCGCGGCTCTTTCCTTGACGCCTCACGCCTTGGCTCCAGTGGCCGATTTGCCGGTTCTCGAGATTGTGTCCGCGATCCACATCCGCGCAGACCTTACCCTGGGGCTGGGCAAGGTCGTTCACGACTATTTGGAACAGCCGGTTCGGCGCCCGCTCCGGAGCTACGAGAGAAGTCTGGTCACATGATGGACGACCACGATCGGCTGCGCGAGCCCGGAAGTACCTCGGCGTCCAGCCGCAAGACCGTCACAGATCAACAAGGAAAGGCGAAATGAATATTCTGAAAGGTAAGGTCGCAGTTGTGACCGGCTCGACCAGCGGCATCGGTCTTGCGTATGCGCGGGCATTCGCGGGTGCCGGCGCCAATATCGTGCTCAACGGGATTGGGGCACCGGCCGATGTCGAAAAAACGCGGACTGCAATCGAGGACGATTTCGGGGTGAGGGCTATCTATTCGCCTGCGAATATGGCCGAGCCGATGGAAATCGCCAACATGATCTCGTTTGCCGAGAGGACGTTTGGCAGCGTGGACGTGCTCGTCAACAATGCCGGCATCCAGCATGTCTCGCCGATCGAGGATTTTCCGGTCGAAAAGTGGGACGCGGTCATCGCAATCAACCTCTCCTCCGCATTCCATGCGATCCGTGCCGTTACTCCCGGCATGAAGCAACGAGGCTGGGGCCGTATCATCACCACGGCTTCGGCGCATTCGATGGTCGCGTCCCCCTTCAAGTCGGCCTACGTCGCGGCCAAGCACGGCATCGTGGGGCTCACCAAGACGGTGGCGCTGGAGCTCGCCCGGTCGAAGATCACCTGCAACTGCATCAGCCCCGGCTACGTCTGGACGCCGCTGGTGGAGAAGCAGATCCCGAATACGATGAAGGCGCGCAACATGAGCAGGGATCAGGTGATCAACGACGTCCTGCTCGCGGCCCAACCGACGAAGGAATTCGTCACGGTCGAGCAGGTGGCTTCGCTGGCGCTGTTCCTTTGCAGCCAAGACGCCGCTCAAATCACCGGCGCCAATCTCTCTATCGACGGCGGCTGGACGGCCGCGTAGGGCCCGCCGAAATGCACACCGGCTCTTGAAACGCAGCGATAGACCAAGAAGACAACAGTACCCAACCTACTGAACATCAACCAATTCCTCTGGAGAGAAGATCATGAACAAGCTACTGATCGCGACTGTCATTGGCTGTGCCTGCCTTACCTTGGCGACGGCTGCCGAAGCCCGAACCTCTTACGACGGTCCCTGGAATCTTACCTTCGTCACACAGCGCGGATCCTGCGATCCGACCTACAATTTCTCAGTGAACGTTAACGACGGCATTGTGACGCATCCCAATCTGGTAAAGTTTAGTGGGTATGTCGGCAGATCGGGCGCGGTTCGCGCGTCGGTGACGGTCCACGACAAATACGCATCAGGGTCGGGGAAGCTAACGCGAGACGGCGGTCGCGGGACCTGGAGCGGCCGCGCAGGAGGCGGGCGCTGCTCGGGATATTGGACCGCGCAACGAAACAACTAGGACGCGATTACCGGTATTAGCCCTTGAAAACGAGATGGTTCGACTGCTGTGCGCCACGAGGCGCCTCAGCAATCTTGAGCATCGGATGCGGCGTGGTGTCGATTGGTCCATCCAGGTGTCCCCGATCGAGACGAGCGGGTCCCGAACCAAGGCGACCGCTTGATCCGGAGAGACGCCGGGTGGCGGATCCTGACGGGCGATGGCAAGCAGGTACGCGGGCTCGGAGCGAATGGCCGGTTATGGCGGCGCAAAGCGGCCGTTCGGCGAGCCGACGATCACGCTGGAAGCGAAAGCCTATTTGACATCGCCGTCGTGCCGGAAGAAGGAGTCGGGTTATCCGCATGAATGTGGACCACGCGGCTGCTCGCCCGCCACGCTCGCGAGCACGGTCCCGCCGAAGGGCGACAGTGCCTGGCGAACACGAAAATGGCCGTCGCGCGAGTAACCGCGCCAGATTGGTCTTGCGTAGGCTCAAGGGGAGGGGGCGCAAATCCTCGCCCTCGAGCGTCAGGATGTCGAAGGCATACGGCTGGACTTCGTCATCGTGCTTGCGCGAGTGCAGGACATCGAAATCGGGAACACCGTCAACCCCAATGATGACAGCTTCGCCATCGACCAACTAATCTGCTCAACACCGAGGACAACGAGAAGAGTTTTGCAAACGTCTCAGAAGTGACCGGATATAGCCGGATCAAAATGGAGGGGGTTTGCAAAACCAAGTGAGAGATTTCAACGGCTTAGCCCGAAAGCCGTTGTGCTACCGTTACACCATTCCCCAATAATTGCTCAGCGACATCAATAGGTTATACAGAAGTCCGAGCAATCGGCCGGAGCGGGATTGGCAAATCGCCGCTCTCGCTGGCGGGGTCGTTCTACTCGCTCGGTCCGTGCCTTGGCAAGCGCGGAAGCGGCAGCTTTTTGGGCGGAGGAAGCCTATTTGTGACGGTGCTTCCGCGACCGCTCCAGCCCGGTTTCGCACTACGAGGCGCCATTCGAATTCACCGGGCAATTGCTGCGGGTGACGGTCGATATGCTGCATGACGACCAGAAGCTGGACGGCGAGGGGATGGGTGCCGCCGAGATGGCGCGGCAATAGGGCTCCGCCAGCGCATCCCGTCATTGCGAGCGAAGCGAAGCAATCCATCTTTCCGTCGAGGCAGCATGGATTGCTTCGTCGCTGACGCTCCTCGCAATGACGGGGTTAATGCCTGTGGCCGGCGCTTACTTGATCTTCTCATACGCCGCGGCGAAATCGGCCAGCGGCATCGGGATCGTGATGGTCTCTTTGGCCATACTCTGGAATGAGACCTTCAACTGTTTGCCGGATTTCAACGCCGTCAACATGTCAGGCGAAATCGGGACGTTGGCGTAGCAGCCGCGCGCCTCGCAGGTCTGGATCTGCAGGTCGGACAGCTTGCCGTCGTCGACCTGAAGCTTGGCGCCGGCCGGCAGGTTGAGCCCGAGCGGCAACTGCACGAGGGCGACCGGCGCGCGGGTTTCGGCTGATACGCGGATATTGATGAGCACGATCAACTGGCCGGTCTTGGTCAGGATGGCGGTCTGTTCGATCGCGCATTCGAGCGGTGCGCCGCGGCTTGCGCTGCTACACCGTGCAACCCAGCCGGGAGGGGCGGACGAATTCGCGCCCTCGGCCGCAGCGGCGGTAGGAGCCGGCGTTGCCTGCGCCGCGGCGGATGGGGCATTTTTGGCCTTTGGCGCCTGGGCGTAGCCATGGCCGCACAGACCGAATATCGTCGCGACAGCGAATACAAATTTTACTGAAATTTTCACTGAGCCGGCCTCCGAAGTAGAACACTACCTTCGGATGTGTCGGTTCCCGCGCAAAGTCAAGTCATTCGGCCGCTTGCTTGACCGAGCCATGAGCGTCCAGATGCTCATGATGGTTGGGCTCGGACGAACGCCCCCATCGTGCAAACGCGTTCGAAAGCCGGTCGAGATAGAGATAGACCACCGGCGTCGTGAACAGCGTCAGCGCCTGGCTGACGAGCAGGCCGCCGACCATGGCATAGCCCAGCGGCTGGCGGATTTCCGATCCTGTGCCGGTACCGAGCATCAGCGGCACGCCGCCGAGCAGCGCCGCCATCGTCGTCATCATGATCGGGCGGAAGCGCAGCAGCGCCGCTTTGCGTATCGCAGCTTCTGGTTCGAGCTGCTCGTCGCGCTCGGCGGCGATGGCGAAATCGACCATCATGATGCCGTTCTTCTTGACGATGCCGATCAGAAGCACAATGCCGATCAGCGCAATCAGGCTGAAGTCAAAGCCGAACAGCATCAGGATGGCGAGCGCGCCGACGCCGGCGGACGGCAGCGTGGACAGGATCGTGATCGGGTGGATGTAGCTTTCGTAGAGAATGCCGAGGATCAGATACACCACGACGAGGGCGGCGAGTATCAACAGCGGCACGGTGCCGAGCGACTGCTGAAATGCCTGCGCGGTGCCCTGGAAGCTCGAATTCAGCGTCGCCGGCGCGCCGAGTTCGACCATCGCCTTCTGCACCGCATCGGTGGCCTGGCCCAACGCCACGCCCTGCGCGAGGTTGAAGCTGATCGTGGTCGCCGGAAACTGGCCCTGATGGCTGATCGACAACGGCCGCACCGGCACGCTGGTCCAGGTCGCAAAGGTCGACAGCGGTACCTGCTCGCCGGTTGCGGGCGATTTCACGTAGATCTTATTCAGGGTATCGAGGCTGCCCTGCAGTTCCGGCAGCACCTCGAGCACCACCTTGTAGGTATTGAGTTGGGTGAAGAACTGCGTCACCTGGCGCTGGCCGAACGCGTCATAGAGCGTGTCGTCGATCAGTTGCGGCTGGATGCCATAGCGCGCGGCGGTGTCGCGGTTGATCTTGAGCTCCAGCGTGGTGCCGTTGGTCTGCTGGTCGGTGGCGACGTCGCGCAGCTCGGGCAGCGTCTGCATCTTCGCCAGAATCTTCGGCGCCCATTCGTTCAGCTCGGCGAGATCGGCGTCCTGCAGCGTGAACTCGAACTGGGTTCGCGTCGGCCGGCCGCCGAGCCGGACGTCCTGCGCCGCCTGCATATAGAGGCGGGCGCCCTCGACCTTCTCGAGCTGGGGCCGCAGGCGGGCGATGATCTGCTGCGCGGTCGCCTTGCGCTCGTCGCGCGGTTTCAGCGTGATGTAGAGATTGCCGTTGTTGCCGGCGCGGCCGCTGCCGCCGATCACCATCGCGACCGTTGCCACGTCGGGGTCGGCCTGCACGATCTTGCCGAGCTCTTCCTGACGCCGCTTCATCTCGGCGAAGGAGATATCCTGACCGGCCTCCGAGGTGGCCGTGATCAGGCCATTGTCCTGCTGCGGAAAGAACCCCTTCGGGATGAGGACGAACAGATAGACCGACAATCCCAGCGTCGCGAAGAAGATCATCAGGGTGGTGAGCTTCCAGCGCAGCGCGAGGTCGAGAACACGTTCATAGGCGCGTAGCATCGCGTCGAAGCCGCGCTCGCTCCATTGGTAGAACCGGCCATGCCTGACCTCGCCATGGGCGCGCAGGAAGCGCGAGGCCATCATCGGCGTCAGCGTCAGCGACACGACCATCGATACGAAGATGGTCATCGCCAGCACGACGGCGAATTCGCGGAACAGCCGCCCGATGATGCCGCCCATCAGCAGTAGCGGAATGAGCACCGCGATGAGCGAGACGCTGATCGACAGGATGGTAAAGCCGATTTCGCGGGCGCCCCTGAAGGCGGCGGCCATCGGCTTTTCACCTTGCTCGATATAGCGCGTGATGTTCTCCAGCATCACGATGGCGTCGTCGACTACGAAGCCCACCGCGATGGTGAGCGCCATCAGCGAGAGATTGTCGAGCGTATAGCCGACTAGCCACATCAGCGAGCAGGCGCCGAGCAGCGCCAGCGGCACTGTCACGGCCGGGATTACCGTTGCCCAGAAACTGCGCAGGAAGGTGAAGATGACCATCACGACCAGCGCGATAGTGAGCAGCATGGTGAACTGCACGTCTTCGACAGCGGCGCGGATCGTCGTGGTGCGATCGCTCATCACCTCGACCTTGACTGCCGGCGGGATCGCGGCGGCCAGCCGCGGCATCGTTGCCTTGATCCGATCCACGGTCTCGATGACGTTTGCGCCGGGCTGCTTGAATACGACCAGGAACACACCGCGCTTGCCATTCGCCCAAGCCGCCTGCTTGGCGTCTTCCGGGCCGGTGACGGCCTGGCCGATGTCGCGGATTCGCAATGGGCCGCCGTTGCGGTAGGCGATGATGACGTTGTTCCAGTCCTTGGAGTTCGGCAACTGGTCGTTGGCATAGATGGTGTAGGCGCGGCGCTCGCCGTCGATATTGCCCTTGGGGCTGTCAACGGTCGTGATCGCGATCTGGCTGCGAACGTCTTCCAGCGACAGCCCCTTGGCGACGAGCTTCGCCGGGTCGATCTGAATGCGGATCGCCGGCTTCTGCTGCCCGCCTATGATCACCTGGGCGACGCCGGAGATCTGGCTGATCTGCTGGGCAAGCTGGGCATCGACGGCGTCGCTGACCGATGTCAGCGGCAGCGTGTCCGATGTCGCCGACAGGATCAGGATAGGGGAGTCTGCCGGGTTGACCTTGCGATAGATCGGCGGCGAGGGAAGGTTTTTCGGCAGTTGGCCGCCGGCGGCATTGATCGCGGCCTGCACGTCGTTGGCGGCGGCGTCGATCGAGCGGTTGAGATCGAATTGGATATTGATCGCCGCGGTTCCGAGATAGCTGGTCGACGTCATCTGCGCGACGCCGGGAATCTGCGCGAACTGACGTTCCAGCGGCTGCGCCACTGACGAGGCCATGGTTTCCGGACTGCCGCCGGGCAGGGAGGCCGAAACCTGGATGGTCGGAAAGTCGACTTGCGGCAGGGGCGCGACCGGCAGCAAGGGATAGGCGACGAGGCCTACAAACATGATCCCCGCCATCATCAGCGAGGTGCCGATCGGGTAGCGAATGAAGGGGGCGGAGAATCCCGCGCTCATTCGCCGGTCACCTTGGCCTGCGCCTGATCCGAGCTGGCGACCGCCGTCGTCACCAGGGTGCCCGGCTGAACCTTGAACTGGCCCGCCGAGATCACCTGCTCGCCGGGCGCAAGCCCTTCATCGACGACCGAGCGGCCGTCGATCGAGCGCGTCACCTTGATTTTGCGGAGTTCAGCCTTGTTCTCCTTGTTGACCGTGTAGGCGTAAAGACCATCGGGTCCATGCTGGATGGCGTCATCGGGAACAACGGTGGCCTCCTTCAGCGTCGCAACGAGTAGCCGGGTTGAAACCGACTGGCCAGGCCACAGCGCGTGGTCCTTGTTGTCGAACACGGCCTTGAGCCTGACGGTGCCGCTCGATGTGTCGACCTGGTTGTTGATCAGCGAAAGCGTGCCGGTGGAAAGCACCCGCTTGCCGTCGGTGGAGAGCGCGATCGTCTTGGGAGAACCGGCGGCCAGCGCGGC
This sequence comes from Bradyrhizobium valentinum, assembly GCF_001440405.1. Classification (GTDB taxonomy): domain Bacteria; phylum Pseudomonadota; class Alphaproteobacteria; order Rhizobiales; family Xanthobacteraceae; genus Bradyrhizobium; species Bradyrhizobium valentinum. The sequence goes on from NZ_LLXX01000038.1 coordinate 78,254, forward strand.
CTTGATATCCGGCAACTGGTCTTCGGGCGCGGTAAAGATCACCGCAATCGGCTCGATCTGGGCGATGGTCACAATACCGGTCTGCGTGGCGGCGTTGACGATGTTGCCGACATCGACCTGGCGGATGCCGGCAATGCCCGAGAACGGCGCCTTGACGGTAGCGTAATCGAGCTGCGTCTGCGCATTGGCGATTGCTGCATCGTCGCCGGCCACCTGCGCCGTCAGTTGCGCGACCAAAGCACGCTGGGTATCCGTTTGCTGGCGGGTCGCGAACTCACCGAGCCGAGTGGAGCGCTGCAGGTCGAGGTTGGCATTGGCGAGATTGGCTTGGTCCTGCGCCTTCTTGGCCTTGGCCTGATCGAGCGCAGCCTGGAACGGCCGCGGATCGATCTCGACCAGCGTGTCGCCGTCCTTGACGAGCTGGCCTTCCTGGAATGCGATCCTGTTAATCTGGCCGTCGACCCGGCTACGGACCAGCACCGTGTTGAAGCCTTGAACTGTGCCGAGGCCGGTCAGATAGACCGGGAAATCGGCCTTTTCGACCGGGGCGATCTTGACGGGAACGGCGACGCGGGCCGGGGCGCGCGGTTGGGCATTAGCCTGTACGGCGTGGTTCTCGCCGTGGAATCGCTGCCAGCCCAAATAACCCAGCGCGGCGATCGCTGCGAGCAACAAGACCCAACGGACGGTGCGCGAACTCGACATGCCTGACTCACGGGTTCAGGAACAAGACCAATGGTGTTCAGGAAGAGTTCCCATCAGGCCAGATATAAAGCGCGCGCGTTTGAGGTGTACAAACACTAAGGCTTGAGAATCCTAAACAATTGGAAAGGTCTGACGCTCCGACGGGCATGGTTCGGCGCCGCCAAATCTCTCGCGATCTCCGGCGTGAATTTCGCGCAGGGTTGAATGGACGATTGGTTGCGGCGGAGTTCTTAGAATCATTTCAAACTACAGATTAGAATCGCTGTGATCTGAGCGGATTTAACCGGAGTCCTGCTTCAACCGCGTTGACCCAAAATTTCTCGCTCGGTACCTACCGCGGGACTACTCGCCGCATGTCGATTAGCGTGGATTGAAATTGATCAGAGGCACAATGAATTTTGCAAAGGCACCGAGGTCGCGTCGCTTTGAAGCGAGGATCAACTCGGGCGGCCGAACGCTCGGAAGCGATCCGCCGCTATTTAACCGCTACGAGGCCTTTGGCGGGCACCATTTCGGCCTCCATGCCGACAACGCGTTGAGGGGAGATCGTCTCACTGGCTTGCGGATCCGGACCGACCTGCCGGTGACGCTGTTTCTGTCCGAACCCGACGAGTACGATGGCGGCGAGCTGGTGGTGCAGGACCTCTACGGTTCCCAGGAAATCAAGCTCTCGGCCGGGACCTCGCTTGCATCTGGTCACGCCGATTACGCGAGGTGTGCGAGTGGCGTCTTTTTTCTGGCTGCAGAGCATGATAGGGGTTGGATACGCCCGCAGCCTGATCTTCGATTTCGATACCTTGATCCAAGCCCCGATGGAGCGGCTTGGGCGAGGTGACCCTGAAACGGTCAAATTGACCGGTATCTATAACCTGATCCGCTACTGGGCCAAAGTATGAAGAACATGTCTCTTTCTCGCGCGATGACATTCGCGGTGATCTCCGCGCTGGCGATGCTGTCGCCGGCCGCGCCGTTGTC
>NZ_LLXX01000039.1 GCF_001440405.1 Bradyrhizobium valentinum
CGTGGCGGGGGCGGTCGCCGTGACGGTTCTCGTCGCGGCCGCGGTAGCGCAGACCACCCGACAGCCGACTGCGAAGGACTTGCGCCCCGTCCCGAGCTTCCAGAACATCGCCGATCAACAGGCGCGTTCGGTCGCGCTGTTCGAAGAGGCCGGCAAGGTGCTGCAGCACCCGCGTTGCGTAAACTGCCACCCGGCGACCGAGCGGCCGTTGCAGAGCGACGCGATGCGGCCGCATCAGCCGCTCGTGGTGCGCGGGGCCGACGGGCACGGCGTGCCCGGCATGACCTGCAATACCTGCCACCACGCCGCGAATTTCGATGCCGCCCGCGTGCCCGGCCATCCGCAATGGCACCTCGCCCCGGCGTCGATGGCTTGGGAGGGGCGTACGCTTGGCGAGATCTGCGCGCAGATCAAGGACCCGAACCGCAACGGCGGCAAGGACATGGCCGCGCTCCTTCACCACATGGCGGAGGACACGCTCGTGGGCTGGGGCTGGTCGCCCGGTCCGGGCCGCGAACCAGCGCCAGGCACGCAGGCCGCGTTCGGCGCCTTGCTGCGGGCCTGGGCTGATACTGGCGCGCATTGCCCGCCGTCATGAGGCCGAGGTGTTAACGCCGTATGCCGTCAGGAATGTGCGGGTCTTGGCTGCATCAAACGCGTTTCGCATCGGTCGCTGCAGGGCGACTGTCCCAAGGACCGATTTAGCGAGCGTGTGTTAGTCCGCCGTCCGCTCCCGCAAGCGCTGCGCATAGACGTTGATCACCAGCGCGGCCAGCAGGATCAGGCCGCGGATCAGGATCTTCAAAAAGCTGTCGATGTTGACGTGATCGAGCCCGTTGTTGAGGACGCCGAGCACGAACAGGCCGACAATGGTATTGCCGATGCCGCCGCGGCCGCCGAACAGGCTGGTGCCGCCGACTACCACCGCGGCGATCGAATCCAATAGATAAGTGTCGAACTCGTTCTGCTGGGCGCTGCCGAAATGCGCGACCCCAACCATGCCGCCGATGCCGGCGCACACGGCCGAGATGACCATGACGCTGCCGAGGATCAGCTTCACATTCAGCCCGGAATATTCAGCCGCCTCGCGGTTTCCGCCGACCATGTAAACGTAGCGGCCGAAGCGGGTATAGGTCAGCACCAGATGGCCGCCGAGCAGCATCAGCGCGGCCACGATCACGATCCAGGGAATGCCGCCGATCGAGGTCGATCCCAAGGTCGTGACCAGCGGGGGCACCTTGTAGGCGATCTGCCCGCGCACCAACAGCGCGGAGATGCCGGCCGCGATCTGCATCATCGCCAGCGTCATGATGAAGGAGGGGATCCCGATAACCGTCAGGCCGAAGGCGTTGACGAGGCCGAGCAGGGCGCAGAGCGCCAGAGCCAGCAGGATCGCTGCCCATCCGGGCATCGGGACGTTGGCGATGTTGACGTAGGATTCCTGCAGCGTGAAATAGGCGACCGCAATGCCGGTGACGTTGGCGATAGCGGCGATCGAAAGATCGATTTCAGCGCAGAGGATCACGAAGGTGAGGCCGACGGCGATGATGCCGGTGACCGAAATCTGGGTGAGGATGTTGCCGAAATTGTCCAGCGTCGCAAACGAGGGGCTGGCGGCCGCGAAGAAGCCGAACAGGCAGATCAGCGTCAGGAACGGCGCGATATTGCGCATCTGAGAGCGCAGCATCGCGGCGAGCCGGTGCGGGCGCTTGCGATCTGGAGCCGCGACTGTCACGCTTTCACCTGAAGTCATGTCGGTCTCCTCATGCCGCTTCCAAGAGGCGGTCCTTGCTGATTTGTTCGTTGGCAAACTCCCGCACCACCGCGCCGCGCTTGAGCACGATGACACGGTCGGCGAGCGACAGCACCGTCTCCGGCTCGGTGGAGAGCACGATGATGGCGAGTCCCTTGGCGCGCAGATCTCTGATGATGTGGATGACGTCGTTCTTGGCGCCGACGTCCATACCGCGGGTCGGCTCGCACAGCACCAATAGGCGCGGCGGATAGCTCAGCCATTTCGCCAGCGCTACCTTCTGCTGATTACCGCCGGACAGCATGCCGAGGTCGAGTTCAACCGCCGCCGGGCGGATCCGTAACTGGTCGACCTGCCGCGTGGCGATCGCGCGTTCGCGCGACGGCTTGAGCAGCAGGGATGAAATGCGATCGAGGATGCTGATCGAGATGTTCTTGTAGACCGGCTCCTGGTGGAACAGCATATCGCGCCGGCTCTCGGGCACGAAGGCGATTCCGGAACGCCTGGCATCCGCCGTACTGCGGAAGGCCTTTTGATTGCCCGCGACCGCGAGCGTGCCGAGATCGGGCTTTATTTTGCCGAACAGGATCCGCGCCAACTCAAGCTGTCCGCATCCCATGAAGCCGTAGATGCCGAGCACTTCGCCGGCGCGGGCCTCGAATGAAACCTCGCGCAGGCGGCCCGCCAGCGTCAGCCCGTTTGCGTTCAGCACCACCGGCTGATCGGTCGGCGGCGGCAACATGATGTCGTGGGTGTAGGTTTCTTCCAGTGCCTCGCGGCCCTTGCCGATCATCGCCTCGATCAACGTGGACTTGCTGGTCTCGACCGCCGGGGTCTCCGCGACTTTCCTGCCGTTGCGGAACACCGTCACGACATCAGAAACGCGCAGGATGTCCTCGATGAAATGGGAGATGAACACGATGCTGGTGCCTTCGCCCCGCAACTGCCGCAAGGTCGCGAACAGGCGCTCCACTTCGGGCGGCGACAGCGCCGAGGTCGGCTCGTCGAGAATGATGATGCGCGCGCCCGAAAACAGCACGCGGGCGATCTCGATCAGTTGCTGCAGGCCGATCGGCAGGTCGCCGAGCCGCGACATCGGGTCGACATCGATGCCGAACCGCTTCAACTGCTCGCCCGCCTCCCGCGCCATGCGGCGCCATTGCACGAGGCCGAGGCGGTTGGTCGGCTGGCTGCCCAGAAACACGTTCTCGGCCACCGTTAGGTCCGGCGCCACGCTGAGTTCCTGATGAACCATCGCGATGCCGGCTGCATGCGCGTCGCGCACCGATCGAAAACGAGTTTCCCGGCCGTCCAGGACGAACCGGCCGGAAAAATCCGCATGCACGCCGGCGATGATCTTCATCAGCGTGCTTTTCCCCGCGCCGTTCTCGCCGACGAGACCATGGATCTCGCCGGCGGTGAGCGCGAAGTCGACCCCACGAAGAGCTTCGACACCGCCGAAGGCCTTCGTGATCTCGTGCAGTTCGAGAATGGGCTGACGTTCCGATTGCATGCTGATTCAGATCAGGAAGTGGTCCTCCATCCATTGCATGCCGGCCGCGTTGGCTTTCGTCACCACCGGGCCGTCCGTGATCACGTGCTTCGGGATACCCTGTCCGCTCTTCTCGCCCGCGGTCACCGCGGCGACGCCGGCGATGATGGCGCCGCCATGGATGCGGCAGGAGGGATTGCGGACGGTCGCGAACATGCGGCCTTCGCTCACCGCCTGGATCGCCGGCGGCATGGCGTCGACGCCGCCGATCAGGATGTTGGTGCGGTTGCGTGCCTTCATGATGTTGTAGGCGGCCAGCGCCATGTCGTCATTGTGGAAGAATGCCGCATCGATCTGCGGGTGCTTCGTCAAATAGGTCTCCCATAACCGTGCCGTCTTCGAGACGTCCCAATCCGCCGGCTGGGTGTCGAGCACCTCGATGTTGGGGAATTGCTTCACCACCGTGTTGAAGCCCTTGGCGCGGCCCTGTGCGCCGGTATGGCCGAGTGCGCCCTGCGTCATGATGATCTTGCCCTTGCCACCCATCGCGTTGCAGAGCGCCTGGGTCACGGACGCGCCCATGAATTCATTGTCGGGTGCCAGGAAGGAATGAACCTTGATCTGGTCGAGCGGGGCGATCAGCGTGTCCATGTCGATCACGGGAATGCCGGCATCGATCATCTTCTGCACGGGCTGGGTCAGCGTGCCGATGCCGAACGCCTGGATGGCGACGAAGTCCCATTTCTGCGAGGCCATGTTGTCGATGGCGGCGCGCTGTTTGACTGCGTCGAGCTGGCCGTCGAACCAGGTCACCTCGACGTTGAACAGCTTGCCCCACCATTCCGCCGCCTGCTTGCCCTGGGCGCACCAGGTAGCCTGCAGGCCCGCATTGGAGAATGCAGCCTTCAACGGTTTTTCCGAACGTGCGGCCGCCGCCAGCGCCGGATTGATGCCCAGTCCCCCGAGCAGGGCGGTTGCTGCACCAGCCGCGCCTGCTGCCTGAAGAAGGTCGCGCCTGGTCGTTACGGATTTGTCAGTCCCGGACATCGTTTGCTCCCTCGCTTGTTCATTTGTTATCGCCGACGGCGTCGATTGCACGCACCGCGGATCGAGGCAGTCTTTCACACTCGGCGCGTTTGCTGCAACAATGACGTCCAAGGAATCTTTCAAGGGTGATCAGGGTCGATCATTCGCACTGCGCTGCAACGAGACCTTCGATGTCGCCGAGTAATTTCCGCCACGCCGCGTCGATGTCATCCGACCAGTCCGCGCCGATGACATCACGCAGCGTCTGCGCGATAAAGCCGAAGAACGCGACGAACAATTCGCGCGGCGTGCCGTAAGCGTCGTGCGAGGAAACTTCCGATGAGATCAGGCGGAAATGGCCGCTGCGTTCGCCGGCAAAATCCAGGATGGCCTCGATTGTCATCGCCAGCATCGAGCCCTTGACGAGTTCGCTGCCCTCGGTCCGAAACATCGTCCGCGCTTCGGGATGCGCGTCGAACAGCCGGCGATAGACCAGCGGCGTCAGATCCTCGCAGCGCGCGGCGGCCAGTTCAAAACTTCGCTCGATCGGATTGGACGATGCCGTCATTGCTGTTTGCAATCGTCTCAAAAAAAAAGAGCAGGGCGCCAAGCCCTGCTCAAAAATTGTGTCGACCCTTAATTTCCTCGAAAAGTGAGATTTGCTCTTGATTGTCGAGGCGACGCTGCTTGTGCGCGTCAGGGCTCCTCCCGAGACTTGGACCACCAAGCTTGAGCCTCTCGGCCAGCCTGAGCTTGAATTGGTAGACCATCTTCTTCGTCTTGTCACCATTTTCGGCAACGTTTGTTCAAAATTCCAGCACTCTGCGAAATGATTGGGAATTTGCTACTGACGGTTGTGGATTTAGCTGCAATACGCCCGAGGCTTGGTATTGGGGTAGGGCGCCTTCCAAATGCTGCAAAACGCATCGCTTTTCGCCAGCATCTCTCCTTGAAGCTGCAACATAATTCCGGGAACCTGATCTCGACTTCAGACTCTCATGGTGGTTAAGGTCTGAAGCGGATGGGATTGCGATGCGCCGCCGGCTGAAGAATTTTCTTCCAATTGTCCTGATTGCCCTGGTGGTGCAGATTTTTGCACCCATCGGCGCATGCTGGGCGGCGAGCATCGCGGCTTCCGATCCGCTCGCTGGCGCCATCATCTGCCATGGCAATAGCGCCGCCGATGCCGGGCAGGCCGACGACCAGACCAACCATCGCGCCCATGACGGATGCTGTTCGGTTTGCAGCGTGCTGCAGACCGGTGCGCCGGTCGACGTGCCGCAGACTGCGGCGATCGACGTCGATCGGGTTGCCGAGCAGGTGGCCTGGTTCGACTTTGCTTTCCGGCTGATAAACGCTCGCGCCGGCAGCCACGCGCAGGCGCGCGCGCCTCCCTCCATTTCCTGACTTCACTTGATCTTCGTCAGTGGTGCGGCCTGCGGCCGTGCCAGTTCGTTCAGTTGAAGCAAGCCGGCCAAAGAGCTGGCGTCAGGAATGTCTTATGTATCCCCATCGTGCCGTGGGAAGCGCGAGCCTGCTTGTGCTTGGCAGTGCGCTATCCCTCATGCCGTCGAACGCGAATGCCCAGACGGCGCTGCCGGCGGTGACCGTCGATGCGCCGCGCGCCGCGACCGCCAGACCTGCGGCTCGCAGGCCGGCCATTCGCGCGTCTACCCGGACCCAGGCCAGGCCACCTTCGGCCAATCCCGCGCCCGCCGCCTCGCTAACCGCCGGCATTACCCCGAGCGTGGCGCGCGCGCTGCTTTACCAGGCGCCGAACGGCCAGACCGAAACGACCATCGATCGCAGCCAGTTCGACAACCGGCCGGCGTTCTCCATTGCCGACGTGCTGCGCGAGAGCCCCGGCATCTCGGTGAAGCAGGGCAACGGGCCGCGCGATGTCGGCATTTCGATCCGGGGCTCCAATGCCCGCAACGGTTTTGGCATCCGCAATCTCGTGATTTTCGACGACGGCTTCCCGGTCACGCAGCCGGACGGGCTTTCTCGCAGCGACCTGATCGATCCCAAGGCCTATGGCGCGATCGATGTCATCCGGGGGCCATCGTCGGCGCTCTTTGGCAATTATGCGACCGGCGGCGCGCTCAATTTCCGCACCCGCCTGGGGCGTACCATTGACGGGGTCGAATACGGCGTCGATGGCGGCAGCTTCGGCTATCTCAACAACTATCTCGCTGCGGGCAAGAAGGTCGGCAATTTCGAGTACTCGTTGTTCGCCAGCGACGCGCGCGGCGACGGTTTTATCCAGAATAGCTGGTTCAACACCCAGACGGTGAATTTCTTAGGCACGTTGCAGGCGACGCCCGACGATCGGTTCACGGTCAAGTTCATCAACAACAATCTCGATACAAGGCTGCCGATCCGGCTGTCACTCAACCAGTATTATCAGAACCCGTTCCAGCAGGGCTGCGAGATGGCGGGCATCGCCGACTGCGCCTCAGTTAACCTCCTCAACAACGGCTTCAACGGCAGAAGGACTCCGATCACCGCCATCCAGGCCGGGCTCGGCCGCGAAGATCGCCGCACCATCGTCGGCGGCAGATGGGAGCACGACTTCGACAATACGACGACCTGGCGCAACCAGTTCGTGTTCGACGACCGCAATATCAGCCAGCCGACGGGAGCGACCAGCGCGATCGGCGATTTCCCGTCGTACAACTACATGAGCGATGTCACCAAGCGCGGCGAAATCCTCGGCATGGAATCGACGACGTATTTCGGCGCGTTCTACAACACGCTGACGGCATCAAGCGACTCACGCCACGTCATGCCTGGAGGCAATGCGAGGCTCGGCCTTCTGCAGAGCAATACCTGGAGCGCCACCACGAACTATGGCGTTCGCGCGCGCGAGGAGCTCAAGCTGGCGCCGAACCTGACCGCAGTCGCCGGGATCGGATGGGAAGCGACTCATCTGAAGGGGATCAACACCTCTTACGCCTACAACACGCCCAATGTCCCGACGGCGACGCCGGGGGTACCGATCGTCGCCGACCGACAGTTTCAGAACACCGCGCCCGAACTGGCGCTGCTGTACAAGCTGAACAGTGAGTGGCTGTTCAGGGCACGCGTGGCTACCGGATACGGCACGCCGCAGGTCGGCAACCTCTTCGTCCTCTCCGACGGCCGGAACGGCAACAATACACAGCTAAAGACGCAGCAGAACCTCGGTTACGACATCGGGTTCGATTGGACGCCGAACAACGCGCTCAAATTCAGCGCGACCGGCTTCTACGAATTCTTCAAAAACGAGTTGGTTTCGCAAGCCACCCAGGCCGGCGCGCCCAATGCAAGCTTCACGTTCAACGCCCCGAAATCGGAACATCGGGGCGTAGAACTGGCCGCCGACTGGAAGTTCCATCCCGGCTGGCGTTTCACGGCCGCCTACACCTATCTCGACGAGGTCTATACAGAATACACCGAGAATATCGTCAACGGTGCGACGTTCAGCTTCAACCGCGCGGGCAACAAGATTCCCGGCATCTCGCCGAACGAACTCACGGCGCGGCTCGGCTATGATCAAATGTGGGGCCCGCTTGCAGGCCTTGGCGCATTCGTCGAGGTCCAATGGAAAGATTCGTTCTACATGGACAACGCCAATCTCTTGAAGGCGCCCGGCTATGAACTGGTCAATCTCAATGTGCACTACAACACGGACCTGGTATCGGACTATTTCAAGTCGTTGAGCATGTATGTCGAAGTCAGGAACGTGTTTGACCGGACCTATGTGGCTTCCGCGAACAACATCGCAAACTCGGTCACGACCGCTGGTGCTCCAAATCTAGCGAACGTACTGGCGAATACGACGGGTTCGATCTACGCGGGTTCCCCACGCGCGTTCATTGCTGGAATGAAGTTGGCGTTCAAATGACCGGACGACAACGCAGGAGGAGTAAAGCCATGCTGCGAATGAGCCTGCTCGCGACGCTCGCCCTCTCGCTTTGCCAAACCGCAGCGCATGCGCAAATGAGCCATCATCATCACGCTTCGGAAGCGGCGTGCGAGGAGGCTGACTTGCGCTGCGCGTCGAAGGTGACGCCGGCCTTCGCGTCAGACGGAACGCTGTGGCTCGCCTGGATGGCGGGAGGCCGGATATCGGTGGCGAGTTCGAAGGATCAGGGGCGCAGCTTTTCGACGCCGGTTCAGGTGACCAGGGAAAAGCTCAACCTCGATTGGGGGCCGGATGCGCGTCCCCAGATCGTCGTCGAGAAAACCGGCGGCATCGCGCTGGCGTTTTCGATCTTCAGGGACAAGGCGTTCAACGGCCAGGTGCTCACCACAAGGTCGGCCGATGACGGCCAAAGCTTTGCCGAGTTGCAGCCGATCACAGCGAGTAACGAGAGCCAGCGCTTTGTGGCGCTCGGCCTCGATGTGGACGGTTCCGCGTTTGCAGCCTGGATCGACAAGCGCAATCGGGTGCCCGCGCAGCAGAGCGGGAAGAAGTATGAGGGGGCAGCGCTGTTCTTCACGTCATCGAAGGACGGCGGCGCGACCTATGCCGAGGCGCGGCTGGCGAGCGACAACACCTGCGAATGCTGCCGGCTCGGTCTGGCGTTTGCTGGCCCCGGCCGTCCCGTTGTCGTGTTCAGGAACATCTTCGAAGGCGGTGTGCGGGATCACGCGGTCATGACGTTCGCCGATCCGGCGACGCCGGGTGAGGTTCGCCGCGTCAGCAACGACGATTGGCAGATCGCCGCGTGCCCGCACCATGGGCCAAGTCTTTCGATCTCGCCCGCGGGCACCTATCACATTGCCTGGTACACCAACGGCAAGGCTCGCAAGGGGTTGTTCTACGCCCGCTCGGGCGACGAGGGCCGGACGTTTTCCGATCCGCTTGCGCTTGGCCGCGCCGATCGCAATCCCACGCGGCCTCACGTGCTGACGGGACCGCGCGGCGCCACCATGGTCTGGAAGGAGTTCGACGGCGAGAAGACCTCGGTCAACGCGATGACTTCGCGTGATGAGGGCAAGAGCTGGTCAAAACCTGTCGCAATCGCCACGACGACTGATACGTCCGACCACCCGTTGCTGGTCAGCGACGGGCAGAAAGTCTATCTTTCCTGGATGACCAAGGCCGACGGATATCGCCTTCTGCCGATCGGAGACGGATCATGAAACGCTGCCTGTTGGCTGCAATATTCCTCATTGTCTCTCTCGCCGCCGCGCCGGGAGCCGAGGCGCCTTCCGAGTTCAAGCTGAAGCCGTTCGTGCGGGGAAGCTGGCAGGACGTGCTGCGTTCGCACGCCGGGCGTCCGACGCTGGTGCATTTCTGGGGAGTTACCTGCGGCCCTTGCAAGATCGAATTGCCGCTGCTCGGACAATTCATGAAGGACCATTCCGAGATCGACGTCGTGATGGTCAGCGCTGATCTCGTTCCGAATCTGCCCGGCCCAACGCGCGCGATGCTGGAGAAGGCCGGGCTGGGGTCGGCGGAGAACTGGATTTTCAGCGACGGCTTTGTCGAACGCCTCCGATTCGAGATCGACCCGGCCTGGCAGGGCGAGATCCCGCGCACGCTGCTGATTGGACGGGACGGAACCGTCACCGCGATCGAAGGTTCGGCCGAAATACCGGATCTCGAAAAATGGCTGGACCGGCAAAAGGCTGCGGCGAAATGAGAAACGTGCATAGTAGGTGGTACGGCGACTCGGACGCTTTGGGGTGAACATGCGACGGCGGCTGGAAGTCTTCATTCCAATCGTACTGCTCTCGATCATGGTGCAATTGCTGGCGCCGATCGGGGCATTTCGCGCCGTCGCACATGCGGTCTCCGATCCGCTGTACATGGCGACGATCTGTCCCGGCATGGCGTCTTCGCAAGACGATTCTCAGACGAACTCTGTCACGCCGCAGCACGGCGCCAATTGCTGCGGGTTCTGCAGCGTCGGCCATGGTGGCGCCGTTGCGGTCGAACCGCCGCCGTTGATCTTTGTCGTCCTGCAGCGCCAATACCAGTTCATCACATGGCTGGAAGCCACGGATGATATGCCGCCGGCACGCGCCGGCTCGCACGCGCAGGCGCGTGCGCCACCGTCCTTTTCCTGACCTCACTTGACCTCCGTCAAATAGTGCGGCCCGCGCCGTGCCTGTTCGTTCAATTGAGCAAAGCCGGCCAGAGAGCTGGCGTCAGGATTATCCATGTTTCGTCTTGCATCACCCGTCGGGCTCGTGCGCAGCACGCTGCTGGCATCGGCCGTCATGTTCGTATCGCCGTTTGGCGCCGAAGCGCAGACCCGCCCATCAAGTCTTCCGCCGGTAACCGTCACAGCGCCGGAACAGCAACGCGCCACCAGCGCCCGTCCGCCCCGCAACGCTGCGCGTTCCGCCCGTACCGTTCGGCAGGCGCGCGCTCCAGCGCCGCAGACGGCGAGCGATCAGGGGCAGGGTGGCCGCGGCGCGCTGGCGGTGCTCAGCGCGCAGCAGGCGCTGACTGAGATCAACAACACTCCGGGCGGCGTCGCGATCGTGCCGGCCGAGGCCTACAAGAATTCGACAGTCGCGAACACCATCAAAGACATTCTGGACTACGTGCCCGGCGTCTTTGCGCAGCCGAAATGGGGCGACGATACAAGGCTTTCGATCCGCGGTTCAGGCCTGTCGCGCAACTTCCATCTGCGCGGCGTGCAGCTCTACATGGACGGCATTCCGATCAACACCGCCGACGGCTATGGCGACTTTCAGGAGATCGACCCGACCGCCTACAAATATGTCGAGGTCTACAAGGGCGCCAATGCGCTGCAGTTCGGCGCGAACTCGCTCGGCGGCGCCATCAATTTCGTGACGGCGACCGGCCGCGATCCGTTCCCGAACGGGGTGTCGGCTGATATGGGCGCGTTCGGCTTCAAGCGGTTGCAAGCCAATGCCAGCGGAGGCAACGGACCGTGGGACGGATTTGTTACCGCCGCGACGCAGGCGTCCGACGGCTTCCGGGACCACAGTTTCGGCAGCAGCACCCGCGTCAGCGGCAATGTCGGCTATCAGTTCTCGCCGGACGCCGAAACACGGTTCTATTTCAACGCCAACGAAGTTCGCCAGCGCATCCCCGGCACCGTCACCAAGCAATCGGCCCTGACCAATCCTGAAGCCGCCGCGCCCAACAACGTCACGATGGATCAGCAGCGCAACATCGACACTGTACGGATCGCCAACAAGACCACGATCCGGCTCGACGACACTAAGATCGAGTTCGGCGCGTTCGGCGTCGACCGCCATTTGATGCACCCGATCTTCCAGTGGCTCGACTACCGCTACAAGGACTACGGAGCCTTCGCCAAGGTTACCGATGACCGCTTCATCGGTGGTTTCCGCAACCGCCTCGTCGCCGGCGTCAACATCCTGAACGGCAACATCGACAACCAGCAGTTCGCGAATATCAGCGGGCAAAAGGGCGCGCTGCTGTCGTCCTCGATCGACCGCTCAAAAAATACCTCGTTCTATGTCGAGGACAGTTTCTACTTCCTGCCGAACGTCGCCGCGATTGCCGGCACGCAATTCCTCTACGCCACCCGCGACCGGCAGGATCGCTTCTTGAGCAATGGCGACCAGTCAGGATCGACCGAGTTCAATCTCTGGTCACCGAAGGCCGGCCTGCTCTGGAATATCGATCCGACCTGGCAGGCGTTTGCCAACATCTCGCGAAGCGCCGAGGTGCCGAGTTTCGGCGAAAGCTCGAACGGAGCGGGGGGCACACCCGTCATTCCTTTCACCAGCATCCGCCCGCAGATCGCCACTACCTATGAGATCGGAACGAGGATGAAGCGGCCCGATTACGCCTGGGAGATAACGGCCTATCGCGCCAATATTCGTGACGAGTTGCAATGTCTCTTCGGCAACCTCACCGGAACCTGTAACGTCGCCAATGCCGATCGCACCATTCACCAGGGCATCGAAGCGGGGGCGGGGGCCGCGATCTTCCGTGGCATTTTCAACAATGGTCCGGCGCCCGACAAGCTCTGGCTGAACATGGCCTACACGTTCAACGACTTCCGTTTCGACAACGATCCGAACTTCCGCAACAACCTCCTGCCCGGAGCCCCCCGTCACTATCTCCGCGCCGAGCTGCTGTACAAGAACCCGACCGGTTTCTATTTCGGGCCGAATGTCGAATGGGTGCCGCAGGCCTATTTTGTCGACAACGCGAACACGGTGAAGACCGAGGCCTATGCGCTGTTGGGGTTGAAGATGGGCTTCGACAACGGCGGTCCGGTTTCGGCCTACATCGAGGGGCGCAATCTCACGAACAAGGCCTATATCGCCAGCACCAGCATCATCAATCAGGCCACCGCTACGTCACCATTGTTTGAACCAGGCAACGGAAGGGCTGTTTTTGCTGGGATGAAGTACAGATGGTAGGTATCCACGCGACGCAAGCCACAATGCGGAACCCGTTTGAACACGAAAGTCGGACCATGAAGAACATTACGCGCACGTTTGCCTGTGCCGCAGCCCTGTTTGCTCTCGTGGGTGCGCCCGCGCACGCCCAGGAGGTCAAAGCCGGTGATCTCGTCATCACGCAGGTCTGGAGCCGCGCCACTCCGACTGGCGCGAAGGTTGCTGGCGGCTATCTCACGATCGAGAACAAGGGCGCGGCCCCGGACCGGCTGATCAGCGGCTCCGGCGATTTCGCTGGCAAGGTCGAGATTCACGAGATGGCGATGAACAACGGCGTCATGACCATGCGTCCGCTCGACAAGGGGCTGCCGATCGAGCCGGGCAAGACCGTCAAGCTTGCGCCGGGCGGCTACCATTTGATGCTGATGGATCTGAAGGGGCCACTCAAGCAGGGCGACAAGGTGCCGCTCACGCTCGAATTCGAGAAGGCCGGCAAGGTGACGCTGTCGCTCGACGTGCAGGCGGTCGGCGCGCAGGCGCCTGCGGGTGAAATGAAGCACGATCATTCCGGCACGAAGAAGTAGGGGCGGTGATGTTGAAAGGTGGTTTTGCTTTCGTGGCCCTGTCCGCGCTCGCTGCCTCTTCGGCAAGCGCGCATGTCACCCTCGAGAGGCGGCAGGCGCCGGTGGGTTCGTACTACAAGGCGGTGTTTGCTGTGCCGCATGGTTGCGCGGGATCGCCGACTACCAAAATCCGGGTCCAAATTCCGGAAGGCGTGATCGGCATCAAGCCGATGCCGAAGCCCGGCTGGACCGTCGAGATGGTTAAGGGAAAGTACGCGACCGAATATGAGTTTCACGGCGGCAAGATATCCGAGGGCGTCAAGGAAGTGATGTGGAGCGGTGGCAAGCTTGCCGATGACAATTTCGATGAATTCGTCTTCTCCAGCTTTCTCACGCCTGGCCTGAAGCCGGACACCACGCTTTATTTTCCCGTGGTGCAGGAATGCGAGCAGGGGGTCAGCCGCTGGATCGATGTTCCGGCCGGAGGCCAGAGCGGCCATGGACATGACAGCAAGACGCCGGCGCCGGGCCTCAAGCTGATCGGAAAACCGTAAAGCCATCCCGATGGAGCGCGTGCTCGCTAGCCTTGCCGCGCTGCTGTCGGCTCTATTCATTGCAAACGCCGCGTGGGCTCATGCGACGCTGCTTTCTTCGGAACCGGCCGATGGCAGCGTGCTGGCGCAGGCGCCGAAGATGGTGCAGTTGCACTTCAACGAAGGCGTGACGCCTGCGGTAATCGGCCTGATCGATGCCGGCGGCAAAGCGCGCGACGTTGCCTCGCGCGCGGTTGGCCAATCTATCTTGATCGTTCTGCCCGAAGATCTGCCGCAGGGTACGCAGATTGTCAGCTACCGCGTCGTCTCGCAGGACGGTCATCCCGTTGCGGGGTCGTTGGTGTTTTCGATCGGTGCCGTGACCGGGGCTGCGCCGCCCGCGAAGACAAGTCCGTTGGCGCTGCTGATCTGGCTGGCGCGGATCGGGGTCTATCTCGGGCTGTTTGTCGGCGTAGGTGGTGCGTTCTTCGCGGCCTGGATCGGGCAGGGCCCGAGCGGATCGACGGTCAGCCGCGGCGCGCTTGCCATCGGTCTCGTCAGTGCGGTTGCCTCGCTTGGCTTGCAAGGTCTCGATCTTCTCAATCTTCCCCTTCGGGCTATCGTGACATCTGCGCCGTGGACCAGTGCGCTCGCGACCTCCCTTGGGCCGTCGCTGTTGATTGCAATCGTGGTGATGGCCATCGCCTGGTTCGCATGGCAAAGCCCGAGCATCTTGATTTCCCGGGTGCTGACCACGCTCGCCATGGCGGGCGTCGGGCTGTCGCTGGCAGCCAGCGGGCATGCGGCGACGGCCTCACCGCAATGGCTGACGCGTCCGTCATTGCTCCTGCATGGCATTGCTGCCGCTTACTGGATCGGTGCATTGGCACCGCTGGCGGCCATGGCGCGCCAGCGCAGGGACGACCTCCCGCGCGTCCTCAAGCAATTTTCGGCCCTCGCACTGCCGCTGGTCGGCCTATTGGTGCTGAGCGGACTGGTGCTTTCGATCATCCAGGTCGGAAGTTGGCGCGCGCTAATCGAGACCCAATACGGCATCATCCTCTCGATCAAGCTGACGCTGGTGATCCTGCTCCTTGGCTTGGCGGCGCTGAACAGGTTTCTTTTCACGCCTGCGGTCGTTGCGCGCGACGAGAACAACCGGCCGCTGCTGCGATCGATCCTCATCGAATGCGTGCTCGTCGTTTGCATTCTTGCCGTCGTCGCCACCTGGCGCTTCACACCGCCGCCGCGCGCGTCGGTTGCGCCCGCTGCAACGCCGCTCTCGGTTCATATCCACACCGATGCAGCGATGTTTCAGGTGCTGGTTTCGCCGGGCAGGGTGGGCGCCAATGACTTTGTGCTGCAATTGATGACGGGAGACGCGGCGCTATTGCCGGCCAAGGAGGCGACGCTGATCCTAAGCTTGCCGGAGCGCGGCATCGAGCCGATGGAACGTCGCGCGACGCTGGGGCCGGACGGCTACTGGCACGTGCGCGGCGTGGCGCTGCCGCTGCCCGGCCGCTGGCGGATGCAGATCGATGCGCTGGTGACCGATTTCCAGAAGATCACGCTGCAGGACGACTTGCAGGTGCGCTGACACCGGCTCGCGGGTCCGTTCCAACCCGCCAAAATGGCTCTCAAATCCGCGTTTCCGGCCGCTTTTCACACTTCCCGGCCTTGTATTTTCACACCCGATCCGGTTTCACTGCACCTCTTCCAATATCCCACTGATTCCTCGAGTTGACCCATGCGATTGTCGCGGTTTTTTCTGCCCATACTGAAAGAGAATCCGAAAGAGGCGGAGATCGTCTCGCATCGCCTGATGCTGCGCGCAGGCATGATGCGGCAAGAAGCGGCCGGCATTTACGCCTGGCTGCCGCTGGGCTTTCGAGTCTTGAAGAAAATCGAGCAGATCGTTCGTGAGGAACAGGACCGCGCCGGTGCGCTGGAACTGTTGATGCCGACGCTGCAGCTCGCCGACCTCTGGCGCGAGAGCGGCCGTTACGACGCCTACGGTCCGGAGATGCTGCGCATCGCAGACCGTCACAAGCGCGAATTGCTGTACGGGCCGACCAACGAGGAAATGATCACGGAGATCTTCCGCGCCTATGTGAAATCCTACAGGAACCTGCCGCTGAACCTCTATCACATCCAGTGGAAGTTCCGCGACGAGCAGCGCCCGCGTTTCGGTGTGATGCGCGGCCGCGAATTCCTGATGAAGGACGCTTACTCCTTCGACATCGACGAGGCGGCCGCGCGCCGTTCCTATAACCGGATGTTCGTCGCCTATCTGCGTACCTTTGCGCGGATGGGATTGAAGGCGATCCCGATGCGCGCCGAGACCGGCCCGATCGGCGGCGATCTCAGCCACGAATTCATCGTGCTGGCGGAAACCGGCGAGTCCGGCGTGTTCTGCAACAGCGACGTGCTCAACCTGCCGATCCCGCCCGACGATGTCGATTATGATGGCGATCTCACTGACATCATCAAGCAATGGACGTCGGTCTATGCCGCGACCGAGGACGTCCACGATGCCGATCGCTACGAACGTGAAGTACCTGCCGACAAGCGCGTCAACACGCGCGGCATCGAGGTCGGCCAGATCTTCTATTTCGGCACCAAATATTCCGATGCGATGAAGGCGCTGGTCGCAGGTCCCGATGGCGTCGACGTGCCGATCCATGGCGGTTCCTACGGCGTCGGGGTCTCGCGCCTGGTCGGCGCCATCATCGAGGCCTGTCACGACGATGCCGGCATCAAATGGCCGGAAGCCGTGGCGCCGTTCACCGCCGTGATCTTGAATTTGAAGCAGGGCGACTCGGCCGTCGACAGCGCCTGCGAGAAGCTTTATCGCGAGCTTCAGGCCAAGGGCGTCGACGTGCTCTATGACGATACCGACCAGCGTGCGGGAGCGAAGTTCGCCGCCGCCGACCTGATCGGCATCCCCTGGCAGATTCTGGTGGGGCCGAAGGGCCTCGCCGAGGGCAAGCTCGAGATCAAGCGGCGCAGCGACGGTTCGCGCGAGAATCTCAGCCTGGCGGAAGTGGTGGCGAAGATCGCGGGATAAGATATCCACCGCGTCTGTAATGTTGGCCAATAAGGCCACATTTGGCCCGAATCATGGGATTATCGAGTAATGGATGAGACCATGAACGAGACAGCCCGAACCCCGCCTTTTGCGCCCTTCGAATGGCTGTTGTCCGGACGTTACCTGCGGGCGCGTCGCAAGGAAGGCTTCATTTCGGTCATCGCCGGCTTTTCGTTCCTCGGCATCATGCTCGGCGTCGCCACGCTGATCATCGTGATGGCCGTGATGAACGGCTTCCGCAAGGAACTCCTGGACAAGATCCTCGGGCTGAACGGTCATCTTTTGGTACAGCCGCTGGAATCGCCGCTGACCGACTGGAAGGACGTCGCCGAGCGCATCAGCCAGGTCGACGGCATCCGCCTTGCCGCGCCGGTCGTGGACGGTCAGGCGCTGGCATCCTCGGCCTTCAATGCCGCCGGCGTGCTGGTGCGCGGCATGCGCTCTGCGGACCTCAACAACCTCACCTCGATCGCCAAGAACATCAAACAGGGCACGATGGAAGGTTTTGACGAAGGGCAGGGCGTCATCATCGGACGCCGGCTCGCCGATCAATTGTCGCTGCACGCCGGCGACACCATCACGCTGGTTGCGCCCAAGGGTGCAGTGACCCCGATGGGAACCACGCCGCGCATAAAGCCCTACAAGGTGGCGGCCGTGTTCGAGATCGGCATGTCCGAATATGACGCCAGCTTCGTGTTCATGCCGCTGCCGGAGTCCCAGGCCTATTTCAACCGCAAGGACGACGTGACCGCGATCGAGATCTTCACCACCAATCCGGATCGAATCGACGCGTTCCGCAAGAGCGTGACGGAGGCGGCCGGGCGGCCGGTATTTCTGGTCGACTGGCGGCAGCGCAATTCGACCTTCTTCAACGCGCTTCAGGTCGAGCGCAACGTGATGTTTTTGATCCTGACCATGATCGTGCTGGTTGCCGCGCTCAACATCGTTTCCGGCCTGATCATGCTGGTCAAGGACAAGGGGCAGGACATCGCCATCCTGCGCACGATGGGCGCCTCGCAGGGCTCGATCATGCGGATATTCCTGATCACGGGCGCGGCGATCGGCGTGGTCGGCACGCTGACCGGCTTCTTCGTCGGCATGCTGATCTGCCTGAACATCGAATCGATCCGGCAGTTCCTGTCCTGGATGACCAACACCGAATTGTTCTCGCCGGAACTCTATTTCCTCTCCCGGCTTCCGGCCGAGATCGATTTCGGCGAGACCACCGCGGTCGTGATCATGGCGCTGACGCTGTCGTTCCTGGCTACGCTCTATCCGTCCTGGCGCGCCGCCCGCCTCGATCCCGTCGACGCGCTCCGGTATGAGTGAGGACGCGATGGCCGATGAGGCGGAAGATGTACCGGTTATCTATCTCCACGAGATAAAACGCGAGTACAGGCAGGGCGAGGCGACGTTGACCATTCTCAACGGCGCGAAGCTCGCGCTGTGGGCGGGGCAATCGGTGGCGCTGGTGGCGCCGTCGGGTTCGGGCAAATCGACGCTCCTGCACATCGCAGGCCTGCTCGAGAGTCCGGATGACGGTGAGGTCTATGTCGCGGGCACGCCGACCTCGCAATTGTCCGACATCGACCGCACCCAGATCCGGCGCTCAGACATCGGCTTCGTCTATCAATCGCATCGGCTGTTGCCGGAATTCACCGCGCTCGAAAACGTCATGCTGCCGCAGATGATCCGTGGCCTCAAACGCTCCGAGACAATCAAGCGCTCACAGGAAATCCTGGCCTATCTCGGCCTCGGCGACCGCATCACGCACCGGCCGGCCGAACTTTCCGGTGGCGAGCAGCAGCGCGTCGCCATTGCGCGCGCGGTGGCCAATGCGCCGCGGGCGCTACTCGCCGACGAACCGACCGGAAATCTCGATCCGCATACCGCCGATCACGTGTTCAACGCGCTGATGCAGCTCGTGAAGGCGACGCAGGTCGCGATGCTGATCGCCACCCACAATATGGAGCTTGCCGGCCGGATGGATCGGCGCGTGTCGCTGGTCGATGGCCGGGTCGTCGAAATGGAATAGCGGCGTTCAGTAAACGCCGCGCTTGCGCACCGGCCGATCCTGATAGGCGTTCGACGCGTAGGGATTGGGCACGCATTGTGCCGCGCGCCCCGAGGCGGACAGATTACATTGCGACAGCGACGTATAACTGCACTCGTAGTAGGTGGCCGGGCCGTAGACACGCAGGCAGACCGGATAGTCGGAACCGTAGGTTTGCGCCCGAGCCGGCGCCGAAGCGGAGATCGTTGCAATCGCGAGGATCGCCAAAACCGGAATACGCATCAAAATCTCCCTTGAGACGTGCGATCGGTCCGCATGTGCCGGTGGCCAGCAGACATTCGACGCGCTCCGGCGTCAAATCACGTTCGCGCGTTGCAAGGGCTCGCGTTCAGTAGTCGTTGCGGTAGCGCTTGTAGCGGCGCGCCGACGGTTCTTGCGATGCATGTGCGAAATACGGATTGATCTCGCATTGCGCCGAGCGGCCCGACGCCGACATGTTGCATTGGGCCAGCGAGGTATAGGCACATTCGTAGTAGTTGATCCCCCTGTTATAAACATGCAGGCAAACCGGATAGCGGGGATCGTAAGTCTGTGCCTGTGCGGGTAACGCTGCCGAGGCCGCTCCGATTGTCAAAATAGCCAAAGCAAAAATGCGCATCAGAATCTCCTTGAGAACTGCGATCGGTCCGCATCTGCACGGGCCAGCAGACATTCGCCGCGCGCCGGCGTCAAATCACGTTCGCGCGCAGCTAAGTGCCGGCGCGCAGAGGCTCACGTGCGGAGTGTCTCGGCGGCGAACGGCGCCGCCGCTCAGTATCTGCCGTAGCCGGGGGCGGGCGGCAGCGTGCGGCCGCGCAGCGGGCGATAGGCGGCGGGCGGCGGTTCACTCTCGCCGATATAAAAGGGATTGGCGATGCAATAGAGAAAGCGTCCTGATGCGGTCGCCTGGCACTGCTCGTAACTAGTGAAAGTGCAGTGGCTCAGCCCCGGATACTCGTCTCCCTGAAGGCAGAACGGATATCGGGTGCCGACCGCTTCGGCAGGCGCGGCGCCGAGCGCTGCCAATCCGCTCGCGGCCAGCACGGCCAGAATCGCTCTACGCATTCGAATCTCCTTCATCGGCATGGCGGCTTCGCCGTTCCATTTTCATCGACACAAGCCGCACCTGCGCAATTTCGTCAACCCGTTCCACCTTGCATTACCGCCGCACAACTAAATGTGATTTTTTGCGGCGAGCTCCGGCGCAAAGTTTCGAAAAACGCCTCCGCTACAACATTAACTTGCGTTCGCACTGAGGCCGTTTCGTGGGCATTGTTGCAGTGAGGTTACAGCAATTCGAACCAACGATGCTATGAGCATGCGGCGGCCTTGGGGGCTGTCAAAAAAGGAACGGGAATAAAGAATGAAGAAGGTTTTGCTTGTTACGGCCAGTCTGATCGCGCTCGGCGCGGCTGCGCCGGCTGTTGCTGCTGATCTCGCTGCGCGCCCTTACACCAAGGCGCCCCCGATGGTCGCTGCTGTGTATGACTGGAGCGGTTTCTACATCGGCGCCAACGGCGGTTGGGGCACGAGCCGTAGCTGCTGGGACTTCCTGCCGGTTGCCGGCGGTGTCGCTAACGACGGTTGCCATGATGCGGATGGCGGCACGATCGGTGGCCAGGTCGGCTATCGCTGGCAGGCCGGCACCTGGGTGTTCGGCGTTGAAGCGCAGGGCAACTGGGCCGACTTCAAAGGCAGCAACGTCGCCATCTTCGATCCCAGGTTCCGCAACGAGTCGCGCGTCGATGCGTTCGGCCTGTTCACTGGTCAGGTTGGTTACGCCGCCAACAACGTCCTGTTCTACGTCAAGGGCGGTGCGGCTGTGACCTCGAACGAGTACCGCTCGTTCGCGGTTGCCACCAACGCGCTCGCTGGCGTCACCGGCGACGACACCCGCTGGGGTGGCGTGGTCGGCGTCGGCATCGAATACGGCTTCGCCCCGAACTGGTCGTTCGGCGTCGAGTACAATCACTTGTTCATGCAGGACCGTACCTACACCTTCACCAACCCGGCCGGCGGCTTCTTCGCCAACGAGCGTATCAGCCAGGACGTCGATCTCGTCACCGCCCGTCTGAACTACAAGTTCGGCGGCCCGGCCATCGCGCGATACTGATCTTTCGCGATTCTCGCGAATCATCGAAGCCCCGGGCAACGCCCGGGGCTTTTTTGTTGCGGCGGGCCTCCGAGTTAACCAACCGGGAATTGTCGCCAAACAAGCCGTGAAACACTCCTTGACTCCAAGAACAAAAAAGGAACAATGTTCCTCATATGTTCTCATATCGTAGGAGTCGGACGATGTTGCGGATGTTCGTGGAAGAAGCGGCGGCGTTGGCGTCGATTGCGCTGTTTGTCGGGATGATCGCGGTCTGGGCGCAGGTGATTCCGCAGCTTTGATGCGGGGTCGGAAACCTGACCCAGGCCGTCCAGCGGACGGGTTGGGGAAAAGCCGGATGGCGGGCGCAGAGGCTGCGTTCTGCGTGGACTCGGCAAGGCCAACGCATCACCATTGCGGTCAGCGAGTCGGCGCGCATCAGCGGCCGGCGATCGTCCCCCACCACGATGCAAGAGCCCGTTAAGCGACCATGTCCAGTGCCGGATTCGTTCATCTCCACGTTCATTCGGCCTACTCGCTGCTGAAGGGCTCGATCAAGATCGCCAAGCTCGGCGAACTGGCGAAAGCCGATCGCCAGCCGGCACTCGCGCTGACCGACACCGACAACATGTTCGGGGCGCTGGAATTCTCCGACAAGATGGCCGGCTACGGCATCCAGCCGATCGTCGGCTGCGAGCTCGCCGTCGATTTCGGCGATCAGGACCCGAACGCGCGCAATGCGATGGCCGCGGCACCGTCGCGAATCGTGCTGCTGGCCGCGCGCGAGCGCGGTTACCGCAGCCTGATGCGGCTGAACTCGCGGGCGTTTCTGGAAACACCGATTCATCAATCCCCGCATATCAAGCTCGAATGGCTGGAAGGCGATGCCGAGGATTTGATCGCGCTGACCGGGGGTCCCGACGGCCCGATCTCGCTGGCGCTGCATGCCGATCATGCAGCACTCGCAGCAAGCCGTTGCGACCGCCTGGCGAGCCTGTTCGGCGATCGCCTCTATATCGAATTGCAGCGCCACGGCATCGACAAGGAGCGCCGGACCGAATCCGGCCTGATCGATCTCGCCTACGCCAAGGGCCTGCCGCTGGTCGCGACCAACGAGCCATATTTTGCATCAAACGACGATTATGAGGCCCATGATGCTCTGCTGTGCATCGCCGGCGGCAAGCTGATCGCCGAGACCGACCGCGAGCAGCTCACGCCCGATCACCGCTTCAAGACCCGCGCCGAGATGGCGGTGCTGTTCGCCGACATTCCGGAAGCGCTGGCCTCGACCGTCGAGATCGCGGAGCGCTGTTCGTTTCGCCCGAAGACGCGAAAGCCGATCCTGCCGCGCTTCACGGTCGGCGCCGGCTCGGGCTCCGATGCCGCGACCGAGGAAGCTGCGGAGTTGAAGCGCCAGGCCGAGGAGGGGCTTGCAAGGCGTCTCCAGGTTCATGGCTTGGCGCCCGGCACGACGGAGGAGGAGTACCAGAAGCGTCTCGCCTTCGAGATCGACGTGATCAACCGCATGAACTATGCGGGCTACTTCCTGATCGTCTCGGACTTCATCAAATGGGCCAAGGCCCACGACATTCCGGTCGGTCCCGGCCGCGGCTCCGGCGCCGGCTCGCTGGTCGCCTACGCGCTGACGATTACCGACCTCGATCCGATCCGCTTCGGCCTGCTGTTCGAGCGCTTCCTCAATCCCGAGCGCGTGTCGATGCCGGACTTCGACATCGACTTCTGCCAGGACCGCCGCGGCGAAGTGATCGACTACGTGCAGCAGCGCTACGGCCGCGATCAGGTGGCGCAGATCATCACTTTCGGTACCTTGCAGGCGAGGGGCGTGCTGCGCGACGTCGGCCGTGTCCTGCAGATGCCGTACGGCCAGGTCGACAAACTGACGAAACTGGTGCCGCAAAATCCGGCCGCGCCGGTGACGCTGGCGCAGGCGATCGAGGGCGAGCCCAAGCTGCAGGCGTTCCGCGACGAGGATCCGGTGGTCGCGCGCGCCTTCGACATCGCCCAGCGCCTTGAAGGCCTGACGCGCCACGCCTCGACCCATGCCGCCGGCATCGTGATCGGCGACCGTCCCTTGAGCGAACTGGTGCCGCTCTATCGCGATCCCAAATCCGATATGCCGGTGACCCAGTTCAACATGAAATGGGTGGAGCCGGCCGGGCTCGTGAAGTTCGACTTCCTCGGCCTGAAAACGCTGACCGTGCTCGATGTCGCGGTGAAGCTGCTGAGGCAACGCAACATCCATGTCGATCTGCCGACGCTGCCGATCGACGATGCCCCGAGTTACCAGATGCTGGCGCGCGGCGACGTGGTCGGCGTGTTCCAGGTGGAAAGCCAGGGCATGCGGCGCGCGCTGATCGATATGCGGCCGGACCGTTTCGAAGACATCATCGCGCTGGTGGCGCTCTATCGCCCGGGCCCGATGGCCAACATCCCGACCTATTGCGCGCGCAAGCACGGCGACGAGGAGCCGGAATATCTGCATCCGATCCTGGAGCCGATCCTGAAGGAGACGTTCGGCGTCATCATCTACCAGGAACAGGTGATGCAGATCGCGCAGGTGATGGCCGGCTATTCGCTCGGCGACGCCGACCTGCTGCGCCGCGCGATGGGCAAGAAAATCCGCGCCGAAATGGAAAAGCAGCGCGCGATATTCGTTGCCGGCGCGGTCAAGAACGGCGTGCCGAAGGGGCAGGCCGACACGATCTTCGAACTACTCGCCAAATTCGCCGACTACGGCTTCAACAAGAGCCACGCCGCGGCCTATGCGCTGGTGTCCTACCACACCGCCTACATGAAAGCGCATTACCCGGTGGAGTTTTTGGCGGCGTCGATGACGCTCGAACTCAACAACACCGATAAGCTCTCGGAATTTCGCGCCGAGGCGCAGCGGCTTGGCATCAGGGTCGAGGCGCCGAATATCAACCGCTCGGGCGCCACCTTCGAGGTCGGTGAGAACACCATCTATTACGCGCTGGCCGCGCTCAAGGGTGTCGGTCCGCAGGCGGTGGAGTTGATCGTCGAAGAGCGGCGCAAGGGCACCTTCACCTCACTCGCCGACTTCGCGGCACGGGTCAATCCGCGCGCCATCAACAAGCGGGTGATCGAAAGCTTGGCTGCCGCCGGCGCCTTTGACACGCTCGAGGCCAACCGTGCCCGCGTCTTTGCCGGGGCGGACGCGATTCTCGCCGCCTGCCAGCGCAGCCATGAGGCCGCAACGATCGGCCAGAACGACATGTTCGGCAATGCGTCCGACGCGCCGACCATCATGCTGCCGCAGATCGAACCGTGGTTGCCGGCCGAGAAGCTCCGCCGCGAATACGATGCCGTCGGCTTCTTCCTGTCTGGCCATCCGCTCGACGATTACGCGACCGTGTTGAAGCGGCTGCGGGTGCAGTCATGGGCGGAATTCTCGCGTGCCGTCAAAACCGGCGCGACCGCGGGCAGGGTCGCGGCGACGGTGGTGTCGCGGATGGAGCGGCGCACCAAGACCGGCAACAAGATGGGCATCATGGGCCTGTCAGATCCGACCGGGCATTTCGAGGCCGTGCTGTTTTCGGAAGGACTTGCGCAATATCGCGACGTCCTGGAGCCGGGCGCGGCCGTATTGCTGCAGCTCGGCGCCGAGCTGCAGGGCGAGGACGTGCGGGCGCGGGTGCTGCATGCCGAGCCGCTGGACGACGCTGCGGCCAAGACGCAAAAGGGTTTGCGGATTTTCGTTCGCGACACCAAGCCGCTGGACTCGATCGCGCGGCGGCTCAACATGCCGGAAGCCGCCGCTTCAAACGGCCAGGCAAAGGGCCTGCTGGCAAAGCCCGCGCCCGTGCCATCGGGCGGCGCCGATGGCGACGTCTCGCTCGTCATGATGCTCGATCTGCAGACCGAGGTGGAGATGAAGCTGCCCGGGCGCTTCAAGGTCTCGCCGCAGATCGCAGGTGCGATCAAGGCGGTGGCCGGCGTGGTGGACGTGCAGACGCTGTAGCGCGATAGCCCGGACGCAACACGTAGCCGGCCGCGCCATCCAGGCCGGCCGGGTCTGGACCAATTGCTATCACGCCTATCCGGCGCACGCTGCCTTCGGCGGCTATAAGCAATCGGGTGTCGGCCGGGAGACCCACAAGATGATGCTGGACCACTACCAGCAGACCAAGAACCTCTTGGTCAGCTACAGCCCGAAGAAGCTCGGCTTCTTCTGATCTGTTCTGACCTAACTCTTACTTGGACGATGGCGTAGCGCGCGGACCCGCTCCGGTCTGCGCGCTACGGACGCTTATCGCCGACTTCAAGAAGTTGTCATTGCTTTTGCGATTCCGCCCCAGCCGTTCCGGCGTATAATCGAATTCAGGGGGAGCTGTGCTGCATTACGTGATTATCACTGAAATCGCAGTAACGGAGGTCCGCCATGAAAGTCAAAGACGCGATGCACAAGGGCGTCGACTGGGTCAATCCTGACACTCCCATCACCGAAATCGCGAAGCTGATGCGCGAACATGACATCGGCTGCATTCCAATCGGAGAGGACGACAAGCTGATCGGGATGGTGACCGATCGCGACATCGTCTGCAAAGGGCTTGCTGGTAACGGTTTCGATGCCGGCCGCGCCCAGGCGCGCGACGTCATGACCGAAGGCATCCATTGCTGCCGCGAGGACGATGACCTTGCCAAGGCGGTGCATCACATGGAGACGCTGCAGGTCCGCAGGTTGCCGGTGATCAACAAGAGCAAACGGTTGGTCGGCATGATCAGCCTGGGCGACATCAGCCATTCTACGTCTGGTGATTTGCTGGCCGGGTGTGTGAAGAGCGTTGCCGCCCATCACTGACGCGGCGGCCCGCTTGCGATCGAGGCGCCTTGAATGGCTCGCGCCCGTTCAACCCCGAAGAGGCGCGGGTGTCCTGCTTGAGGCACTCGATCGTGCCCGAACGGTCGGCCGGATCGAGCGGAGTCAATCGTGCGTGCTGAAGTGGCCGCGCCAGGCCTTCGCCGTCAGTCGCGCGAACTCTTCGCCGTCCATCCGAATTAGCGTGGCGTGATCGCCGCCTTCCATGTAGATTTCCCGCCGCGGATCAATGCTGTCGTCGACGATCACGTCGAGCCCATAGCACTCGCCGACCGGCGGGATGGCTCCAATGTCGCAGTCGACAAACAGCTCCGCGATCTCCTTCTCGCTCGCCAGGTCGACCTTGTGGCCGAGCTGACTTCTCAGGGCTGATAGATGCAGGTGACGGGAGGCCGGAAGAACGGCCATCATGTAACCGCCGTCACGGCGCAGCACGACCGCCTTGGCCAGCGCATCGCCCGGCACGTGGCAGGCTTCGGCTGTGCGCGTCGATGACGCCGTAGGGGCATGAGGGATCAGTTCGTACGTGACGCTTTGATCCAGGTACTTCTGCAGGGTCGGGGCAACGGTCATGGCGGCTCCTCCATTGAATGGGCAATTCGCACACCGGGAGGAACTCGCGCAGTCGCCTCACGATGCGGGCGAACACGATCTGATCGAAGGATACGCCTGCCAAGCGGCCGCGACAATGAATTTCGATGCCGGAACCGGGCGAAGCGGATACGATGCCTTGCTGAGAGCGCAATTGTTCAAGAAATGTTCATCTCAACGCGCGTTCCATGCGGCGTGCGGGCGGCGACAGGGTGGGATCCCATGCGGTTATCAAGAAGTCTGTCGATCCTCTCGGTGTGTATCGTCGCGATGTCCGGATTGGCGGGCTATTTGAGTGCCGCCGCTGCGCAGCAGCCGGAAAAGCGTATTGCGCTGGTGGTTGGCAATGCCGCCTATGCGAAATCGCCGCTCGCGACGGCGTCCAACGATGCCGGCCTGATCGCGCAGACCTTGCAGGCGGCCGGCTTCGACGTGACGGCGCCCGCGATCTCGATGGCGACACGCTGCGCAAGAGTTTCCGCGACTTCATTCAGAAAGCCGAAAGCTCGGGGCCGGACACGGTTGCGATGGTGTATCTGGCCGGTTACGGGCTGCAATTGGCGGGCGAGAACTATTTCGTGCCGGTCGATTCCGCGATCAACCGCGATGCCGATGTTCCGATCGAGGCGCTGCGGACCGGCGACTACATCCGTCAACTCGCCTCGCTTCCGCTGAAGGCCGGAATCGTCGTGCTGGACGCGGCGCGGCAGCAGCCGTTCGTCGGCGGACAGATCGCAAGCGGTCTCGCTTTGGTCGAGGCGGACCCGCACATGCTGATCGCATTCAACGCCGCGCCCGGAACCGTGGCGCCGGCCGAGCAGGGACCATACGGCATCTACGCCCAGTCGCTGGCCGAGATGATCCGGACCGGCGGATTGCCGCTGCCGGAGGTTTTCAATCGCGTGCGGCTTCGCGTCAACGAAGCCAGCAAGGGCGCGCAGGTGCCCTGGGACAGCCAGAAGGTCGATGCGGCCTTTACGTTCTTCGAGCGCGCACCGGATGCGCCCGCCCCGGCGCCGCCGGATCAGGTCGCCGCCATCCGCAGCAAGCCGATCCGCGATCTCGGCGCGCAGGACGCCTATGCCGCGGCGCTGGAGCGCGACACGCTGCCGGCCTATGAGGACTTTCTCGCTGCCTATCCCGATGATCCCATGGCGAAGCGGGTGAGGGCGATCGCGGCGGCGCGGCGCGAAGCGATCACGTGGCGCCGTACCTACCGTGCCGATACCCCGAATGCCTATTGGTCGTATCTGCAACGCTACCCGCGCGGGCCTCATGCTGCCGACGCGCGCCGCCGTCTTGCCATTCTCACCGCGCCGCTCGAGCCGCCGCCGACATTTGACGTCATCGACTACGACGTGCCGCCGCCACCGCCGGAAGAGTTCATCTATGTCGATCGTCCGGTGCTGGCCTTCAGCGATCCCGAGTTCGACTTCGTGCCGCCGCCACCGGCGCCGGTCTACTACCTGCCGCCGCCGCCGGATGATTTCGTGGTATTGGAGCCGCCGCCGCCGCCGATCGGGCTGTTCATCCTGCCGCAGCCGATCTTTGTGCCGATACCGGTCTATGTAAGGCCCCCGCGCTATGTGGCGCCGCCGCCGAACAACATCATCTTTGCCAACATCCACAACAGGGCCGTCATCAACAACGTCATCAACAGGCCGCCGCAGCCGGCTCCGCCCGCGGCAGGGCTGGGCGTCAGGCCTGGTGCCGGGTCTGGCGCCGGGGCTGTCGGACGCC
>NZ_LLXX01000040.1 GCF_001440405.1 Bradyrhizobium valentinum
ATCGGCGCGGGGCGCGCGGCATAGTCGCTGTGATCCACCCGCACGGTGGTGTCGTCATAGACGGTGCGCACGAGCTCGGAGAAGTAACGGAAGCCGGTCGCGGGCAATGGCCGCAGATGCGACTTCTCCTCCTGGAACATGGCCTCGACCTGACGCCTCATGCTGCCATGGATGCGTTTGGAAGCCCAGTTCGTCTCCCAGTGCTCCAGAAAGCTGTTCTGAGCCTCGAGTGACTCGAGGCGCCGCCCGGCGAGCGCGGTGCCCTGGGTGTGCTGGATCGCGTTCTCCACGGTCCCCTTGCGGTTCGGGTCCCGCACCCGTGCCGGATCGGCGACGACGCCGTAATGCGCGAGCACCGCGCCGTAGAGCCGGTTGAGCTCGGGCTCGTAAAGGTCGGGCGTGACGACGCCTTCCTTCAGATTATCGAGCACGACATAGCCGACGGCGCCGCCAAAATATCGAAAAGCCCCTTCGTGGAGCTGTGCCCAGATCTGCTGGCTCGACTTCCAGACCACCCGCCGGAAGCTACGCCGCGAGTAGCGCAGGGTCATCACGAACAGGCGCGGCCGGCGGTAACGACCGCTCTTCGGATCACGGGTCAGCGCGCCTTCGCCATAATCGACCTGGGCTTCCTTGCCGGGGGCAAACTCGAGACGGTCAAACTGTTTGGGATCGATGTGGCGCAAGGCGCGCACGAAACGCTTGACGCTCTCGTAGCTGGCAGTGAAGCCGAGCTGATCAACCAGATCCTGGTAGATCGCCTGCGCATTGCGCTTCAGACGGACCTGCTGCTCGATCCATTCCCGATGCGGTTCACACGCTGAGCGGGCGAAATCAAACGTCTTGGCGGCCACCTTCATGCCGATAGCCGGCGGTCGCGGAGGTGGGGGAGTTTGGCCATCCGCGGCCTCGGAGCCGGCGGTCACCCCGGGGGAATTTGCCTCCGCCGCTCGCCGGGACACGAAAATCGCCTGGTAGCGCCGGATCGTCTTGCGGTCGATCCCCGTCAGCCGCTGGATCTCTCGTTGGCTCGTCTGGCGCTCAAGTAACGTAAATACGGTGCTTTGCAGATGCGGCTTCAAGACGTTCAACTCCCGGTCCCCTCTTCCCTAAAGGGGGCGAAAATAAACGTCCTGCTACGCGCTTTGCGGCCGATCAGCCGCCCAGCCAGGCGGAATCAGGTGGGGGAGTTTGAGGTGACCTCACCCAGGGGATTTTGACCGACCGTCGGGGCACGAGACCGCATCAAATGGATGTTCACAACCGACAAAGCCCGCGCCAAACTCGGCCGCGCATATCCAGCCATCGCCAAAGAGTCAAGATCACTGTGATGAACCACTAGCAGCATTGCGCAACTCCCTTCCGCAACTAGGACCTTCGGGCGGCAGATACCTGCGCTCTTTTGGAGCCGGCAATTTGCTCTTCCTGTCTGGACATCTCCCAGATTCTGACGGAGTGGCACGATATATGCGGAAATTGGGAAGAGACCTCACGACCGCTGAAGGATATGATGCGGTGCGCGCGTGATCAAGCAAATGCACGGAATATGCGAGCTCGAGTTGCTTCATGGCCTGCTTGATGTGCAGCATCACCTCACTGAGCTGCCGGCGCAACCCTTCCAGTGCCTGCTAAGCTCCTAATCGCGTCAGACCCTGGGCAGTCTCCTCGGAGACGCGTTCTGTCTGTCCTACTATCCAGCTCGTTGCTTCCAGCAAGCAGCGATAGTGCTGCGTCAGCCTGTCCTGGCGAACCGAGCTCTCGGATCAAGCGACCCGCCCCATATCCAGTAGCTTCACGCTCCGGGTGCTGTCGAGCAGCTTGGTTCCGACTGCTCCGGTGATGTTGGTGATCTTCTTCATGGGGCGGATCAGCACCCGAAGCTTGAGGATGAACAGCTGCAGCATCGTCTCGGCGGGACGGCATGCCGGCCGCAGCTTCGACTCTGGGGTCGCCGCCGTACCAGAGCTTCGTACACCGATCAGTCGACCTTCGATCAGTCCTGAGCTAATGATCCGGATACTCCTGATCGGCTCAGCTCCGATCGGAGCGGCGTCTGTACGATGAGGTTCACCTCAATTTGGCCGACCGGTGGTTCTGCCGGCTCGGTTTGGATAGGACGGTGTCAGATCGCTCGACGTCTCCAAGAAGAGGCATGACCGCTTCCGGGACAGCGATCTCTTCCTCATGTTCGACCGCGTCTGCGCCGCTGCATTAAGGAGCGGCTCTCGGTGGTGAAGGAGCCGCAGTCGTTGCGAGTCTGATCAGGGCCGATGTCAATCGGCAGAAAGGGATCGAAGGCGACAACGGGCTTCCACCGAACGCCGGCGGCCGCACAATCGATAAGTATCTGGCTGTCCTCGACGAGGTCGCTTTCGGAACAGCAACCGAGTTATCCCGAAGTTCGTGTTGCCCTCCGACCGGGCGGCCCGATGGACGGCGGCGCGCAGCGGCCCAAGCCTTATTCGCCTGCTCGACGAACTACCTCGTCGACGTCGAGAACGCCATCATGGTGGATGTTGAAATGACCACGCCTATCCGGCAGACGCAGCTGACTCATGTCTATGCCGAGATTGCTTACTGCTGCCTCCACAGGGATTGTCGATCCTCTATCGACCGCCCCAAGCTCATGCGAGGAAAAGCCTCACGTCGGCATTGATCTGATCCATCTTCGGCAGCGTCGGTCGACCGCCGGTAGCATGTCCAGATACAACTGATGGTTCCTGGATTGCACCTACCAAGCCTGGGGAGTAGTGCAAATTCCATATTACGCCCATGCTATAGAAGCTGACGCGAACGCTGATGCATAACTCGTTAAGCAGGAACAGGCAGGGACATGGCGTTTGAAAGCTTGAGGCAAGTGGTTAGGGCGGTAATCGAAGAAACAAATATAATTCGAACGGTCGAACCCGAAGAAGTCTACAAAATGCGTACCGGATCCATGGACAATAAGGCTGGTACGAATGGTCAGTACTTCACGACATGGGATTTCGCTAATGGCATGATCCGAGATATGTCAATGCATACATGGTACCACTTCGTCGAACTGGCCGAGAACGAAAACGTTCCGCTTGATCAACTCTATTACATCATCAACCTGTTCGACCATCCATACAGCAACTATCTTCGATACAGCGGCTTTCCCAGGTTGGGCAGCCTAGCGCTTGCGCTCCGTCAGCACCTACCGTCGGCGACAAGTCGAAAGGAAGCCGTCGATGCCGTGCGCGCATTTTGCGCCTATACAAACCTTCTCTCCGCCTGGTGTTTCCATTATTTCCCGTGGGGGCTGGGCACACAGGAATTCAGCTACGAAAGTTCAATCGGACCTTCACCCATCTTGCCGGATAAATCTCGTCGCATACAAATTCGCGACGGCCGCAAGATCAAGCTGACTTGGGAGGGTCTCGGCGTTACTGTGAATGCGCTCCTAGCGGTTAAGGAGAATCCAGAACTTTGCGACGATATAATCAATGCGTTGCCCTTTACGATTCTGCAGGACCATGCCGTGATCGGCGGTAAGTCCATGTACGGGTGGGCACCAGTGGTAAGCACAGCTCCCGTTCATGTGAAGGAGCGTCAATGCGATGCTCCACCTGGACGAATTCGTTTCTCTCAGGGAACGGGCAACAAGTTCATAGTTCAATATGGCGAGGCCACGGAGGATATCGCCATGCCGGTGCTCGGCGAAGTGCCGTCGGACGACATTGATCGGTTAGGCGCGGTCGGGCTTCATGTACTGAAGAGCACCTTCGAAACCAAAGAATTGATCTGGCTCAAGGTCGAACTCGCATGAGGCAAACGGTTCGAGGCATCATATGCATGTGCTCAGGCCTCGTTCCACCAACCGGTAGTCCATAATACGTATATCCCAAATTGTCGTAAAGTGTGTGCCTTGAACAACCCTCGGCCGTCCTGCAAGAGGTACGAGACCAATCCGGCGAGCACTGCGCGTCCTGCGTGGCCGGAAAGCCGCAAAGCGACTGGGCGGATACCGCGTTATCTCGCTGAACGGCGCCTATCAGGTCAAGGGTACATTCGCCTATAGAGCAAACTGATTAATCGCGCTCAGGGCGTTGCCCTGGGGGAGGTTGCCGCAATCTTGCTGTCGGGCTCCCGCCGACTTTTTTGGAGCTGTTCGCGCCTTCAAATTGAGAAGTGCACGAGATCTTTCGCGCTCTTCAGCCGGCATTGTAAGAACAAGCTGTAGTTGAAACGCCACGTACACCGACGTAAGATCAAAAACGCAGTCTGCACGTGGCATGGGTCTCATACCGCCCGATGCAACTGGGTCCCACTGACCATGCATGACAGTGTCGCCGCACCGGGACCGACGGCTCTCAAGCCGACAACGTCTGATAGTCCCAGTTTACGGACACGATATGATGTCGTGTTATTCGGTAGGCACTGCGCGATCGTGATAGTGTTACTGCGATACTGATGTTCGCAGGTACGCTAGCTTCGAAGCGGAGCTGAAAGTGGTGATGGCATCCTATTGATCGGATGCCCTATGGCTGAGTTCGGTCTCATCAGCCCGTAGGCTACTTTCTGCTTGAGCCACTCCATCCCAGAGAGACACGCTAACGTGCATCACTCTCTTCATTCATCCTAGGTATCGCCAGTGCCTCGCGACTCTCGGGTTGCCGAAGTAAGCAGCTGATCCTCTCCATCGGGGCTCGTGCGGCCCACAAACTCGTCGGCCAAAAGACGATGATCGCATGAGAGAAGGTTGACGCAAACTGCCTCGACGGCATCGGTAGTGGATAAGCCGAGATCGCTTTGTCCACGCACACAAGTAGCGCTGAGGTATCATCCGACGCGCTGCAGTACGAAGTCGCCGTAAGCCTCTCGGCTCTCATGCTCGCCCGACGGCAATGACCGTAACATTCTGGGCTACACGACGCATTGCTGAGCGAAATCCCGCTTGGCTGCTATCGATCGTTTCAAAGAAGATAGTTGTGGGGCGGCGCTCTTTTGCCTGCACCGGCCTGCGTGAACTGATTTACTGGCTGCTTGAGACCGAGGTTCTCTCTTAGTGTTTGTCCGCAGTATCCCGATCTGAATTTGCCTCGTCGACGTAATTCGGGAACGACGAGCTCCACAAAATCCTTGAGTCCGCTGGGAACGATCGCCGGCAATACGTTGAATCCGTCAGCCGCACGTTGATCAAATATATCCACCATGGTGTTGGCAATGTCCTCCGGTGTTCCGACAACCATCAGATGGCCATGACTGTCGGACACCAAGCGTATCAGTTGTCTCCAGGTGAGTTTTTGGCGAGCGGCCAGGTCGAGGAGCAGTTTCTGGCGACTCTGGATGAAGTTCGTCCGCGGTAATGTCTCTGGGACTAATGAGTCGAGATCCAATGAACGCAGGTCGGTGACAAACCCCAGCAAACGATCGGCCATCCCAATTAGAACGTCAGTGTGCGTATATGATTGTAGTCTTTCAAGCTTCTCATAAGCTTCTCGCTTGTTAGTTCCAACTATCGGGATAATGCCAGGCATTACTAACACCTGCTCGTCCGCCCGCCCAAGCGTGCGCGCTTTCTCTTTGAGAGTTGCGTAGTATCTTTTGCCGTTGTCTAAGGAAGGTTCGGCGGTGAACACGACCTCGGCGAGTTCTGCCGCGAACCGCATTCCGGCATCGGATGCGCCAGCCTGAACCAAAACCGGATACCCTTGGGGCGGCCTTGCGATGTTCAGTGGGCCTCTGACTGAGAAGTAATCGCCCCGATGGTTGAGCAAATGGAGCTTCGTGGTATCCGCGAAAACACCACTGTTCTTGTTGCGAATGAAAGCGTCGTCTTCCCACGTGTCCCAAAGACCCTTCACAACGTTTACGAATTCTCTCCCTCGATCATAGCGCTTGTCATGCTCTGGTAGGTCCTTTTCCCCGAAATTTGGAGATTCGAACTTATGTCCCGAGGTGACAATATTCCAGCCTGCACGTCCCCGCGATAGGTGGTCAAGTGAGGCGAACATGCGTGCAAGGTGATAAGGCTGATGATACGTCGTCGTCGCTGATGCGACAAGGCCGATGTGCCTTGTTCTCGATGAAAGGGCCGACAACAGGGTGATTGGCTCAAACCCATCGTTTCGGCTTACGCGAGCTATGGTTGCGTGGTCTTGATCTCTTACGCTTGGGCTATCATTGAGAAATACGAAATGAAATGCCGCACCCTCGGCAAGTGCTGCCAGATGCGCATAATGCTCGATATCAACTCCGCCATTCGCAGGCACACTCGAATCGCGCCATGCACCTTCATTATGCCCCGCCTGCAGGAGGAACACTCCGAGCTTCATTTCGTCGTTGCGCTGCATACGGTACCTTTCTTTGAAATTAGACTATCGTTGCGCCGCGTTCAGCTGATTGGTGATGTTCATTGGCGCCACCTCGACTTTCGTACCGACGAGTGCTTTCTGACAAAGACGCTCCGATACGAATTTGCCAATCCTCGGTCAATGTTATCCCGACGTCTTTTCAAGAACCGAAGCAAATCGGAACAACTAATTGCTTCAGTCTCTTTTTGGGATTAATCGCTGCAGTGAATCATCATTCGATCCCGCAGCTGTTTATAGATGCCGCGAATGACTTCGACCGCGTACCGCGTTTCAGCGAGATCCACAGGATCTCCAACGCCGGGCCGAATTCCATGGAAACGTGGCTCACGGTCACCAGCGTAAAGCTTGCTCGGCCGCACCAGGATTCCGGCCTCTCCAATCGCCCGGCTGAATTGCTCGCTATCGACGCCGGCCGGTGCCGGCAGCCAGAAATGAATGCCAGGTGAACCTTGAAATCCATCGATGTCCGAGAGGACTTCGGAAACGATCGCCTGTCTCTTTCTAAGTTCGATACGGGCCAACTCGAGAAGGGTCTGGGCAACGCCGGTTCGTATCCAACTAGTGATGACCGATGCCATCAGTGGCGCAGGATGCCAGGTTGAGATCGGCCGGAGGCGTTCCAAGATGTTTACCAACGCACGCTCGGACGGCGCGACAACAAACGCCATGCGGATGCCGAGGCTCAAATATTTCGATAGCCCCATCAAAAACCACGTAACATCGGGTGCCATCGTCGCAAACGAATCCGGCAAATTATCCAAATAGAGTGCTTGAGCCTCGTCTTCGATAATCTGAACACCGTATTTGCGCGCGATCTCCGTGATCGCTCTGCGTCTTTCGGTTGGCATCACATGGGCGGTCGGACTGTGAACGGTGCAATTTACATAGACTGCCTTCGGCGCATGTTGCTTGCATTTTCGCTCGAAATCGTCCGGAAGCAGGCCTTGTTGGTCAATTCGGACACCTTGCACTTCGACAGCTGCGATCTTGGCGAGGGTATAGACCTGCGGAAAGGTCAGTTCTTCCGTAAGGAGGACCTTCCCGGGTCCAACAAGAGAAGATGTTAGCAAAAGAATGCTGTTCATAGTGCCGTTAGTCACCATCACCCTATCCAGGCCAGGAGTGGGCCTGATACGGTTCCCGATCCATTCCACCCCAGCAGCTCGGTCCTCCTCGTTCCCGTGGTAACGGTGTTGACGAAACTGCCCAGCGAGGGTTTCGTCCGATTCCGCGAATGCTGCCCACGTCTTCTGAAGAGCCTCCGAAAACGCGGGCAGGTGTGGCGGCGTCGCTCGCATAAGGCTAACCTGCTTCCGGTCCATCTTCAGTACTCCTAAGAGTGTGTGTTTTGACGTCCGGTTTGAAGCGCGAAGTCCGGAATTCGGTCGGAAGTGCAGAACTCTTCCCAAGGATTTCGTTCGCACACAACATGCCAAGCAGGGGACCTATCGTGATCCCGCTATGGCATGCCGATACGTAAATTCGTTCCATTTCGGGGAGCCAGCCTGCGATTGGGAGTCCATCGACAGGCACGGGCCGACTAACTGCATAAGCTTGAATGTCTGGCGCCTGACTGATCGACGGCACGACTTTGGCTAGTTCTGCCGCGAGCCTCAGCGATTGCGTCAGCGCGTCGCCATCAGTGCCATCGAATGAGGCAGTGTGGTGACCTCCCATGACGCGCCCATTGGAGTCAGGTCGGAAATGGAGGTCCCCGGCATAGACGACGTGGTTCAAAATCGACGGCTGAATTGACGCGGTAAACAGGATTCCAGGATCCTTCGCGACGTCGATCTTGCAGCCTAGTGCTTTGGTGAGAGTCGACGTGCCAGATCCTGCCGCGAGGCAAACGAAAGTGCCATGAAGGTTGCCGGCGCTGGTGGTAACACACACTTCATCCCGCCGCGTGTCAATGTGCAGAGCCGTTGCCGTTACTACCGCAAGCAGTCCGGTATCTATCGCAGCCTGCCTGAGGCGCCCAATAAATGGGATGCTGTCGATCCACCCCTCTTCTGTCAGTCGTATGATGGGACCTTCAACTTCCCCTAGGCGTAGATTCGGCTCCAAACGCCGCTGTACGTCGCCGGGTGTCCAATATTCGACAGCGACACCCATCCGTTGAAGACGAGACGCAAAATATTGAATTGTCTCTCTGGTTGACCCGGTGTCGCCCCAACGAAGCGTACCCGACAAATGAACATGGTTCGCGGCGCGGACTTCCTCTGCGAGTGTCACGCTGAAGTTGATAGCCTTTCTTCGAAAACTGAAATACGGTTCTTCAACAAAGCTGAAGTAATTAATGCACGCAAATGTGAACGATGATCCAATGCCTATTGGAGCGTGTTCATCAACGATGACGACTTCGCAACCGTTCTTCGTAAGATGATAGGCGATTGAGGTCCCCACGATCCCGCCGCCAACAATAATCACCCTCACTGCCATATCCGCTTCTCCTACGTGGTGCTGCCGTATCTATCTGCACGCCGTAACGCCGCCATCGACATAGAGAATTTGCCCAGTCACAAAGCGCGACAGCGCCGATGCAAGGAAATGTACCGCGCCCGCGACATCGGCTGGTGTTGCCAAGCGACCGAGAGGGACATCCGCCGTAGCCCGCTGAAACGTCGTTGCGTCGATAGCTTTGTCGCTCTTATGAGTTCGTACCGCACCCGGCGCGATACCGTTCACGGTGATGCCGTAGGGCGCCAATTCGGTTGCGTGCTGCTTCAAAAGAACAGCCAGCCCCCCCTTTGCAGCGCAGAAGGCGCTGTATCCACGGTTTCTAAAGCCGAGTGATGATCGAACCGAAAGAAGATGAATCTGGCTGCCGCCCATTCCGGCCGCAACTTGATGAGCGGCCACCGCCTGAGAAAGGAACATTCCAGCGCGCAATGTCCTGGAATAGACCTCATCGAAAGCTTCCTCCGTTACCTCGAGCAGCGTCTGCTCTTTATTGGAACCGACGCAGTTCACCAGAATGTCGATCGAACCATATTGCTGCTTCAGAGAAGCAGAGAGATCTCGCACTGCGCTGACATCGCACGCGTCGAGCTCGACACCATGGACGGAGAAGCCTTTGTCGCTTAGTTCAGTGGCAAGAGCTCGCGCCCGGTCGCCACTTCGTCCTGCAACGATGCTGGTCGCACCGGCATTGGCCAACGTTTCTGAGATCGTTGTGCCGATCGCTCCGTAGCCGCCGACGACCAATGCCACTTTGCCAAGCAGGCTCATCGCATGCTGGGGCTGCATATCCACTCTCTGCATGGTCATTTCGGTGTTCCCTGGGTTGGCGCGACAGCCTGCGTGACGCCGGTCGAGCTATCCCGGCTTACGCGGGTTGCATGCCATTCGGCGGAACCGTATTGGCCCTTGAAGACCGGCCCGAGATGTTCCTTGGCGGCGCCGCCCAGTCGGACTGTTCCACTGATGGAGCCGTCTTCTGCGAATTCGCCCTCGAACCCGTAGAACAGGCAAATCGGTACCTGCTCGTGCGCAGCCTCGAGTTGGATATGACGGCCCCGAACCTCACCAGATACGACGCCGACGGAGGATACCGTGTGATGGACGCCAGATATGAGGTCGCGGTTCTGCTGAATGCTCAGATGGTGTGTCGCCGCACCATGAAGGAATTGCATTTCGACACGCCAACTGCCCGAGACATTGACTTCTGCAGGGAGGTTGGGGCCAGGTTGAGCGATGGACTGGGGCTTACAAAATGCGGTTGCCAAAGCGCGGCCGACGATCTCCGCCTCGTTGTCAGAGAGATTCACGGGATCCAGTATGATCGAGGTAGGGGTGGACCAAAAATCGTGGATTAGGATGCGCGGTCGTTGCTGTAGCAGCGCGAGCCTTAGGTCTTCCGCATCAAACGGAATAACAGCCGCATCCCAAATGACTTTCAGCCGAATAGCTGTTACAGAACCCGCCCAGGACAGCACTTCCGTGGTGACGCCTGGCAGCAAGCTGAGGTGAGCCTCAATCCGCTTCAATCGCGGAAGCCACTGGTCGCGTTCGTCTTTCGCCGACTGAAAATTGATCCAGCGATCGAGCGCGATTACGGCCCCAACCACCTCCTCCTTGCCGACCTTCATTGACCGGCCAAGTGCCTGGTGAGGCGCTCCATTCCACCAGATCGCCTTGCAGAGCCGCTTCTTCCCAAGTGCGATCGCAGTGGATTGTGGCGCACGGATATATTTGCCACCTGCGTAGACCACCAAGTCGGCTCCGTTCTTGATCCAGCGATCCGGCTTTTCTGGCGAAAGGCCGGCGGCATCGACGAGAACGGGCACACCGTGCGCGCGCGCGAAGGGGAGGAGCGAACTTATTGGTAATACCGACGCAGCGTCCATGCGACCGAGCAGGCAGATCATCGCGACGCGTCCATCCAATGCCTGCGCCAACTCCGCTGTCGTGCCAATGCTGACAATCTCGGCGCCCGCGACGCGGATCGCCTGTTCGTAAGCAAAACGTTGATCGGAGGGGATCAACACCTTATTGGGCAGCCCCGATGTGTCCGGCAACCGCAACATTAGCTCCGGATTGTTTCCGGCAATGCACGCTGCAGTGGTTAACGCTAGCGTTGCTGCAGTGCCGGCGGTGACGACACCCCATTCGGCGCCGGTGAGTTCAGCTATCTTCTGGCCTGCGGCTTCAGCGAGCTCGTCTATGTCGACGAAAGCCTCGGCAGCCGCGTTCATTGCGGCGATGACCTCGGCGCTCGGATTGCTTGCTCCATAAATCGTGCGGACACCGGCGCATTGAATGAACGGCTCGACGCCAATTTCTCGATAGATCCAGCCGCGCGTGTGGTCTCGTTCGGACAGATTGCGTGCTTCCAGGAATTCAAGCCGCGTATTCATGCCGACCCCTCGTTGCAAGTACGGTGGATGTGGCGCAATCATGCTTTCCTCACGTTTATCAACCGATAGGTGACATGCTTCTGTCATCTAGATCAATTGCTAGCGTTGGTAGTTGACTGCGGCGCAATTTCTTGCATGTCCTTCGATCAATGGGACGCTCAGTCGGTAAGGTTGCGGAGTTTCTTGCAGTGTTCGAGACTGGATTTGACTACGTCTCTTAGCGCAATTGATAATTGGAGTCGCGGCTGCGACCATGATCGATGGACAACTCGAACCGGATTCAAATGTGTCCCGAGGAAGCGTACGGCGCGGGCGACGGAGCCGGGGGTATAGTCGCTGACATGGTAACCGGCTGCTCGTAATTTCGTATATTCACGACCGCTCGGGTGATGGAAACGCTACGCAGTCAATCGGCCTACCTTGAGCAAGTCGCGACCTCGCTCTTGCAGGCATCGTCGACGTTCAATGCCCGGAGTTTTCGATCGCCGCACTGCTGCCCCGTGCAGAACCGTTGACTACTGTCACTTTGCGCTCCTGAGTTTCTTGAGCCTACTAAATTAGACTAAACTAGGGCCTGTCCTCAATCGAGCCAGATGATAGCGGCCGCGAGGTGAATTGCGGCGAGGAAAGTTCTGGCGGTTTTGTCGTAGCGGGTTGCGATGGCGCGGTATTCCTTGAGCTTGCAGAAGAAGTTTTCGATGAGATGGCGTGCCTTGTAGGCTTCTCTGTCGAAGTCGCGTTGGAGCTTGCGGTTGCTCTTGGGCGGGATCACGAACGACTTTCCCCGTGCAAGCAACGGCTCGATCACCCGGTTGTCGGCATCGAAGGCCTTGTCAGCCAGCAAGGCCTCGGCCGCCATATCCGGCAGCAGCGCGTCAGCGCCTTCCAGATCATGGGCTTGTCCCGGCGTCAGGATGAAGTCCAGCGGATTGCCCAACGCATCGACAAGCGCATGAATCTTGGTGCTCAGCCCGCCTTTGCTGCGCCCAATCGCCTGGCCTTCGCCGTCTTTTTTTGTGCGCCGGCACTGTGCTGATGCGCTCGCACGATCGTGCTGTCGATCATGGCGTACTCATTGTCCGCATCGTTCGCCAGCATCTCAAACAGCATCTTCCACACGCCGCTCTTGGCCCAGCGTGAGAAGCGCGTATGGATCTTGATCGGGTCGCCAAAGCGTTCGGGCAAGTCCCGCCAAGGGATGCCGGCCCGATAACGGTAGATCACCGCCTCTACAAATAACCGATTGTCCTTGGCTGTTGCCCCGACATGCCCTTCACGGCCGGGCAAAATATCCTTGATCCTGTCCCATTGATCGTCCCGAAGGGCGTAGCGGCGCATCTGTCAGCTCCGAATCAGCTGACCGCCTATGAATCACGCGATAATCTGCTTGGGAATCCTCAATTGAGGACAGGCCCTAGAGTACTCCGAGCAGTAAAATGATGTGAGGTGATCTTGTCCAAGAACATCGAAATGGCAGCACTGCGCTTAGGGTCTATATCCGAGCAAGGTCCTGATGTGACCTCGTTCCACAAAAAAGCCAGATGGCGAATACGACAGTAACAATCGACGAATACGAGCCGTAAAGTCGTCACGGCGATCTCCGAGAGTACCAGGTGCACCTGCAGACGTTGAGTTGAGGTAGCCAAGAAGGTCTTCAATGTTCCATTGATGCTCGTAATAGTGACGAAGCTCCGTGATTTCGCTGAAGTCGGAAGCGCGAAGGACTTCTCGATCGGACGCCATCAGTACAGGCCGAACGGCTTCGGGACCTGCCGGAAGGCGTCCTCCCCAGAACTCCTTAATGTCGCTCATCATGGCGTTATACCATTCTTCAGGTTCCGCACCATCCCGCTCGCGGTAGATGATCGCAACGCAGCCATCCGACTTAAGCACTTGGGCGAGCTTTGCCAGCACCGTCTCTCGATCCATCCAGAGGAAAGAGCTCGCAATTGTAGCGATATCTAATGGTGACATTGGTTCGCTTAGGTCTTCAGATCGCGACAGTAGAAACGCTATATTCTTGACTCCTGCGTCCTCCGCCATTCGCCTTCCTTCCTCGATCATTTCGTCGCTTGGATCGACGGAAAGCACGTCCGCAACCGAATGCGCCAAGGGAATACCGATCTGTGCCGTGCCCGCACCAAGATCGAGCGCACGACTCTTCTTGGTGAGGCTGCAAACCCGAACCAATGATCGGAACAAGTCTTCTGGATACGGTATCCTGTATCGTGCGTAGTAGGGCGCCGCACCACGAAACAATTCACTCGCTACGATCATGCCTATCTCCGTCCATCGTGTCTTAATCGCCTCACGGGCTGCTCAAAGGGAACGACCGACCAAAGCTGCCGACGACGCGACGGCGAAGAAGCTGATGGCCGCATACATTGCTGTGTTCGGTGATGGCACACGAATAGACGCTACGTGGGCGACAGCGAGTAGCAAGAAGCAGATGTTGACGACCCCCGCAAATACTTCAACAGGGATAAGAGGTTGGAGGAGGAACAACAGAGCCAATAGCGGCACATCGTATGACAAGGGTACACCTAAGAAGCGCCCATCGGACGACCTGCCGAAGTTCGCAAAGTAGCTAAGCCTAGTCGCTCCCGCCACGAGTAGGGCGGTTGCGGTCGCCAGGGCAAGAAGGGAGGCGTGGCTGAGCTGGATCACAATTGCTGCGGGCAAGACGGCTCCGTAGATAATGTCGCCGAACCCGTCGAGGCTCTTTCCCATTTTCGCAACATCTGGGTCTCGATTCTTCGTGCGAGCTGCCACCACCCCATCGAGGTGATCTGATAAGACAGCCCAAAGCGCCACCGCCACTGACAGCTCAAGGTGCTCGGAGAGTGCGAGGAATAGGCTGACGGAAGAAAAAAGAAGACCTCCGGTGGTTATGGCGTTCGCTGGATCCCACAGGTATTTTAGCATTGTGCCCTCACTTATTATGCGGCTCACGCGGCTGGCCGAAAGCTTTCGCTCCTGTGAAAATGCGCTCTGCGATGCGCAGATCTTCGGTGCTGTCGATTTCGTACCACCTGAGATCGTTGCATCGCGCCGCTGCGAGCTGTAGGCCACGCCTTTCCACCAGATAGGCAAGAAGCTCCTCTGTATAGGCCTGCGTAGCTCCGGACCCGATGATATCGTTCAGCGCTGGAACGATCGTTGACCTAAGGGTCGGCGCCGAGAATCGTAGCAGGTTCATCGTCTTGAAAAGACTTGGGCCATCCGCGAAAAGGTTCGCTGCGGTTTGCTTTATGCGGAAACCTGAGATGAAGCCGCTATCCGACAACAGAACTGCCGACCCTTCCATCAATT
Organism: Bradyrhizobium valentinum; assembly: GCF_001440405.1. Lineage (GTDB taxonomy): Bacteria > Pseudomonadota > Alphaproteobacteria > Rhizobiales > Xanthobacteraceae > Bradyrhizobium > Bradyrhizobium valentinum. The sequence goes on from NZ_LLXX01000040.1 coordinate 14,510, forward strand.
CATCGAAGGGAGCGACTGCAGCCACATCGGTCGCTTGGCTGAACATCAGGTAGCGCAACGCATCCGTCTCGAAGAAAACGTCGCCCTCGAGAAGAAAGCAGTCTCCGGAAAGAAGCGCGTCACGCGCCAGCCACAGGGAATAGGCGCTGCCGGTACGGTCGAAGACGGACGACTCGACATAGCTGATTTCGAGCTCGCCAAAGCGGCTGCCGCAGGCATATTGAATGGCGTCCTTGCGATAGCCGACGACGATGGTCACCTCTTGGACGCCGACTGCCTCCAGGTTTCGCAGAGCATTGTGGAGGATCGGTGTGCCGTTGACTTCGACCAGGGGCTTCGGCCGCAGATCCGTCAACGGTCGGAGGCGAGAACCGACGCCGGCAGCGAGAATGACGGCTCTCTTGGGAGCATTGGTAATCATTTCATTCCCCTTCATCGTCGTGGGATATCGCGTCGTCATTCCCAGGCATTGAGGACTTTGACGAGCCGCCTCACGCCGTTCTCGCGCTTTTCGGGTGGAATTACCTAGGAGAGGCGAACGGCTGCGGGCGGCCCGATGCGGTGCCGGATACGGGCTCGCCGCCCGACTTCGGCAACCGCGTGTTCACGTTGTCATCGGCTGTCGTTGGCCGCCTTTTCCGAATGTTCGCGACCGGCGCGGTGTGGTCTGACTGCGGAAAAACCGTTCGGCTACACGGAGGTCTGCCGTGCCATCGATCTCGAACCTGAGGTCGCCCTTAATCCTCGGCTCACCGTCGCCGATCAAGCAGGCAAGAACCCGTTCGACATAGGCGGTGATAGGCGTGCCATGCATTTCGATTAACGGATTTGGCCGGGTCTCGGTCAGACGCCGCAGGGGCGAGCCGAGTCCCGCAAGGATGATGGCCTGGTTTGGAATGTCGAGCATGATGTCAACCCTCTTCAATCAAAGGCACCTTGCGGAGCCAATAATTCAGTTCCACGTGTTCAGAGTTGCGGTCAGGCACCGCAAGCCTTTGTCGAGTAGTTCGAGATTGATGCCGTAGGAGAGTCGGACAGCGGCGGGGTCGCCAAAGGCTGTTCCCGAAACCGTTGCGACACCAGCGTCCATCAGCAACGTTTTAACGACGTCATCGGCGCTGAATTCGCGGCCATGGGCCTTGGCCTGCCGCTGCAATTCGCTGAGATCGAGATAGAAGTAAAATCCACCTTGGGCGGCAGGTTGGGGTACCGATGTCAGCGTTGAAAGGATCGAAAGCCCGAGCGCCCGCGCGTTGGCAACGTGGCGCTGCAATTGCAGCTGGAAAGCAGGATCGCCGGACTCTAGGTGATGGAGCAGCGCATACTGCGCAATGACATTGGCATTGGAGGTTGTATGGCTTTGTAGCGCCTTAACCGCGCTGATGACCGCCTTGGGGCCAGCGAGATAGCCAATCCGCCAGCCGGTCAGGGCCAGCGACTTGGAAAACGAATTGACGATCAAAGTACGATCGCGCGCCCGGGGCGCCACCGAGACGATCGGATGATGGGTATGTGGGGCATGGGCGAAAGTCCCGTAGCATTCATCGAAAATGATCCAGAGATTCCGGTCGATGGCGAGTTGGGCAATGCCAGCAAGAGTGTCGCGGTCGTAGATCGCACCGGTCGGATTGTTCGGCGTGTTGACCACGATCGCCTTAGTCTTTGGTGTAACGGCCGCGGCCAGGTCCGTAAGTCTCGGCACATAGCTATTGTGCCGGGTCTCGATAAACACTGGCGTGCCGCCGGCAACGACGATCTGGGCCGGGAAAGTAGTCCAGTAGGGGGCCGGGATCAGCACTTCGTCCCCGGGATTCAGAAGAGCCATGGCCGCATTGAAGAGCGCCTGTTTGGCGCCGTTCGTCACCGCGATTTCGTTAGCCGACCAGGGTTGAGCGGTCTCAGCGGAAATCTTGCGAGCAAGCGCATGTCGCAACTCCATTAGACCGAGCGTGTCAGTGTAGCGGTTGACGTTGCGATTAATTGCGGCGATCGCGCCCTCGCGCACCGAGGGCGCCAGGTCGCTCCAGATCTCTCCGGCGGTCAGATCGATGATTTCCTTGCCGTTCGCAGCGGCTGCTTTGGCAGCGGTTCTCGCCGCGGCGGTACCTGACGATTTGAACAGAACTGTCCGTTGCGCCAACATGAGCGCTCTCCGTCGATTCAATGATTGCTGCTGTAGCGTGAGGTCTAGCGGAATCCTTTTGCGACCCGACAATTCAAGGAGACGGATCATCGTCCGTTTCGGCCGTTCTCCGAGAGAGAAATAAGCTCCTGCTCTTCTTCGGTGACTAGGTGGCCATTGAGATAGGAGATCGGACCGAGATACGGCAGCATGCACAGGTCGACCGAGTAAGAGCTGGGGCGCCATTTGATGGTACGTCCAATGCCAGGAGGGCAAAGAAGTGCTTCGTTTTTTGATTGCAGTGGAGCGTGACGATAGGGCAGGCGGTCGCATCGCAGCAGTCCTTCGAGAATGAGTATGTTGTTGTGTGGATGACAAGCTATTGCCGTGGGTCAGGGGGGTGGAGATATCGCGCTTCCGCACGGGCGAGCTCGTCGTACCTCAACAAATCGAAGACCTCATCGAGCGTTGCGATATCTGGCTCAATGCCGGCAATGCCGTCCTCGGCGATAATGCGGCCGCAGACGTGCCGCATTGCCGCTATTGCAGCTCGCATGGAATGGTTGGCCCAAATCACTGTGGAGATGCCGGCATCACGATATGCAGAGACCGGTGTTCGATAGTATTTCGTTGGAACGATTACGACGGGCAGGCAGTTCTGCCAGGTACTCGCGAACGAGAGGATCTCGTCCGCGGTGCTCTTACGCGAGTGAATGAGGATCGCGTCGGCTCCCGCGGCTGCGTAAGCGCTAGCGCGTAAAATTGCCTCGTCCATTCCATGGCCGGCGATCAGCGCTTCGATCCGTGCCACGAGGACCAAGTTCTCCGCGACTGTATCTTTCACTGCCCGCAGCCGGCCGGAAAATTCATCGATATCGGCTAGAGGATGCCGATCGCCAACAAACGAGTTCATCTTCGGAAAACAGCTGTCCTCCAGCGCAATCCCGGCAGCGCCACGCTGACGGAGTTTGCGCGCCAAGAGGCGCGCATTGTTGAAATTCCCGAAGCCGCCATCGCCATCAACGAGCACGGGAAGCTCCGTCGAGTCCACGATGCGCTCGACCACGTCGACGAGTTGGTTCCATGACGCTTCGTTGGCATCGCGGTAGCCGAGAGAGCAGGCAATTGACAGGCCCGACGCCCACAGACCTTTAAAGCCTGCCCGCTTGGCGATTGCGCCGGAGAGCGCATCATGAGCTTCCATGAGGAAGGAGAGCTCGCGGTTGGAGCAAATCTCGGCGCGCAGCATTTCTGCAAGTGAGGAGTCAGCGTATCGATCAGGGCCGTTGGCAAGAAAAGATTGTGATTGATTTTGCATGCTACTCCTTGCAGGTGCCTTCGACCGGCCGGACATTCAGGGCGTGCTTCGCCCAGTTCTTGATCGAGGCAAGCCGCTCGGGCAATCCCGCAGCCCAACCGTAGGTGACATCCTTCTGTCATCTCGATCAATTGCTAGCGTTGGTAGTTGACTGGATCGTAACGTGTTGCAAGTCGAAATAGGATACCGCGGGAGTCGGGGCTAAGTCCTAACAATCACAAGATGTTCGATCGTTGGTGGCGGAAATTCAAAGCGCACCGCTCGACAATCGGCAAACCTCATCAGCTCAACACTTCTTGCGCTGCTCGACGTCGAGTACGATCCGACATCTCGATCTGCTCCTGGCGATGCGAAGCGTTGTCCAAGGTAAATGTAAGGGTTTTGGTCCTCGTGAACGCTGCGGCCGCTCACCTTGTGTGGTACGCGACCCGCTCTCACCGAAGATGAGGGGAGAACGTGTCCCGTCTTAGGCCGCGCTCTTCTTGATCTACATCAACTAATGTCGCGGCTGCTGCAAACGGCGATGTCGCATTTCCGACCATGTCGCAATTGCGTCGATCGCCTATCGTGCCCAATCGATCGCCAATTCTCTCAAGCATTTGTCTCCACGCCTGATTCTCGCGAGCGACGCAACTGGTACGACCCTTGCTGTTCTCATCCCAGGTTCTCGGAACTTGTGGAGTACCGCATGCACGGTATCGTCTGCATCAAGCAGGTTTCCAACTTCGCTCAGATCCGCGTTCGCCCCGTGGCCAACAACTCCATGCGCCACTGGGATGCCGACGCCGACCATTATCAACATCTACGATCTCTTCGCGCTGCGAGCAGTGCCGGAGCTAAGCGACGAGTGCGGCGCGTGCTTATCGATGGCCGCCGAGCCCTACGCAAGGCACTGACCTTCGGCGCCGACCACATCGTACGGTCATTGATCGCGTATTCGCCAGGACGGCACGCTGGCGACCAGCTATGCGTTGACGACCGCAATGCGCAAGACTGGGAGCGAGTATGGCCCGGTTGATGTCACCTTCACTGACAAGTAGACGATCGACGGCGACACCGCAAAGGTCGAGCCCGGCATTGCGAAGCGGCCCGGCCTGCTGCAGCTCACTTGCGTCGCTAAGACGGGGGCCCCGGATCTCCGCGTACCCACCATTAAGGCGGAGCAGCACTCCATTCGTGCCGGACTGCGAATCCGCAAACGTCAATCTCGCGTATGCCGATGTCGCCGAGGGTCTTGGGTTCCGATCGGCCGAAGATTTTCAAATGGTGCGCCAGCGCGCGGCTGTCCTCAGTGCCGAATATGGCTGCTCAGGTCCGCTGGCGCAGAAGGGCTGGGTCACCTCCGCCCGGCAGATCGGTCACACCGGCAAGATCATGCGGCCAAAGCTCTTTATCGCGGCCGGCCTTTCCGGTGCGATCCTGCATCGGGTCGGCGTCAAGGGCGCCGACCTGATCGTCACCATTAGCATCGAGAAGAACGCGCCGATCTTCGAACTCGCCCATGTTGGCAGTGACGCGAACCGGCTGGTGGCAGCGCCGATGGCCGCCTTCGTGCGCGTCTGCGGCCGCAATCGTGCGTTCAGATCGCGAGCTAAAGGAAGCTGTCACGATCGAGGTAAGGTTCGACGCCATCGTGGTCGGCGCCGGGATAGCCGGCATGCCTCCGTGCTACCTATGGCCAAGTGCGACATGAAGGCGTTTCGGCCCAAGCGCGGCGAACATTCGCCCGCGCCCTGTGCCGCTGCACGATCCGGAAAAGTAGCCACCGGTTTTCGAAGGAGATCTTGCACAAACAAGAGACTGAAGCCTTGCGCTCTAATCGTGGATACCAATCCCGGAGACTGAAACATGAATGTCGACCCCTCAGTGCGCCTCGAAGAGAAGCTGTTCTACAACCGCTATCACATCGATCTCGGTCGTTCCCATACCGGGGTCCGCGCGCACAATGCCGTTGCCGCAACTTCTTTCGCTCGTGAAAGCCGGCCCCGCGCGCCGCTTCGAGCCGAAGGCCAAGTGCGACGTGGAGATCACCCTCGACGGCTGCATCGAAGGCGATACCCACCGCGTCGTTGGCGAGCCCTCTGGCGACATGAAGTGGAGCTACCAGTGCCACGGTTATGGTGGGCTGTTCGAGCTTAAGTGAGAGTGGCGCTGCAGCTGCGGTGCTTGATTGGCGTGCCCACGGTTTCGATTGACCTGTCCCTTCTGGGCGCCTGCTGGGAGAGGTCAACGAATTTGGGAATAGCATTTGCCGCAGCGAGCGAGTGTTCAGGCTGGATGAAGAGCGGAGCAAGGGCTTCGCTGAGCGGAATAAAACTAGACTCCGCTTAAAACACTCAATCGAACGGCGCAATAGCGGCCTCTTGGCTGCCCTCGTGAGTCGCCACATGGACTTATTCAGCTTCATCGAATGCGCGAAGCAAACGCGCTCTATTAAAGCGCTGTTCGATCTTCTTGTGAGCTGTGCGAGCGAGGAGGGCTTCAGTGAAGTCGCTTATGGAGCACTCACTTTCGCGGAGCCGCCTCGTCTACCGGAGTATCTACCGCCCTCGGTGACCGTGAACTTCCCGCCTGACTGGTGCCACCGTTATTTTGAACGTAACTACCGTGTCATCGACCCGGTGGTCCGGCGGACACCAATGCTTCCGGGGCCGTTTCTCTGGGACGAACTCGCCAAGCAATATCAACTGCAATCCGGCGAGCAGCGCGTACTGGACGAGGCCAGAGAGGCAGGTCTGAAGCACGGTATGAGCGTGCCATTGTTTGGGGCAGTTGGCCGAGTATCTGTGGTATCCTTTGCATCTCCGTTCGACGACGCCGATCCTCAGTATCGTATGAGTCACCTCAACACACTGGCCTGGCACTTTCATATCGCGTTTGCGGAGATCGCGCGGCCCTCGGATAGCAGCTGCGACAGGAAACTTACCCTGACTAAGTGCGAAAAAGAGTGCCTGCGCTGGGTGGCAGAGGGAAAATCGTCTTGGGAAATTGGGAAGATCCTGAAGGTCAGCGATAATACAGTCAATTTTCATATTAAGAACGTGATGCGCAAGTTGGGTACGACGAACCGCACCCAGGCCATCGTAAAAGCGATTCGCCTCAATCTCATTGAATTCTCGGCGGCGCCAGCGCTGGCAACTGGTAACTGACCTGAGCGTGTGGCGTCCGCTCGCAGGATTCTCAATGGCATGACGATCTAATCTCGTTGGGAATAGCAGCGAGTTGGATGCTGCATCGGTATAATCACAAAAGGCCTGCGCCGGTCGCCCACGAATCGGCCGCCGCTAGTTCGTGGCTTTCGCGTTTCGGACAACGCACGCTTCTGTCAGGTTCAAGACACCTAACATTCTCCGCTGGGTCGCAGTTGCTTTGAAGGCTAAATCAGCAGCTTAGCTCTTGCGAGCGCCACTGGCACGGCGGTTGCTAGTAGACCCGTGCAGGCGCGTGTCGAAATGAACGCGACCCCAGATCATGTGCTCAATACGTTGAATTCGATGAGTGACTATGTGGTCATGTTCAAGAAGGCGTTCCCGAACGAGGCGTCGCCGGTCACCTTTGACAACTTCGCGAAGGCGATCGAGGCCTTTGAAGCGACTCTGATTACACCCGCTGCTCCTTTCGATCAGTACCAAGGCGATACGACTGCTCTCAATGATCAGCAGAAGGCAGGATTGAAGCTCTTCATGCAAACGGGGTGCTCCTCTTGTCACAACGGAATCAACGTCGGTGGACAGGATTACTTCCCGTTCGGCGTGATCGAAAGGCCGGGCGCAACCCTGCTTCCGGCCTCCGACAAGGGCCGATACGCGGTCACCAAGGCGGCCAGCGACGAATACGTTTTCCGCGCCGCGCCGTTGCGCAACGTCGCGTTGCGGACCCCATACTTCCATTCAGGCCAGGTTTGGAGCCTTAAGCAAGCGGTTGGCGTGATGGGTGAAACCCAGCTCGGCATCGAGCTTAGCGATAAGGAAAAGAACGATATTGTTGCGTTTCTGAATTCGCTGACTGGGCAGCTGCCTAAGATTGAGTATCCGAAATTGCGCACGCGTACCGACGCGACGCCGCCGCCCTCTTTAGGCAGATAGTATGCTTCTTCCACCGTAGCCGGCATTGCGCGTTCTTTGAAAAGGAACGCGGCGCAGGCATTCGGGCGTCTGCGATGCATGAATCGCAAAGGCGGAGCAGGATGGGAGCAGGACACGAAACCAAGTGCCCGATCAGCTGCCCGATGAAAGCGCAGCTATGACAAGCGTCTGATAGCACCAAGTCCAGAAGACCAAAAAGGGTGACGCTGACCTGGCTGTTGATGTAGGCAAACAGTGGCTCGGGTTGGGCCTGAATCGTCAACAGACACAAACGGGTTTCTCTTGCCGTGTATCCGCGCGTTGAGCCCAAGGTCAAGGGGGAATGACAATTGAACCAAGCGTTCTGCACAACCGGCGGCCGCAGAATACCCAGACGTCGAGCACAAGTAGTACCATACTCTTAGCAATCTGATCGTGTGAGCGGGCTGAAAGCCGATTCGGCGCTTCCAAACGTGAGATGCGTAAGCTGAACAGTGCGTTGCGGACCGCAGAATGGAAGTAGGTCTGGGGTCGAATGTCCGCGGAAGTACGTTCCGCGGCAGATGAATAGCTCGAAAAAAGCCCCGGCCCGAGGGCCGGGGCTTTCGATCCGCCGTTTGAACGCGAAGAGATCAGTATCTGAGAACCGGCGGGCTAAACTTGTAATTGAGCCGCAGGGTCAGGAGATCGAAATCCTGACGGATGCGATCGGTCGCGACCACACCAGCGGCCGTGGTGAAGCTCACGTTGGCGTCCGGCATGAACAGGTGGTCGTACTCGACGCCGACCGACCAGTTCGGCGCAAAGCCGACTTCCACACCCGCGCCGACCGCGGCGCCCAAACGCGTATTGTCGGTGCTCGCCAGCTGCGCGCCGGTCAGGGTTGAGGTGACCTGATGGGTGTTGCTCGTCACCGCAGCACCGCCCTTGGCGTAAAGCAGAACGTTGTTGGAGGTGTAGCCGATCAGGCCGGTGATCAGGCCGAACGCGTCGGTCGTGCTGCGGTTAGTATTGAGGGGAAAGATGGTGCCGACATTGGAGCCGCTGAAATCAGCCCAGTTGCCCTGACCTTCGATACCAAACACCGCCTGGCCCATCTGCTGGCGATAGCCGATCTGGCCACCCACGGTGCTACCAGTTGCATCGCTGAAGCCCCAACCGCCGTTGATACCGATGTACAAACCGCTCCAGTCGTAGATCGCGGCCGCGACCTGCGGCGGTGGCGGCGCCATATAGACGGGCTGCGCAGCGAGATCCGCGCCGAATGCGGGTGCGGCCGCGCTAAGCGCGACGATGCTGCAAGTCACAAGCAACAAGTTCTTCATTTCCAGTTTCTTTCCTTTAGATGGCCCCCAAGCCGTGCGCGTCTTAGCAACGTCATCGGGGATTGCTGTAACGGCAGCGCAACACTCACTCGGAAGAAAGAGCTTGAAACTCACGCCGCGTCAGGTTGTAGACTTGGAAATCATGATCAAATGTGCACAGCGCAAAGCGTTGATCGCGCATGGAGAGATGCGCGTCAATGCCAACATTGGAGTGAAGGGTGTTCGAAACGAGGCTCGCTGACCAAGGCGCGCGTGGGCGAGAGCAGCGACGAACTGTATCGGATCGTCTGGCTGAGTGTTGTCTCACTCTGCGGCCAGGGCGCATCCCCTCGGAGTCTCGCTTGATTAAACAGCAGAGGCAACGCCGACCATCGACTTCATTCACGCACACCTATGGGCCTTGAAGCAGGTGTCACTTATGACTGCGCCGAAGCGACCGCTGGACCAGCTACATCTCGCTGATTTGATCAATCTTGCGGTCTCAAATGGTGTGATCGACGCCGGACCGAGCACCAAGCGGACCTTGCGAAGGATGCGCGGAACCTCATTCATCCCGGTAGAGCACTGCGCTCGGGCGAAGCATGTAGCGAAGCTACAGCATTAGCTGCACTGGCTTCGGTCTATCGCCTCATTGAACAGTTGAAAAAGCTGGTCCGTAAATCAACTCTCGTGTCGTCTCACGCGTTGAGTTCATGCGACAACCCGAACCGTCTCTTTTGATTGATTTCCCGCCTAGTCTCTAAACCTCTTCGGTGTACCGCCCGTGCTCGTAGATGGCGAGAACTACCACGGGCTGCGCGAGCCCAATCCTCACGAGGCCTTCGGCAACGGCCCGCATCATTGCGCGGGCGCGCACTTGTCGCGGCGAACCGTTGGCGTCATCCCGCTGCCCATGCCGTCCGAGCGTTTCCCTAACATGACCTTGCCTGATCCCGCAAATACTTCCCTTTTAGGACAACTATTTCGGATTGTGGTCAGCGTACACAATCAATCGCAATCGGATCGATCCCTGCGCCGGCATATGTGTATTGATCGATCTGATCTCCCACATGAATCGGCGGCCCACCTCCTGAGTCTCAGGAGACCTACCGCCGACCTGTCTTGCTGGGCTGGGCAAATCCGGCGGCATCGTATGTCAGGAGTTCCATCCTTCGTTGATTCCCTTAGCGCAGACCAAAAATATTGACAATGCTGTCCGCGCGAGCCAATTCACAGCGCGCTCAGATCGTCCGGCACTTCGGCGAACTTCCGGATCACCTTGGCGTCAGTGAAATCGCCGATGGCTGGGTTGCCGCAGCGGCTAAAAGCGAGGCGACGAAGCCTGGCTTGCGCGAGAGCGCCTGGCTCGCATCACGGCGGCGTTCTGCAAAAAGCACCCGACGGCTTCACCGACCATTCCGTCGTCGGATACGCGTGCGCCATGGCCGAAAACCTTTATCCGCCAGGTGCTGCGCGCGGCCTAGAAGCCTGGACAACCGCCGCCGTCACGAGCTGCGCTTCCTGACCACCCCGCTCGGCCGACTGATCCGTGACATCCGCCGCCGGCCATTCAAAGATGCCTTCCAGACGCGCCAGCCTCGCAGATCCAAATCGGTGTGGTGAAATCCGTCGAAAAAGACACTCGAACGCGGAATTTAGGCATCAACCCGGGACCCCTTGCATTTATCAATATCGACATGTCGTTACTGTACAGAGTTAAACGTAACCCTCTTTCACGAGCCGACTGTTGGGGGTCGGCAAGCAATAATGATGCGATCTCAGTTCGGCGAAACAGCATAAGAGCAGGACATGGCTGGGCATTTCTACCGACTCCGCATGGGCATCTATGCGGAGACGTTGTTTCGGCGCAGCAACCGCGTGAAGCGGGAAAGGATCTGGCTGCAGTACAACGTGATGCGGCTGGGAAGCGAACTAAGGCGGTCCGAGCACTGGTCCAGTGCGGCTGGCCAGCCAGGCCGGCATCGAAACGATGCAGCCGAAACCGTCGCCACGCTGACGTAACCCTTGTGCTGGCAAGAATGGTCCGCCTCTCCATCCGATCCAATCTTGGGGCGACTTCAGCGCTGACTCCGGAAGCAAGCCTAAGCCCCATCGATCTTTCCCTGACGAATCCCATTTAGAGATCAAAGTCAGTGTCGCCTCCAGAGAAGCAATCCAGTTTCACCTCCAAAAGCGAAAATCTGCACTATCGCTAGACCAACGAGGCCATCATGTCGGACGACAAGCCGGACGTGCGTATCCATATCGATCAGAAACCGCTTCACTCGCCGAACCCGACGACAGGCGTTGGCCTTTATGAACTCGGGCAGGTTCCCGAAGGTCAGGTGCTGCACAAGGGGGGCGAGGGTAACCAAGAAGACAGGTTAGTGCGAATCGACAGTCCAAAGATCGATCTCACACAAGACCAGCACTTCCATCGTGGTGAAGCCCCCGAAAAGCATTACGTCATTATCGTCAACACCGACCCCGTCGTCGTCGATCATGATGTCTTGACGTTCGATGAACTCGTGAAAATCGCCTTTCCGGTTCCGCCGACCGGGCAAGACCCGGAATTCACGGTGAGCTTCGAACACGCAAAGAGTGTCCCGCATCACGGTGACCTTCCTCCAAACGGCACGGTTACCGTGAGAAAACATGGCACCATTTTCGATGTCGATCATACCAATCGATCGTAGCTCCGATTTAGAACTGTTGCGCAGGGAGGGATATAACGTCCAGGTAACGGGCGCCGGCTACCTGGTCGTTCACGACGTCCCCTATGTCAACAGCAAGCGTGAAATCGCGGTCGGTGCGCTGGCATCGAACCTCGATCTTGCTGGCGACGTTACGGCTCAGCCGCAAGATCACACGGCCAAATTTATCGGCGAATATCCTTGCGACAGTAACGGTAAGCCGCTCGAAGTTCTGAAGCATCAGAGCGGATCGTACGATGTTGGCCACGGGTTCGTCGCCCAACATTCCTTTTCCCGAAAGCCGGCGCGCGGGCACTATGAAAATTACCATGAAAAGATGACGGCCTATGTCGCGCTCCTCGGTAAGCACGTTGCTGCCATAGACCCTTTGGTCACAGCGAAAACCCACAAGGTCATTGAGCCTGAGGACGACAACTTACCATTCAATTACCTCGATACTGCGTCCGCAAGAGCGGAAATCAACACAATTACCGCGAGGCTTGCGGAGGATGCGATCGCAATCGTCGGGGTTGGCGGAACCGGATCGTACGTGCTCGATATGGTCGCCAAGACTCCCGTCAAGCAGATCCATATTTTTGATGCCGACCGCTTCTTGACACACAATGCTTTCCGGGCGCCAGGCGCACCCGAAATCGAAGATTTGCGAGCGCAGCCGCTCAAGGTGGAATACTTCGCGTCGATTTACGCCCGTATGCATCGTGGAATTATTCCACATCCCATCCATATCGATGCGACCAACGCGGATAAGCTAGGCAGCATGTCCTTTGTCTTCCTTTGCATGGAAGGAGGAGCTGCGAAGCGCGCGGTCGTGGACAAGCTGGAAGCGCTCGGGACGCCGTTCGCGGACGTCGGAATAGGCTTGTATGCCAAGCGAAATTCAATTGGCGGTATGCTCCGCAGCATCCTTAGCTTACCCGACGCCCGAGAACGCGCGCGGTCTCGCATATCGTTCGCCACGGACGACGCAAATAATGAGTACGACAAGAATATCCAAGTTGCCGATCTCAATGCACTTAACGCGTGTTTGGCTGTAATCGCTTGGAAGAAGCTGCGTGGCTTTTATTTCAACTTGGGTAAGGAGCGTTTTGTCTCTTATACAATTGCAAATAGCCTTCTCGCGAAGGGTGATTCCATATGAACAGGATCGATGCCATCCGGCCCGAGCTCGTCGAGCGCATACCCAAAGTTCTCGACAACGGAGTTATTTACATCTCCCTCAAGTTCCGCACGGCGGCGCATAACTGCTTTTGCGGATGTGGCACTAAGATCGTGACACCGCTCAAGCCCGGCCGGTGGCGGCTAGAAACTGAGGACGGGGCCGTAAGCCTAACTCCGTCCATCGGCAATTGGAGCGCGGGCTGCCAGTCGCACTATTGGATCAGGGACAATCGCATAGAATGGGCGCCCGCGTTTACCCCGAAGCAGATCGCGGCCAACCGGGCCAGCGACCAGCGCGCGCGCCAGCAGGCTCATACCGAACGCTACAGGAGAGAACGAGGCTTCTGGGGACGTCTTTGGGACGCAATCAAAGGTCTGTGGCAAGCGTTTATGAACTGGTTCTGATGTCATTCGACGAGTACGCTCCGCGTGCACGCGCGAACAACATCATGTTGTCACTCAGGTGAATTTCCAGGTCACAGTCCTGAAGATCCTGCTGAGCTATCCGGACGGCTTCGCAAGGATGGCGGAGCTTAAGCGCGACATGGCCATTTTAGCGACGAGCGGTCGGGACTGGGCCGAGCGCACCAAGAGCTTGGCCGCCCGTGTGCCGAACCTCGACATCTTTTCGCAAGAACTCGTTGAGCGCATGAACGGTGGCTGGCGCATCACCGAAAAGGGACGTGCCTTCCTCAATTTCATGGAAACGCGCCCGATGGCTGCGGAGGTGCCGGTAGAGACGGAGGTGGCCGCTCCCGAGCAACCGAAGCCGATGAAGCGCAATTGCCTCCCGTCGAAGCAGGCCGGCTGACGGCATGAACGTCAGCACCTACCTCGTGCGGCCGGCAAGCGAAGACGCGCAACCAGGTCTTGCCCTGCGCTCTTCGCTCGCAGTTTCGGATGGACGCGCCCCACCTCGGCCTTTGGCTCGCAGGTGAGGGAACGCGAAGATGTCCCCGCTAGGTCGAAGGGCCGAACTACCCATCTTCGCTGTCTACACGGCTTGCCGCACGCGAGCGGTTTCTTCATCATTCCCACCCTGAAAGGGGTCGAACTCACCTCTGTCTACCTCGCCGGCCTGGGGTCGATGCGGTCAGCCGTAGATCGCCTCCCTGCTGTTCGGCGCGCATGCGCCAATCTTCGAGGACAAGGCGCGCGGTCGTGAGACCGCTGGGCATGACAGAGTGAGAGGAGCGCCCAACTTCGCCGTCACGGGTTCATAGTCGCGAGAGAGGCTCGCGACAGCCGTCGCGGAGAATCGCCTTCACTTGTCGGTTTCTGCTGTCCCGATTTTTTTGTTCAATCGGCTGCACAAGCTTGATCAGCGACATAAGGGATTTTGTCGCGAAAGCTTACGGGGCGTGATTTTGCTCGTTTGAGCTATCTTCAAATCCTTCGAATGCATCCCGGACAACGGCCTCGATGCTTGCAACCTCATCGTCCGTTAGCTTCTCGAATTCGCGCTCCCTTCTTTTCTTGGAAAGCACGCCCTTGTTCTGCCGGATGAACAGAAGCAGGTCGTCTGCAAGGCGATCCGGCATTTCAACCGTGTCCATGATTTTGCGGCGGGCTTCGTCGTGACGGCGCAGATAATCGATTTCGTGCGGCAGATCGTGCTCCACCGTTCTCTTGACGCACTGATACAAAAATTCCGCTTCGTCGGTGCAATCGAAATAGCAGTAGAGGTCGGCGGTATCGTTCAGCACTTCGACATTCCTGTCCGATGTCGGTTTCCAGTCGATGAACTCCATCAAGGGCCCGGAATGGGACTGCAGGGTAGTGCGGTAGTCATCAATCCGGTCGAGCATGACGGACGACACCGGAAACACCATGCCTGGCGGCGTGAATTTCCGCTCCGCCAGAACATGGTGGATGAGGCAGCGATGCAGGCGTCCGTTGCCGTCCTGAAGCGGATGGACATAGACGAACCCGAAAGCTGTGCTTGCCGCTTGTAGAACGGCATCAATCCCGTCATCGCGCATACGCGCGTTAGCGTCGATCAGGCCTTTCATGAGGCTGGTCAGGTCGTCCGGTCTGGCGCCGATGAACTCAGGCAGCGGATTGTTCTCATGGTCTCGCTCACCCAGAAAAACGCCATCTGGCCGAAGGCCTGGATGAATGAGCCGGGTGTCTTCGATGAGGACGCTATGTAGCCGCACGATCTCTTCAAGGGTCAGAGCATGCTTGCCTGCCTGCACGACAGCGCGTCCCCACCGCTCCAGCCGGTTCCTGGGCGGGCGTTCGCCTTCGATCTCGAAGCTTGCGCGGCTATCGGCGAGCAACAGAAAACTCGCGGCGCGGGAGACCACATGGCCGCCGGTACGCCCGACGGTCTCGCGGGCCTTTTCCGCAAGACCACTCTCTGTGAGGGCAACGAGCGCGGAAGTCCTTCGGATGACTGGGCTGAAATCTTTCGTTCCGAGCAGATTGTTGCGAACGCGGTGCCGTTTTGACAGCTTGGGCTTGCCTGTGAAATAAGCCTTCGGGTCGAACAAATCGACAGCTGCGACGTTCGGGGTATCCGGAATGTCGAGCGTCTCGCCAGTTAGCATTTCGTAGAGGAACCAGACCCGGCGCGCGGGCACACCGGTTGGTGCCGCTGTGACGAAGTCACGGATTTCTGCCTTCGGGACCGCCTTGAACACGCGCTTGAGCACGAGGAGATCGAGGTCTTCGTGGCGCAGGGCAAAGGTGAGGTGATCTGCAAAATTGTCGCCGGGCCAATATCTCTTGTCGAACAGCCGCCAGTCGCCTTCATCCCGGTGGCTGCCACGGATATGCTTTTCCGACACGGCGCTAGGCCGACGGACGGGTGCCGCAACCGATAGTATCTGGACCAATGCTGACAGCCCGACGAGTTGGGTCTCGGTAGGCAGTGCCTTGCCTTGGAAAGCCTTTGCCTCCGCAAAGTTCAGCCGCATGGTCGAAAATCCATATGGAGTGTCGAATTTTGCCACAAAAATAGTAACATTGTCGAAAACAACTTATCGGCTCTCGGGTCGAAAATCAACCCAATTTGTCGTTTTCTGGCTCAAAGTGATCCGAAATGTCGAAAATCGGGCTAACGGGCAATAATTTGCCAAAAAGAGGCGGCTTCGTGAGCGAGGGTTGGATATCTGCGCGTACCGAGCGATCGCGACCGGGCGTTCCGATTGATCACGACCGGCTGTACC
>NZ_LLXX01000041.1 GCF_001440405.1 Bradyrhizobium valentinum
CGCCCGCGCCGTCGAGCGCCGACCAAAATCTCGCCGAGATGGCGCAGCGGCTGGAAGCCGCCCTGCGCCGCCCAGCCGAACCGGTAGCGCCGCCGGTTGCGCCGGAGACGCCGCCCGCCCGTACTTCCCGCAGCGATCCCCCCGCTCCCGCAGCCGCCCCGCAGAAGAGCGGCTTCGAAAATCTCGAAGACGAGATGGCGTCATTGCTGGGCCGTCCGAAGAACCCTTCGTGAGGCCGGCGACTTCTCCGCGTAGAGTTTTATTTTTCTTAATCCTGACCGCCGCCGGATCGCTCGCCGATCCGGCGCTGGCGCAGGACATCAGCATCAATCTCGGCCAGGGCGGCGGCGGCGTCACCGAGCGCGCGATCCAGTTGATCGCGCTGTTGACGGTGCTGTCGATCGCGCCCTCGATCCTGATCATGATGACGTCGTTCACGCGGATCGTCGTCGTGCTGTCACTGCTGCGCACCGCATTGGGCACCGCGACCGCCCCACCCAATTCCGTGATCATTGCGCTCGCGATGTTCCTGACCGCGTTCGTGATGGGCCCCGTCCTGCAGAGATCCTATGACGACGGCATCAAGCCCCTGGTGGCCAACCAGATCGGGGTCGAGGAAGCGCTGCAAAAGGCTTCGGTGCCGCTGCGTGGCTTCATGCAGAAAAATGTTCGCGAAAAGGATCTGAAGCTGTTCGTGGACCTCTCCGGCGAGCCGCCGCCGGCAGCGCCGGAAGACCTGTCGCTGCGGATTCTGGTCCCGGCCTTCATGATTTCCGAACTGAAGCGCGCCTTCGAGATCGGTTTCCTGCTGTTTCTCCCCTTCCTGATCATCGATCTCGTGGTCGCATCCGTCCTGATGTCGATGGGTATGATGATGCTGCCCCCGGTCGTCGTGTCGCTGCCGTTCAAGTTGATCTTTTTCGTGCTGGTCGATGGCTGGTCGCTGGTGGCGGGGAGCCTGGTGCAGAGCTATGGCGGCAGCTAGTGGCTGGTCCTCCGGGTTCCACGCGCGAATAGGTCAATATTAGTTACGTATTTGCTGCGGAGTTTCCGAGGGAATTTAAGGTCAGATTAGTTCCTTCGTGCACAATGGATGCCAGGGAAACAATTTTTGTAGCAAAAGCATCACCGGGTCAAACGATGGCAGGGCAGCCGATCGGCGATATGGACGTAGAATACGCAACGACAATTGCCGACCGGGCTATTCGGTTGATGTCGCAGCAGTCCGTTCCCGCCACCCCGACCAATTTCGCCGTCTGGTTCGAATATGCCCTCGGCGGCTCGCTGGCGCTGCGAAAGACCATCGACATTCTGATCGCGGGCAAGCGCAAATTCGACGCGGCAACCAACCATCAACTCTATGTCACCTATGTGGCGCAGGCGGGTACCGATCCGTTCGGCGACCTTCCCGATCAATTGAGCGGGCTGATCGAGACCGCGCAGCAATTCCTCAACACTGCCGTCACAGACAACCGCAGCCACATCGAGGCGCTCGGTGAAGTATCCTCCGAGGCCGCGGGTACCGGCGATCCCCGGACGATCATTGCAAAACTGGTTGATGAATTGTCAAAGGCGACGGCCCGGGCCGCCAAGCTGGAGGCGAATTTCGCCGCCACGTCGGAGGAACTGGACAGCATCCGCGACTCGCTCAAAGCGGCCGAGCAACGCTCCAACACCGACGCGCTGACCGGGCTAGCCAACCGGCACTCGATGGATGAATTTCTCCGCCTCGCCCAGATCGCGGCGATGGAAAAGGACGAGCCGCTCAGCGTTTTCCTGATCGACATCGATCACTTCAAGAAATTCAACGACGATTACGGCCATCAGGTCGGCGACCAGGTGCTTCGACTGGTCGCAAAGGTCTTGCAAGAAGGTGTTCGCGAGGTGGATCTCGCAGCCCGTTACGGCGGCGAGGAATTGATCGCGGTGCTTCCGGGCGCCGATCTCGAGGATTGTACGTCGGTCGCCGAGCGCATTCGCCGCCGCATTGCAGAAGCGAAATTGACCCGCCGCGCAACCGGCAAGGAGATCGGCAGCATCACGGTTTCGATCGGGGTGGCGCAATTCCGCCTCGCCGAATCCGCGGACGCCATGATCGAGCGCTGCGACCGCGGGCTTTATCAAGCCAAGCGGCTCGGCCGCAACCGCACGGTGACGGAAACCGAACTCGAGCCCGAGGCCGGCGCGGCCTAGAGCTTCATCGTTCATCGATTCTGATCGAATCAGGACCGCGCCTTCATCCCTTTGTCATTTGCGGAATTGCCCTAATTCGCAGGGAAGAAAAAGCCGCAATCCCGCTCCGGCATGGAACAAAAGCCGCAATCTCGGCTTATCGCAGATGCCCTACAGCCGGGAGTATTTCATGAAAATCGCAGGGATGATTATGGCTGCCACCGCGGCCCTCAGCATCGCCGGGACGTCGGCTCTTGCCCAGCAAATGCGGACTGGAATGGTGACCAGAATAGATCGGATCAGCGGCACTATCTCCATCAAGGATATGCCTGATGGCACCACCGGCGCGAACACCGGCGCCGCGACCGAGGAATTCAAAATCCAGGATGGCGCGCGGCTGAACGCCTTGCACGCAGGCGACAGGGTTACCTTCGACGTGAGCGACACGGCGGGGACCAAGACCATCACGAAGATCGACAGGGCGGAGGCGGTCACGAAGATCGACAAGAAGAACGACAAGAAGTGAGACATTTCTGAAGCGCCATCCGCCTGGTGATGTCTCGCTTCGATTGGAGAAAGGCGAGGCCCGGAATGCCCCTGGAGGCCGGGCCTCTAATCGGAACTGCCCCATCCGAAACAACGGGCCGCTCGGGACCAGAATCACTCTAGGCTAACGCGGCGGCGATCGCTCGAGCGAAGCGCGAATTTCAGCGGCCGCCTCGTCGCAATACTCGTTCAACTTCTGGAATCGTTGCTGCAGCGCCCTGAGTTTTACGGCGCGCTTCGCCGGCCCTTCCCGGTCAATATTGAATCTGTCGGCGGGCGACGGACGAGACTCCGCGGCCGCCAGCGCCGCTCGCATCGATGTGTCGTGACCGTTGGTGGAAGACATTTCTGCACGCCTCACAAATTGGAATCCGGCCGGATTCGATCCGGTGGAATTTCCGTGTGGTCACGCGCTGGCCTTGTGAGTTTGCACCGTACAGTGTGTTGCTTGGATGCCCGGGCAGGGTCGATTTAGTGGCAAAAAACGGATGCTTGCGGCGGATGAGTGGCACGACCTCGTAGTCTTACGGACTTTCTGTCCACGATTAGGATGCAATCGGCAACCACTATTGCCGAATTGAGTCGTTTGTTGCTTCAGCGATAGTTCGATATGCCTGTCCAGCCTTCAGAGACCGCTCTGCCGCCGCGCTGCGAGATCTGCGGCGCAGGTACGGCCCAGATCGGAAAGCTGCCCCGGATCGGACTGCGCCCGCTCGTTTACGTCTACAAGTGCGACGTCTGCAACCAGATCACATCGGTTGAGCCTGAGCGGCAGGACAGCCCCACCATCAGCCCTACCGTCACCCCGCCGATGCCGAAGTCGCGCATCAAGAAGCCCCCGCACAGAATTCCCCGGCGACAGCCGCACTGATCGCCGCTGACGGCACCGGCCGATGGATGCCGGCTTCAGAGCCGCCTTTCCAGTTCGGAAAAAGCCGCGGTTGCGGCCGGACCGGGTTTCATCTCGGGAATGCCGCATGTATAGCTTCGAGCAAACTCCGCATTAAGAAGAGGCAGGGGCATGTCCGAGGGCTTCATCGACGAACTGCGCAGCGCACTCGACAAGGGCGCGGTACTATCAGGCGGCGACATCGACGCGCGCTATCATCACGATATCGCCGGAAATCCGGTGCCGAAACCGCGCGCCGTCGTCCGCCCGCGAACGACGGAGGATGTCTCCCGCCTGCTGCGGCTCTGTCACCGCGAAGGCGTCCCCGTTACGACGCAAGGCGGCATGACCGGGCTGGTCCGCGGCGCGCTGCCGAATGCGAACGAAATCGTGTTGTCGATGGAGCGGATGAACAGCGTTGAAGAGGTCGACGCCTCCGCCGGCGTCGCCATCGCGCAAGCCGGTACGCCGCTGCAAAAGCTCCAGGAGCGGGTCGAGCAGGATGGCCTGATGTTTCCGCTCGATCTCGGCGCGCGCGGCAGTTGCACTATCGGCGGCAACATCTCGACCAATGCCGGCGGCAACCGCGTCATCCGCTACGGCATGACGCGTGACCTGATCCTCGGCCTCGAAGTCGTCACCGCCGACGGCACCGTGCTCAAGGGCCTGCGCAAATACATCAAGAACAACACCGGCATCGACTTAAAGCAGCTTTTCATCGGCAGCGAGGGCATCCTCGGCGTCGTGACGCGCGCTGCGCTACGCGTCTTTCCCGCACCGGTGGAACGGCAGGTGGCACTGTGCGCATTGCCCTCGTTCGGGCAGGTCACGACATTCCTGAGGATGGCGCGGGAAAGTCTCGGCGGCGAACTGACCGCATTCGAAGTGATGTGGAATGCCTATTACCGCCTCACCGTCGAGCGCGTGAAGGGCGTGGCCGGGCCGCTGCCGACCCATCACCCCTTCTACGTTCTGCTGGAGGCTTCCGGCAGCAACCCCGAGCGTATCCATGCCGATCTCGAGAAACTGCTTGAGACGGCAATGGGCGACAACCTGATCCTCGACGCCACGCTCTCGACCTCCAATGCATCCGCCGCTGCGATCTGGCGCATCCGCGATTCCAGCGTCGAGCTGGGCCGCACCTTCCCTTACACCGCCCGCGTCGGCTTCGATGTCAGCCTCGCCATCGGCCGGATGGAGGAATATGCCGACACGATCGGATCGCGGGTCAGAGCCATTGATCCCCAGGCGTTTGCGATCGTGTTCGGGCATGCCGGCGATGGCAATTTGCACGTCAACGTGCATCACGAGAAGACGCCCGACAAGCACGATGAATTCGAGAGGCTCGTTTACGACATCACGGGTGAATTCGGCGGCTCGATCTCGGCCGAACACGGCATCGGCATCCTCAAGCGGCCCTACCTGAAAATGAGCCGCACCGAAGAGGAAATCGAAACCATGCGCACGCTCAAGCGCGCGCTCGATCCAAAGAACATTTTGAACCCGGGACGAATTTTTACGGTGTGAAGGCGTTTAGAGCAGTCAAGCCCAGCCGGTCGCTCGCAGCTTCCACTCACTCCCTGAAGTCATACTGCTTGCAGAGGTGGTCGCCGATCTGGACCAGCATGGCGACACATTCAGGATAGCCGGGTTTGGCGATGGTGGCGTCATCAGCCTGGGCACGGAATTCCCAGCTATCGCCATCGCGAAGCACGGAGATGACGATGCCGTCGGGGCAATCGGCGTGAACCTTCAATTCGGCCCGTGCCATCGCGATCAGTTCAGCTTCCGTCTTGGCTAGCTTGCTCATGTAACGGCTTCCCCCGGCTATAAGTTTCCCCGCAGGTTGCCGTCTCGAGCGGCATCTGTCGAGGGCTAACGGAACGCCGCGCCATCTCGTCGCGCGACCCATGGGGCCGTTGCTTTTTTGCGGCCCTACGAGATGACGAAGGGCCGATCCGTCAGCGCAAGTTGACTCCATTTTTTGTAGTAGATACTATAATTTTTGTATCATGTAAAATTGGGAGGCGCATCGATGACGACAATCGCATCCGACACCACCTACCCGAGCGCCCGTCATTTCTGGCTTGGCATGGCGGCCTACATCGTCCCCACCTTCCCCGTCGCCTTTGTCTGGCATCTCGTCCTGTTCGAGCAACGCTATCAAGCGCTCGGCATCTACCGCGCCGATCCCATCATTCCTTTCGGATTGGCCTCGATGATCATTCAGGCCGGCATTTTCTCGTGGGTTTTTCCCCGCCTGTTTCCGCGGGATCGCAATTCCATCCTCAAAAGCGGACTGCTGTTTGGGTTGGCGGCGGGCCTGTTGTCCTGGTCGTTCACCACGCTTGCAGTCGCCGCAAAACATCCGATGTCGTCGATCACGGATTACGTTGTCCTCGAATCCGCCTTCACGCTTGTGCAGTTCCTGATCGTGGGCCCCTTGATGGCCCTCGCCCATCGAACTTCGGGGATCGACCGAACAATGGTCTCATGAGCAAACTCCACTACCCGCAATTCTGCGCGCTCGCCCGCGCAGCCGAACTCATCGGCGAGCGGTGGACATTGCTGATCATCCGAGAGCTGTTGCTGGGACCGAAGCGTTTTGGCGATCTGCTGGATCACCTCGATGGAATGAGCCCCACTTTGCTCGCCTCGCGCCTGACCGAATTGATCGACAGCAACATCGTTCGCAAGATCACATTGCCCAGGCCGGTCAACGCGCAGCTCTATGAATTGACCGAGATCGGCCGCGAGATCCAGCCGGCGATCCGGGAATTGATCCGCTGGGGCGGCCGCTTCCTGTTTCCGCCCGTTCCGGGCGACACGTTCGAGCCGGATTGGGTGCTGCTGGGTCTCGATGCCATCGCCAAGCGCACGCCCGTCCCAGAGGTAAACATCGGTCTCGTCGTCAGCCATGGAAGCAAATCGGCGCCTTTCACAATCGCCGGAGGCTTGGTCGGAACGACGATCCGGAGGGGCCTGGCGCCCTGCAAGGGATCGCTGGAAGCCCCGTTCGACGCGGTACTTCAGATCATCGGCAAGAGTGTATCCCTCGAAGAAGCGGTGGCATCGCAGCGTGCGAAAGTCCGGGGATCGACCACACTGGTTCGCAAGCTGCCGCAGTTATTCGATCTGGCCGAACGCCGGCGGGCTTCGGCGGAATAAAGCTGAAAGTGAAGTCATCACAACGGCATGGAGGCAGTCATGAAGAAATTCGTTTTGCTGCATTACGGGTTTGAGAAACCGACCCCGGATATCATGGCGGCCTGGGGCAAATGGTTCGAGACGTTCAAAGACAATATCGTCGACAACATCGGCCCATTCGTCGGCGGCCGAGAAATCTCGAAAGCAGGCAGCAAGGAATTGCCGTTAGAACGTGACTCGATTACCGGGTTCACCATCATGCGTGCGGGCAGCCTGGATGAGGCTGAGGAGATGGCGCAAAGCAACCCCTACATATCGAGCATCAGGATCTACGAAGTGATGTCGCGATAGCGTTGCAGCTTTTCAGCCCATCTGCTGATGGGCCGCCGGTTCATTCGACGGCCCTGATGTGCCCCGTGAGGGAGCGCCTTTGATGTGTTTGGTAAAGATACGGACGACCTGACCTTTGACGACCGGCCCGCGGTCAAACAGGTCGGAAGCGATCCTCTCCACCGCGTCCCGCAGGGCCACGAATTGCGCCTGCCTCGCGATGCTCTCGGTGCCCCTGACGCCTCCGAGTTCATCCATAGCGGCATCGCTGATCTGGCATTCGACCGTCTCGCCGTCGTTCAGCATAGTGAACTTGAACGCGAGGCGTTCGTTGTCGTGTCCAACAATTCGGTCCCGGGTCAACGGCATCAGGGAAGTGGCTCAAGAAGACTGAAGAAAGACGTTGGGTCTCCCTAATGCGCCAACTCGTCAAAAGTTGGCCGAACCTGCGGCCGAATCCGCTACTTGGCCTGCTTCGTCAGTTCGATCCGCCTGATGCGGGCGGTCGCGGGCAAGGCGCCAGTGTGGACCGGCTCGGCCCCGGACATTTCCGGCGACAGCGGCGCGCGGGCGGTGGCGTCCGGGAAGCGGATCTTCATTTCGCGGATGAAGCCGTCGAGTGTATCGACGCTGGCGGCCATCTTGGCGATCAGGGCGAATTCGGCGCTGTTGGAAGCGGCCGGCTTGCTCGCGGTCTCGAACGCGAGCCGGTCGGCCTCGCCGGTCATCAGGGGCGCGTATTTCTCGCGGAAACGGGCCAGGCCGATCGCGTCGCCGGCCAGCGCATAGCCGACCACGGCGCGGATCACGTCGCTCTTCTCGGCGGCGCTCAGCGGTTTGAAATCCCGCCAGCGGTCGGCGTGGTACAGTTCGATCTGTTCGGACGCCTCCCGCCACTGCCGCGACGCCCAATAGATGTCGGAGCGCAGCCGGATCGCTTCGCGGCCGGTGAGGTTTGAGATGATATCGAGCGCGAGGTCGTGGCGACCGATGTCGCTCTGCGCGCGGGCCTCCAGCAGCAGCCGCTGCTGCCGCAGTTCGCCGGATAGATCGGCGATCCGCGTCAAGCGCAGCGCCATGATCGCCCGGTCCGGCTTGCGGTTGGTCAGGTAGACCATGGCAAGGCGCGCCGCCACCTGCGCGCGCGCGGCTCCCTCCAGCCGCTTGTCGACCTGGTACTGCAGCAGTTCTGCGGCCTGGTCGAGCAGGTCGACAGCGGCTAGCCGGTCGGCGAGACGCCGGATCATCTCGTCGCCGCGCCGGCCGATCGGCGTCAATTCGCGATACTCGTAGAACATGGCGAGCGCGTCGACCGGCTTCATGTCGTCGCCCTTCGAGCCGAGAAAGAGCTCCGCGAACAACGCGGACGCCGCGTCCTGGCCCTGCCGCGACGGTTCGGAGTTCGGCTGCAGCTTCGTCGCGGTCTTGGCGGCGGCCAGCGAGTGGGCGTAGCGACCGCTTTCGGCGTAGATCTGGACCAGCTTGTTCAACGTTCTCAACTCGATCGCGTCGCCGCGCCAGACGACGGACAACGTCTCCAGTTCGCGGAGCAACTCGGCCTGGGCGAGTTCTCCGCGCTTGTGCCGCAGCAGGACCTCCAGCAGCGTCGCCTCCGCCGATGCCTGCCGGTCGCGAGACTGCGCCGCGAATTTGTAGGCGTCGAGCGCGTCCTTGTCGTGTCCCAGCGCCTCGGCGAGGCGCCCGCGCAGCACCGCGATCTCGGGCTTCATCTCGTGGGGAATGCCGATCACGTCGAGTTCGCTGTGCCGCCGCGAGGCACCGGCATAATCCTTCACCTCGAGCGCGGCCCGCATCGCATCCGCAGTGACGATGCGCTGCAGTTCCAGCGGCAGCGCGGCGATCGAGAATTCGGCATTCTTGAACTTTTCACGCGCGTCCGCCCATTTTTCCTGACGGGCGAACGCGAACCCCTTCCACAATTGGGAATCGTAGCCGTTGCCGACCGCCGGATTGGCAAGGTCCTTGAGCCCTCGCTCGGGATGACCGATCAGGATGCTGGCGACCGCATGCACCATCAACACGTTGGCCTCTTCGCTCCCCTCGCTGGTCTCGGAGAGGATGAGGTTGGTCACCCCTCTCGCCTCCTGATACATCCCGCGCGACATGTAGAAATTGGCAAGCTCGAGGCGGGCTTGCGTCTTTTGCCCAGGCGCCGCGGCGGCCGCAGCCTTGATCAGCACATCCAGCCGCGGGAGAAATTTTTCTTCCCGGTTCTTGCGCCATTCGTTGGCGTCGAACAGCGGCCTCACCGCCGCGGTGGCGCGTTCGGCCGCGACATCGGCCGATGACAGCGTCAATCCGCCGGGCCGGCCGAGCACTACCTTGTCAGCGCCGACCTCGGCGTTGATGTCGTCGGAGTTCGGATGCACCACCACGCCATGCACGGATTCCAGCAGCGACAGCTCGACGAAATCCTGCCGCTTGATGAGGCCGCGAGTCGGCGGCGGCGCGGTGACGACCAATAGCGTATCGCCGGCGTCGGGATCGACCAGACGGTGCATCACGCCGGGATTGGCCAGCGGCACGGTGACACTGGCGAGCGCGGGATCAGTAATGTTTCGCAGCACCATCAGCGGCAACGGCGGCGTATGGCCGCGGTCGGCGAAGGTCAGCGTCCATTCGGCGCCGTTGGCGCGGCCTTCGCTTTCGAGCGAAGGGATCTGCGGCCGGTTGAGACGGATGCGGACGGCCTGGCCCTTTTCCAGCGGCAGCCGGCTGACATCGCCTATGATGGCGCCGCCCTTGGCGCGGATCGGTTCGATATCGATTGGCTTGGTCTGGTCGAACACCAGCCACACCGTATCGGCGCGGCGGAACAGCGCAGCCGGGGTGGGCGCGGCAAAAGAGAACGTCACGCGCAGGCCGTCGCTGTCACGCCTCGCCTCGACAGTGGCTGCCTTGTCCCTGGCGCCGCTTTCGGGCGGCGGACCAGAGGCCGCCGGTGCTGCCTTCTTCGGCGGCTCCGCGGGAGGTGGAGCCTCTTTGGCCGTCACGGCCTTCGCAGCTTCCGCAGCGACAGCCTGGATCTGCTCGACGGGCTGGTCCGCTTTGGCAGCTTCCGCCGGAGACGATGGTTTCTCCGGCACCGCCGCCATCTTCTCGGGCGCAGCGGCCGCGTTGTCATGGGCCGGCGGCGCCTTGTTGGCCGCAGGCGTTGCGGCCACGGCCGGCGCTTCGGCCATCTGCGCGGGCTTGATCTCGATCCTGGCTTGTTCGGCAATCATCTCCGAGGTGACGGGCGGAATTTCCGCCGGCGGCGATTCCTTCGAGGCCTTGTCGCGCGAAAGCCGCGAGGCAGGCCCCGGCTTGGCCGGTACGACCGGCTTGGCCGCGGCATGCGGCTCGGCCAACGCGGGCTTTTCCGCCTGCTGGAAGGCGACATCGATCACATAGTTCTTTTCCTCGCGGAAGGAATGCACGTCGACCTCGCCGATCAGCACGATGTCGACTGCGGAGGAGTCGACGTCGGCCCGCTGATTGATCGAGGCGATGTTCGGCGGCGCCGCCACCTTCGCATCCGCCAGGTCGAAATTGAGTACGCTGTTGAACTGCAGCGTCAGCCTCTGTTCGTTCAGCACCGACGACACGTTGACGCCGTCGGGCATCTCGAACACGAAGCGGACGAAGGTCGGCTGCACCGAGGCGCGGACCCGCACCGGCGGCCGCTTCTTCGGGGCTGCTACCGCCATCTGCGCGCGCAGCGCCCGCTCGGCGGCGCGTGCCCGCTCCGCCAATTCGCGCAC
>NZ_LLXX01000042.1 GCF_001440405.1 Bradyrhizobium valentinum
GGCCTCGCGGACACTGACCGCGTCCGCCCCGCCCTCGCCGACCAGTTGCAGCGCGGCGTCGATCAGGACGCGCCGGAGATCACCGTGGTGATACGACTTTGGCGCGGGCGCGCGGGAGGGGCGCCGGCGCGGCTTGGCGGCCGAGGATTTCCCGGCGGACGATTTGGCTGCAGGAGGCATCCCTCCCCCTAGCATCACCGGCTTGTGAATGTAAGCGCCGATTACACGGATTGACGATGCCCGCCAAGCGAATGTAATCAGAGATTACATGGGCTACATCCGCGTCATTGCGAGCGCAGCGAAGCAATCCACCCCTCAACGCGGGGATGGATGGATTGCTTCGCTGCGCTCGCAATGACGGTGCAATCAGGGGAGAAAACATGCAGGCGCGTCAAAACTGGTTCGATGGCTGGCGGCTGTTCGCCCTGCTCTCGCTGATCCTGCTGGCCTTAAGCATCTGGATCGCCGGCATGCGGGGCTTCGAGGTCGACGGCGTGCGGATGGTGATCCGCTTCACCGCGCGGACCTCACTGGCATTGTTCTGCCTCGCCTTCTCGGCCGCCGCGCTGGCGCTGATATGGCCGAACGCGTGGACGCGATGGCTGCGTCGCAACCGCCGCTATCTCGGCGTCACCTTTGCGGCCTCGCATGCCATCCACGCGGCCGCCATCTTGGCCTTCGCCGTGATGGACCCGATAGGCTATGCGGCGGCCACCTCGATCGCGTCCTACATTTTCGGCGGCATCGGCTACGCCTTCATCATCGCGATGACCGCAACCTCGTTCGACCGCACCGCCGCCGCGATCGGCGCGCGCGCCTGGCGCCGGTTGCATCTCGCCGGCGGCTATTATTTGCTGTTTCAGTTCATGGTGTCGTTCGGCAAGCGAATTCCCGACATGCCGCTCTACGCGCTGTTCCTGATTCCGCTGGTGGCGGTGTTCGCGCTGCGGATGATCGCAATGGCGCCGCGGGCCAAGCAGACCGTTCAGGCTGGTTGATCTAGTCGTCCGCCTTCAAGAAGAACTTGCGGCCGAGCCGATGGTGCACCGTGATGACAGCACGATCGACATCGCTGATCAGGCTGTCGCCGAGTACGACGTTGGGGATCTCCCAGTTTCGCCCCTCGCGGACGGGCAACGCCGACAGCGCCGGAACGGAGGCGGTTTCGCACCCGGGTTGAGCGCGAAGCGCCGCGTTGGCAAGCAGAGTCAACTCGGCGTGGGTCTTACCTATTCGCGTCGTCACGACTTCATCCCTGCGGCGTCAGCCCCAGGCGCTTGGCGATGATCCTGTCGAGGGTGCGCTTGGGCAACACCGCGGCCATGAACTGGCGCATCGGATCCGGCGCGATCATGTAGCGTACCTTGGGATTTTGCAGCGTCAGCGCGTCAAAAACCTTTTCGGCGATCTTCTCGGCCGGCAACCCGGTCGCGCCAAGCGCCAGCATAAAGGCGCGGATCTTCTCCAGCGCGGGCAAATACGGCGAGTTCTTGTAAGGGGAAATGTCGACTTCCTCGGCCTTGCTCCAGATCGGCGTCTTTACCGCCCCCGGCGCAATGATGATGACGTCGATCCCGAACAGCATCAGTTCGCGGCGCAGGCTCTCCGACAGCCCCTCGATGGCATGCTTGGAGGCGGAATAGGCCGAGGTCATCGGATTGCCGTTCTTGCCGGCAACCGAAGAGATCATCACGATCCGCCCCTTCGGTCCCTTCAGGCTCGGATCGGAGCCGAGCAGCGGCCCGAACGCCTGGGTCGCAATGATCGGGCCGATGAAATTGACCTCCATCTGGCGACGGAATTCATCGGCGGCGAGTTCGAGCACCGGGCCGGAGACCGCAATGCCGGCATTGTTGACGAGGCCGGCGAGCGTTTCACTGTTGAGCGCGCTACGGACCTCGCGCGCGGCGGCCAGCACCGTCGCCTCATCGGTGACGTCGAAGATCAACGGCGTGAAGTTCGCGCCGAACTCGCCCTTGAGGCGGTCGGCGTCGGCCTGCTTGCGCACGCTGCCGAATACGCGGAAGCCACGCTCGAGCAGCAGCTTCGCACTGGCCCAGCCGATGCCGGTGGACGCGCCGGTGATGACGACAGATCTCATGACCTAAGCCCTTGTAAGAGGTTTAATGAAGTTCGTCGTGAAGGAATGCTTAAGCGCCGCCTTCGTGAGCTTGCTCCGCGGGTGCGGCCAGCCTTGACGGCGTCTTGTTCGGTAAGTTGCTATTCGATTTTTCCCGGGAACTGTTTGGAGAGGATAGCAGCCGGACCGGGGTACCGGAAGCGATGGTACATGCCCGATCCGGTTCGACATCGGCGATTTATCGCGTGAAATCGCAGCATACGACCCGATCGCTTTGGTAAATAATTCGGAACGCGACGCAATGCGCGGCCTGCTTCGATGCCGGAGTGCCTGCGATGACCGCCGCCAATGGATTGCCCGTTTCAGATGCAGTCGATCTGTATTTCCACCGGATCGCGCCTTTAACGCAGGTGTAAGGCTCGGCTCGGCATTGTGCGCGCCAACCCATCAACAACCAGACAGGCTGCCCACAATGGTGCAACAGCCGGCGCACTCGATCATTGCCGAACTTGAAGATGCCGTCAGAGGCGGTTCATCCGCCCGCCGGGTGGAAACCCTGCGGCAGGTCACCGACCTCTTCCTCCATGACGGAGAACGCCTCAGCGACGACCAGGTCAAGGTCTTCGACGACGTACTCTGCCTCCTGATCGCGCGCGTCGAAACGCGGGCGAAGGCCGAACTCTCCAAACGGCTGGCGCCGCTCGACTACGCCCCGTTCGAGGTCATCCAGCATCTGGCCTGGGACGACGAGATCGAGGTCGCCGGCAGCGTGCTCGCCAGTTCCAGCCGCCTTGGGACCGACGTGCTGGTCGAGATCGCCAGCAGCAAGGGGCAGGATCACCTGCTCGCCATTTCCGGTCGGCCCAACCTGCCCGCCGCCGTGACTGACGTCATCGTCGATCGCGGCGAAGACCAGGTGATCCGCAAACTGGCCAATAATGCCGGCGCGCAGTTTTCCGAGGAAGGCTATTCCAGCATCGTCGCCCGCGCCTCGGCCGACGACGAACTGGTCGAGATTCTCGGCCTTCGCGGCGATTTGCCGGCAAATTGCATGCGCGATCTTTTGCGCCGCGCCAAGGACGCGGTCCGCGTCCGCCTGCTGGCCATCGCGCCGCCCGCGCTCCAGGAAGAGATCAAGCAGGTCTTGAACACGATCGCCCGCGAGGCGCCGCCTCCGAGCCGCAGCTTCGGCGTCGCCGAAGAACTCGTGAAGCTGATGAAGGGGCTGAACGAGCTGGACGATGCGGCCGTCTACAAGTTCGCGGAGACGAACAAGTTCGACGAAGTGACCGTCGCGCTTGCGGTTCTCAACGACATGCCGATCGAAATGACGGCCAAGCTGATGGAAGGCCCCCGCGCCGACCTCCTCCTCATTCCCTGCCGGTCGGCCCGCCTGAACTGGCCGACGGTCGAGTCGATCCTGCGCAACCGGCCGGTAATGCCTTCGGTCAACGAGCAGACGCTGGAGATCGCGCAGCGCGACTACCGCAAGCTGTCGCTGGAGACGGCTCAGCGCACCGTGCGCTTCTGGCAGTTGCACAACAGGATCGAGAAGGAGCCGATGCGGTCCGCTTGAGCCTGGCCCGCGCCGGTCGGCCGCCGTCTTTGCCGGTGGTCGACCCATCGCGTATCTGCCTCACTGCACGAGGCCCTCAACCGATCACAAATGATCGAGCGCGCGATCGAGCCAGCCGTCGCCGCCGCCTCTGACCCATTCAAAGCCCAGCCGCCGGGGTAAATCGACGCCCTCGGGCCGAAGCATCCGGACCTCGGGGTGCTCGAAACTGTCCGGCATCAGGCAGAAGCCGAGGCCGGCCGCCACCATCGCGAGCGCCCGCGCGTCGCTGTCCGTCTGCGCGACGACTTTCGGCTGCACCTTCCACGCGTCGAGAATGCGCGATGCCGACTGCAATTGCTCGCAGTGTACGCGCACGATCAGGGGCTGACCCGCCAATATCTCCGGGGAGACCAGGCCGCGGGGAAACGTGCGGGCAGAAACGGCCAATGCCTGGCGGTCTTCCGCCAGCACCGATTGCCGGTGACCGCGTGCCAAAGGTCCCAGAACCGTCAGGACCACATCATAGCGGCCATTGGCAAGCCGGTGCTGGAGCTTGGGAAGGGGTGCATCTTCGGTTCGCCACGAACGTCCCGGCTCGATCGCGCGCAACCGCATAATGCATTGGGCCACGAAGGCCGGAGAAATCGTCGGCAGAATTCCAAGCCGCAGCGGTCTGCCCGACGGCTTGTCGCGGGACGCCGCCTTGAGCTGTTCGGTCTGGCGCAGAATCGACCGCGCGGTCTGCAGCACCTCCTCGCCCCGCGGCGTGAGCCTCACACCGCGCGCATGACGCTCCAGCAATGCGCACCCCAGTTCGGCTTCGAGGGATGCGATCGCGGCCGACAGCGTCGGCTGCGTGACGAACGCCCGGCGCGAGCCCGCGCTGAAGCTGCCCGCTTCCGCGACAGAAACGAAATACCTGATCTGCTTCAGATCCATCCATAGACAGTATCTATGGCTCGATATCGGAGCAATCGAGATTGCCTAATCCTCTCCTCGGTCCGAGCATGACGCCGGTCAAACAGCCGGGAGGGACCGATGGCGTATGATGCAATCCGCGAACTGGTCGAACGGGTCACCTACGCCCCCGGATATACCAGCGCCGTCGGCACCAGGGTCGAGAGCGCGGAACCCGGCCGCGTGGTGATGTCGCTGGCGAAGAGCGACAATCTCTTACAGGCGAACGGCTTCTTTCACGGCGGCATCGTCGCCGGGCTGGCCGACCATTCCGGCGGCGGGGCGGTCACCACGGCCATGCCGCCCGGCCGGTTCGCAGTGACCATCAACCTGCAGGTCAGCTTTCTGGCCCCGGCGAAGGGCGAAAAGCTGATCGCGCGCGCCCGCGCGATCCAGGTTGGCAGCACGATCGGCGTGGCGCATGTCGAGGTGGCATCGCTGGCCGACGGGATAGAGACGCCGTGCGCGGTGGCGGTCGTGACGCTTCGCGGAGTCGATTTGTCGGCCCAATAAAAGCCACGCAATGCTGGCGAGTACGGCGCGTTCCGATGATGGAACGCGCGTCGCTTTCCAAGAGGTGCGAGGATAAGTCCGGTTCGCTGCTGAGCCAGCACATGAGATGTTGGAAAATGCGGAAACCGGCATCGGTCTCGACCATCGCTCTCGTCTCGCGCGCAAGAATGCAGGTTAAGCAACCGAGCTTTGACTCGGTAAATGCTGACTTTTCCGTCGCTAATGTATTTGTTGAACTGCGTCCACCGAGAACATGCATGAAGCGTCAGTTCTTCGTTTTGGCTCGGTTGGCGCGCTTTCGAGCGGCGGGTTGAAGAATGCGCTTGAAGCATCAATTCTTCAAGGAAACGGCGAGACCGCTATTGCGATCTCGCCGAATATTGCCGGGCAAGGCTTAACATTTGGTGTTTCAATACCAGCCCCTCATGGTGAGGAGGCGCGTTAGCGCCGTCTCGAACCATGTGGCCCCGCTGGTGCCATTCATCCTTCGAGACGGCGCTTTCGCGCCTCCTCAGGATGAGGTCTGACACTCAGTTCTTGGTCTTGTCGACCAGCGCGCCCTTCTTGATCCACGGCATCATGTCGCGGAGCTTGACGCCGACTTCCTCGATCGGATGGGCGGCGAGCTTGGCGCGGGTCGCCTTGAACGAGGTTTGGTTGACCTTGTTCTCCAGCATCCAGTCGCGCGCGAACTTGCCGGACTGGATGTCGCTCAGCACCCGCTTCATCTCCTTCTTGGTCTCGTCGGTGACGATGCGCGGGCCGGTGACGTATTCGCCGTACTCGGCGGTGTTGGAGATCGAGTAGTTCATGTTGGCGATGCCGCCTTCATAGATCAGGTCGACGATCAGCTTCACCTCGTGCAGGCACTCGAAATAGGCCATCTCGGGGGCGTAGCCGGCTTCGACCAACGTCTCGAAGCCGCCCTTGATCAGCTCGACCAGGCCGCCGCAGAGCACCACCTGCTCGCCGAACAGGTCGGTCTCGCACTCTTCCTTGAACGAGGTCTCGATGATGCCGGCCCGGCCGCCGCCGATCGCCGAGGCGTAGCTGAGGCCGAGGTCATGGGCATTGCCGGAGACGTCCTTGGCGATCGCGATCAGGCAGGGCACGCCGCCGCCGCGCTGGTATTCCGAGCGCACGGTGTGGCCGGGGCCCTTCGGGGCGATCATCAGCACGTCGAGGTCGGCGCGGGGATCGAGCAGGTTGAAGTGGACGTTGAGGCCGTGCGCGAACACCAGCGCCGCGCCCTTCTTCATGTTGTCGTGCAGGTGCTCGCGGTAGATGTCACCCTGCAGCTCGTCCGGGGTCAGCATCATCACGAGGTCGGCCCATTTGGCGGCTTCCGCCACTTCCATCACCTTGAAGCCGGCGGCTTCCGCCTTCTTGGCCGACGCCGAACCCTTGCGCAGCGCAATCGCGACTTCCTTGACGCCGGAATCTTTCAGGTTCAGCGCATGGGCGTGGCCCTGGCTGCCATAGCCGACGATGACGACCTTCTTGCCCTTGATCAGGTTCAGGTCGGCATCACGATCGTAATAAACACGCATGGTCGTTTCCTTATTCGATGGCCAAAACGGCCGGTTAATCAGGCATTTGGGGGAATAGGACCGCCGGTCGCCCGCGAATTTCCGGCGTTGTCTAGAGCATTTTCCGCGTCAAAGGAAACCCGTTTATGCATGGCGCGGTGCGGCATCATGCGTCCATGAAGACCGGATAGAGCGAGGCCAGGAGCAGCACCGCCATGAGGATGTTGAAGGCCCGCACCGCCCGCCGGGAGGTCAGGACCGGCCGCAGCGCGGTGCCGAACAGAGCCCAGGCGGTGCAGGACAGGATACCCAGGATCAGGCTCAGCCCGACCTGGATCGCGATGTTCCAGGGATAGGCCGCGATCGCCGCATAGGCGGTGATGGTGCCGATCACCATGACCCAACCCTTGGCATTGACCCACTGGAACATGGCCGCGCCCCAGAACGTCATCGGGCGGCCTCGCCGACTGTCCTGCTCCGCCGAGGGCGGCTCGGACATCGCAATCGCCCAGGCCAGATAGACCAGATAGGCCACACCGGCATATTTCAGGATGGTCTGCAAAATGGGATAGGCGATGAAGACGGTCCCGAGCCCGAGACCGACCGCGCCGACCATGAAGGCAAAGCCGACCGTGATCCCCATGATGTGCGGGATGGTCGGGCGGAAGCCGTAGGTCAGCCCCGACGAGAGCAGCATGATGTTGTTCGGCCCCGGCGTGAAGAACATCACGGTGGCAAACATGACGAAGGCGATCAGCAGCGAATGTGACATGGGGGCCTCACGCGATCTTTGGCAGAACTTGTTCTTCTGAAGCCTTGCCTTCTAAAGACTTAGGACGCTTCGACAGCAGCATCACTGCAATGCCGCCGACCACAGTGATCATGCCGACGAGCCGCAGCGGGCCAAAGGTTTCGCCGAACACGACACTGGAAGCGGCGGAGCCGACGAACGGCACCAGCAGCGCGAACGGCACCACCTGTGCCGCAGGGTAATCCCGCAGCAGCCGGCCCCACAACCAGTAGGCGATGCTGGTCGAGACCCCGCCAAGGCCGATCATGCACATCAGGCCCGTCAGCGACATGTGGGTCAGCGCATACCAGGTCGGCTGCGGGCCATTGGTGACCAGCGTCAGCGCAAACAGCGGAACCGCAGCGACCAGACACAGCCACGCGAACAGGTCGAACATCGGCACGCCCTGCGCACGCCGCAGCAATAGGTTGCCGATCGCAAAGCTGAGTGGAGAGATCATCAGCACCGCAAAGGCGCCGACGCTGAAATCATAGCCGACGGTGCCGCAGATCATCAGCAGGCCAACCGTGGCAACGCCGATGCCGACGGTCTGCCACGCGCCCGGCCGCTCGCGGAACAACAGCGCCGCAAAGCCGATGGTGAACAGCGCCTGGCTCTGCACGATCACGCTGGAAAGGCCGACGGGGACGCCGTGCGCAATGGCGAAGGCTTGCGCCAGAAACTGGCCGAGGAACAGCGTGAAGCTGATCGACGCCAGCACCGACCATGAAACCTTGGGCCGCGGCACGAACAGGCAGGGCAAGGCGGCGATGGAAAAGCGCAGCGTCGTCATCAGTTCCGGCGAGAATTCGTCGAGCGCGATTCGGCTTGCCACGAAGGCAAGCCCCCAGATTACCGCTACCAGCACGGCGATGCAGACATCGGCCGGTTTCATTTTTTCTAGCTCTGTTGGTCCGGCTTTGGTTTGCGCAGGAGATAGGTGCCGTGCAGCGGGGCGTGATAGTCGACCGATTCCAGCGTGAAGCCGATATCGGTCAGCATGCGCTCGATCACCCAGCCGAAGGTCGAGTACTCGTCGCGCATATGGGTCACCACGCCTTCGCGCTGGAAATCGTGGTTCTTGATGGTGAAATCGGCCCACTGGTCGACATCGCGCTCGGCGCCGTCGGGCATGCTGACGAACACGATGTCGCGCAGGTAGAAATTCGCGCCGGGCTTCAGCGCGGCATAGATCCGGGCCAGCGCCACCGCCTTCCAGAAATCCGGCAAATGATGCAACGTGAACTCGCTGACGATCAGATCATAGGAATTCGGCTGGTAGGCGAAGCTCAATAGACCCGCGGGCTGGGTTCGGATCGCGACCTTGCGGTCGCGCGCCTGGATGTTGGCCAGCGCCAGCATCGCCGGTGAAATGTCGATTGCGTCGACTTCGGCCCCAATCAGCGCCGCCTCGCAGGCCAGTACGCCGTTGCCGCAACCGATATCGGCCACCCGCCAGCCGCGCTGCACGCCGAGCATGGTCAGAGCGGCACGGGCGCGGTCATCGCTGTCGTCATGGCGGTCGTAGATGGAGGCGACCGCGGAATCGAGTCCGAGCTGCCGTCTTTGAGTATAGTACCAGTCACGCGCCAGCATGTTCACATCCCCTCAGGCCCACGCCCGATCGCGGCAACCCCGGTACGCGACACCTCGACAAGGCCGAGCGGGCGCATCAGATCGATAAATTGACTGATCTTGGTGGAATTGCCTGTGATCTCGAACACAAAACTCTCTGTCGTGGCGTCGATCACCCGGGCGCGGAACGCATCCGCCAGCCGCAGCGCCTCGACCCGGCTGTCGCCACGGCCCTGCACCTTCACCATCGCGAGTTCCCGCTCGATCGAGCGGCCGGTCAAGGTCATGTCGACGACGCGGTAGACCGGAATCATGCGGTCGAGCTGGTGCTTGATCTGCTCGATCACCATCGGCGTGCCCGTGGTGACGATGGTGATGCGGGAAAGGTGCTTCTGGCTCTCGGTTTCGGAGACGGTGAGACTCTCGATGTTGTAGCCGCGGCCGGAGAACAGGCCGATCACGCGCGCGAGCACGCCGGGCTCGTTCTGCACCAGCACCGACAGCGTGTGCGTCTCGTTGGGATCGTGGCGCTCTTCCAGGAAGTAGGCGGATGCGGGCTGGTTCATTGTCGTCCCCTTACATGTCCTCTCGTCACGCCATCGCCGGTTGATCGGCGGCAACAGCATCCGGCCCGACCCAGCGGCGAAACCGGTCAAAATCGATATTGCCGCCGCTCAAAACAAGTCCAACGCGCTTGCCTTGAAGTTTCTTCTTCTCCTGCAGAGCCGCCGCCAGCGCGACCGCGCCGGCGCCTTCCGCAAGATTATGGGTATCGGTCCAGTAGGCCCGCATCGCCGAGGCGATTTCGTCGTCGGTCACCTGCACGACGCGGGAAGCGCCCTTGCAGATGATCGCAACCGCATCGGCGTCGGGAATGCGTGTCGCCACACCATCGGCACGCGTATTGCTGGTTTTGGTCGTCACGACGGCGCCGGCCGCGAACGACAGTGCGAAAGACGGCGCTTCGGTCGACTGCACGCCGATGATTTCCGTTTTCAGGCCAAGCAGATCACGCGCCAGGATGCAGCCGCAAATGCCGGAGCCCTGCCCGATCGGAACATAGAGTACGTCGAGATCCGGCGCTCTTCGCAATAGTTCGAGCGCATAGGTCGCGACACCCAGGACGAGATCGGGATGGAAGGCCGGCACGATTTCCAACCCATTCGTCTCTGCGCGACGATAGGCTTCCTCGCGCGCAGCCTGAAAATCCTCGCCGTGCTCGACAAGCTCGGCGCCAAATCCGCGTATCGCGCGATTTTGCTCGGCCGAATTGCCGTGCGGGACATAGATCGTCACCGGCAAGCCGTGACGACCTGCGGCAAATGCCAGACTCTGTCCGTGATTGCCGCGCGTCGCCGAAATGATACCGGGCGTGTTGGGCCGTTCACGCTTCAGGCGGTCGAGATAGACCAGTCCACCGCGCACCTTGAAAGCGCTGGTCGGCGTATGGTTCTCATGTTTGACGATGACGCGCGTACCCAGCCGTTCGGCCAGCAGCGGCCAGGCATGCGCCGGCGTCGGCGGCACCGCCTTCCCCACAATCCCGTGCGCGCGTTCGAGCTCCTTGAGGTCAAACATGGGTTCCTCCAACGAGCCGCACGCACGATTTGCTCCCTCGCCCCGCTCTTCGCGGGGAGAGGGTTGGGGTGAGGGGCTGCCTCCTCGGAGACGGTGAGAGACGGACTCGCGGAGACTCCCCCTCACCCGGCACTACGTGCCGACCTCTCCCCGCAGGCGGGGAGAGGCGAAGAAAGAGAGCTCGTATCCGGCGCTGCATGACCAGATTACCTCACACCAGCGCCTTGCCGCCGGCGAAGGCCGCGGCTGTGGCTTCGTCGGTGGCTTCCACCGGCAGCAGCATTTCATTG
Organism: Bradyrhizobium valentinum; assembly: GCF_001440405.1. Classification (GTDB taxonomy): domain Bacteria; phylum Pseudomonadota; class Alphaproteobacteria; order Rhizobiales; family Xanthobacteraceae; genus Bradyrhizobium; species Bradyrhizobium valentinum. The sequence continues at coordinate 10,871 of NZ_LLXX01000042.1, forward strand.
TGCGCCTTGCCGGACGGAATCATCGGGAAGCAATTTTCCAGCGCCGCGACGCGGCAATCGAACAGCACCGGACGTTTGACGCTGATCATCTCCTTGAGCGCGCCGTCGAGATCGCCGGGCTTGATCGCCTGCAGGCCGACGCAGCCGAATGCATCCGCGAGCTTGACGAAATCCGGCAGCGCTTCGGAGTAAGAATGCGACAGCCGGTTGCCGTGCAGGAGCTGCTGCCACTGCCGCACCATGCCCATGTACTGGTTATTCAGGATGAAGATCTTGATCGGCAATTCAAACTGAACAGCCGTCGACATCTCCTGCATCGTCATCTGCACCGAGGCGTCGCCGGCAATGTCGATCACGAGGCTGTCGCGATGCGCGACCTGCACGCCGAGCGCTGCCGGCAGCCCGTAGCCCATGGTGCCGAGGCCGCCCGACGTCATCCAGCGATGCGGCTCCTCAAAGCCGAAGAACTGCGCCGCCCACATCTGGTGCTGGCCGACCTCGGTCGTGATGTAGGTATCGTGGCCGCGCGTTGCCGCGAACAGGCGTTCGATGGCGTATTGCGGCAGGATGACATCGTTGTTTTTCTTGTAGGCGAGCGAATTGCGCGCGCGCCATTTGGCGATCTCCTGCCACCACGGCTTGATGTCGGGCCTCTTGGCTTCCGCCTTGAACACCTGCAGGAGGTCGCCCAGCACATTGGCAGCGTCGCCGATGATCGGCACGTCGACGCGGATGTTCTTGTTGATTGAGGACGGGTCGATGTCGATGTGGATCTTCTTCGAACCTGGTGAGAACGCATCGGTGCGGCCGGTGATGCGGTCGTCGAAGCGCGCGCCGACGCACAGCATGACGTCGCAACCATGCATCGTCATATTGGCCTCGTAGGTGCCGTGCATGCCCAGCATGCCGAGCCAGTTCTTGCCGGTCGCGGGATAGGCGCCGAGCCCCATCAGCGTCGAGGTGATCGGAAAGCCGGTGACCTCGACCAGTTCGCGCAACAGCTTCGACGCCTCGGGCCCGGAATTGATGACGCCGCCGCCGGAATAGATCACCGGCCGCTTGGCGGAAGCCAATAGCGCCACGGCTTTTCGGATCTGCGCAGCATCGCCCTTCACCCGCGGCGTATACGAGACATGCACGTCGGATTTGCGCGGCGGATGATAGGTGCCGATCGCAAACTGCACGTCCTTGGGGACATCGACCACGACCGGGCCGGGACGGCCGGTTGTTGCGACATAGAACGCCTCGTGCAGCACTTTGGCCAGATCGTTGACGTCGCGCACCAGCCAGTTGTGCTTGGTGCAGGGACGGGTGATGCCGACGGTGTCGCATTCCTGGAACGCGTCATTGCCGATCAAATGCGTGGGGACTTGGCCGGTGATGCAGACCAGGGGAATCGAATCCATCAGCGCATCCGTCAGCGGCGTCACCATGTTGGTGGCGCCAGGGCCCGAGGTCACCAGCACGACGCCCGGCTTGCCGGTCGAGCGCGCATAGCCCTCCGCCGCATGGCCGGCGCCCTGCTCGTGGCGCACCAGGATGTGCTCGACCTCGCTCTGCTGGAAAATCTCGTCATAGATCGGAAGCACCGCGCCGCCGGGATAGCCGAAGATGTGCTGGACGCCATGATCGATGAGCGCGCGCACGATCATCGCGGCGCCGGTCATCTGATTGGGGTCGTGGCTCTTGTCGGTCATGGTCTGCTCCGGATGCGCTGTTGGCGCGGCTTTCTCAGTGTCTGTTTTGGGAAATAAAAAAGGGCCCGAGAGGCCCCATGCACACCGCCTGAATTTGGGTGGCCTTCAGCCACCCCCGGCGGTGCGCCTGGGTACGACTACGATAAGGAGTTTGGTAATAATATTACGCATTTCGCGGCTCGACTTCCCAAAGGTTGCGCGGGTTATACCGTCCGGCCCCCGGAAGTCAAGGGAAGGACGCCATTAGCGCGGTTTTGGCAGTGTAACTGTGTTCCGGGCGTTCGGCGAGTGGGAATTTGCGGTTCCAGCCATGCGGGGCGTCGTTAGTCTGACGTCATTCCGGGATGGTCCGAAGGACCAGACCCGGAATCTCGAGATTCCGGGTTCGCATCTTCGATGCGCCCCGGAATGACCGTGCCAACCCACCCCCTCGCCGCTGCCGGCGCCATCCATTCGAATTCCGGCAATTGGTGCCTGAACCAGGTGAATTGCCGCTTGGCGTAATGGCGGGTATCTGCACGGCCGATTTCGGCGGCCTGGTCGCGCGTGATCTCACCGCGGAGGTGACGGATGAGACCGGGCACACCATGGGCCTTCATCGCCGGCAGCAGCGGATCGAGCTTTCGTGCGGCCAGCGCGGCGACTTCCTCCAGCGCGCCTGCGGCCAGCATCGTTTCGAACCGCGCATCGATCCGCGCATAAAGCTGATCGCGCTCCGGCGCGAGAAACAGTGCACTGAATTCGCCGTGCGGCAGCAATGGCGGCAGGCCTTCGCGGTGCCAGTCCAGCAGCGCGCGGCCGGTAGCTTCGACCACCTCCAGCGCGCGGGCAATCCGGGTGCGATCGCGCGGCTTCAGACGCTCGGCCGATATTGGATCGCGCCGCGCCAGCTCAGTGTGCAGCGCTTCGACGCCATCGCGCTCCAGCCGCGCGCGAACGGCTTCGCGTACCTCGGGCGGGACCGGGGGCACGGCGGAGAGACCGCGCGTCAGCGCCTTGAAGTACAGGCCGGAGCCGCCGATGAAGATCGGCAGGCGTCCTGCGGCGCGCGCTTCCGCCAGCACTTTTCCGGCATCCGTCACCCAGGCGCCCGCCGAGAAATTGACCGACGCGTCGACATGGCCATAGAGCCGGTGCGGCACGCGCGCCTCCTCCTCCGGTGTCGGCCGCGCCGTGATGATGCGGAGATCGCGATAGACCTGCATGGAATCGGTGTTGATGACGATTCCGCCGGCTTTTTGCGCCAATTCGAGCGCCAGCGCCGACTTGCCGCTGGCGGTCGGCCCTGCGATAAGCACGGCCTTGCTCAAATCTAGCTGATGCGCCTGCATGTCCCTGGTCGCCACCCTCATCTGCAATCCGGCCAATCCCGCGCTCGACACCACGATTGTCGACGGCGCGCTGGCCGTTCTCCCCTCGCCTGGCACGGCGCAATGGCTGTTCGACGAGGTCGCCGTCGACATTCCCTTCGAGGGCCAAAGCAACAGCCGGGACGATATCAAGGCGATCGAAGCCCGCCTGCAACAGGCGCGCGGCGATCTCCCGATCGACATCGTCGTGCAGCCTGCGGCCTTCCGGCGCAAGAAGCTTTTTCTGGCGGACATGGATTCCACCATGATCGGCCAGGAATGCATCGACGAGCTGGCCGATTTCGCCGGGCTCAAGGCGCACGTCGCCGCCATCACCGAACGGGCGATGCGCGGCGAGATCGAATTCGAGCCGGCGCTGCGCGAGCGCGTCGCACTGCTGAAGGACATGCCGGTCAGCGTGGTCGACGAGGTGCTGGCAAAACGTATCACGCCGACGCCGGGCGGACGGGAGCTGGTCATGACCATGCGCGCCAACGGCGCCTGGACCTGCCTGATCTCGGGCGGTTTCACGCTGTTCACCCATGCGGTCGCCGCCAAGATCGGCTTCCAGGAGAACCGAGCCAACGAATTGATGACCCGCGACGGCAAGTTCACCGGCGAAGTGGCCGAGCCGATCCTCGGCCGCGCCGCCAAGCTCGCGACGCTGATCGATCTGCGCGAATCCTTCGATCTCGATGAGATCGATACGCTGGTGACCGGCGACGGCGCCAACGACCTCGGCATGATCGAGGCGGCCGGCCTTGGCGTCGCCTATCACGCCAAGCCTGCGGTCGCCGCTGCCGCTGCCGCGCGGATCGACTACGGCGACCTCACGGCGCTGTTGTATGCGCAGGGCTATCGGCGCGAGGAGTTTGTGGAGGGATAAGACACCCTACGTCGTCCCGGCCTTGAGCCGGGACCCATACGCCGCGGCCCATCCGTGACGCGATGGGGTCAGTTGCCTTCGCTACAATTCGCGCCGGTGGTTGATGGGGTGGACGGCCCCCTACGGCATCAGTGTGCCAGAATGAGGTTGT
>NZ_LLXX01000043.1 GCF_001440405.1 Bradyrhizobium valentinum
GCAGGGACCCATATGTGGACGGCCCCCGTGGCACAAGAGCTTTTTGAGTGAGATCGGATCGCTTGCATCCATATGTCCGGCCTGTGAGTGCGATCGGGTAGATCGCGGGCCAAGATGGTTTGCGCGATGCGAGTTCCAAACAACCTGGCGACCTGTTGGCGGCCAATGGGTCCCACGGATTGTCTCGCATCGTTGCTCGATCGATCGCTCCATCTGCTCTTGCAGCTTCCGGGTCGGTCGGCGGACGAGCCCGCCGGCCGGCCAACCTGTTTAGGCGGCGACTACCGCCGCGGCATTGATCCGCGTCGCGTCGTACGTCTCTCCCGTGACCATCAGCTTCCAGGCGATGCGGGCCACCTTGTTGGCGAGCGCCACGGCCGCAAGCTTCGGCGGCTTGCGCTTGATCAGTGCCAGCAACCAGTGCGAGTGACGGCCGCGGCCACGCCTGGCCTGCTGGATCACCGCGGTCGCCCCGATCACCAGCAGGCGGCGAAGGTCCTCATCGCCCGCCCGGGTGATCTTGCCGAGCCTGGTCTTGCCGGCGGTGGAATGGTCCTTTGGCGTCAAACCCAGCCAGGCTGCAAAGTGCCGGCCGGAGCGGAACGCGCCTGGATCGGGCGTCTTCATCACCAGCATCGTCGCAATGATCGGGCCGACCGAGGGGAGTTGCGCCAGACGCCGGCCCAAGGCATCGGAGCGGTGCCAAGCCATCAGCCGGACCTCGATCTCCTGCAGCTCGCCCTCGAGTCTTTCGTATTCGCGGCCCAGCACCGTAAACAGCTCGCGCGCCATGGCGGGAAGCGTCTCGTCCTGCGCAATCTGCGCCAACAACGGCTCGATCTTGTCCAGCCCCTTGGGCGCGATCAAGCCATACTCCGCCGCATGGCCGCGGATCGTATTGGTCAACTGAGTGCGCCGGGCGATCAATCCATCGCGGACTCCCGTCAGCATCAATGCAGCCTGCTGCTCGGCGCTCTTCACCGGCACAAACCGCATGCTCGGCCGGCTCATCGCTTCACACAGGCCTTCCGCATCCCGCCAGTCGTTCTTGTTCCGCGTCACGTAGGGCTTCACCAATTGCGGAGCCATCAGCTTCACCTCATGGCCAAGTTTGCGAAGCTCCCGCGCCCAATATTGCGAAGCCCCGCAGGCCTCCATCCCGATCACCGTCGGCGGCAATTTGGCAAAGAACTCCAGTACCTGCTTGCGCGAAAGCTTCTTGCGCAGCACCACCTGCTCCGCCGCATCAACTCCATGCAGCACAAAAATATACTTCGACGTATCCATTCCAATGCGGCTAATCTGCTTCACGGACGGCTCCCTTGTCTGAGATTTGCAACAACCTCATTCTGGCACACTGATGCCGTAGGGGGCCGTCCACCCCATCAACCAC
>NZ_LLXX01000044.1:0-28498 GCF_001440405.1 Bradyrhizobium valentinum
GGCGAAGGCGGCGCGAAGCGCGCCGATGGCGCCGCCGGAATCGGCCGCGACCGCCCGCGGCGGTGGACTGTCAGGCTGGCCATAGGCCATCTGGTCGAGATCGCCTTGCGGCGCGACCGCAACCGGCCCGGTCGTGCGCATGCAGCCCGACAAAGCGAGCGCGGTGATGATCGCAGTGATCGGTAATCGAAACGCGCGCACAACCCGCACCGAACCCATCCCTTGAAGCGAGATAGCTCTAGTCTTGCACTGGTTATGGTTAACAAAGGGTTTTGGGGAGAGGTGGTGTGCGCGGTGAACTGGCGCGGATGCTCCCTCGCCCCGCTCTTGCGGGAGAGGGTTGGGGTGAGGGGCCTCTCTCCGCGAATGAAATTGTCGAGATACCTGTACCCCCTCACCCGCCGCGCAAGAGCGCGCCGACCTCTCCCCGCAAGCGGGGCGAGGTTTAGTCGGAAGCAACGATCAAGCACTCACGCCGGCGCCGATCGGGCACGACACGCCGGTGCCGCCTAATCCGCAATAGCCCGCCGGGTTCTTGGCGAGATATTGCTGATGATAGTCCTCGGCAAAATAGAATTCACCCGATGGCGCGATCTCGGTGGTGATGGTGCCGAGACCCTTCGCCGCCAGTGCTTTCTGGTACGCCGCCTTCGACGCGTCGGCGGCTGGGCGCTGCGCGTCGCCGAAGGTGTAGATCGCCGAGCGATACTGGGTGCCGACATCGTTGCCCTGACGCATACCCTGCGTCGGGTTGTGATTTTCCCAGAACGTCTTCAGGAGCTGCTCGTAGGCGATCTTCTTCGGATCGAACACGACCAGCACCACTTCGGTGTGACCGGTGCGGCCCGAACAAACCTCTTCATAGGTCGGATTGGGCGTATGCCCGCCGGCATAGCCAACGGCGGTCGCATAGATGCCGTCACCAAGCTCCCAGAACTTGCGCTCGGCGCCCCAGAAACAGCCGAGGCCAAACACCGCCTGCTCGAGGCCCGCGGGATAAGGCGGCTGCAGCTTGCGGCCGTTGACGAAGTGCGTGGTGGCGGTCGGGATCGGGGTGGCGCGGCCCGGCAGCGCTTCGGCTGCGCTTGGCAATGCGGTGGTCTTGCGCATGAACAACATGGAGCACCTCCAGGCGGGACATCGGCGGACGCGACAACGGCGTCGGCCGGTCGGACTTCTATATATGTCGTTACGCCTGATGCCGCAGCCCTGTTACGCCGCCCCGGAGGCTGGAGCCGGCCGGGTCAGTCCCGCGAATAGCCGATCAACGGCTTGCGGGGCCGGAACAGGAGCATCAGCAGAATGCCCACCACACCCAGCACGGCAAAAACCGGCTGATCCAGGAGGACCTTGATGACGCTGTTCCAGAGCCAGGGCGCGGTGCCCTCGACCCAGGTCCGGAACGCAAGCTGGCTGGACTGATGGACGTCGTTCCAGAACTGGCCAAACCGAGTGAACCGCAGGGTCTGGTCGGCGACAAAACGGGCCCCGTCATAGACCATAAAGATGAATCCGCCGGCCAGGAGCAGCAGGCCGATAAGCCGGAAAAAACCGCGGATCATGCGTCACCTTATACCTATCGCCCCGAAATGGCCGTCAGCCAATACCGGGGGCATCCCGGAAATTCAACCTCATCAGCACCTTACGCGCCCATTTCCACCCCCAACCCGGCCGTTCGGGGAGGGCGGAAAGCGTTGACGGTGCATGACGCGCCCTCTATAAGACCCCCAATGGCGGCGGGCGCAATCCCGCCGCCGCTGTTCTTTGAGCAGCGCCGCTTACGGGAGCATTTTGGCCTCCGTCCATGGCATCCTCAAGAACGGCTACGTCAGAACACCCTGGAAAACACAACCAGCGTCGATCACGCAATTTGAACGGCTGGCGCGCTCAAGCCCGACCAACCGAGCGATGACAGCCGAAGGATAGTTGAGAACATGGCCAATACCACTTCCGCCAAAAAGGCGACCCGCAAGATTGCCCGCCGCACCATCGTCAACAAGTCGCGCCGCACCCAGATGCGTGGCGCGGTGCGCACCGTCGAGGAGGCGATCAAGAGCGGCGATCGCGAGGCGGCGCTCAAGGCGATGCAGCACGCGGAACCGGAACTGATGCAGGCGGCGCAGCGAAACATCATTCACAAGAACAATGCGAGCCGGAAGGTGTCGCGCCTGACGCACGCGATTGCCAAGCTCGCGAAGTGAACCGACAGAAATAGACATTCGTCAAAGCCCGGCTTCGCCGGGCTTTTCTTTTTTCAGTCATGTCCTTTTCAGTCATGCCGGGGTGTACGAGCGCGACCCCGAAAATTCATTTCATCACGCACGTCCATCCTGTTGCATTTCAGGCTCACGCTGAAAGCGTTGCACTGGATTGGCTGTGACAATTCAATTGTCCCATTGCTGAGCACCGGGTTACGTGTCACATTTCTAGCGCCCGTAGTTTTACGAGATGCAATCTTTACGAGGTGCAATTTATTGCACCTGCGTTGCCATGCGCACTTGCGAAAAGCGTGATCGCAACGGTTGACCAATCAGACAACGCTCAGCTTCCTCCGCCCGCATCACAGCCGCGCGGGGTTACCCTGAAAAACAATTCCGAAAAACTTCGTCTCGCTAATCACTTATCCCCATAGCGAGCACAAGCGTTTTGAAAATTGGTCCCGGTAACCACGATTGTAACGGTTTCTTAAAAAATTTTGCGAGTGCAGCGAAAATTGTCACGCTCGTCGGCGCTGCGCGATTCTACGCGCGGATTCAAAAACTTGGTGTGGAGTTTCGCAATTGCAGTGTTGCAACACAGTCGAAGAGTCGGGTCGCGACGTCGAATCACGGATTGTCAGAAATCGCGCTTGGTGTATTTGTTACTCGTTCGCGACGCTCAAGGCTCTCCTGACCAGCGCGGTATGAGACCCAAGAGCGGACGTGCAAATCGGCGGCGGTGTGCGCGTTAGCGACGCTTTCCAAGCGAAGCTGAGTTGGTAGCTCATAGCAATATGAGGACGGTTGTTCTGTGTCTAAATTTCCCGACGTGGCGCTCATATTCAGCGCGCTCCGGATAAGGGGAATAAGATGCTCGCCGACGAAGCAACGATTGGGAACGCGGAGCTCGTGAACGTGTTGAAGACGACAGACTGAGGTACGCGGCGGCGCGGCGTCGAACAAGCGGATGTTCGGTAGCAGCAGACTGGCTTTGAAACACTTGTGATCTGATTGCTCGCCGCGCGTTCTCGCGGCGAGAGGGGGAGGAACCATGCTTTACGGAATCAACGCGACATTCGGCACACTCATTTCTATCGACACCACTTCAGAATCCCTGGACGACGATTCCAGTCGTTCCCCCGCGCGAACTCCGGCTAGACCGTCGAGTACGCGCTGACCTCGCGGTAGCCTCTCACTCCATCCAGCACTTGATCTGAAGAGCGGCGATTCCGCCGGACGTCCGATCTATGCCTGGTGGTTGAAGCTCCCGCGCCGAGGTCTCGCCTGGCAGGAAACCTGCAGGGGAAACCCGCCAGCCGATTTCGCAACACCATTACTCATTCAGAAAAGTTCTCAGGCAATGACAAATATGGAACAGGATCGCTGGTCGCGCGTGAAGGGGCGGTTGCGGACGAGTGTGGGCGAGGACGTCTACACCAGTTGGTTTGCGCGCATGGATCTCGAAGGCGTGCAGGACGAAAGCGTGCATCTGTCGGTGCCGACCCGGTTCCTCAAGAGCTGGATCCAGGCCCACTACGCCGATCGCGTCCTGACCTGCTGGCAGGCCGAGATGCCGGAAGTGCACCGGATCGACCTCACCGTGCGCACGGCGATGCGATGCGCCGCGCCGACCAAGGAAGCGACCGCACCAGCCGAGCAGCGCCGCATCGAGCAGACCAATGGCCGGCCCGCGTCTGAATTGCGCGCGACGGCGCCGGTATCTGCCAGCCATGACGCGCTCGGCGGCTCGCCGCTCGACCCGCGCCTGACCTTTGCAAGCTTCGTGATCGGCCGCTCCAACACGCTCGCGCATGCTGCCGCGCGCCAGGTCGCCGAAGGACGCCGCGGCGATCCCGTGATGTTCAACCCGCTCTACATTCACGCCGGCGTCGGCCTCGGCAAAACCCACCTGTTGCAGGCGGTGACGTGGGCCGGCAATTCGGGCAGCGAGCGCAAGGTGCTCTATCTCACCGCCGAGAAGTTCATGTACGGCTTCGTCGCCGCGCTGAAGACGCAGACGGCGCTCGCCTTCAAGGAGGCGCTGCGCGGCATCGACGTGCTCGTGATCGACGATCTGCAGTTCCTGCAGGGCAAATCGACCCAGGCCGAGTTCTGCCACACGCTGAACGCGCTGATCGATGCCGGCCGTCAGGTGGTAATCGCCGCCGACCGTCCGCCGTCCGACCTCGAGAGCCTCGACGATCGCGTGCGCTCGCGGCTGGCCGGCGGCCTCGTCGTGGAGATGGGTTCGCTCGGCGAAGAGCTGCGGCTCGGAATCCTGAAGTCGCGCGTGGCCGCCGCCCGCGCCCATCACGCGAGCTTCGACGTGCCGGAGGCGGTACTGGATTATCTGGCGCGCACCATCACCCATAACGGCCGCGACCTCGAAGGCGCCATCAACCGCCTGCTCGCCCATTCCAAGCTCAACGCCCAGCCGGTGACGCTGGAAATGGCCGAGCGCGAGGTCCGTGACCTTATCCGTCCGCAGGAACCGAAGCGGATCAAGATCGAGGACATCCAGCGGGTGGTCGCCCGGCAGTACAATGTAAGCCGTTCGGACCTGCTGTCGTCGCGGCGGACAGCGAATGTGGTTCGGCCGCGCCAGGTCGCGATGTATCTGGCGAAGACGCTGACGCTGCGTTCGCTGCCTGAGATCGGCCGCCGGTTCGGCGGGCGCGACCACACCACAGTGCTGCACGCCGTGCGCAAGATCGAGGCACTGGTGGCCCGGGATATCGCGCTGTCCGAAGAGGTCGAGTCGCTGAAACGGCAATTGCAGGAATAGCGGCTATAGCGTTTTCGAGCGAAGTGGGTACCGGTTCGCGTGAAGAAAACGCGTCAAAACAAGAATCTAGAGCTTCGGTTCTGATTCAATCAGAACCGAAGCTCTAGCAGGAATAGGACCTGCCCCTTAAGGACCTGGCTTTAAGGACTTGGCTCCTCCCCCGCCTCTCCCGCCCCTGGTCTCAGGAGCGGGAGAATTTTTTTCTGCCGCCATTTTCCGCCGCAAAAGTGGGGAACGGGGGCCCGTCTCCCTTGCACCGGCGGGCCATCCGCGCCACCTTGCGGTCCCCCCGGGGGTTTGATCAACTCCGATCCTGATCCGGCTTTTCGGGTTTCCAATGCCGCGGCGCTGCCTTTACGGGCCGCCCGGCTTTTCCATCTCTGGCGGGTATTGCAATGAAGGTCACCGTCGAACGCGCGCAACTCCTGAAGTCGCTGGGCCACGTCCATCGCGTGGTCGAGCGCCGCAACACCATTCCGATCCTCGGCAACGTGCTGGTCCGCGCCGAAAATACCAGGCTGTCGCTGAAGGCGACCGACCTCGACCTGGAGGTGACCGAAACGCTGGCGGCGGAAACCGCGACCGGCGGCTCCACCACCGTGCCGGCGCATATGTTCTACGACATCGTCCGCAAATTGCCCGATGGCGCGCAGATCGTGCTGGAAGCCGACGGCGACCGTTCAGTGCTGGCGATCCGCGCCGGCCGCTCGCGCTTCACGCTGCAGACCCTGCCCGAGAGCGACTTCCCGGACCTTGCCGCCGGCGACCTGACGCATTCGTTCGCGCTGCCCGCCACTGATGTCAAGCGCCTGATCGACCGCACGCAGTTTGCGATCTCGACCGAAGAGACCCGCTATTACCTCAACGGCATCTATCTGCACACGGCCGGCAGCGCCAAGGCCGCGACGCTTCGCGGGGTGGCGACCGACGGACATCGCCTGGCGCAGATCGATCTGGCGCTGCCCTCCGGCGCCACCGGCATGCCGGGCGTGATCGTACCGCGTAAGACCGTCGGCGAGGTGCAGCGGCTGATCGAGGACAATGAAGCCGAAGTCAAAATCGAACTATCGCAGGGCAAGATCCGCTTCACCCTCGGCAACGTCGTCCTGACCTCGAAACTGATCGACGGCACCTTCCCGGATTATGGCCGCGTCATTCCGCAGAACAACGACAAGGAATTGATCGTCGACAAGAAGGATTTCGAGGCTGCGGTCGACCGCGTCTCGACCATTTCCAGTGAACGCGGCCGCGCGGTGAAACTGGCGCTGTCCGCCGGCAAGCTGGTGCTGTCGGTGACCAATCCGGATTCCGGCAGCGCCACCGAAGAGCTGGAAGTCGAATACGCCTCCGACGCACTCGATATCGGCTTCAACTCGCGCTATCTGCTCGACATCGCCGCCCAGATCGAAGGCGAAGTCGCCGTGCTGAAACTCGCCGATCCCGGCTCGCCGACGCTGGTGCAGGACAAGGACAACAAGGGCGCGCTCTACGTGCTGATGCCGATGCGGGTGTGAGTACATCCAGCGCCCCTCGCGACAGCCTTCCCTCTCCCCTTGTGGGAGAGGGTGGCGCCGAACGAAGTTCGGCGACGGGTGAGGGGTTCGCGCCGCAAACACCGAACCATAGGCCTGTTGCCAAACGCATCCGCAACTTCGCAAAGAAGATGCGCCGCGAGCCCACCGACGCGGAACTGGCCATGTGGCGCTTGCTTCGCGACCGCCGGCTCGCGCGTTTCAAATTTCGTCGACAAGTCCCGTTCCAAAACTTCATTCTCGACTTTGTTTGCTTCGAAAAACGCTTCATCATCGAAATTGACGGCAGTCAGCACGCAGCATCCGCGCGCGATGAAGCAAGGGAGGCACGCTTGAAGGCAGAAGGGTTTGGAATTGCGCGCTACTGGAACAATGACGTGTTGCAGCAACCTTCTGCTGTTTTGGAAGACATTTTCGTAAAGCTCGCCGAGCGGTAAGAACCCCTCACCCGTCGCCTCACTTCGTGAGGCGCCACCCTCTCCCACAAGGGGAGAGGGGAAGAAAGACCGACGCTAACGCATCATGACCCCGTCCCGCATCCATCGCCTCTCCCTCACGCACTTCCGCAACTACCGCGCGGGAAGCGTGCAGACGCGCGGCGATGTCGTGGTGCTGGTGGGGCCGAACGGCGCCGGCAAGACCAATTGCCTGGAGGCGATCTCGTTTCTGTCACCGGGGCGCGGCCTGCGGCGCGCGACGCTGGAGGATGTCGCCGACAATCAGGGTGACGGCTCCTGGGCGGTGTCGGCAGAGGTCGAGGGTGCACTGGGGCTTGCAACGCTCGGCACCGGTATCGATGCGCCCGCCGCGGAGGCGGCGTCAACCAGCCGGCGCTGCCGGATCGACCGGGAGCCTGTGGGTTCGGCAACCGCATTCGGCGACCATCTGCGCATGGTGTGGCTGACGCCCGCGATGGACGGGCTATTCCTCGGCGCGGCTTCCGAACGGCGGCGGTTCTTTGACCGGCTGGTACTGGCGATCGACAGCGAACATTCCAGCCGCGTCTCGGCGCTGGAACGCTCGTTGCGCTCGCGCAACCGCCTGCTCGAAGTGCGCAACTATGACGACCATTGGTGCGACGCGATCGAGCGCGAAACCGCCGAGCTTGCGGTCGCCGTCGCCGCCACCCGCGGCCAGACCGTGACGAGACTGGCAGCGATGCTGCGCGAACGTGGGCAAGCTTCTGCCTTTCCGTCGGCGCAGATCATGCTCGATGGCTGGATGGAAAATGCGCTGGTTGGCGAGTCCGCGACCTCAGTGGAAGATCGCTACCGCGATATCCTGCGTGCGAGCCGCGCCCGCGACGCCGCGGCCGGACGGACCCTGGATGGCCCCCACCTCACCGATCTGCAGGTGGTCTACGCGCCGAAGAACATGCCGGCGCGTGACGCCTCCACCGGCGAGCAAAAGGCGCTTCTGATCGGACTGGTACTGGCTCATGCAGCGCTGGTTGCCGAGATGACCGGCATCGTGCCGCTCTTGCTGCTCGACGAAGTCATCGCCCATCTCGATCCCAACAGGCGCAAGGCGCTGTTCGATGAACTCGGAAAGCTCGGCGCGCAGGTCTGGATGACCGGCGCCGATCCGGCCGCGTTCGTTGATATCGGCACCGGCGGCGAGATCTTCGACGTGGAATCGGGCCAGGTGAGCCGTCGCGCCTAAGCCCTTAACGCGCCCTGCCCGCGGGCGCCACACCACCGAGCAAGCGGTCGATGATCGAGTCGATCAAAAATGCCGATCCCTTTTCGGTCAGGTGCACCTGATCGCTCACGACAACATCTCCCGCCGCATCGCCAAGGCGCGTCAGGCAGCCCTGCGCGTTGCAAAAAACGTCCGATGCAGAGATGAATTCCGCGCCCAGCGGCTCGAGCCTGGCGCGCATCACGGCATCGTAGGCAGTGGGTGGTGCGGCATTGGGCGAACGCTCCGGAATCAGCGCGCGATGGAGCATGAAATACCTCAGCACCTCGGACGGAAGCCCCCGTCGCCACATCGGTACCCCGCCGAGAACAACGACACGCGCGTTCGTTTCCTTTTTCAGCGCGACCACCGTCTCAGCCACATTGTCGAGATGTTTTTCCCAGGTTCCGTGCAGCAGCACGATGTCCGGCTTGATCTGCCGGACGAGCGACAAGACCTTGTCATTCATTGCGCGGCAATTGGGCGTGCTCACGATGTCGGCGTTCAGAGCCGGAATGCAGGAACTGGAGGTAAGCTGCGCGATGCCGAAGCCTCGCTTGTCCTGGGCTTTGCGCAGGCCGGGCAGCAGGGCGGCGGCGGTCGAATCTCCCCACAGCAGAACCAGCGGGTGCCGATCGCGCTCGACGCAAGTGTCGGCAAACGTCATTTCGCGGCTGAGATCGAGCAGGCATTCATGAAACCGCCACTTGAAGCTTTCCGTCGGCACGCTGGCCATTGCGCGGATTTCCGGCGGCAGCCGGAAGTCGAAGCCGCGTCCCCAAATGACGGCAATACCGGCGACCGCGATCATCGTCATGCCGGCCCCAAGGTTGAACATCCTGCGCCGGCTCGGGACGCCGAAGCGAAACGGCGTCTCGACAAACCGGTAGGTCGCCCAGGCCAAGAGCGCGCTCGCGAGCAGTATCAATTCGCGCTCCGGCAGCGTCAGCGGACCGAATTTGATGATCCCCCCGAACACTAACAGCGGCCAGTGCCAGAGATAGAGCGGGTAACTGATCAATCCGATCCACACCAGCGGCGGGCTTGCCAGCACGACCCGGTTCACCCACGCCGCGGGCGCCGATAGCAGAAGCGCGCTGCCGGCGACCGGCAGCACCGCCCACCAACCCGGAAAGGCACTGTGGCTGTCGAGGATGGCCGCCGCCGCCGCGATCAGCGCTACGCCGATCCAGGCGCGCCGGTTGCTGGCGATGCTGGAATGATTGACGTTGATCCAGCCGCAGGCCAGCACCGCGCCGGCCAGCAATTCAAACGCTCGCGTGAAGGGCAGGTAGAAGGTCGCGATCGGATTTGAGCCGATCAGTGCCACGTTGAGCAGGAAAGACCCGATGCCGAGCATCGCAGCCATCGCGATAATGCTCATGCGCAGTCGCGCCGCGAGCATCAGGAGCAGCGGCCAGAACAGGTAAAACTGTTCTTCGATGCCGAGCGACCACAGATGCAGTAGCGGCTTTTTAGCGGATTCGACGTCGAAATAGCCGGACTGCAGCAACAGCGCGATATTGGCCAAAAACGCCGCGCTGGCGAAACTGTCGCTGCCGAGCTGCGCAAACGCCGATGGCAACATCCAGAACCAACCGAGCATCGATGTTGCGCAGAGCACCACGATCAGCGCCGGGAAGATGCGCCGGATCCGCCGGTTGTAGAATTCGACCAGGCTGAAACGGCCGAGTTCCAGTTCCCGCGCGATGATGCCCGTGATCAGAAAGCCCGAGATCACGAAGAACACATCGACGCCGATGAATCCGCCCGGCATGGCGTCCGGGAACGCGTGGAAATTCAGGACCAGCATCACCGCGATGGCCCGCAGGCCATCGACATCGGGCCGATATTTGAAAGAAGCCAAAGACAATGGAGGACCAACCCCGGATCGCGACAGACAGCAGGCAACGACCACAAACTGCCGCGCCGCCCTCTCTAGCAGGTCCGCGGCACTCTGCCATTTCCCACCACGACACAGCCCAAAAATCCGGCGATCGAGCGCGCAGAATCAGCCGTCGAATCGCGCTTTTCGAGAGCGCCGGAACAGGCCCCTGGACACCTTGAAAAAGGGTAAAAAACCACCATTTATTCAACGACTTGTTGACGGAGAGATTGCGCTAGGCGCGATGCCTCTTTCATGGCACAAATAGATCAATCAGCGCCTCATATTGCGCAGCTGATTCGGGACACCCTCGAAGGCCTCACATGACAGAACCTGCCCGGCAGACCCCTGCCGATACTGAGCATCCCATTCCGGTCGAATATGGCGCGGAATCGATCCGGGTGCTGAAGGGCCTCGATGCCGTGCGCAAGCGGCCGGGCATGTATATCGGCGACACCGATGACGGGTCCGGCCTGCATCACATGGTTTACGAGGTCGTCGACAACGCCATCGACGAAGCGCTCGCGGGCCATGCCACCGCCGTGGAAGTCATCCTCAACGCCGACGGCTCGGTGACGGTGCGCGACGACGGCCGCGGCATTCCGGTCGACATTCACAAGGGCGAAGGCATTTCCGCAGCCGAGGTCATCATGACCCAGCTCCACGCGGGCGGAAAATTCGACCAGAACTCCTACAAGGTTTCCGGCGGCCTGCACGGCGTCGGCGTCTCCGTCGTCAACGCTTTGTCGAGCAAGCTGCAGCTTCGCGTCTGGCGCGACGGCAAGGAGCACTACATCGAATTCGCCCATGGCGATGCGGTCGCCCCGCTCAAGGTTGTCGGCGACGCCAACGGCAAGCGCGGCACCGAGGTGACCTTCCTTGCTTCCACCGAGACTTTCACCAACGTCGAATATGATTTCCCGACGCTGGAGCATCGCCTGCGCGAGCTCGCGTTCCTGAATTCCGGCGTCAATATCGTGCTGTCGGACATGCGCCACGCGGTCGAGAAGCGCGAGGCGATGCGTTACGACGGCGGCGTCGAGGAATTCGTCAAATATCTCGACCGCAACAAGAAGGCGATGGTGCCTGCCCCGATCATGGTTCGGGCGGAGCTCAACGACATCGGCGTCGAGGCTGCCTTGTGGTGGAACGACAGCTACCATGAGAACGTGCTGTGCTTTACCAACAACATCCCGCAGCGTGACGGCGGCACCCATCTTGCGGGCTTCCGCGGCGCGCTGACGCGCCAGGTCAACGGCTATGCCGAGGCCAATGCAAAAAGGGAGAAGATCGCGCTGACCGGCGACGATTGCCGCGAGGGTCTCACCGCCGTGCTGTCGGTGAAGGTGCCGGATCCGAAGTTTTCGTCGCAAACCAAGGACAAGCTGGTGTCCTCGGAAGTGCGGCCGGTGGTCGAGAACGTCCTCAACGAGGCGCTTGCCGCGTGGTTCGAGGAGCATCCGACCGAAGCGAGAGTCATCGTCGGCAAGGTGATCCAGGCCGCTGCCGCGCGCGAAGCCGCCCGCAAGGCGCGCGAACTGACCCGCAAGAGTCCGCTCAGCGTCTCCTCACTGCCCGGAAAGCTCGCCGACTGCCAGGAGAAGGATCCGGCCAAGTCGGAACTGTTCATCGTCGAGGGCGACTCGGCAGGCGGCAGCGCCAAGCAGGGCCGCAACCGTGAATTCCAGGCCGTGCTGCCGCTGCGCGGCAAGATCCTCAACGTCGAGCGCGTGCGCACCGACAAGATGCTGTCAAGCGAGCAGATCGGCACGCTGATCACCGCGCTCGGCACCGGCATCAGCGACGATTTTTCGGCCGACAAGCTGCGCTATCACAAGATCATCGTGATGACGGACGCCGACGTCGACGGCGCCCATATCCGCACGCTGTTGCTGACCTTCTTCTACCGGCAGATGCGCGAATTGATCGACCGCGGCCACCTCTATATCGCGCAGCCGCCGCTCTACAAGGTGACGCGCGGCAAGTCCGAGCAGTATTTGAAGGACGAGCGCGCGCTGGAAGATTATCTGATCGCGACCGGGCTCGACGACTGCGTCTTCAAGCCGGCGACGGGGTCGGAGCGCGCCGGCCGCGATCTGCTGTCGCTGGTGGAAGAAGCGCGCGTGATCCGCGGCATCCTGAATAATCTGCACAGCCGTTATAACCGCAAGGTGGTCGAGCAGGCGGCTATCGCGGGCGTGCTGAGTCCGAAGATCACCGGCGACATCGCGACCGCCAATGCGGCCGCCGATTACATCGCAAGACGCCTTGATGCGCTGGCCGACGAGGTCGAGCGGGGCTGGATCGGGCGCTTCACCGAGGGTGAAGGCTTCTCCTTCGAGCGCACCATCCGCGGCGTCAAGGATGTCGCTGTCATCGACGACGCTCTGCTCGGGTCGGCGGAAGCGCGCAAACTCGACGACTATGCCGTGAGACTTCAGGAGGCCTATCCGAACCCGACCGGGGTATTGCGCCGTAAGGATACGGAAACCGCCGTTTACGGACCGGTCAGCCTGTTCGAGGCGATAACCGACGCCGGCCGCAAGGGCGTGGCGTTGCAGCGCTACAAAGGCCTCGGCGAGATGAACCCCGATCAGCTCTGGCACACCACGCTCGATATCAATGCGCGTTCGCTGCTGCAGGTGAAGGTCAAGGAGGTCGATGAGGCCGACGACATCTTCACCAAGCTGATGGGTGACGTGGTCGAGCCGCGCCGCGAATTCATCCAGGATAATTCGCTTAGCGCCAATGTCGACGTGTGAGGCAGGACGCGCCCGTGCCTCCCATTCAATACATCGTTGAAGGCGGCCACCGGCTTTCGGGCACGATCGAGCCGTCCGGCAACAAGAATTCTGCGCTGCCGATCATCGCCGCCGCCCTGCTCACCGAGCATCCGGTCACGCTGGAAAACGTGCCGCGCATCCGCGACACCGAAACGCTGGTCGAACTGATCCGTTCGGTCGGCGCCTCGGCCGAATGGAAACAGCGCAATACGCTCGCGATCCACGCCAAGGAGGTCCGTGCTGCCGACCTCGATCCCGAACTCTGCGCGCGGATCCGCGCCTCGATCCTGCTGGCCGGGCCGCTGCTCGCCCGCTGCGGCGAGGTGGCGCTGCCGCCGCCCGGCGGCGATGTCATCGGCCGCCGTCGGCTCGACACGCACTTCCTCGCCTTCGAGCAGTTGGGCGCCACCGTCACCGCGACGCACCGGCTGGAATTCCGCGCCAGCAGGCTGAAGGGCGCCGATGTCTTCCTCGACGAGCCCAGCGTCACCGCCACCGAAAACGCGTTGGTCGCGGCGGTCGCCGCCCACGGCACCACCTACCTGCGTAACGCGGCCTCCGAGCCGCATGTACAGGACCTCGCACATTTCCTGGTCGCGCTCGGCGCGAAGATCGATGGCATCGGCACCAACACCATCATCGTGCATGGCCCGGCAACGCTTGGCGGCACGAGTTATTCCATTCAGCCGGATCATATCGAGGTCGGCTCCCTGATCGGGCTCGCCGCGGTGACGCGCTCGCCGCTGCGCATCGCGAAGGCCGGCGTCGAGCATCTGCGTTCAATCCGGATGGGCTTTGAACGGCTCGGCATCGTCTGCGGCGTCGAGGGCGACGACCTGGTGGTGCCGTCCAGCCAGACCATGAAAATCCACGACGATTTCGGCGGTCACGTGCCGAAGCTGGAGGACCAGCCGTGGCCGGCCTTCCCGGCCGATCTGATGTCGATTGCGATCGTCACCGCGACGCAATGCGACGGCGTGATCCTGATGTTCGAGAAGATGTTCGAGTCGCGGATGTTCTTCGTCGACAAGCTGATCTCGATGGGCGCCCGCATCGTACTGTGCGATCCGCACCGGGCGATCGTGGCAGGCCCGAGCCGGCTGCGCGGCGCGCCGATGACCTCCCCTGACATCCGCGCCGGCATGGCCATGCTGCTGGCGGCGGTCGCCGCCGAGGGCACCTCCACCATCAACAACGCCGACCAGATCGAGCGCGGCTATGAGCGCATCGAGGAGCGGCTCAACGCGCTGGGCGCCAGGATCACTCGGGTTCCAGCACGAGACGGTCGCTAGATCCCCGGCGGCCACGTCACTTTTTCGACCTTCGCCGCTGATAGTCTGTTGCTATGCCCTCGCTCGACAAAATCGAACGCGCATCCGTTGCGCAGCATCCTTCTGCGGCCGTGCCCGGCCGTCATCTCGCAATTGAACTCGCCGAGACGCTGAAGCTCGCGGTGCCGCTTGCGCTGACGCAGCTCGGGCAGATCGCGATGATGACAACCGATCTGGCGTTCATCGGCCGGCTCGGCAGCGAAACCGTGGCTGCGGCAGCCCTCGCACATACGGTGTTCTTCGTCGCCTTCACTTTCGGCATGGGCCTGGTATCGGCCGTAGCGCCGCTGGCGGCGCAGGCTTTCGGGGCGCGCGATCCGCGCATGGTACGGCGCGCGCTGCGCGTCGGCTTGTGGGCGGCGCTGTTGATCGCACTGCCGCTGATGGCACTGCCATTCCGCGGCGAGGCGATCCTGATCGCGCTCGGCCAGGCACCGACGGCCGCCGGGCTGGCGCAGCAATACCTGTTCGGCCTTGCCTGGGGCATCCTGCCCGCGCTGTGGTTTATCGCGATCCGCGGCTTCATGAGCGCGGTGAACCGGCCCGAGCCGGTGCTGTGGATTACGCTGGCCGCGATCCCGGCCAACGCGTTGCTGGTCTATCTGCTGCTCTATGGGAAATGGGGCCTGCCCGAACTCGGGCTGTTCGGCGCGGGCCTTGCGACCAGCGTAGTCAATCTCGGCACGTTTCTCGCCGGGCTGTGGTTCACCGCGCTGCGCCGGCCGTTCCGGAAATATCACGTGCTCGGCAATATCTGGCGCATCGACTGGCCGTTGATGGCCAAGCTCGTGATCGTCGGTGCGCCGATCTCGATGGCGTTTCTGCTGGAATACGGGTTGTTCGGCGCTGCCGGCCTGCTGATGGGTCTGATCAGCACCACAGCACTCGCAGCGCACCAGATCGCGCTCCAGATCGCCGCCATCCTTTTCATGGTGCCGTTCGGAATCAGTATGGCGGCGACTGTCCGGGTCGGTCATGCGGTCGGGCGCCGCGACAGCGACGCCGTCAGGCGCGCCGGTTATGTGGCGATACTTCTCGGCGCTGCGTTCATGGCCACGATGACACTCGCCGTAATCCTTGGACGGTTCCTGATTGCCGAGATATTCCTGGGGGAAGCCGTCGACGCGACCGCGGCGCTGACGGCAACTCTGCTCCTGATCGGCTCTACGTTCTTTGTCGCGGACGGTATCCAAACCATCGGCGCCGGTGCGCTGCGCGGAATGAATGACACGCGTGTGCCACTGCTATTCGCCACCTTCAGCTACTGGCTTATCGGTTTTACTTCCGCTTGCGCTCTCGGGTTCTGGACATCGCTTGGCGCCAGCGGCGTCTGGATCGGATTGTCGATCGGCACCGTTGTCTTCGCCATTCTGCTCGTCTTGCGATTCCGGCTGCTGGTGAGCAGACTGGCGTCTCCATGACCGTCCGCGAAGTCACACCTGCCGTCGATACCGATGCGCTGCTGGCCGGCGCGCAATTCGCCGACGCCTTCTGCATTGAAATCAGCGACCACCATCTCGACGCCCGCTGCGCCGCGGAGCGGATGATGGCGCGGCAGCCGCGATGGGCCGAGGCGCTGCTGTCGCTGCGGAATTTCCTGGTCGCGCCGCTGGGACTGAAAACGTCAGGGGCGAGTCCGGAAGTTCCTCGGGATATGATCGGCATCTTTCCGGTCGTAAGCGAAACGCCCGGTCGCCTCATTGCCGGCTTCAACGATCGCCATCTCGACTTTCGCGTCGTGGTGGACGTCGCGGCGGCCGGCAGCGTCAGGCAGGTCACCGCCACGACGCTGGTCAAGACGCACAACCGGCTCGGCCGGACCTATCTCGCGATCATCATGCCGTTTCATCGGTTGATCGTGCCGGCCCTGCTGCGCCAGGTTGCGCCCTGAGGCTCACTATCGTGACTCCAGATGGTCGCGGCGCCGGCGCCGGTTGCGTCTTCCGACTGCGGAGCGATCCAAGCATGCGTTTTGCGAAGGCCATCATGCGCCGCATTCCGGAATCTGCACGCCGTGCCTGTGCTAGAGGACGCCGGGCATGGCTGATGCCCGCGGCAGGAAGCCGGCTTGAAAGGTCAACCAGGCCCGCCTACCCTGCCCGGCAAAACGAGGAAACACGATGGCCAACGAAACCGCAACGCTCGCTGCCTATGTCGCCGACCTGAAGTTTGCGGACATCCCGTCAGAGGTGCTGGAGCGCGCCAAGGTGCTGACGCTCGATTTCCTCGGCAGCACGATCCGGGCGCGGCGCGATGCGGAATCCACGCCCTCGCTGCTTGGGATGTTGGAAGCACTGGCGCTGGACGGCAAGGGCGAAGCTACCGTGTTCGGCGACTCGAAGACCTGGACGCCCGCGGTCGCCGCGCTGCTGAACGGCGCGCTCGGCCATTCCCTTGATTTCGACGACACGCACGCGGACTCCTCGCTGCATCCGAGCGCGCCCGTGGTGCCGGCGGCGTTTGCGGTCGGCGAAATGGTCGGCGCATCGGGGCGCGATGTGCTGACCGCGATCGTGGCCGGCTACGAAGTGTGCTGCCGGCTCGGCAACGCGCTCGACCCGACCTCGCATTATGCGCGCGGCTTTCACCCGACCGCGACGGCCGGAACCTATGGCGCCGCGGCGGCGGCAGGCAAACTGTTCGGCCTTTCGAAGGACCAGCTCATCGCAGCCTTTGGCGTTTCCGGCAGCCAGGCCGCGGGCTCGCTGCAGTTTTTGGTCAACGGCGCCTGGAACAAGCGCTACCAGGTCGGCGCTGCCGCAATGAACGGCGTGATCGCCGCCACGCTGGCGCGCAACAATTTTGTCGGCTCAACCGAATCGGTCGAGGGCAAGCACGGCCTGCTCGTCGGCTACAGCGACGACGCCCATCCCGACAAGGCGACCTCAGGCCTCGGCAAGACCTATGAGACGCTGAAGATCGGCGTGAAGCCTTATCCGAGCTGCCGCTATACCCACGCTGCGCTGGACGCGCTGATCGCGATGAGGCGGGAACACAATCTGACGCCGGACCAGATCAAGCGCGTCGAGATCGGCCTGCACCGCAACGGCATCACACTGACCGGCGACGCCGCCACCAAGCGGCATCCAACCTCCATCGTCAGCGGACAATTCTCGATGTTCTTCACCGGCGCGCTGGCGCTCGATCAGGGCAGCTTCGGCTGGGACGACTACGACCGGCTTGGCGATGCGGCGGTCAATGCGCTCGCCGACAAATTCGATGTGGTGCAGGATGACCGCCTTGAGATCGGCCGCACCCATCCGTTCGGCGCACGCGTTTCGATCACCACCGACGACGGCGTGCATGAGCGGCTCTACGCCGACCCCTCCGGCGAGCCGAATTCGTTTCCGGACGCGCAGGCGATGCAACAGAAATTCCTCACGCTCGCCCGCCCCGTGCTGAACGGCCGCGCCGACCAGCTTGCCGACGCGATCTTGTCGCTTGAAAGATTCGACCGCGTCGAGAAGGCCACGCAATTGGGACGGCAGTAGCGCCGCGCGCGCGGTCTAACCTCGCCCCGCTTGCGGGGAGAGGTCGGCGCGCAGCGCCGGGTGAGGGGGTACAAGTCCATCGATAAATCTCGTCGGGTGGAGAGAGCCCCTTACCCCGTCCCTCTAAGAGCGAGCTTCGCTCGTCTCGACCCCGTGAAGGACGGGGAGAGGGAGAAGACGCGGCCTCAGCACGCCTTCAATTCGCGCCCGCCAGCTTCCCCTTATTACCCGTTGCCGCGACGACGTCGCGCACGAGATCGAACATGCCGTCGGCTTCCGGCGGCCAGTTCGGCGAGCGCCCGAGCCGGACGATCACCAGCCGCTCGGACGGCACGACGATCACATATTGCCCGATCGTGCCCTTGGCGAAGAACGCATCGCGCGGCCAGCCGCGCTCGGTACGGTAGGTCGCGCCAAAACTGTCGCCGAGATTGGTCCAGAATCCCGCGCCGTGGCCGACCCAGGCGTTCGGCGTCGGTGTCGCCGAATACTTCACCCAGCCTTCGGGGAGGATGCGTTTGCCGCCGGCGATGCCATCGTCGAGATAGAGCTGGCCAAAGCGCGCCCAGTTGCGCGCGCTCGCCAGCAACTGGCTCGACCCGTCCGCATTACCTGAGGCGTCGAATTCGAGCGTCACGTTGCGCATGCCGAGCGGCTCGAACAATTCCTGCCGCGCAAAGCGCATCATGTCGGCCGCGCGGACGCCGACAGCCTGACGGATTACATGCGCGAGAATGACGGTGTTGCCGTCGTGAGTTCCACGCCGTGCCCGGCGCGGTTTCCAGGGGAATGCTCTCCGCATAGGACGCCATGTCAGGCTCCACGAATTTCATGCGGTTGACCGGTTCGAGCGCGGATGCCAGCGACGCCTGCAGCGAGCTGCCAAGTGCGAGCCCCGCGGTGTGCCGCAGCAGATGATCGAGCGTGATGGCGCGCCTGGCATCGCCTGCCCCCTGCCAGGCTGCAATCGGCACGGGTTCGTAAAGCCTTAGCGCTCGCTTGCGCACGAGAATGCCGGCCAATGCCGAGATGACCGATTTGGTCGCGGAGAGGCCGAGCAACGGCGTGTCAATGCCGATGCCGTCGGCGTAGCGCTCGGCAATGATGTGCCCATCCTTCAGGACCACGACCGCGCGGGTGTTGCGCGGAGTAGATGTGTCAGGCTCGGCGAAAGCGCGGTCGAGTGCGACGGCCAGTTGCGGCGTCTGAGGTGGCACGACCGATGGCCCGCCGATTTCCGGCAGCAGCGCCGGCCTGACTTCGGGCGGCGGCAACGCGATATCGGCGACGGCGCTACCGTGATCGAGATAGCAACCGAGGCCGTCGCCGCGGTAGACGGCGTGGCTTGGACCCATGCCGAACAGCGTCACCGTGACGTCCTTGCGCGCGCGGTCGACGCGATAATTGAGCGCCCAAGCGATCAGCCCGGCGCCCGGCATCGCCGAAATGGTCTCGGCAAACACCCGCGCCGGATCGAGGCCGGAAACGAAGATCTCGGTGCAGAGGACGTTGGCGACAAAGCCGGTCGCGACCTTCGGCACGTAGCGGGCGCGTGCGGCCGAGAGCGCGAGCGCGCTGAGGGCGGTTGAGGTGGCGAGGATGAGGATGAGATTTCGTCTGGTCACATTGGCCTCCGGCAGCGCGCATCAGCGCGTGCCGGGCAGCATGGCGGGATTGGCGCGGGGGCGGCTCGCCGGATTCGAAATTCGCGCTGGCCGAAAGCTTCAAGCGGCTGACCGATTCTGAAATTTTTCAATGATAGCAATACGATAACTGCTATGCCGCGCTGGCCTTGAGCCGCCGGTATTCCGTCGGCGTGACACCGGTAATAGCCTTGAAAGCTCGATTGAACGGCCCGAGCGACTGGAAGCCGGCATCCATCGCAATGGTAATGACGGGGACTTCCGCCTGGCTCGGATCCGCGAGCGCGGCCTTGGCTTCTGCGATCCGGTGCTCGTTGAGGAACACGTTGAAATTCCGGTAGCCGAGCCGCTGGTTGATCAACCGCCGCAGCCGGTATTCAGGGATCCCGAGCCTGGTCGCGAGCGTGCCGATAGTGACGTTGTCGTGACGGTAGATGCGCTCGTCGCCCATCAGCCGCATCAATGCATCGATAAGTTTCTGGTCGGCACTGGATTCGACACCGGCCGCTGCTTCAATTGTATCGGCTTGGATTTCCGCTACGGCGGGGAACAAATCGGCGCCGTCCACGCGCATCATCGCAATCGATATCGCCGTCACCACACCGGCCAGCACGGCCGAATTCACGATGTTGGCGATTTCGGCGGTGCTGCTGCCAGACAATGCTATCTGCAGAACAGCGTTCAAGCCGCCATAGAGCGCCACCGCGCTGACGATGAAGACGCGGACACGGCGGCGGCCCTCGACCAGATCTGATGACCACGATGCGATGGTCTGCGCGACAGCTAGGGCGATAAAGCCGAGCACGAGCAAATTTATCGCGATGATCGAGAATCTCACACCGGACGCCGGCGCAAGCCACATGCAATTGACAAAACTGAACGCCGCGACCGCCACCCAGATCAGCGCATGCCACCAGCGCAGCCCGAACCCCTCATCGAACAGCGCACGCGTGAACAGCCAGAACACCACGACATTGCCGGTCGACAGCGCGATCACAGGCGCATGCGCTGCCGTGACCTGCGACGCCGCCCCGATCGACGCGGTCACGGCATGCGCCGCCGACCCCAGCGCGAAAGCCGCGGCCAATCGTCCGGCGAGCACCGTTCCAAAACCGCGAAACAGCGATGCCGCGAGCACCAGCAGCAGCGCCACGTTGGCGCCGCGCAAGGCGATGTCGAGGGTGGAAAGCAGCATCAGGTCGGCCAGTTTTGCGCAGGTCGCTGCGTATCGCGAACTTAGTGCAAACTGCCATGTGATTCAATTTTTGCGCCCGAGCCACCGCATCCACTGCGAGGAGCACAAGATTTCCGTCGTCCCTGCGAACGCAGGGACCCATAACCACAAATGCGTGTTGTTTGAGGCAAGCTGTGGCTCTGGGTCTTCGCAAATGCGGGCACTTGTGGTTATGGGTCCCGGCTCGCGCTCCGCTTGGCCGGGACGACGGAAAGAGTATGATCGGACAAAACATCAAGGAGTTCTCATGAGCTGGCAGCCCTCCAACGATCCCGTACTCGGCGATCCCACATCCTGCGACGCGCTCGATCTCATCATCGTGCCGCGTACCCGCGATCTCGGCGACGGATTTGCAGTGCGGCGGGCGCTGCCGCATGGCAAGCGGCAGATGGTCGGCCCTTTCATCTTCTTCGATCATTTCGGGCCGGTGCAGTTCATGGCCGGCAAGGGCATGGACGTCCGCCCGCATCCGCACATCGGGCTTGCCACCGTGACCTATCTGTTCGACGGTTCGATCATGCACCGCGACAGCGAGGGCAACATTCAGGAGATCCAGCCGGGCGCCATGAACCTGATGACAGCGGGACGCGGCATCGCGCATTCCGAACGTACCCCCGATGTCCAGCGCCGCGACGGGCAGAAAATGCTGGGCCTGCAGAGCTGGATCGCGCTGCCCGCGGGGTCGGAAGAGATCGCGCCGTCGTTCCAGCACTACGCCGCCGAAGCGCTTCCGACCGTGAGGGAGAACGGCTTCACCGCGCGCATCATCGCTGGCCACGGCTTTGGCGTGAAGTCGCCGGTCAGCATGGTGTCTCCGTGGTTCTATACCGAGGTGACCGCGCAGGCTGGCACGAGCGTGCCGCTCGATCCCGATCATGAGGAGCGCGCGATCTACCTGGTCGACGGCGAGGTCGAGATCGCGGGCGAGCGCTATGAGGGGCCGCGCCTCCTGATATTCCGGCCGGGCGACCGCATCACGGTGAAGGCATTGAGGCCGACGCGGATGATGTTTCTCGGCGGCGACGCGCTGGAAGGCCCGCGCCATATCTGGTGGAATTTCGTCTCCTCCAGCAGGGAGCGGATCGAGCAGGCCAAACAGGACTGGAAAACCGGCCGGTTTGCCGCCGTTCCGCAAGAACATGAGTTCATTCCGCTGCCGGAGTGAGCTATTGCTCCGCTTTCTCATTTGCACGCCTGCACAGGCGTGCCGTTTCGAAAGCCTGACCGAATGAACGCGATGCTCGCCAGCGATTTGCCCTTGCCACGGCTTGGCCGCGGCAAGGTGCGCGATATCTATGCCGTCGGCGACGACCGTGTGCTGCTGCTCACCACCGACCGCATCAGCGCGTTCGACGTCGTAATGGCCGAGACCATCCCGATGAAAGGCGCAGTGCTGACGCAGATCAGCGCGTGGTGGTTCCGCCAGCTCGAAGGCGTGGTGCCGCATCACATGATCAGCGCCGATGCCGACGAAATCATCCGCAAGGTGCCCGCCTTGAGGGACCATCGCGCCGACATCCTCGGGCGCGCGATGCTGTGCCGGCGCACCACGGTCTTCCCGGTGGAATGCGTGGTCCGCGGCTATATCTCCGGCTCCGCCTGGAAGGAGTATGCCGCATCCGGCACGCTGGCCGGCGAGGAGCTCAAGCCTGGACTGGTCGAAAGCGAGAAGCTGGAGACGACGATCTTCAGCCCGGCGACCAAGGCCGAGACTGGTCATGACGAGAACATTACGGTCGCCCGGATGCGGGAGATCGTCGGCGCCGACGTCGCGGAGAAGCTCGAGACCATGGCGCGCACGATCTACAATTTCGGCGAACGGATTGCCCGGCATCAAGGCATCATCATCGCGGACACCAAGTTCGAGTTTGGTCGCGCGGCGGACGGCCGCATCATCCTGATCGACGAAGTGATGACGCCGGACAGTTCGCGGTTCTGGGCGGCCGACGTTTACAAGCCCGGCCGGCCGCAGCCGTCCTTCGACAAGCAGCCGCTGCGCGACTATCTCGACGCCGAGCGCCGCGCCGGCCGCTGGAACGGCGATGCCCCGCCCCCGCCGCTGCCGGAGCACGTGGTGGACGCGACCAGCAAGCGGTATCTTGAGGCGTATCGGCGCGTGACGGGTGACGAGTTGGAGGTCTAGATAGTCAACAGCGACCTCGCCCATTCTCTTGCTGTCGTCGCCCGGCTTGACCGGGCGATCCAGTACGCCGCGGCTTCTCGATTCATTCACTGCTGTCTCTGGGATACTGGGTCGCCCGGTCAAGCCGGGCGATGACAACTGTGGAAGATGGCGGCCTTACCGTCATTGCGACCCGTTGGCTCGCAATGACGACTTGGGATTGCGTCGCCCTCGCGTCTAGTGCCAAGCTTCCAGGAAACAAGATCCAGGGAGCGCCTGATATGTCCGAAGCCGATACCGTGCTTGTCGAACGCGATGGTCCCATCACCATCGTTTCCATCAACCGCCCGCATTGCAGGAACGCCGTCGATGGCGCCACTGCGCGCGAGCTGTACGACGCCTTTCTTGCCTTCGACGCCGACGAAAGCGCGTCCGTCGCCGTCTTCACCGGCACCGGCGGCTATTTCTGCGCGGGCGCGGATCTCAAGGCGGTGGCGGCGGGCGATCCCAACAAGAAGCGCGAACTCGGCGGGCACGGTTCGATTGCGCCGATGGGACCTAGTCGTTTGCGGCTGTCAAAGCCGGTGATCGCGGCGGTCGAGGGCTTTGCGGTGGCCGGCGGCATGGAGCTGGCGCTATGGGCGGATATGCGCGTGGTCGCCGAGGATGCGACCTTCGGCATCTTCTGCCGCCGCTTCGGCGTGCCGCTGATCGATCTCGGCACCATCCGCCTGCCGCGGCTGATCGGCCATTCGCAGGCGATCGATCTGATTCTCACAGGACGCCCGGTCAGCGCACCGGAAGCACTGCGCATAGGTCTTGCCAACCGCGTCGTCGGCCGCGGCGAGGCGGTGGCGCAGGCAATTGCGCTCGCCCAGGAAATCGCGCGCTTCCCGCAAAAGTGCCTGCGCGCCGACCGGCTGTCGGCGCTGCGGCAATGGGACCTTTCCGAGGAGGAAGCGATCGCCAATGAGATGCGCGGCGGGCTCGAGGTGATCGCCTCGGGCGAAACGCTGTCGGGTGCGACACGATTTGCTTCCGGCGTGGGCCGCCACGGCGCGTTCGGCGGCGATGGGGGGACCGACTGAGGCCGCGCAGCGCCTTAACAGCCCGGCTGTCATAAGATTGTTGTTGTCGTCCCACGCCGGCCTCGTCTACGACTAACGTACGGAATTTTGGGGCTTTTTTCGCGTGATTGGTCGATCAACCTATTTCGGCTCGCGGGCAAAGCGGGCCATCAATGATATTATTGGTGGGAGCGCGGCGAGCGTCCTCGGCACTACTTTCGGCCTGTCCTATGCGTTGCTGATCTTCGCAGGACCGCTGTCGCCGTATTTGTCCTATGGCATCGCGGCAACCTTCGTCAGTTCTGCCGTGATTGCGACTGTCATCGCGCTCGGCAGCTCCCTGCCGTTTGGGGTCGCCGGCCCCGACAGCGCCACCGCGGCGGTGACCGGGATCCTTGCCGCATCGCTGGTCGAGCGCATCCTCGCGGCCGATCCGTCGGCGCAATTGCTTTCACCCGTGCTGATCACGCTAGCCCTGTCGACCGTGGTAACCGGCATCGTGCTGTGCGGCCTCGGCCTGACACGGATGGGGCGCGCCATCCGCTACGTGCCCTATCCCGTGATCGGCGGGTTCCTGGGCGCGACCGGGCTTCTGATCGTGCTGGGCGCCGTCCGCGTGATCACCGATCATCCCGTGCAATTGAACACGCTGCTTCGCTTCACCAACATCATCACGATCTCGGAATTGAGCGCGGCTTGCGCGATGGCGTTCGTGCTGTACGTGACCTCGCACCGTTCGCGCGGCCCGTTCGGTCTGCCGGCCGTCCTGATTGGCGGCGTGATCGCGGCGCATCTGGCGTTCTGGATCATCGGCATCTCCTCCGAGCAGGCCCGCGCCATCGGCTGGACCTTCCAGCCGCCGCCGCCGGCGGCCTTCATGCTGCCATGGCACGCCGACGAGCTCTCCCACTATCCCTGGTCAGCGGTCCCTGACCTGCTCGGCAATTTGGTCGCCGTTATCTTCGTCACGGCGGCCAGCACCCTGTTCAACACCACCGGCATCGAAGTCGCAGTGCATCGCGAAGCCAATCTGGAGCGCGAACTCAACGTCACCGGCTTTGCCAATATCCTGGCCGGTGCGCTCGCGGGTTACGCCGGCTGCGTATCGGTCAGCCGCACCATCCTGAATTTCAGCAGCGGCGGCAGGGGCAGGCTTTCCGGCCTGACGGCTGCTGCCGTCTCGCTGCTGATGCTGGCGGTGGCACCCGCCCTGCTCGGCTACATGCCGAAATTCGTGCTCGGCGGGCTTCTGCTCTATCTCGGCGCGGGCCAGTTGCACAAATGGATCATCGAATCGCGCAAGCGGCTCTCCAACATCGAATACCTCTCGCTACTCGCGATCATCGCCATCGTTGTCACCTGGGGATTCGTCCCGGGGGTTCTGATCGGTGTCATCATCGGCTGCGCGACCTTTGCGTTCAGCGCGGCGCGGATCGAGTCGATCAAGTTCAGCTTCGACGGTTCGGAGTATCGCAGCTCGCTCGATCGCTCGCGCGACGACCAGGACGTGCTGCTGGCCCATGGCGGCAAGATCCAGGGGCTGAACCTGCAGAGCTACCTGTTCTTCGGCTCCGCCAACCGGCTCTATCAGCATGTCAAGGCGCTGCTGCTGCTGCAGCCGGAGTGCCGTTATCTACTGTTCGACTTCAAGCTCGTCACCGGCATCGATTCGTCGGCAGCGTACAGTTTTGCGCAGATCAAGCGCAGCGCGCATGATCTCGGCGTCCATCTGGTGCTGGTGCATCTGTCCGCCAGCGCCGAGAAGGTGCTGCGCTCGAGCGACTTCATCACCGATGGCATCACCACGATCGACGAACTCGACCATGCGCTGGAATGGTGCGAGAACGAGATCATCATGCAGCATCAGGGGCTCGCACAGGAAGCGGCCAATCTGCGCGACTGGTTCACCCGGATGCTCGATAGTGAGGACGACGCCGACGAACTGATCCGCCGCTGCCAGCGTATCGAAGTCGCCGCCGCCG
This sequence comes from Bradyrhizobium valentinum, assembly GCF_001440405.1. Lineage (GTDB taxonomy): Bacteria > Pseudomonadota > Alphaproteobacteria > Rhizobiales > Xanthobacteraceae > Bradyrhizobium > Bradyrhizobium valentinum. The sequence goes on from NZ_LLXX01000044.1 coordinate 25,734, forward strand.
AGATCATCGTGCGCGCCGGCGACGCCGCCGATTCCATGCATTTCATCCTCGACGGACGTGTCGGCATCATGGTCCCGGCCGATGACGGCCGCGCCACGCGCGTGCGCAGCCTCGGCCGCTACACCACGATCGGCGAGATGGGCCTTGTCTCGCACGCGCCGCGTAGCGCGACGATCCAAGCCGAGGTGGCAAGCGTGCTCTACGTTCTGAACACGCGTCAATTCGAGGCGATCAAGACCGACGATCCCGCGCTGGGCCAAAAGCTCCTGACTTACTTTGTGTCCGTGATTGCGGAGCGGCTTTCCTTCGCCAACCAGACCATCGCGGTGCTGCGGCGGTAGAGCGCAGGGTGGGCAAAGCGCAGCGTGCCCACCACTTCTAGCACGGACGACGGCGGTGGGCACGCTTCGCTTTGCCCACCCTACGAAACTCCATCCGGTGACGGCTACACGCCCGCCATCATCACGTATTTGATCTCGACATATTCCTCCATGCCGTGATGCGAGCCTTCGCGGCCAAGGCCCGATTCCTTCACGCCGCCGAACGGCGCGACTTCGGTGGTGATGAGGCCGGTGTTGACGCCGACCATGCCGGCTTCCAGCGCTTCGGCAACGCGCCAGACGCGGCCGAGATCGCGCGCGTAGAAGTACGACGCCAGGCCAAACGGCGAGTTATTGCACATCGCGATCACGTCGGCCTCGTCCTTGAAGCGGAACACCGGCGCCAAGGGGCCGAAGGTTTCTTCATGCGCCACCAGCGCGTCCGCCTTCACGTTGGAAAGCACGGTCGGCTCGAAGAAGCTGCCGCCGAGCGCGTGGCGCTTGCCGCCGGTGATGATCTTCGCGCCGCCCTTGACCGCATCCGCAATATGCTTTTCGACCTTGTCGACCGCAGCCATGTTGATCAGCGGGCCTTGCGTGACGCCGGCTTCCGTGCCGTCGCCGATCTTCATCGCCGCGACCTTCTTGGAGAGCTTTTCGACGAACTCGTCGTAGATTTTGTCCTGGGCGTAGATGCGGTTGGCGCAGACGCAGGTCTGACCCATGTTGCGATACTTTGAGATGATGGCACCCTCCACCGCCGCGTCGATATCGGCATCATCGAACACCACGAACGGCGCATTGCCGCCGAGCTCGAGGCCGAGCTTCTTCACGCCCACGGACGCCTGCTGATAGAGAATCTTGCCGACCTCGGTCGAGCCGGTGAAGCCGACGAAGCGTACCGCGGGATGCTCGCACAGTACCTTTCCGATCGCGGACGAATTGCCGGTGAGGATGTTGAACACACCCTTGGGCACGCCGGCCTTTTCGGCGAGCGCGACCAGCGCCAGCGCGGTCAGCGGCGTCTCATTGGCCGGCTTGAGCACAACGGTGCAGCCGGCAGCGAGCGCCGGCGAGACTTTGCGGGTGATCATCGAGCAGGGGAAATTCCACGGCGTGATCGCGCCGCAGACGCCGATCGGCTGCTTGATCGCGAGCAGCCGCGCATCCGGCCGCTGGGTCGGTATGGTTTCGCCATAGACCCTGCGGGCTTCCTCGGCGAAAAATTCGACATAGGCGCCGCCGATATCGACCTCGCCGAGCGCCTCCGCCAGCGGCTTGCCCTGCTCGGAGGTGAGGATCAGCGCGAGATCCTCGCGGTTGGCCGCGATCAGCTCGAACCACTTTCGCAAAATGTTGGAGCGCTGCTTTGCGGTGAGCTTGGCCCAGGCCGGGAAAGCGCGCTCGGCGGCTTCGACGGCTTGGGTGGCTTCCGCGGTGCTGAACGCCGGGACTTTTGCGAGTTCGACGCCGTTCACGGGATTGGTGACCGGGCGCGACGGTGTGCCGACCCAGGCGCCGTCGATATAGCAGCGGTCGCGCAGCAGCGAGGGGTCTTTCAGGCGGTCGTGCAGCGAGGGTTGGGAGGATTTGGCGCGAGCGGCGACGGGCGGGTTCATGGCGTTACTCCTCGGATTTTCTTGGGATATTGGTCCGAGTACAGGCCTGTATCAGCAGCAATGCATCGGCGGCTGAAGCAGCCCTGCTTCAACGAATATTGAGGGCGATGATGGGGTCGCCGTCATTCCGGGATGGTGCGCAAGCACCAGACCCGGAATCTCGAGATTCCCGGTTCGATGCTGCGCATCGCCCCGGAATGACCGGGGCAATCACGCCGCGCCGCTCAAATACGCCTCGCGGCGGCCGATCATGCTTTGCGCGGCCGCCTTGGCGTCGGCTTTAGTGGAGGTCGCGCACGTGCGGTATTCGAGGTCGGGCAGCTTGGCCGTATCGCGGCGGCCGAACCAGGATTTGGAACCGACCGGCAAAAGCGCCAGCGCCTGGGCGACGTTATCGACCGCCTCGAAAGAGTGCAGCGCGCCGGTACCGGCGTAGCGGACTTCGTAGATTCCGGGCGAGATCGGCGCCTCGATATTTTCGCCACGCCCGGGACGGGGGTAGCGCTTCCATTCACTCCATGTCGAAATCATTTGCGCACCTTTGCACAAGCGGAAAAATGACAACCATTTTGGTTAATTTGATCCAGCCAACGCGCTGGCGTTTGCGTTGGAATTTGAACGCCTTACTGCAAAAAATCGGTGACGGGAATCGCGGCGTAATCACGTTATCGTGGATGGTAAAGCCGGTCACCGCCATTGCCCTTTGTCCGCCGCAGATTGCGGCGGGGTGTTGCCGGATAGACCCAAGAGACGCAAACTCAAGAGCTGCCCGCGCGCTCCTTTGCCCATCACGAGACCGCGACATCGGCCGCGGCCTGCCGCTGCC
>NZ_LLXX01000044.1:28594-34342 GCF_001440405.1 Bradyrhizobium valentinum
CTTCCATAAAAATCAAAGCGGGAGGAGACCCATGCAAAGCAAAGCTGAGATCGACCAGATTCTGCGTCAGAAATGCGAGGCGATGGAGATTCCCGGCGTGGTCGCGATGGCGGCGACGGGGAGCGACGTGATCTACCAGGGCGCGTTCGGCAAGCGCGACCTTTCCAAGGACGATCCCATGACCGCCGACAGCGTGTTCTGGATCGCCTCCATGACCAAGGCGATCACGACGGCCGCCGGCATGCAGCTTGTCGAGCAGGGCAAGCTCTCCCTCGACGAGCCGATCGGCACGGTTTTGCCCGATCTCGCCAACCCGCAGGTGCTGGAAGGCTTTGACGAGAGCGGCGAGCCGAAGATGCGCCCCGCCAGGAGCCCGATCACGCTGCGCCAGCTCATGACACACACGGCGGGCTTTGCCTACAACATGTGGAACGGCGCCTGCGCGCAATATCTGGAGAAGACGGGTACCCCGGCGATCACTACCTGCCTGAACGCCGCGCTGACGACGCCGATCATGAGTGATCCCGGCACGCGCTGGGAATACGGCACCAATATCGACTTCGTCGGCAAGGCGATCGAAGCCGTCAGCGGCGTGCGGCTCGATGCGTACCTGCGCGATAACATGCTCGCGCCGCTCGGCATGAACGACACTTGCTTCAAGATCACGGACTCGATGCGCCAGCGGCTGGTCGGCATGCACGCGCGGACCGAGGACGGATCGCTGGCGCCGATCCCGTTCGAGCTCGAACAGAATCCGGAATTCCACATGGGCGGTGGCGGCCTTTACGGCACCGCGGGCGACTACATCAAGTTCACCCAGATGATCCTGAACCAGGGCCGCGGCAACGGCAACCAGGTGCTGAAGCCCGAGACCGTCGCGTTGATGAGCCAGAACCACATCGGCGATCTCACCATGGGCAAGATGGTGACGGTGGCGCCGATCTACACCAACGATGTCGATCTCTTCCCCGACATCGTGAAGAAGTGGGGCCTCTCCTTCCTGATCAACACCACCAAGACGGCGGAAGGCCGCAGCGCCGGCAGCCTCGCCTGGGCGGGCCTTGCCAACACCTATTTCTGGATCGATCCCACGCGCGATGTCGCCGGCGTGATACTGATGCAGTTGTTGCCATTCGCCGACGCAAAGTGCCTGGAAGCCTTTGCCGGCTTCGAGTGCGGCGTCTATGCCGGGCTGGATGAAGGCAGCGGACAGCGCGCGGCGTGATCGCAAGAGGTGGCGTGATCGCCTTTGCTCTTCGTGCGTCACAGCACACTCCCTCCGTTCCCTCCCCCCTTGCGGGGGAGGGTCAGGGAGAGGGGTAAGCCACAGGCGCCGGTGTGCGTGGCTTACCCCTCTCTCCAACTCTCCCCCGCAAGGGGGGAGAGGGCGCAGCGGAGTTCGCGGCTTGCATCGTGAAAAAGAAAGAAGAGCGTGGCCACGCTCTATCGTGCTGCACGCCCTCGCCTCATCCGCAGCCGTCTTGCCCCGCGCAGGCGGGGCATCCAGTACGCCGCGCTTCTCGGTTCAATCATCGCTGTCTCTGGAATACTTAAGCGCCTCGGGGATCACTTGTGTGCTGACTAGCAGCTACACCCCCAACCCGTTCTGCCCCGCCAGCTCCTTCAGCGACACCTGCGGCCGTGCCCCGATGTGCTGGATCACCTCGGCCGCGGCGAGCGCGCCTAGCCGGCCGCACGCCTCATGGCTCGCGTTGCGGACGAGGCCGAACAGGAAGCCGGCCGCGAACAGGTCGCCGGCGCCGGTGGTGTCGACGAGCTTCTCGATCGGAAATGCCGGCACTGATGTGATGCCGTCGGGGGCTGCGACGACGCAGCCCTTTTCGCTGCGGGTCACGACGGCGAGTTTTGTGTCCGCGCGGAGCTGCTTTAGCGCACCCTCGAAATCCGAGGTCTGGTACAGCGAGTGCAGCTCGGCCTCGTTGGCAAACACGAGATCGACCGTGCGTTTGCGCATCAGATCGAGAAACTCGTCACGATAACGATCGACGCAGAAGGAATCCGACAGTGTCAGTGCCACCTGGCGGCCGGCAGAGTGCGCGATGCTAGCTGCCTTGACGAAGGCTTCCTTGGCATTCTTCGGATCCCAGAGATAGCCTTCGAGATAGACGATGCGCGCGGCCGCGATCTGCGCCTCATCGATGTCCGACGGGTTCAGATCCTGCGCGGCGCCGAGATAGGTGTTCATGGTGCGCTCGCCGTCCGGCGTCACCAGGATATAGGAGCAGCCGGTGGCGGGGCCGGCTTCAGCCGCCTTGGTCTCGAAGGCGACGCCGGCGGCGCGGATATCGTGGGTATAGAGGCCGCCGATCTGGTCGGCCTTCACCTTGCCGATGAAGGCGGCGCGCGCGCCGAAGCCGGCGACACCGACGATGGTGTTGGCGCCGGAACCGCCGGAGACTTCCGTCGCCGGCCCCATGTCGCGGTAGATCGACGTGGCGCGGGCCTCGTCGATCAGCGCCATGCCGCCCTTGGCCATGCCGTGGTCGGCCAGGAACTTCTCATCAGTTTGCGCGAAGACGTCGAAAATCGCATTGCCGATCCCGAGAACGTCGTATTTTGCGTCAGTCATTCATCCGTCCTGTTTCACGGCGTTGTGCGAAAGGCTGCGGCCTATCAGATCGGCCCCGCGCCAGCAAGGGAAGCGGGGCTGCTATCTGGCAACCCGTCATCCTGAGGAGCCACGAAGCGGCGTCTCGAAGGATGAACGGCCCGGGCGGTGGCCGTACATCCTTCGAGGCTCGCTCCGCTCGCACCTCAGGATGACGGGACTACTGTCAGATGACGGGACTACTGTCAGGAAAGGAAGCGGCTGCTATACAGCCCCTCCAATGATCCGCTCTTTTCTCACGGTATCTTCGGGAACGCTGGCGTCGCGGCTGCTCGGGTTCGTGCGCGATTCCGTGCTGGCGGCGCTACTCGGCGCGGGCGCGGTGGCGGATGCGTTTCTGGCGGCGTTTCAACTCATCAATGTTGTCAGGCGGCTATTGACCGAGGGCGGGCTGAACGCGGCGTTGGTGCCGGCGTGGCTGCGCGTGCGCGAGAGCGGCGGCGCGGTCGCGGCGGCGGCGTTTGCGGGACGGGTACTCGGCAGCATCGCGGTTATCCTGATAGTTGCGACCGCGCTGCTGGCGCTGGTGATGCCGCTTGCGATGGCTGTGCTGGCGCCGGGATTTGCGGGGCGCGAGACGCTGCAGCTTGCGACAGACAATGCAAGGCTGATGCTGCCGTACCTCGCCTTCGCCGGGCCGGTGACTGTCATGATGGCGCTGCTCAACGCGCAAGGGCGCTTTGCGCTGACGGCGTTCTCGCCGCTGTTGTTCAACATCGCGCTGATATCAGTCATGGCCGTGCTGCTGGCGGCAAAGCCGGATGCGGCGCGGGCCGCGCAGATCGTCGCGGCGACCGTCGGCATTGCCGGGCTGTTGCAACTCTCCGCGCTGGTGCTGCGCCGGGGCGCGGCCATCGCAACGCCACTGCGCATTTCGTTCGACAAGGAGATGCGCGGCTTTCTCGCCAAGGCCGCGCCAGGCATGATGGCGTCGAGCGCGCCGCAGCTTCTGATGGTGGCCGGCGCGATCATTGCGTCGTCCTCGCCGTCGGCGGTGTCGTGGCTCTATTTCGCGGGCCGTCTGGTCGAGCTGCCGCTCGGCATTGTCGGCGTTGCCATGGGCACGGTGCTGATCCCGGAATTGACGCGCGCGGTTCGTGGCGATGATCATGCCGCCGTGGCGCATGCGGAATCGCGCGGGCTCGAACTCGCCGTTGGTCTGGCGCTGCCGGCGACGCTCGGGCTGATCGTGCTGAGCGAGCCGATCGTACGGCTATTGTTCGAGCACGGCGCCTTCACCGCTGACGATGCAAAAGCCACCGCCCGCGCGCTGATGTGGCTGACGCTGGCGCTGCCGGCGCATGTGCTGGTGAAGGCTTTATCGCCGGCGTTCTTTGCGCGCGAGGATACGATGACGCCGCTGGTCGCCGCGCTCAAGGGCGTCGTGCTGGCGATCGCGACGGCCTTCCTGTTCAGTTATTGGTACGGCACGGAGGGCATTGCGGCGGCGATTGCGCTTGGCGCGTGGGGCATGGCGTTCAGCCTGATCCGCCGCGGCGCGGAGACTTTTGGATTCTCGATCGATGCCGAGGCGCGTCGGCGGCTGCCGCGCATCGCGCTATCAGCGGTTGCCATGGGTGCGCTGCTGTGGCTGGCAACGCGGTCGCTGCTCACCACGGGCGCGCACGGCCTTGTGCAGGCCGTCCTGCTCTTGGCCGTGATAGCGGTAGGAATTGCGATTTACGGCCTGTTCTTAAGGCTTTTCGGCGTCGCCGGCTGGCGCGACGCAGTTAACGCCTTAAGGCGTCATGGCCGCTCCAACCCCTCATCCTGAGGAGCCGCCAACGGGTCCGCGCGCAGCGCGGCCCGATGACAGGCTCCGCGGCGTCTCGAAGGATGAAGGCCCGCCTGCGGCCTCATGGTTCGAGACGCGCGTTCCGCGCTCCTCACCATGAGGGGCTCGAACCGATCCCTAGCGGCTTGCGCTGACAGCCCCTGCGTGGCAAACGACGCCGCGAAACAGGCATCCGATACAGGATCCTTGGGGAAGCTGACTATGGCTTTTGTTGAAAAAGTGTTTTCCGGCGTCCAGCCGACCGGCAATCTGCATCTCGGCAATTACCTCGGCGCGATCGTCAACTTCGTGAAAATGCAGGAAACCCATGACTGCATCTATTGCGTCGTCGACATGCACGCGATCACGCAAGGTGTCGACGTCTGGGGCGGCCCGACAGAGCTCGCCCGCAACACCCGCGAGGTGACGGCTGCCTTCATCGCCGCTGGCATCGATCCGAAGAAACACATCGTGTTCAACCAGAGCCAGGTCGCCGGCCATGCCGAGCTCGCCTGGATCTTCAATTGCGTGGCGCGGGTCGGCTGGCTCAGCCGCATGACGCAATTCAAGGAGAAGGCCGGCAGGGACCGCGAGAACGCGTCCGTCGGGCTTTACGATTATCCGGTGCTGATGGCGGCGGACATTCTGCTCTATCGCGCCACCCATGTGCCGGTCGGTGAGGACCAGAAGCAGCATCTGGAGCTGTCGCGGGACATCGCGCAGAAATTCAACAACGATTTCGGCGATTCGATACGCGGCCACGGCTTCAACGACGGCCAGTTCTTCCCGCTGCCGGAGCCGTTCATCACCGGGCCGGCGACGCGGGTGATGTCGCTTCGCGACGGCACCAAGAAGATGTCGAAATCGGACGCGTCAGACAATTCGCGGATCAACCTGACCGACGATGCTGATATGATCGCGCAGAAGATCCGCAAGGCCAAGACCGATCCGGAACCGTTGCCGTCGGAGGAAAAGGGCCTGGAGAACCGGCCCGAGGCCGACAATCTCGTTGGCATCTATGCCGCGCTGGCCGACCGGAACAAAGCCGACGTGCTCAAGGAATTCGGCGGCGGGCAGTTCTCCAGCTTCAAGAACGCGCTGGTGGAACTTTGCGTCGCAAAGCTCTCGCCGATCGCCTCCGAGATGAAGCGGCTGGTCGCCGACCCCGGCCATGTCGACAAAATCCTGGTCGACGGCGCCGACCGCGCCCGCGCTCTTGCCGATGAAACCATGCGTGCGGCGCGCGATATCGTCGGTTTCATCCGCAAGCGCTAGGCGTACGCGGCATCCCCTCATGGTGAGGAGCGCGAAGCGCGTCTCGAACCATGAGGCCCCGTCTGTGGCC
>NZ_LLXX01000045.1 GCF_001440405.1 Bradyrhizobium valentinum
GCCCCTCGCGGGACCTTCCCGAGCGGCCCGGCCGGCCGATTCGCCCCCCGCGGCAACCGCCCGCCGGGAGCGGGCCCGGGAATCAGCTCCGGCCCCTACCAGGCGGCGAGCCCCCAGCTTGCGACCAGTCCGATCATGCGCGGCCAGCGCAGCGCGATGTCCCGCCGCGAGGCCCTGATCCTGCAATCCCTGATTAACCACCCCTGGCTGCTGCACGACCATCTGGAGGAAGTGGCCGCCCTGGAACTGGCCCATCCCGAAGCCAATAAGCTCCGCGCCGCCATCATTGCAGCCTTCGCCAACGACCATCACCATTCCCCCGACGTCGAAGAGCAGGCCGAGAAAATGCGCACCGATCTCGAAGCACGCGGATTAGGCGAGGTTCTTCAAAGGGTTGAGCGGGCGATCACGACCGCGGCGGTCTGGGGCGCCAAGCCCGGCGCGGCGCGAGAAGACGTTTTGGCCACCTGGCAGCAACTCGTTGTCTTGCATCAGAAAACGCACGCCCTACTTAGGGAGAAGAAAGATGCCGAGCTGGCGTTGGGCGATGAGTCCAGTGAAGCCAATCTGGCATGGCTGAAGGATGTCAGCGCCCGTCTGGAGTCGCTCGACGGCACCGAGGCCTTGATCGAGGGTTTTGGCGAGCTTTCGGGCCGGTTCCGGAAGAGCGTGTGAAAACAAAAATGATGCGGACGGCGGCGGCCGAGCCCGCAAAAAGACTCGCCAAATCCATGGTTTGGCGGCAAAAACAGGGTTAAGCGAAGCTTAACAGTCCGAAGGTTACACATATAGGCACCCAAGGGCTGTTGGCATAACACCGACGATGGCGGGTTAAGGGGTGGCGACGGTCTGCGCCGCCCTTTGCGCGTCGTACGCATGCGAATACTCAGGGGCACGAGCGTGATCCGGAAAAGTGGAATCAATTTTCCGAAAAGGATCGCGCGCTAAGAGCAAGGATCTAGCGGGTTGGCTTTTCAAACAAAAGACACCCTGCCGACGACTTCAGTAATTCAGTGGCGGATGGCGTTGCACGCCATTCCGCACGAGCGCGTTTCGGGAGCTTGATGAATGGCCACCAAGGCAAAGACGCTGCAGGTTAAGGACAAGGAAAAAGACGACAAGGCAGCGGACGCCCCGGAGAAGGATTCTGCCGACGCGCCGTCGCCGTTGCTCGACCTCTCCGATGCTGCCGTCAAGAAGATGATCAAGCAGGCCAAGAAGCGCGGCTTCGTGACCTTCGATCAGCTCAACGAAGTTCTGCCCTCCGACACCACCTCGCCCGAACAGATCGAGGACATCATGTCGATGCTCTCGGACATGGGCATCAACGTGTCTGAAGCCGAAGAGGCCGACGAGGAGGCCGAGAAGGAAGAGGCCGACGACGACACCGACAACGAGCTTGTCGAGGTCACGCAGAAGGCCGTCACCGAAGTAAAGAAGTCCGAGCCCGGCGAGCGCACCGACGATCCCGTCCGCATGTATCTGCGCGAGATGGGCACGGTGGAATTGCTGTCGCGCGAAGGCGAAATCGCGATCGCCAAGCGCATCGAGGCCGGCCGCGAGGCGATGATCGCGGGCCTCTGCGAAAGCCCGCTGACCTTCCAGGCCATCATCATCTGGCGCGATGAACTCAACGAAGGAAAGATCTTCCTTCGCGACATCATCGATCTCGAAGCCACCTATGCCGGCCCTGACGCCAAGAACAACATGAACCCGGCGTTGATCGGCGCGCCCGCCGGCGCCGACGGCCAGCCCGTCGCTAACGGCA
>NZ_LLXX01000046.1 GCF_001440405.1 Bradyrhizobium valentinum
GTCCTTGTTGCACCCGGCAGACGAAGCGCCTTCTTTTGTGACACAGTAAGACTAGGAGCCTGTCCGAGTAATCGGATTTTTCTCGACGAAGAACAAGCGTCGTGATTCAAACGGTGGATGAGCAAGACATTTCGTCCTTGGGACGTTGATCAGGTTTGGCTGCTGCCGCCATCGATCCAGGATTTGGTGCCTTCCGGGCACACGGCCCACTTTGTGCGCGACACGGTTCGCACCGGCTTGGACCTGTCGCGGATCATGGATGTCTACGACGAGGAGCGCGGCTTTCCGCCCTATCATCCTGGCATGATGGTAGCGCTGCTGCTTTATGCGTACAGCCAGGGGATCTACTCGTCGCGCAAGATCGCACGGGGCTGCGAGGAGCGGCTGGATTTTGCGGCTGTAACGGGGATGCAGCGTCCGGACTTCCGCACGATCAGCGAGTTCCGCAAGCGGCATTTGGCTGCGCTCTCTGGATTGTTTCGGCAGGTTCTTGCGCTGTGTCGCGCGGCGGGGCTCGTGAAGCTTGGCCACGTGGCGCTCGACGGCACCAAGATCAAGGCCAATGCCGGGATCAACAAGGCGATGAGCTATGGCCGGATGAAAGAGGCCGAGCCGAGGCTTGCGGCGGAGGTCGAGGGCTGGCTGGCCCAGGCCGCCCAAGCCGACAAGGCTGAGGATCGTCAGCTCGGAGCCTCGAAGCGTGGCGACGAAATGCCCGAGTGGATGGCCAACAAAGAGAAGCGGCTGGAGAAGATCCGGACCGCCAAGGCTGCGCTGGAAGCTGAAGCCAAAGCCAAAGCGGCCTCGAAGCCGGGCGACGACCGCTCCGGCGACGGCGGCAAGGGCCGGCCGGGACGCAAGTCCAAGCCCGTCACGGCAGAGCCGAGCGACAAGGCGCAGCGCAACTTCACCGATCCCGACAGCCGCGTGATGCCGACCAAAAACGGCTTCATCCAGGGCTACAACGCACAGGCCGCCGTCGATGGCGCCCATCAGATCATCGTGGCGCACACGCTGACCAACTCGCCAAGCGATCAGGCGCAGCTTGCGCCATTGCTCGATGCCATCAAAGCCAATCTCGGGAAGAACCCGGATGAAGCGTCGGCCGATGCAGGCTATTGCTCGCAAGCCAATCTTCGCACGCTCATTCGACGCCGGATCGAGGGCTACCTCGCCACCGGACGGCAAAAGCACGGCACCAAGGCGGCCACGACAAAAAGAAAGCTCAAATCCGGCACGCTCGTCGCCAGAATGAGCACAAAGCTCAAGCGCGCAGGCTATCGAAGCCGATATGATTGCGAAAACAGATCGTCGAGCCCGTCTTCGGTCAGATCAAGCAGGCAAGAGGCTTCCGCCAGTTCCTCCTGCGCAGCATCGACAAGGTCAAAGCCGAATGGGCCATGATCTGCATCGCCCACAACCTCGCAAAACTCGCCGCCGCACGCTGAGGAGAACCTGTCTCCCCAAAAAAAGCTTCAGAACCCGCTTCGCTTAATCCTAAGTCCATTATAGGGACAGGCTCCTAGCATAGGGATCCGGCGCCGATTGGGACGGCATGCCCGCAAGCGTTTCCGTAAAGCTGTCGCTATCCACCGACTGGTTCGGTTCGTCAGCTTGGCTAGCGCGTGTGGATGAGCCACTAATTCGATTATACATGGCGATTCGCGTTTTCCTTCGGCGAAGTCTCTTCGCAAGCGCGTCGGGCTGCATGATACTCAGACAAGCTGATGACAAGCTGACGGGCGCAGGTGTTACCCGGCTTAGAGAGCATGAGGAAGGGCATCGTCACGTTAACGGGCATCCGACGGATCTTGGGCGGGGAAGAGCATAGTTTTCAGGCAGCGAGCGCGACCGAGGTGATGTCCGCCCATGTCTCGAAGGCGACCCCATGGGCTTCGCGATAGGTGCTAGCAGTCAAGCGATGGGGCCTTAGGTGAAACAGGTTTGCGATGGGATCGTGGATAGAAAGAAAGCGCTGCGCCTGTCGTGCCGATTTGAAGCGCTTCATCTGCCGCTCTCTTCGGCGAGCGGGCTGGTGGGAATTCTCTGCTCGATTGTTTAATCCTCTATGCTGCCGATGCTTGATGCTTAGCCCCATCTCCCTGCGAGTAGCGCCATATGGCAGGAGCGCGATCGCGAGCGCTACCGCAGCATCGCTATTGGCCGGTACTGCATTCAGGAAATCCGCCGGACCGCCATCAGCTTGCGCAGCCACTCAACTGCCACAGCGTTCATGCTCGCCAGCTGCCAGCGGGTTCGACAAAATGCGCACCCGCTGGCGATGCGGACAGTCCAGTGGGAACGGTGAATTGTCTACGTAGTAGAAGCCGGCTGGGCCGGAGGGTTCCCGCCCAGCCAAGTTGGCTCAGCCACCGCATAGATTTCAGGTCTGGCGCGTAAGCCTAACGAACCCTCCTTCTTTTAGCTCGGCGTTATAAAGCTTGCTGTCGAGCGAAATGGTTGTTGGGTGGTCTGCGGTAGGCATGAGCCCATGTTCGCGCAGCTTTTCAATAAGCGCCAGCGGGGCCCATTGCTCCGGTGGGGGGGCACGACGACCACGCCGGGTCTCAACGAAGAACGCTCCGAAATCTGGCGCCCCGGTCGACCCGAGTCGCGGCATTTGAGCTTCCGGTGGGTTATGAATGAGGCGTACGCTCTGAGACGGATCCAATGCGGCCGTGTAGAGGTGACCCCGGATCTCGTAGCTCATCGTCGGCTGCTCCGAGTCGGGCAGGAGACCGTGGTGGGTCAGTTTCTCGATCATTCGGAGCGGGGCGACTTGGGAGCCGTGCGAAAACTTTTCGGGAACGGCCCATGAGACATCATATACCGTCTTGTCTGGCTCGGCAGACGAGGACGGCCCGGCTTCATTGATCACTCGACTAAATAGGTCATGATCTTCTTGAGTCCACTCGTAGGCACTTGGGGACCCTGGAGACCCAGCACCGTCGATTCGGTTGAAATCCATACAGCTCTCCTATTGGTTTGAGAACGTGGGCTCAAATCCGCCAGAGCTTTCCCTGGGCTTGTCACCAGTTGACCCATCGGCGGCATCCGTCGTCAAGAGACCACGTTCTCATGTTAGGGAGCTTAGCTGTCAGGAAGCTGACGAGTTTCGGGCCACAGCTGTACCCGCGCCCGCGTTCCCAACTCGAATGCGATGCCTCGAAGGCCTCCCTCGTTGAAGGGCTCTTTCCTTTATCGCTCCCTTGTAACTCGACACCGCGCCTGTTACGGTCGGGCTGCGTTGAATAAAGATTTCGTTTTGGCGGGCCATCCCGTTTCTGCATATTGACGCGGAGGAATTCTAAAGCTCCTCGGCGGATTTCCTGTCTATCTTCTGGACTCCGGGAATGAGATCCTGTGCCATTAGCCCAGCAATAGAGCAGCTCGATTGTTTTCGGCGATCTTGCCAAGACGGGTGTTTCTCGCCGACCTTCATTGGCGTTATTGTCTCACCACGTCTCTTCTTCCTTTGTGTGGCAGGTCGTGCGCCACATCTTCGCTTCGAACCCGGCTACCCCGATCATCTCGAGTGTTACCCCTCTGATGTTCGCGCCATTGTTCGTCTAGTTTCTTCCGAGCCTGCTGCTGCTTGAGCGCGTTCTCGGCAGCTTCGGGGAATTGCTCTGCTCGCCGGTTGGCAGAGATGGTTCGGGACAGGCCGAGCCCACGCCCGCTTCAGGCCAATGGCGCGGATGGTGGCCCGGACTGATGCATAGACGATTAGATGGAATTGCCCTAATCATCATTCCAGACGGTCGCATTTAACAGAAACAGCGCCGCGAGATAATGATAAAGTGCCGTCAGCTCGACCGGTGGGGCAAAAGCCTGCGCCATCAGTGCCGTCAAGGCTGAGCGATGTTTGTTGGTCTCGATGTACTGCGCCGATGCGCAGACATTGCCCTTGGTCCGGCGGGGCAGCGCGACGTTTCCGGCGAAGAAGGTAGCCAAGGCCTCCGGCGTCATCGGCACATCGCTTTGGACAACTCGGTGAGGCAAGGGCCGAGATAGGGAATAATGCTGCGGGCACGCTGCCTGAGGCCGAGGCCAATGAGGATCATCTCCGAGTCGCTCGCATTGAGCGGGGTCGTCTTCATCGGTCATCCCCGTCCTCACCACGTTCCTGGCATTTACGTGATCGGCAACGGCGGGTCACTCGCCATCTCAGGCAGATCGAGCACCCAACCATTGGCTATTCATATCCACCCGCCCCACAGAGTGTCGTGCTCCGATCCAACGACCGACTCTTCGAGGTCCTTCTTCGGCACGTAAATCGACAGGCCTGCCTCGGGCGAGCGGCAATCATGACTTTCATAAGATCAACTCTGGTTGGAAGGACATTGCCCGCAGGACTGCGAGCGTCCAGCGCGCAAGCGCGCCACGATGCCGGAGAGCGCGCGCAAGAGCTGATCGATCTCTCCGATCGTGGTTTCACGCGAAAGCGGAAGTCGGACTGCGCCCCGCAGGCTCGTCGCCGGCACATTCATCGCGCAGCACATGCGATGCTTCCATTGAGCCGGAGCTGCAAGCTGACCCTTCTCGTCGCGTAAACACTTCCTCTCAGAACAGATCGCCCGCGCGAAACGCCTCGGCCCAAGGGAGTTCGAACCCATGGTTGCACGGTTACCGGAATTAACAGTCTCTTAGCAAATCGTGCCGGACTGTCTCGAGGCTGGTGAAACGCCGAGGAGCGGGTTGCTCATGCTCAGGGATGGAACTTATGCCGCCTGGTTTAAGACCCCGCTAGGCCAGGGCACCGGCATCGCGCATGTCGCGGAGGATAGAATCAGGGGCCGCGACAGCATCATGATCTACAGTGGCACCTGCGAGGTTGACGGGGACCGGTTCACGGCGGTCGTAACGATCAAACGGCATACCGAAGGGCATGCAACCGTCTTTGGCACCGATGACCTCACGCTGAAGCTTGAGGGAGCCTGCCCCGGCAATGGCGAGAAATTCTACGCGACCGGTGCCCTGTTTGCCGATTACGTCCCAATTGCTGCGACTGACAGCTACGGAAAGGCGCATATCGCCATAGCACCTCGGGATGCGGATGGATTGACCATCATTGATAACTGGTCGAGCTTCGGCCAGAGAACGACGGCGAGCGGCAGCGTGCTGGTTCGGACCACCGCGCCACGCTTGGAATAGCGGACAAGCCATGAAGGTCGCAGAAATTAGAGGAACTGAAGAAGTTTCCCGGCATTTGCGGGTCGTGAAGGGCTGCGGGGCCGGGCGGGTATGTCCGACCAACTGGGCGTCGATCCCATAAGGCGGGGTCGATTGGAATCGAACCGACGAAGTAACCGCTTTCCGTCGGCGTCATCCTCACGATGCCGAAAAGGTCGCCCTATTGCAGGACCGGGCAACTATTGAACCGGAACGGTAGGCGCTCTAACGCTGAGCTATCGGGATTTCTGCCAAGTTTGGAATTGAACTAACGACCTCTCGCTCCCAAAGCGTGTAACAGGTTTCTTCAGCACCGATCCCGCAATTGGGCCGTAGTCGCCTGGCAAGTGTCCAGTTCGGACGACGCGGCGCCAGCCGCATCAATGGTATGGTGGCTGAAGTATCCAAACCAGTCAGTGCAGGCGATTGAATCACACCGCTGATCGCTTCGACAATGACGCTCGAACTTGTCAACGCACGTTTTGGTCAAGGCGGTCGGATTCGAACCCACGATATCCGGTACCTAACCGGCGGGATAGCCGCTACCCAGCGCCCTGAAAACTGGCCATCCCGGCAGGACCCGAGCCTGCATACCTTCGCGTTCGTAAAGCGCTACTGATCCGGTTGAGCTACGAGAACATGTTGGTACTGCCAGCCGGACTCGAACCGGCGTCGACCGGCTGATCCCCTATGCTAAGTGATACAGTCGCTGACCAATCCCCGGCGGACAGTCCCTTTTTAATGGTTAGGAGTTGCTGGCGGTGGCGGAGGGACCCCCCAGACGTCCATTTCCGCAGTTACAAACGCTTCAAGCCTGGCGGGCGCTGACATGGAAGATCGAACGGTTAGATCGATGCAAGCTTTCGGGCTTGAACGGCCCAAAAGTTTGCAGCTTTATTCCCCGTCCTTCGCCTGGCTCTAGCCACGGGATCCCGTGCTGTCGTCATTTTGTAGTCTCGGCTTCCGAAGCTTAGAGCGACAAGCGAGCAGTTTCAGTCAAACTTGTAGGAGGCCTGGAAGAACGTGCCCCATCGCTCCATGCGATAGTTCGCAGGAAAGCGCCCCTCGGTGACAGGAAAGCTGCCCGCCTCGTTGGCTTCGGTGGCGAGTAGCTTACGCTGGTTTGGAGTCCACATGGCCCAATAACGGCCACCGACGCCAACGCTGAAGTTCTTAGTGATGAA
The DNA here is from genome assembly GCF_001440405.1 of Bradyrhizobium valentinum. Lineage (GTDB taxonomy): Bacteria > Pseudomonadota > Alphaproteobacteria > Rhizobiales > Xanthobacteraceae > Bradyrhizobium > Bradyrhizobium valentinum. The sequence continues at coordinate 6,357 of NZ_LLXX01000046.1, forward strand.
GTAGGATAGGACTGCTTCGACCTGCACACCACTGCCACCGCTCCCGCGTTGATCGTCGAAGGTCGTGAAATTACGCAGCAGATGGTTGTCCCGCCCTTGGAAATCCGTCCACGGCAGATAAGCAACATCGGCACTGACGCGCCAACGATCGAGCAACATGGTCTCAGCGCTGAGGCCGATGCGCAGCGCATTCCAATCAGTGTCTTGGCTGCCGACAACCCTTCTATCGCCTGGCACAAGGCATGGAGCAAAGTCGGGGGAGGCGGTCTGCACGCATCCTATTGTGTCAGACTTCTGGCCGTAGTAGCTCCAGCCCATAAACCCACCGACCTTGTAGGTGCTGCCGCGCAGGAAATCGTATCCGGCATCGGCGGTGTAGTACGTGAACCTTCCGTTGGCCTGACCCGATATTGTGTTGCGATAAGCGAGCGGGTCCACGCCCCAATCTTCATCATTCATATTTCCGTTGTTGAAGCGCCCGAACCCGATATTGCCCTTCAGGAAGATCCCCCAGGGGCTGTCCAGCCGTTCGAACAACTCACCGGAAATCCCATCCAGCCTATGATAGGTGAGCCTTGATACGAGATCACTACTCCCGAAGTCCCATTGAAACCTTCCTCGGCTTAACCAGAGCCGTGTGCCGCTTTCTAGCGACCACCCATCAGCGAGGGCAATCGGCGACGCGCTGACAGTCGGCTTTGTCGCGTATAGCGGCGCATCGGACCATCCCGGCGTCCGTGGGTCGGCGTCAAAATGGTAGTTCAGACCAAGCTTTCCGATGTGATAGCTGCTGGACAGGCTAGTGATGTTGGCTGGGACCGTCGCCAACGGAAGCTGCATGGTCGGAGGGGTTGCTACACTTGGTCCGCCGAACCTCAGATAGTCGTACTCAAGTTTGACGGACCATGCAGGCGTGAGCGCTTGCTCGACGCCCACGCCGATTGTGCCACCGACACCACCATAGTCGAAATGAGTGGCATTCTGTGGCGCCAAGCCAAAGAATTCGTTGTTATTGGCGACATCGCCGCGATTATGCTGCCAAGCCACGCCCCCCTTGAGATAAACTAGCGTATGGCCCTGCGGCCCAAACCCATACCCCAGGCGACCCGTCCCGGTGACAAAGACCCTTGGACTCGCGTTGCAGTTTGCGCTCACGACAAAGCCGGAGACGGCAAGACAGGTGTTTGTACCGTCCGCGACAACCCCACTGGCATCCAATTCGAGGCCGAAAACCCAACGCTCCCTCTGCCAGTTGTAGCCGATCTGACCTCCGGCCAGGAACACAGGGGTCTCGACAACGTCCCCATAGAGTGACGGACCATAGGGATCACTGAACGATGTCCGGCCATAGCCCCCGCCGACGTGCCCGCCGATATATCCTCCGGTCCAGCTCCAGAGGGCCGGTGGGGCCTTTACTGCCGGCTTAAGATCGGCCGAATTGACGGCACCGCTTGCAACGAGCGCAGCTGTTGTGACACCGCAAAAAAGAAGTTCAGATCGCATTTCACCTCACGAACACATGACGCGCGCCAACTTGCAACGAAGGCCGAATGCCCGACGTTGTTGGCGCCGCTTCCACGACGCTTGTGGTGTGCAGGATCTAGGCCAGCGGACGCGATGTGCATTCCCTGCGGTTTTTCGATCGCGATGTTGTCTTCTCAACAAGACCGGTGGATTTTGAAACAAGCCGCGCGTCTGAGGTCGGACACAAGGGGCATGCTGCACGCCTGGCATTTCTGGCGGATTGAATAGTTGAACGCTCCTGCGAAGAGTTCGTCTCTTGCTCCAGCCTCCTCGCAACTGTGCAATAAACAACTGTGTTGAGCTGTTAGCTGTAGCACCTGTGACTTCGGGAGAGTGGTTCAATGGGCCGAAATCTGCTAGCCTGCTGATGGGCTGATGGCCCAGCAGATGACGATGGTCCAGCTTCTTGTACGGCCGGCAATGTCGCGCACCTCGGGAGGCAAGAAGCTCGGAAGCCCGCGGCGTTCATTCGGATATACAAGCAGCGGATGTACTTTTTTTAATCGTGCTAGAATGTGTAGTCCGAGTCGGCCCGGACAGCTCATGTAAGGCGATGTGGGACTCCCATATTTGACTGACATCGATCACGGTCGCCCACACTGACACAGGTCGATGTCGTTCTCGGCGCTATGGTCGAAGGCGATCAGTCTGGTCGTGAGTGAAGTGATGTCTTCAGGCCGCGCGCTAATATGGTCCGGAATGGGGCGCACCGAGCCAGCCCTCGCTCCGCGAGCCGACGCGAGCGATTCCGCGCTGTTCATCAGCGAGAGCAAAACATGTCGGGTCGGGGATCTCAGGGCGAAAGGCCAACCCCACCCTGGAGACAGCCCCTAAGAATCTCGCCCATTCCTCCCCGCATAACAGGACGCGATCGCAAGAATCAACTGCCCTCGTGATGCGGGAATCGTGCTTGGGTCGGCGGCACGGCTAAGGCGCCAAGCGCGACGCGTCTAAGCCCCCTTTCGGCGGGCTTATTCAACAGACACACGCACTCATTCTCGAGGAACAGCGTGAAGCTCGCCTATCGCTCAAATAGTTGAACGCCTTGGCCACATCGTGCTCTCAGGAAAGCTTAGGAGTTGCTCCCGCATATAAACTTGAAGGGCCTGGCCCAAGCGCGTCAGACAAGAGATGTGTGTCGAAATCCGATCCGCCGGTAATCGACACCTCCATTCTTATCCATGCTCATCCACAACGCGCCACTCGATGCGCGGCAACGTCTTGCCGGCGCTCCAAGAAAAGGGGTGGCGATGCCTTATATCGATTCAGGTGGAATAAGGCTGTATTTCGAGGAATATGGGCGGGGCTATCCAATCATTTTCGTTCATGAATTCGAATCCGACCTGCACAGCTGGGAAGCGCAGATCCGTTTTTTCTCGCGTGGCTATAGGTGCATCGCCTACAACGCGCGTGGATATCCACCGAGCGACGTTCCTGATGATCCCGCCATATACGGCTGGGAGGTCGCCGTGGAAGACATCGGCATCGTCATGCGCGACCTCTCGATCGGGCGCGCCCACATGGTTGGATCTAGCATGGGCGCCTATGCTGCTCTGCTGTTTGGGTTGCGGTACCGCGAAATGAGCAGCGCGATCGTCGCAGCCGGAGCAGGGGCGGGATCTCCGGCCTCGGATCGTGAAAGGTGGTTGAAGAACACGTCTGTTCTCGCGCGCGCATTGGCGGCGCGAGGTATGGATGCCATGGCAGAGAAAATGGCACGCCACTCCACGCGAATTCAACTGAAACACAAGGATCCGAAGGGCTGGCAGGAGTTCGTAGATCGGCTCAAGCAGCATTCGGCGCAGGGGATGGCCAATACTTTGCTTCAGTGCCAAGCTGTGCGACCGGCTTTGTACAACTTCCGCGACGAATTTTCACGGATGATGGTCCCGGTACTGCTCGCGGTGGGTGACGAGGACATGCCATGTTTAGAAACCGGCCTAATGCTCAAATCCACAATTCCCGCCGCCGGCATTTGGGTGTGCCCCAATACGGGCCATGCCATCAATCTCGAAGAACCTGCGGCCTTCAACGCGCAAATTGAAGCCTTCTTCAGCGCCGTCGAGCGAGGAAGCTGGGGTCATATCGACCGGCGGAAACAGTCCCTCTCGGGACATGAGAAGTCAGCGGCCGCTCGATTGCATTTCGACGGAGCGCTTCCATGAAGCCATGGATCGGTGTCTACCTTTCAGAGCCTGTCGCCGCGCGGCTCGAAGTCGCAGCGCAACGTCCCGGGGCCACCAAATCGGCGGTCATTGAGGCTGCCCTCGCTCATTTCTTCAAGCCAGATCATGACGCCATCGAAGAGACCTCGGTTGATCGCCGGCTGAACGCCATCAATCGGAACCTCGAACGGCTTCATCAAGAGTTGCGGATTGTGAGTGAGGCTGTTGCACTTCAGGCTCGATTTCTTCTCGCCGTCACGCCCCCGCTCGCAGCTGCCGACCAAGCTGCCGCCTGTACCCTGGGACTCGCGCGCTTCGACGAATTTGCTGCTCAGGTGACAAGGCGAGTCGATCTAGGAACGTCGCTCATAAAGGAAACAATCGAGCGGGTGAATTCGACTGATCCGGCGCATCTTGCAACACAACCGGTGAGGCAAGAAGGGTCGACCCGCTCCACACACCAGGAACCAAACGGCGTTGCGGCGACTGTCGCCGGCAACAAACCACAATCTCCGCCTGTTGCTCGAGGGGCAGCCTTCGAGCGCGAACCCGATACAACAGCAGAGCAAACAATGCCTGGCGCGATATTGCGGCCACTTCTGGCGCCACGGCATGCTAGGGGGCCGCAGCGGTCACGAGCCTTCTCCACAGATTGGCATTTAGTTTTGCGCGTCTTCTTACCCTTCGTCGCAGCTTACTACCTTTCTTTTCTCTTTCGCACCATCAACGCGACCATAGCTGCACCACTGACCAATGAGTTTGGTCTGGGTGCCGATGACCTCGGTCTCCTGACGTCCATCTACTTCCTGACCTTCGCGGCCGCCCAGATTCCTATCGGGGTGTTAGTGGACCGATACGGTCCAGGGAAAATCCAGAGTGTCGTGCTGATGGCCGCAGCCGCCGGGGCAGCGCTATTTGCCGTAGCCGACAACTTTTGGCTTCTTCTTCTCGGCCGGGCGTTAATCGGCCTTGGCGCTTCTGCAGCATTGACGGCCGGATTGAAAGCCGTCGTTCTCTGGTTTCCTGCCGAGCAGGTGCCACTGCTCAATGGCCTGATGATTATGCTAGGGTCCTTTGGCGCTGTGACGGCAACATTGCCGGCCGAATACCTGCTCGCGTCGATCGGCTGGCGGGGATTGTTTGAGCTCCTGGCCATTGCATCGGTTGGATGCGCCCTTGCAATTTTCGTTCTCGTGCCAAAGGGCAGGTGGTCATTGGCAAAGGGCACTAGCCTTGGACTACGAATAATTTATACAGATCCTCGCTTCTGGCGTTTGGCTCCGCTCTCTGCGACCTGCATTGGTACGGCCTGGGCGTTACAGGGGTTGTGGGCTGCCCAGTGGTTCTCCGATGTCGAGGGCCTGGACCGATCCGAATTGCTTCGCAATCTCTTTGTCATGGCAATCGCCTCGAGTGCGGGCGCCCTGGTTCTAGGCGTTGCGGCTCAAAAGCTTCGTCGATACGGGATAGGTCCACGACCGCTCTTGGGCTTGGTCGCAGTTCCGTTCTTCGTAGCCCAATTGGCAGTGATCCTGCGAGTACCTTTGCCATCATCTGTTCCGTGGATGATCGTCGCTGCCGGCGGAGCGGCGACCGTCCTTAGCTACGCGATTCTGGCCGACTTTTTCCCAAAAGAGCTTGCTGGACGTGCCACCGCGGCGCTCAACGTCTTTCACATCGGTTGCGCGTTTCTTGTCCAGTATCTGGTGGGCTTCGTGATTCAGTACTGGACGCCTCAGCAGGGCCACTACCCGGAAGTTGCTTACCAGACAGCCTTTGCAATCAACCTTGCAGTTCAGCTCGGAGCATGGTTCTGGTTTATTATCCGCGTGCCTCTATCGGCGGGACGAGGCAGTGGTGCGGGGAGCAAGGGATCGCTCTAGCTGCTCTAGAAGATGTGGACGAAAGCGGCACCACCGAGATCCAGGTCCATGTGGGAGCTCTTCAACCTGACGTGCCCGGCTTTGCCGCGAAGTGTTTAATTGCGGGGGGCGACAGGCAGAGCCACTCAACCCAGTCGACGTCTTCACGTGGAGTTAGTCTTCTTGAGTCAGCCATGTGATAAACTGTTCAACACTTCTTGCTTTGCGCGCTGAGGGGTTGAATAGGCCGTAGAACCCAGAGCCTATGATGCGTGATTGAGGAAAAAGAATTCCAAGGCGCCGTTCTGCAATGTCCAGCGAAACGAGAGCCTCCGGCACAAGAGCAATACCATAGCCGTTGATTGCTGCCTCTATGCAGAGAAAGAAATGGTCAAAGACTTGGCCACGTGGCGTCTGACTGATATCTATACCAGCCTTGCGGAACCAGTCTGGCCAAGCCGAGATACGGCTTTTCATGTGCAGTAGCGGGCACCGCGTCAAATCCTTAGCATGGCGTACTTTCAATTCCGACAGCAGCACTGGCGAGACGACCGCCACGGCTTCGTCATCGAGAAGATGACGGCAAGCTAGTCCGGCCTTTTTCATAGGATAGCGGCGGATGACAAGATCACTTTGCTCGACGCTCGACTCGAACTCATCGGTGTTAGAGGTTTCAAGTCGAATTTCGATACGCGGATTCAGTCGCTGAAAGGCCGCGATATGGGGGATGAGCCATCGCATCGCAAACGACGGCGTCGCGTTGATGCGGATGCAGTGTGCGGAGCCGGAGCTGGCAAAGTCCTCCGAAGCAACGGCCAACAGATCGAGGCTCTTGCGTACATCATGAGCGTAAGAACGTGCTGCAGGCGTCAATTCAATGCGGTTGCCAGCCTTCCGCACCAATTTGCGGGAGAAATATCCTTCCAGCAGGCGCAACTGTTGGCTGACAGCGCTGTGGCTGACATTCAGTTCAGCGGCAGCTTGCGTGACGCTTTCATGGCGTGACACCGCCTCAAAGGCACGAAGAGCGGTGAAAGGTGGAATTTTGCGCATGCCTAGATGTTAGATTCTCTAACATGGATCTCAAGAAATGATACTTTCAAGATGACGGAAACCCTGTTAATTCGGGCGATTGAAAGTCTTCAAGGGAAACGACAAACAAGGTTGATTGTAAGAGATTCTCTAGCTCTTGTAAGGCTGCGTTGCAGGTTTTCACTTTGAAAAAGGATAAGATGGCAATTTAGTCTCTTGGCGGGGCTCACCGTTCGCACGGCTTTTCCGAGTTTGCCGAAATCCTGTCCGAATGGGTTGCATAGAATGATGCCGCTACATCGACGGGCAGGGTGTTCATGTGCGCCTCCAGCTCGGCCATCAGGTCTCGAGCGCGTGGCTGTTCTGGCGGGAGCTCGCGCGACCTGGTAGGCCGAGCAGCTTCTTCGCCAAAGGCGAGGGTGAGTCATTAGGAAGCACGTCGATTATGTTCAAATGGTAGAGCCGGAATGAGCCCGGTCGAAAGCATCTTCCAGGAATTTATTGATGCCATCCAAACCGCAACCAACGCGGATGAATTCGAGCGCGTCGCAACGCGGCTAACACAGAGGCTTGGCTTCCAGCGATTTGCCTATCTGCGCCTGACTGGCGAGACGCCGATGTTGATCTCGTCCTATCCCAAATCCTGGACCAGCCGGTACTTCCAACTTGGATATCAGCAGCTCGATCCTGTGGTGCGCCGCGCGCGTGCCGAGCACGCGCTGTTCAGCTGGGGAGGCGAGGCATCAGCCCTGGCCGGAAATCGCGAGCAGCGCCGGTTCTTCGATGAAGCGACGACCTTCGGGATTAGATCAGGCATCACTGTGCCAATCAGGAGTGGATTTGGACGGATGGCTGCATTTACGCTGGCGACGGGCGACCGCGATCTTCACCCCGAGCTGCTCGTGGCCGACGGGAAGGATCTGGTACACCTCGTCGGGTTGCACTTTCATTGTTATGTCGCCGCCAGACTTGACGTACTCTCTGCCAGTAAACTCGCCGTAAGTGAACTCACTCAGCGCGAGCGCCAATGCCTTGCCTGGACCGCGCGCGGAAAAGCTGTCGTCGATATCGCGGTGCTGGTCCAGATTGCACCACGAACTGTCGTGTTTCATCTTGAGAACGCGCGCCGCAAACTAGGTGCAGCATCTATTGCCCAATGCGTCGCCGAGGCGCTGCGGCGCGGTTTGTTGTCCTAATCATCCACACCCTCCCATTTCGCGAGATGCACAAGAGACCTGGCGCTCGTCGCGCCGGGCATGTTGTATTGTGTTCTGTCCAAAAAGGTCTAGCGTAATCAAACTGAATAAGTGTTACCTGTAAAATTTGACAGGCGATTAGCAACTCTCTTTCTGGTTTTGAGGCCTCCCGATAATTTCAGGAGGTCGCTATGCATGCCATCGCACTTCACACCTCTCAATTTGGTCGTCATCTGGAGTTGCTCGCGGCGATGTATCGGCTGCGGCGCCGTGTCTTCAAGGACCGGCTCGACTGGTCAGTGTCGGTCTCGGGTGAATTCGAGCTCGATGTGTATGACACTCTCGGGCCGACTTATCTCATTCTCATGGCAGACGCCGGAGAGCCGGTTGGTTCGGTTCGTCTGCTTCCGACGACCGGACCAACCATGTTGGCCGACACCTTTCCTGTTCTGCTCGGCGGGTCGCCAGCGCCGCATGACGAAAGAATTCTCGAAAGCTCACGCTTTTGCGTTGACACCAGTCTTGTCGCGGAGCAGGCGCCCAATAGTCTCAACCGCGCAACGTTTATCCTCTTCGCCGCCATGATGGAGGCAGTACGCGGCGCGCGCGCAGACAGCATCGTGACAGTCACTGATACACGTATGGAGCGCATTCTTCGGCGAGCGGGCTGGCCATTGAGGCGGATCGCTGCACCGCGGCAGGTCGGATCGACCATGGCGGTCGCCGGCTTTCTCGACATGTCCGAACAAACGCTTCACAGGATGTACGAACAAGCCGACGTCAACGGCCCCGTGCTTGTGTCATCGGATCTTGTTAACGCGGCCGCCTGATGCCCCGTGAGCAGCATCCAGCCAAGGTCATTTGACACGTAGATGCTTGCAGACCCACGACATAGTCGGGTGGTTTTGATCAATATGACGCGCGGCGAGACGCCGGCTTCGGCCGGTCTTGCCCCGCGGCACGTCAGTTTCTCGTTGCTGCAGACGGGCTTGGAGATGTTCGCCGTCGCGTCAACCCTCATCGGCGAATGCCAGCCGTTCGGGATTAAGGGTCAGCAACTCGTGCACTCGATGACGCAGCTGGACGTTGACGCTCTTTCCATTTGGCACGATCGGCGGTTTACGGACAATCTGGCTTCACGCGAGACCGGTATCATTTTCTTTGGAGGAGGTTGGCTCGAAGAAGATATCTTCATTGCCGCTCTGCAGGCCGCCGAGCGTGGATATGACGTACGCCTCCTCTCGGACCTGATCGCGACGCGTGTCGATGCGGATCGTTCACTTGCTCTGGATCGGATGGCGCTTCATGGCATCTTGGCGACCACGGTGCGCCAGATGCTGCTGGAATGGGCGGTATGTCTGCATGATCCGCTTTTGACGCAAAAAGTTCAGCAGCTTCTATCGTGATCTGGGTTGTTGCCATCGGCAAGTCCGCCCACGAAAGATCGTCCGAACGACCCGGGTCTCTTTGATCGCCTGTTCGTCTACAGTCAGCAGATCCCGGCCGATCAGCCCCATATCGGTCCGCTATCAGCACGAGCCACGGGTGTAGGCATAGAGCATGGTCGACTGCGGCATGCGCTAGAGGCCAACGGTCGCTGATCCGAGGTCTGGCGGAATTTTAGGTCTAGAAAATTCAGCGACGTGGAAGGCTGAAACAGCACAACGATCAATCCATTGACGCCCGAAGCGACCGCGGTCATTTGCGTTCGTTGTTCCGCTGCGCGGCAGCCCCTCATGTACGAGCCGAAGGAGCAGGCTGGGCGCCTCGGCGCCGGAATCACTCCGCAGCCGGTGCGACGTCGTTGAGGTCAACTTGGCCGACCGTTCCGTCCATCTCGCTCTGCGGTCGTGAGCGGCTTGGCAACATTTCTCAGGATCGTGGCGCGGCAGTTGGCTAGCATCTCTTTCGTGTACTTCTCGCCGAAGTAATCCAGAACGAAGGTGCCGCCATAGTCCGACTCATCGGCGACACCACTGGTTAGGCCGTCGAGGATTGTGCCGACTTCGCGGATGCGATCGGAGTACCGGGCGCGGATAACGTAACCGCGTTCATCGAGTGAACTGCCTCGTCGGCAGTCACTTCTCTTAGCCAACGAACGAATCTATCGTTCCCAAGTCCGGCATAAAAACCCTTCGCAGCATAGGCGTGGCAGGTGCACATTTCATCCAAGGCGATCACAACCATCACAGAGAATTCGTCTTTCAGGTATTCATTGATTGCACTAAAATTGTGTGATCGAGCAGCGTCCAATCTCTCCCAAAGATCCTTTTCGGATCCATCAGCGACGAGCTCCATAATCTGGATAAAGCCCTCGGCGTGACGCTCCTCGTCCGCGGCCCAGGCATCAAAGAACGCCGCAGCCTCCTCGGTAGAGATCAAGTTGCGGACGGGCAACTCCTTTTTCAGATGCCTCGCGTCATATTCAGTATACAATTCTGGCACAACTTGTTCCAACGTGCGCGCAGAACTATGGCTCGGCGGTGAACATCACCGGCGTCAGAGCATTGAACAATTCTTTGGGACACCAATGCCGTCGAACCGGCGTGATCATCCGACTACTCCGAATCACGAACGGTACGAGCGGTCTGGCGGACGCATTTTCTTCCCGAACGCTCGCAAAACATATTTGCTACACACAGATGCTGTCGCCTCCTTGTTTTGGTGGGATCCAATTCCAGTCCGCACGCCTCATTGATCTCGGTGAACTCGATCACCAAGACGAATCCGAGTGTACTGACGAGGGCAGCGTCGCGTGGCGTTTTTTCGCAAACCGCTCACGTCAATTGCTCGGCGGGCGCTCCGGGCAGGTATTTTCGATTAAATCAATGCAACGGCACTTCGCGGTGGTGTTGACCGTGCGGGCCTCATTACGCCCGGCTCGCCGCGCAGCATCGAAGTGCCGGTCCCTCCTGAGCAGCTACCCGGCCTGGAAATGCCAAACCAATCATCAAAACCTCTGTGTCGAGGTACTAGGACAGCTCAGGAACAACCTGGCGTCCAACTCCGGAACAGATCCCGCGGCCTAGGCGGCACGGCAAAGTGCGCGAGGCTGTTCATGACAAACTTTTCAATGGGATCGCGCAAGCTGGCCGCGCAAGGTGGACCGCTGACATCAGTACTAACGGAGGAGCGGCGGATTACAAACCTTCGTATAGCCCTCCAAACCATTTCAATATTGAAGGCTTACCTACGTACAATTGAGCCATCAATCGCAATAGTTTTATTCTCGTCGAGAATCGGGCCGGAGCGTCCTGAATGGCTCTCGGCGCAACGAAGTAAGACGAGGTGACCGACGATTATGAAGTTCTATCGCAGGACGCCATACGGTCCGTCGATCTGCATCGAGTGTCGTCGATCCCTAGGGTCACGCTACCAGCGAGATATCTCCACCCAGCAGTCCTATTGCGACTACGATTGCTATCTTCGCTACCGGACGAAGAGTCTGTTTGCGCCATGGCTCGCTGTCGCACGGGACCATGGACGCGCGCCTGAGTATTTGGCTCACCTCGAAACCCTCAGCTCGTTTGCTGCGCTGGCTACCGCTTCCTACTGGTATTCGATCGTGGTCGCCAAAGCCGCGCTGGGGTTGGGCGAACCGATGATGGTTGAAATTCTAAGACCTAGCTCACGCGTGTGCACGCGGCGAGACTAATTGCTCTGACAGAGAATTCCAGACTTGAACCGCCAACGATGTCGCCATCCGCAATGAGTATTGAGTACGTTCAGACGAGTGAATTTGGTTAAGAAGTTTCTGCGGGTTTGAAGATGATTTCCTTGAAGCTGGAGGGCATTGATCGACATGTGCGGGATTATCGGCATCTTGGGGCGTGGTCCGGTCGCGGGGCAGCTGGTCGAGTCACTCAAGCGACTGGAATATCGCGGCTACGATTCCGCAGGCGTCGCGACGCTTGAAGGCGACCATCTCGAACGCCGGCGTGCCGAGGGCAAGCTGAAAAATCTCGAGGCGCGGCTACGCGGTGATCTGCTGTCGGGTCATACCGGTATAGGTCATACGCGCTGGGCCACCCATGGCAAGCCGACTGAGCGTAATGCCCATCCGCATGTGACGGACAATGTCGCCGTCGTCCATAACGGGATCATCGAGAATTTCCGCGAGCTGCGCGCTGAGCTAGAGCAGAATGGCGCTAACTTCGCCTCCGAGACCGATACCGAGGTGGTGGCGCATCTCGTCGAATCCTATCTAAAGCATGGCTACTCGCCGCAGGACGCAGTGAAAGCGTTGCTGCCGCGGCTGCGCGGCGCGTTCGCGCTGGCATTCCTGTTCAAAGGTCATAACGATCTCATGATCGGCGCGCGCAGGGGTTCGCCGCTCGCGATCGGGCATGGCGACGGCGAAATGTATTTAGGATCGGATGCTATCGCGCTCGCGCCCTTCACCGATACAATCACCTATCTTGAAGACGGCGACTGGGCCGTGCTTACTCGCACGATCTGCGTCATCTATGATTCGAAAGGCGCCGTCGCCCACCGGAAAACGCTGAAGTCCGGCGCGTCATCGCTCCTGGTAGACAAGGCGAATTATCGCCACTTCATGGCCAAGGAAATCCACGAACAGCCGGAAGTGGTCGGGCAGACGCTGGCGCGTTATGTCGATATGGCCGCCAAGCGCATCGCGCTGCCGTTCGAACTGCCATTCGACTTCAATGACATTAAGCGCATCTCGATCACGGCTTGCGGTACCGCAAGCTATGCCGGTCACGTCGCCAAGTATTGGTTCGAGCGGCTGGCCCGTATGCCGGTCGAGATCGATGTCGCCTCCGAACTCCGCTACCGCGAAGCGCCCTTGCGCAAGGGGGATCTCGCGATCGTCATCTCGCAGTCCGGCGAGACCGCCGACACGCTGGCCGCGTTGCGCTACGCTAAGGCGCAGGGGCTGCACACGGTTTCCGTGGTCAACGTACCGACGTCGACGATTGCGCGCGAGAGCGAAACCGTGCTGCCGACACTGGCGGGCCCGGAAATCGGCGTCGCCTCGACCAAAACTTTCACCTGTCAGCTGATGGTGATGGCCGCCCTTGCGGTCGCCGCAGGCAAAGGGCGCGGAGAATTGTCCGACCTCGATGAATTGAAGCTTGTGGGCGAGCTGATCGAAGTTCCGCGGCTGATCGCTGCGGCGTTCGCGATCGAACCGCAGATCGAGAAGCTCGCGCGCGACATCGCCAAATCGAGAGCTGTGCTCTATCTCGGCCGCGGCACGTCGTTCCCTTTGGCGCTGGAGGGCGCGCTGAAGCTGAAGGAAGTCTCCTATATCCACGCCGAAGGCTATGCCGCCGGCGAGCTCAAACACGGCCCGATTGCGCTGATCGACGAGAGCATGCCTGTGGTGGTGATCGCTCCTTACGACCGGGTTTTCGAAAAAACCGTCTCAAACATGCAGGAAGTCGCCGCTCGTGGTGGCAACATCATCCTGATGACCGATGCGACAGGGGCTTCGGAAGCGACGGTGGATTCGCTCGTGACCATTGTGCTGCCAGACATGGCTGCGACCTTTACACCCATGGTCTATGCCATTCCGGTGCAGCTTTTGGCCTACTATACCGCTGTCGTGATGGGAGCGGACGTCGATCAGCCACGCAATCTCGCGAAATCGGTGACCGTAGAATAGGCGGGCAGGGCCAAAGTCGCGGTGGTCGTGAGCATCCAGCCAATAGGCCTTCGTGTTCGGTTATGTCCGTTCTGTGGAAGCCAAAACCGAGCAGATCCTCAATTTCTCTCCTATCCATGTTGATGCCGATCGTCGTTGCTGCGTGCGTCCATATCGCCTTCCGGACATGAATGGTTAGCATCTCGAAATGCGAGAATGGCCTCAAAAGTACAACTGGGGTTCAGCTCCCGGACCGGGATTCACGGATGGCGCGATCTATAGGAACTTTGTCTGCCGTGCATCGGTAACTGAAAGTCCGGTTGAGTAGTCCGCTACCACCATGGCCGGGCGCTGCTGATCCGGCTGGTCAGCGCGGCGACTTCGGCCAGATCGCCGTCCAGGTCCCACCGCAAATTCGGCTTCGTGAGCTTTTACTCATGTTCGTCGCGGCAAGCTTCGTGACCTTGGCGCTTTCAGTGTGCGCCCGACCGTTCCATCGCTGGCTCCAAGCGCTTTCCCATCGTCCGCGGCCATGTTCGATATTCGCGGTGTGCATGATCGGTGTCCACCGTGTGCAATTCCCATTAAAAGTGCCGCGATCCCGCTGGAAGGTGTGGCATCCATTCGTTCTTATCTGTGCGAAGAGATCAGGGAATTCCCCGAAGTATCGAAAGTCGGAAGACCAATTTGCTCATAAACTACCGCTTCGCGACGATTCACACAGACTCATTCTGCCGCTGGCGCGATTTGAGCGACTCACGCTAGGCTATTATCCTCCAACAATCCCAATGCGAGGGAGAAACGAAATGGTTGCTGCCGCCCGCGAACTGCCCACGTCAGGCTACGCGCTTGAAGTGGATGGTCGATTGAAAGCCGAATTTATGACCAAAGTCGGAGCAAAGACAGGGGCAGAAGATCTGAAGAAGCGCTTTCCAATGCTTCAGGTCAGAATTTACGATGCGCAGACGATGACTCGAGAAGAGGTATCGCTTCCGCGAGCTTAGGTGCGCTCATCGAAAGGGTTTTTGATGCGCGTGCGGCAGGGACTGGCTCCGAGCCGCACAAGGTGTCGGCCCCTATCGCTTGGTCCCTGGCGGTCGTCCGCGAAGAGCTGTCCAAGCCATTGAGCGGGAGTCGATTTTTTGGAGCGGAGCTCACGGGTGGGTCTGCGCGTCATCATCGCGGCTTCTGCGAAATAGGGCACTGATCGCAGTCTCCGCGGCGGTCGGCCCGCTTGCACAGCTGGCGTCGGCCAGTTCGCCGATATAATCGCCGCCCGCGTGTACAACTTGACGCATCGCATTCGTGCCCTCTTCGGGATCGGCTTTCAGGAGCGGGTCTCAAACCAATCGGAGTTGCTGAGGTAAAGTCGAACGTTGGGCTAACTTCACTGATCAGTGCGAACTGCTAGAGTCCATTTGTCCGCACTGAGGATCTGCCGTCCTGCCCATCCTGGCGACGTGCAAATACGGCGAAGACGGGCGGGCTGCTTAAAGCGCAAGCGGCCGCACCGATCCCGCCTTATTGGGAACGAAAGCGCCGCCGAGACCGATCGTTACCGCTTCTAACTTGACGAAGTCGCCGAAGCTCTTCAGCTCTTTAGGGTCTTTGTTTTCCGCGGTGAGGGCGAGGCAAACATAGCCTGTTTCGTTGTCCCTCCTAATGATAGTTCTGTGTCCACAGGAATGGCGGCGGCATCGCACGCAATGGTGGCGCCTTTTCCTCAGACAAATCAGAGACTGTCGTGTTAAGCCGTAAGCGGTCCCAAATCACACGACCGTTAACGCGCTTGGGGCGTGGCATGCGGCCGTCGGAGACCATCTAGCCGAACTCGCTCGTGCCCACGTTGATGTAGCGGCCCGCTCTCGTCGCGGGACGTGCGGCCGCGGTGGGTAGATGATCGGGGCTTAGACTGATCGTCTATGAGATGATCCAGAAGTCGATGGGCAGCTAGATTACTCTCCGGCATCTTTGTTGCCCTGGGAGCATCTGAATGCAGGCGAGGGCCAGAAGGCTATCGCGAAGTGGAAGCAACGTGAGACCGTCGCCCGCGGGTCGGGGCGCCAGGGTCAGGACCCGGGCACGTTGATCCGCCACACAGTCAGCCGGCCCGAATGAAGGCCAAGCTCGTCCAGTGTTTTGATCTGCATAAGCGGTCCTGCCCGCTGGTCAAAGACGCAAACTGTGCGTGTGGCGCAGCGGCGACCGCCAGATCCACAGCACCGACGCCGCGCCCAACACGCTACTGGCCAGCAACGTGGCACGCAGGCCCAATGCGGCACCCGCCGCGCCGCCGACCAGCGCGCCCAGTGGCGCCAGCCCCCACACCACGCTCCGGATGCTCGCGTCACCCGGCCCTGCAGCCGGTGCGGGGCCAGCGCATATCGAATAGGGACCTGCTGCACGTTGTAAATCCCTTGGCCAACCGACAGCAGGAACTGAGACAGTGCCACGCACACCACCGCGGCCCACCATGGCTGGGTGAGAAGCGCCGCCAAGCTCATGCCTCCAGCGCTGAGCGCCAGCGCTACCATCAGCACCGGCTCAAGCCCGATCGCGCGTCCCGCCCAAGGTGCGGTGACCGCGCCGACGACGCCACAGAGTGCACCGATGCCGAGCACCATGCCGACAGTCCCGCCCTCCAAACCCAGATCTTTCGTCAGGTGCAGCAGGAAGACCGCCGAATATGCGTTGTACCAAGATGAAGGTGCCAGTGGCCAACGTGACTGCCCGCAGAATCGGGGTGCCGAACACGGTGGTCAGCCCTTCGGCCATTTGGCCGAGTAGCTGGGTCGGCCCGGCTGCTGAGCGCGCGGCCGCGCGCATCGGCACGAGCGACAGCAACGCGGCGGCAAGCAGGAACGAGGCCGAGTCGGCCAGGATCGCAGTCGGCGCGGAGAACGCGCTCACCAGCCAGCCGGCCAGGAACGGACCCGCTGCCAACGCGCTCGCCTGGCTGAGCTCCAACAAACTCTGCGCCTGGACCAGCTGAGTCCGGTCCACCACCGTGGGTACGCACGCCAGATAGGCCACCTCGGCGTTCACCGCCGCCACCCCGACCAGCGCCGTCGCCGTACACAGCTGGACCATTCCGAGATGTCCGAGGCCGGCCAGCAGCGGAATCGTGGCCAGCGTTGCCGCCATCACGAAGTTGGCGATCAACAGGATCCACCGGTGCAGGAGGCGGTCCACGATGACGCCGGCGAACGGGCCCGCCAACAGGTACGGCGCCCGACCCCAAGCCAGCAGCGGCCCGGTCTGCACGGGTCCCGCGCCAGCAGAGTGATCGCGGTAAGCGGCAGCGCCAGCATGGTCACCTGGGAGCCCAGCAACGACACGGTCTGGCCAACGAGCAGCGCCAGGTAGCCGCGCGGCAGTCGGAGCAGGGTGGCGGAACAGTGGGCGCGCCTCACGCTTCGACGGTCAAAGTCGGGGCCGATAGATAGCCCAGCCGGGCCAGTTCACTGCCTGCGATCCGCTCGAACTCCGCGATCTGAGCGCGCGTCAGATCCTCGGCGTGACGACCGAGCCGGCCCGAGTGCAGCGGTTTGCCAGCGGATTCGGCCGCCGGGTGGCCGTACGGATGGTCGAAGAGCGCGTGCTGATACTCGGCGTGCCGCAGCACGGCCTCGTCCCAAGGCAAGCCGAGGTGGTCCAGGATTTGGGTCAGGGTGGGTCGAGGACGACTTACCAGATCCTCGTAGCGCAGCTCGAGGTAGCGGTCCGGCGGCGCGACCCGATGCGGCCGGGAAACCACTTCAAGCCAGCCCCGCGCGGCTTCGGCGGCGGTCCGGTACCCCAATCCGGCACGGTTTTCAGGTGCGAGGCGGCCAGGTCCCGACCGTCGCGCACGATGTGCACGAAATGCGCCCTCGGCCACAGCCGGGCGTAAGAATCGACCTGAGCGATCTTGCGCTGTAGTTTTAGTCCCCACCGCCGGGCTCCGGTGTGAGCCCTGCGGAACTCACCGATCTCGTTGATCAGCCGGCACCGGTCGGCGAACGACACAATGTCATTGGCCACCTCGACCATTACCTTGGTGACCAGCTCGCGCACGTCGTCGAAGTCCAGGCCAAAGCGTCGGCACTGCACCGCGAAGTGCACGCCGTCGTACCAGAATGGATCGATCGTGCTTTTTGTGGTGCCGGTGACCTTGGGGTCGCGTTCATCCAGCAGGTCAATCGCGCGCAGGATGTGCGGACCGAGATTCGGCGGCTCTAGGTAGGTCTTTTCGGTGGCGTTGAGCACGTCCGCCCGACCGGCCACCGCAGATAGCGCCATGCCGTTCGCCAGTCCTTTGCTCAGTGTGATCAGGTCGGGCGTGAGGCCGACTGCGGTGTGGTATCCGCCGAGGGCGTAGCGGAAACCGGTCATAACCTCGTCCAGGATCAACAGGGCACCGTGCTGGTGCACCAGCGTCTGCAATCGCCGGTGGTATTCGGCAGGGAAGAAGTTGACCTCGGGGGTGATGATCACCGCGGCGACGCGCTGGACGCTGGCCAGTTTCTCAAGCAGGTCCAGGTCGTAGCGGAACTCCACGCTGTCCTGGTCCCGCCTGGGCAGCCCCATCGCTGGCCGGTCCTGTAAGTGCCAGTCATGCCAGCCGTGATATTCGCTAGTAAGCACCAGGTTGACGCCGGTGTGCGCGCGGGCGAGGCGGACTGCGGCGGTGGTGGCGCATGAGCCGGTGCGGAAGAACACCGAGCGTTGCGCGACCGGGAAGATTTCCGCAAGCCGTTCGGCTACCTCGACCCGGTGCACGGACAACGGCCCGGGTAGGATGCCGCCGGTGCGGCGCATTTCCGTGGCGACGTGCGCGAGCACAGGTTCGTATCCGGCTCCCAACGGCGCGGCCCCGCTACACGAGGTGAAATCCACGTATTGTTTTCCATTAACATCCCAGACATGCGCGCCGGAAGCGCGGCTCATCACCACTGGAAAACGCCGGTTAAGATCCCATTTCTCCGACGCGGTGATCCGCAGCGCGAGGCGGAGCGCGGTTTTTTGCGCGTCGCTCGCGGCCAAGGTGGCACTGGGCGTGTTCATGGACATGAACGATCTCCGGTTATTCTTCGCCCATGGTCGGTTAGGCGAGCTGCGTGGCTATTCTTCGAGCGATCCGCAGCGCGTTCGCCTGAATAGTGAAGGTCGGGTTGACGCCTCCGGAATACGGAAAGAACCCGCCGTCCGCGACATAGAGATTGTCGATGTCGTGCACCCGACCCCACCGGTCGACTACAGACTCTGTTGGATCAACCCCTGCTCGACAGCCGCCATGCAGATGCCCGCTACCGGACTGATAGTTGGAATCCTGGTAATCGACTTTTTTCACGCCGGCTTCGGTGAGCAATTCCGACGCGCGTCGGGACAAATAGCCTAATCGGCGTTTGTCCAGCGGATGGGTCCAGTATTCAAGAATGATTTTCTGCAGACCTAGCCGATCTCGACTGTTGGCCAGTCGGACCGTGTTTTTGCGCATGGGCTGATCGGCCGCCAGAAAATGAAGTCGTAGCGCTATATTGCCGTCACAAATCGCCTGCTCGGCCGGACTGGCTTCGTAGATCATTCCGCCCAGCCCGGAGGGCGCCTCGTCGTCGAGGTAGTGATCCGACGGGCCGCCCGGCGACCGCGCGGGCAGCCGGTCCAGCGTAGTGCTGCCGGACACGTAGCCACTGATTTTGAACGAGGTCCCGCTGCCGACCATGCCAGTGGCGTTGCCGATGCCGTTGGGCGCAGCTGACTGCGCCGACCGTAGCAGCAGGGCGGCAGACTGCACCGCGTTGCCGGTGAGCACCACGCAGCGGGCGCGGACCCGAGCGCGTTGACTGGTGACGGTGTCCAGCCATTCCACCGAGTCCGCGCGGCTCGCGTTGCCCAGGTCGATACGCACGGCCTTGCTGCCCAGGGCGACTGTCAGTGCGCCGGAAGGCAGGGGAACGTCAGTGAACGGGGACCGCGCGTCGGCCCTCGCACCGGTCGGACACAGGTGTTCGTTGCACGGGCCGCAGCAGTGACACGCCGGGCGACCGCCATACGGCAACGAGTTGATAGCCAGCGGGGTGGGGAACGGCAGCCGGCCTAGGCGTCCGCCCGCCTTGGCGATCAATAGGCCCTGTGGGCTGTACTCGTGCGGCGCCAGCACGGCGGGATCGCTGGGCGGTTCGAGCCGGTCCGCGCCGGGGAGCCGGGCCACCCCCATCCGCCGTTCGAGCTCCTCGTAATAGGGGCGTAGTTCGGCGTAGTCGATCGGCCAGACTGGGTCGAGCGCGTCCGCGGCCACATGCGCTCGCGCGTCAAAATCGACGGTCCGATAACGGAAGGCGATCCCGGCGTACAGCGTCATTCCACCGCCGAGCGCCGACACGGTCCAGGGGCGCCCGAACGGCGTCAACGTCCCGGCAGGAGAGGGCACCAAGGCGTCATCGAAACCACTTTGGACAGTCGCCAGTGACGCGCCGGGGGGAAGCGTCCGGCCTTCTTCGAGGACGAGCACCCGGAATCCGTTTCGAGCGATCTCGTGGGCGACTATCGAGCCACTGGCACCACTCCCGACGACGCATACGTCAACGGCGCTGGCCGTCATTGTCTTACCTGGCCGTTCTAGCCGCAACTATCGCGTCCTGTGATATGCTCCCAAAACCGCCGCGTATCGAAGTGCCGCGAACTTCTTTGGCGTTGGTCTGTTCTTTCCTCGGCATCAGCGCTTTTTCTCCGTAAATCCAAGATCCTGTCGTGCCGTTAATGTTCATTGGCCCTTATTGCCCTACGGTGAGATAGAGCAACGGCCGTGCCAGCGCTCCTCACGCGCATTAAGCGCCTGATTGTTCTTTGAAACAGTTCGCGATTCGCAAACGGGCGCACGGTGTTTTGAATCTCACAGGTTTGTGTGCCGCTGTCAGAAAGCGAAGGATCGAGGGGCTGACGCATCCGGACCTTGCCCCACGGACTTGATCCAGGTTGAAGGCACTTCCTTTTTTGGCAATGCGCGCGGCGTCCTGGGAGACTTGCGGTGGACTACCGCCAACTGCTGCAAGAGGATTTCACGGTCCATGCCGCGCTTACAGCAAACTAACTGAGGCCGCCCGTCCATGCCGCCGAGGTCTATGGTCTCGGGGGCTGAGAGCCACAAAAAGTTGACCCTGCGCCGGCAATTAGACAACGCCCGCGCGTGACCGGCGTGTGCCCATGCTACGCATTTCGATCGGATCGCAAATTCGCACTTAGAGTCAGAACGCCGCGATACTCGCGCGCGATTTCGATGTCAGCAACATAAGCTTCCCCACTTATCGAGTAACCCACTCTCGCCGGGCATTGACGGAGGCCACACCGGTTTCCATGACCTGGGCTTTGAAGGATGGGACTCTGGATCGCATTCACGGTCGAGACGCACCGAGATGGCCGAGACGAGGAGATATCCAGAGAGCCAAGAGTGGCGGCCTGGATTGCCGTGACGGGTTTATAGCCGCGAGAGAGGCTCGCGGTGCCCGTCGCGGAGAACCGCGATGTCCAGGCACAACCAAGTTTCGCAGAGCAGCCCCGGCCGGACCAATTTTTATGACGAGATCACGAATAGACTCATTGCCGAACTAGAGGCGGGGTGTGTGCCCTGGGTCCAGCCGTGGGGAACGGCCGCGGCGAAGGCGCCGCTTGCCATGCCTCACAATGCAGCAACACATCGGCGATATAGCGGCATTAACATCCTGATCCTCTGGAGCGCTGTGGTCGAGCGGGGCTTCTCCGGCCAGAGCTGGCTCACCTTCCGGCAGGCATTGTCGCTGGGTGGCCAGGTCCGCAAAGGAGAGCGAGGAACGACCGTCGTCTATGCTGACCGCTTCGTGCCCGAAGAGGAGAGGAAGCGGGCGATTGAGGCGGCCGACGAAGCCCAAGCGATTAACTTTCTGAAACGTTTTACGGTCTTCAATACCGACCAATGTGACGGGCTGCCAGCCGAGGTGTCGACTATGGCGCCTCTCCCGTTACCTCACATGATCGAGCCGCAAGTCGAAGCGCTGATTAGTACCAGCGGCATCGATCTTCGAATCGGCGGTAACCGAGCTTTCTATTGTCCTTCTGAGGACTACGTTCAGGTGCCATGTCCGGCTGCCTACTTTGAGCCGATCAATTGGCACCGCACGGCTCTGCACGAGTTGGCTCATGCCAGCGGCCACTCCTCACGGCTCAACCGGGATCTATCCGGAAGTTACGGCACCAAGAAATACGCCTTCGAGGAAATCATCGCGGAGATATCCGCTGCATTCTGCTGTGCTTCGCTCGGCCTCGTGCCGACCGTGCGGCATGCGGACTACATTGCTTCGTGGCTTGAGGTGCTCCGCGAAGACAATCGCGCGATCGTCCGCGCCGCTTCGCAGGCCAGCAAAGTCGCGGATTATCTGCTCGCGTTCTTGCCTGATCTCGCTTCGAGCCCGGCGGAACAACCCGCCCACTGCGAGGCCGCCTGATGATGTTCGACGCTTCCGAACTGGCACACCGCCTCGCGCGCGAGGCCGAGGCGGTGTGCCGCCACTATCTCTCCAATGGTCGGCGCGTGGGGCGCTACTGGCTGGTCGGCGACGTCCGCAACACGCCAGGCCGCTCGATGTTCGTGCGGTTACAGAAATCACAGAAGGGGCCTGCGGGCAAATGGACCGACGCCGCCACGGGCGAACACGGTGATCTCCTCGACATCATCCGCGAAACCTGCGGCCTCATAGAATTCCGCGATGTCGTGGACGAGGCAACGCGCTTCCTTAAGCTGCCTCGGCCGCACCCGGATCTCCCAACGAAGCCCGTCCGTGCAACAGTAAAGGCAGGATCGCCGGAAGCGGCGCGGCGACTGTTTGCGATATCTCGGCCGATCGACGGAACCCTCGTGGAGGCATATCTGCGCGGACGCGCCATTTTCGAGCTGCACCACGGAGCGAGCCTGCGCTTCCACCCACGCTGCTACTGTCGGCCGGATGAGGACGCGCAGACCGAGATTTGGCCTGCAATGATTGCCCGCGTCACCGATCTCGATGGCCGGATAACAGGCGCGCACCGGACCTGGCTCAATCCTGAGGGTTTTGACCCGATCCGGCTCGGCAAGGCGCCGATCGACACACCACGACGGGCAATGGGCGATCTGCTCGGCAACGCAGTTCGTTTCGGTACGGCGAATGATGTGCTTGTCGCTGGCGAAGGCATCGAAACCATCCTGTCGCTGCGCTACGTACTGCCTACCTTGCCAATGGCCGCCGCACTATCGGCCAATCACCTCGCTGCCATGCTGCTCCCGCCCACGCTGCGTCGCCTCTACATCGTCCGGGATGCGGATGCGGCGGGAGACGCGGCGACGGCCGCCCTCAGGCAGCGCTCGGAGGCTGCTGGTATCGTGGCGATCGCTTTGTCTCCTCGGTTGGGAGATTTCAATGACGATCTCCGCACGTTCGGCATCCACGAGCTTCGAGCGGCCATGCGCATTCAGCTCGCGCCGCAGGACGTTACCCGCTTCTTGGTTATGGCGGAGAAGGGATAAAGCCGGCGTTGCTCGCGCCGTCGTCACGGCAGGTCGATGGTAGGTCCATGGTGCCGAGGAGAGGCGGCGCCCTGGCCTTCTAGAGGGCGATCGGACAGCATTCGGACCGGACCGGCAATGGCTGCGCCCGGCTATTTTCCGCCGGCGGTGTTCACCCCACGAAGAAAGCTTCGCGGGGCCCCGGCCACGCGCCTTTGCATCGCGAAACAAAATAGCCGGACTTCGCCATCCTCCGCTATTGCTGCGGCCCTTCGCTTCGCTTCGGGTTCTGGTCCGTTCCGCCCGCCGTCAGATGATCGCCACGAAGGCCGCGATGGGCGCGGCCGATCCGGGCAAAGGACCTCGACCATGACATCCGATCGCAACGACCTCGATTTCGAACCAACGCACGGCTCATTCCCGAATGATCACGTCATTAGCGAACTTCAGCTCTTTGGCTACCGTCCTTTCAACGACGAGCCAGACCCGAGGCCGCTTCCCGAAGGCAAGATGATCGCGGGTGCTGTCGCCGATATCTTCGACGCCCTCGTCGCAACCCTAAGCGACACTCGCCTCGAGCCGGATCTCGATGACCTGCTCTGGTCGACGGTCAACCTGTTCCACCGTGCAACAGAGCGCATCGAGCGCGAGCTCGACAGCAACGAGCAAGCGCAGCGGAAGAGCCAGCGTGAGCAGGACGGCTCGGAAATCAGATCGGTGGAACTCGAGCGGATCACGGCCGAAGGCATCACGCTGGTCGAACGTCGTAACTGCATGGAGCTCTTCCGCGATCAATCCATCGAGAGCTTCCAGGTCCATACCGGCTCGCCCTGGCGTCCTCGCTCTGGATCGCTGGTCAATCATCGCAAGCTTACTGCGGCGATGATCGACTCCAGGGATTTCCTCGCCGCCAAACACCGGGCGGAGACCGAAGTGTTGCTGCCGGCCGGCCCCAAAATTGCCCTGACCGGTGGGCTCGACTTCAACGACCATCATCTGATCTGGGATCGACTCGACAAGGTCCACGCCAAGCATCCTGACATGGTGCTGCTGCATGGCGGCTCGCCGAAAGGCGCCGAACTGATCGCCGCCAAATGGGCGACCAATCGCAAGGTGCCTCAGATTGCTTTCAAGCCAGACTGGACCAAGCACGCCAAGGCCGCACCGTTCAAGCGCAATGACGCGATGCTGGAGATTCTGCCGATCGGCGTCATGGTCTTCCCCGGCACTGGCATCCAGAGCAATCTCGCCGACAAGGCGAAACGGCTCGGCATCCCGGTCTGGAAGTTTGGCGATGGCGGCGCGTGAGCGCCGTCCATGCCGATTTCGAAATCTCCCTGCATAGGGCTAGCGTCGTAACCGACGCAATCGCGCCACCCGAGCATATTCGCCACCTCGAACGTGGTTAGACAGTGAGCCGCACTTCTAACTAGTTCCGGCTTGGGTAAACTCGCGTCGAGGTGGTGGTGGAAGGCGCGAATTGCTCTCGGACTTCCTCAATACCTTCGCATCGGCCTATTCTGCTCCGATCTTTGCTCTCGCTGTAGACGCCCTTCCATTCCTGGTTAGGTTCACTGCCGGCGTGATGGTATTTCATAGTGCGCAGGCACCATCGGCGCGTTGCTCGTCGACATCGCTGCCGCCGCGCTGATGCTCCTCATCGGTCAGATCACCTTCGCCCTGGCGCCGTCATTCGTCTTGCGCGCCGTCATCGCGGCAGTCTTTGCCATTCCGGCGGCCGTTGCCGGTTATCATGTGATTCTCGGATATCGTACGTTGGGATGCCATCCCCGCTCTGGCGCGAGATCTTTGGCTGCATCGGTTCGATCTTCATCGGTGACACGGGAGCGGGCGCGCATGACCGTCTTGGCCGAGCTTGGCCCGCTTCAGTCAGTCAGGGCAGGGCGAACCGAACGTCAATCAGTTCTCGCGGCCAGGACGGTTAAAGCCCTTCGGCTCGACGCCCAGGGTGCTCCTCAATCGTTAGGCGCGTCGAGAATGCCAACGACGGATGTCGCAGCGAGAGGCGGTCTCCTCAGAATACTACACGGCCATTATGCCCATCATTCGCGACCCTGTGAGTGTCGAGGCGGGCGCTCTCTAACGGCTATTTCGGGGCGGCCGACGCCCGACTTTGCACGTTGTTTCCTTTCTTCGCCTGAACCTCTCGACCTCTTGTACAGGACGACCGACGTCCGCCGCCCGTCTCCTTAAGGCTGTTCCGCGCCCGGACGCACCTTGCCTCTTGATGGCTTGATCTGGCCGAAGACCGGCTCCGCCTCGATCGTCTGAGCCGCAACGCCGCCGTTAAGACTTTCTTCCCCTGGGCTCACGCCCATTCCTCGCGAGCCAAGAAAGTCTTCCGGCTAGCGTCCTCCGCTACGCTCCGGCCCGCGAGCGGGTGCGTCGCCGATCGTCATTCGGCCTCTCGATCACCATCGAGGCCGCGGTGGTCGCGGGCTCGAAAACTCAAGGAGAAGTGACATGGCTAACATCGGTTCCTTTAAGAAGGTCGGCAACGATTTTCAGGGCGAGATCGTCACCCTGAGCGTGCAGGCGAAGGGCGTCCGCATCGTCGCCGAGCCCAACCGCACAAACGAGAACGCGCCCAGCCACCGCGTCTACGTCGGCCGGGCCGAGATCGGGGCAGCCTGGTCGAAGCGCTCGGAGGAGGGCCGCGACTACCTCTCGCTCAAACTCGATGATCCTTCGTTCAACGCGCCGATCTATGCGAACCTGTTCGAGGATGAAAACGAAGGTCATGCCCTGCTCTGGTCGCGGCCGCGAAAGAACGGCGACTGAGGTTCTCTCCACCGAGCCCCGCCCGACCCACTCGGGCGGGGCCTTTTAGCCGTGCGACGGAAGCCGTTAATCTTTTGTTTACCTGAACTTAAGGCCAACCGATTCGGCGCAGCGCCTCAATTCGTGCCCCCGAGTTTGCCGCAGCCGAGTCGGTGAAGAGTCAACCTTACGGGCAACAAATATACTGCATCGCGATCGGCGCGACTCACCCTATTTCTCGGCCACTATAAACGCGTTCACCGCTTCACGGAGCTGGCGATGGCGAGTCCGTTCATGGTGCTTCCCGATCCACAAGCGGTGACGCTTAAGCGCACTTGCCTGGCGCAAATGATCATCAGCCTTGCCGCGCTGATGTCGACTGGCGTCCTGCTATCGAAGGTCGTGACGGTGATGAATGGGTTTCATTAAAGGCCTCGGCCAACTCAGGGCAGAGCTGCCGGAAAGGCTGTAAGAATTTGGGGCCGGACTGCACGGTGCCTAAGGCGCCATGCGGTCCGGCCCAACCATTGATCGGTCCATTCAGACCAAAGCGAGGTCGACGAGTGCAAACGTTGCCGCAGCATGCATCTTGCTCGGAACGAGCAGAAGGTCGTCGAAGACTTACTTCTTCATCTTCTTCTTTTTGGCCTTTTTCCCGGTGGTCTTCTTCGCCTTCTTCGCTTTCTTGGCCATATGCCCCTCCGTTAAATCTCAAATGAGATCGCTTACTGCGCAGACCGGAATTGGCCCGCACACGAGAAAGCGTACCATGGAATTTGCAAGATTGACATTGAGACGTCTTGTTCGTGGGCTACCGCGCTCGAGTGTCTGCCGTGGGGTCAGCACGGGGACGAGAGAAGGGTTCTCGCAACCACGGCCGATTTGCATTATGTGATCCGGCGTTGGGCGATCCGCTAAGACACCAGCAGAAACTTGCGCGGGTATGATCGGGACACTGGCGGACTGATGCAGTCGGCGCCCAAAAGTACCCGCTGGGCCGTTCTGTTGCCCCATTTGGCCGAAACGATCAGCACTCCGAAGTGCTTTCTAGCTTGGGGCAGGCCCTGAACCATCCCGACATGTCTTCGCACCGCCGTACGCGCGATGGCGTCGCTCGCCTTGATCCGGCGGGCTATGACCCATGCGACTGGGCGTGGGAGTTCTTGCGCCGAAACAAAGACTATATCGCCGAGTGGCGAGGCTCCGTTCCTCGCCGTCTGCCGTACATCAGACTTAGCGATGGGACGTGGCTGTTGCGTCTGCGGCGGCGATTTCCTCGCGCCGAAAGATGGGGACTTTATGCCTTTGCCGACCCCGCGCTACGCGCCCGGCAGGCACCGGTGTTCTGGCACGTCGATGCCCTGAAGCGGGTGATCCGCCTCAACGCCCAAATGCGAAATGGCAACGAAAACACGCCGCCGTCCACGCTTGCGGACTTCAAGGTCAATCGAATGGCGGTCATCGGTGTTGACGAGATCCCATTGGTGTTGGTGAAGGGAGCGGGCGTTCATGTCCCCCTCGAAATTCGCGGTCTTCCTGCCCTGACTGCGCCCTTTGCGCCGATCTTTGAGCTCCATGGCCTCGGCGACCTCTCCGCGCAAATCGAGCTTCTGAAGCGCCTGAAGCGTTTCACCGAGCCTGGCCAGAGGACGATACAAACGCCGCCGTTCGCAAGCGACGAACGTATGCACCACGCCCTGATCGCGCTCGATGAAAGCCTGGAGGGCAAGACCTACCGCCAGATCGCAATCACGATCTTCGGGGAGAAAAAAGTTGCGGAGGAATGGCACGGGCACAGTCAATTCCTGAAGGATCGCACGCGACGGCTTGTTGCCAAGGGAACCGAATTGATGAAGGGCGGCTATCGCGATCTCCTGAGCTAGCCGCTTCTTGTCGCGGCTGCTTGACGAGACTTGCTTTCGCGGGATGGCGAAACAGACCCTGCCGCATTCGCCACTCCCAATTAGGTTGCCAATGTGACGACGCTTCTTCTCACGCCTCGTGCTTGATGAGGTAGGTGACAAGGAGCCTCGGAAATGACGAAGAGTGACGACAAAGAGTCCGATAAGCCGTTTCTCAACACGGTAGAGGCTGCCGCCTGGCTGCGCCTCACCAAGAATACCCTTGAAAAAATGCGGGTGAACGGCAGAGGGCCCGCCTACCGCAAGCACGGACGCTATGTCCGCTACCACATCGAAGACCTCATCGAATATTCGCAAGCCAATAAGCGGAGGTCAACCTCCGATGCTGATTGATTGCGCAAGTCTCTGGCGCCAACTGGCCGTGCTCTCGGCCATGTGCGCCAGCATCATCGCAGTGCTGATTTCCTTCGCGAACGGGATGCCGCTTTTGATCTACAATGCCTCGGGCAGCGCGCCACTCGGCTTCTACTATCTGGAGCAACGGCTGCCCGCGCGCGGTGAACTGGCGCTGTTCAGACCGCCGCCGGCTATTGAGCTCCTGATCATCGCGCATGGCGTTTTGCCGGCGCCGGTACCCCTTCTGAAGCAGGTGGCTGCGGCAGGCGCCGATGAAGTGTGCCGCGCCAAAGCACCGATCGAATCGATCTTGGTTAATGGAAAGGTCATTGTAGAGGTGCTTCAGAACGATCGAGGGGGACGGCCCCTGCCAAACTGGGAAGGCTGCTTGCGGCTTGTTGAAGGCGAATTTTTCCTGCTGCAGCCGCACCCTCATTCGTTCGACTCGCGATACTTCGGCCCGGTGCTGCGCTGCGACGTCCTGGGCGTGGCGCATCCGCTCTGGACCTGGAATCCAAATATTTGAAGTTGCCCATGACAGCAATCGTGCGTGTCAGAAAAAGGCGCGCACCTTCCCCGGTATGCCGCTGAGCCTTCGTTCGGGCAGATCGCGAACCTGCGGTCAAGCAAGCTCTTCCATTGAGACCAACGGGTGAACGAGCGAAGCGGGAGGGCAAGATAAAAGCACTGGCGCCTGAATGCGCCCAAGTCGTTGTCTGCACATCCAAGATTTGTCGCCAGCCGTAACGGCGTGTCGCCAAAGAGGCAGCAGCGCCTTGGCGCGATTGACGAAACACGTCTGCGTCTTGCGGCAAGACCGGAGAGCACGCACATGCTCCGGCGCGAAAGCGGAGCGCGGGGATGTCAGACACCGACGATGAATTCAGGGTCAGGCTCGGGCGGATCGGCAACCGCCGCGGCCGCAAGGCCACAGGCTACGTCAAACGCGTGCGCAAGCTCGCGGCGAAAGCTGGCGCGGGACGACCGCACCGAAGTGCGGCTTTCATCGGTTCGCGGATTGGCCGTGGTCATGCCCAGGGAACAGTGTCCGCGAGCGGGCGGCTCGCGGGGGCGCGCCGCGTGGTTATCAAGGCGCGCATTGTCCGCATCAAGGTCGGCGATAACGGCGCCGTCAGAGCGCATCTGCGCTACATCCAGCGCGACGGCGCCACTCGTGAAGGCGATCCTGGCGAGTTGTATGATGCCGGCAGCAACCGTGCCGACGGAAAGACGTTTGCGGAACGAGGCGCGGAAGACCGCCACCAGTTCCGGTTCATCGTCGCCCCGGAAGACAGCAATGAACTTGCCGATCTAAAACCGTTCGTGCGCGACCTGATGCGGCAGATGGAGGCCGACCTCGGCACGCAGTTGGATTGGGTGGCGGCGGATCACTTCAACACCGGTCACCCGCACAGCCACATCGTGGTGCGCGGCAAGGACGACCAGGGCAAGGATCTTGTGATCGCGCGGGATTACATTGCCCATGGCATCCGCGCGCGGGCCAGCGAGCTCATCACCCGCGAGTTGGGACCTGAGAGCGAATTGGAGGCAATGCGCAAGCTAGAGAACGAAGTCGGCGCCGAGCGGTTCACCCGGCTCGATCGTGCCATCCTGCGGGACGCGGCTGAGGGAACCTTGAGGCTTGCCGCCAAAGCGGAGCGCGATCCGGCGCGGCACGCCATGCGTATGGGACGGCTGCGAACGCTGGAGCACATGGGCCTGGCTGAGGAGACCGCGCCCGGCGTGTGGCGGGTCATGCCGGAGATGGAGCCGGCGCTGCGGCGGATGGGCGAGCGCGGCGACATCATCAAGACGATGCACCGCGATCTGACCGCCGCCGGAATCCACCGTGCGGCCGGTGACCATGTGATGTTCGATGGGCAGGGCGGCGCCGCCCGGGTGATCGGGCGGCTGGTCGCGGAAGGGGTCTCCGATGAGTTGCACGACCGCCGATACGTGATCGTGGACGGCATCGATGGGCGAACGCATTACGCCGATCTCGGCGTCCGGCAAACTACGGACGAACCCTTGATCCGAAACACGATCGTCGAGATTCGCGCGCGCAGCGTCAGCCCGCGCGACGTCGACCGGACCGTCGCCGACGTCGCTGGCCGCAACCATGGCGTCTACAGCACTGAGCTGCATCGGGAGTTCGATCCGAAGGCTGCCGGGGAGTACATTCAGGCGCATGTCCGCCGGCTGGAAGCGATGCGACGGCAAGGCCTGGTCGAGCGCTCGGGTAACGGCGACTGGTCCGTTGGGGCGGATTATCTTGAACGCGCAGCTCAGTTCGAGGCAGCGCAGCGATCGCGCAACCCCGCGCGGATCACAGTTCTATCCTGGCAGAACCTCGACGAACTGCCCGGCGCGTCCGGCGCGACCTGGCTCGACAAGCAACTTGTTGCCAGATCGCCGGAGATGATCGCATCGACGGGACTGGGATCGGAACTCGAGGGTGCGCTTCGTTTGCGGCGCCAGTGGCTGCTGGAGCAAGGCCTTGCGCGCGAGCAGGGCGGACGGATCGCTTACGCACGCAATCTGCTTCAAACACTGGAGCGGCGGGAACTAGCCGAGGTCGGCGCGCGCATGATGCGCGATACCGGTCTTGATTACGCCGAGACCAAACCGGGCGACCGCATCACAGGCACCTATCGCCGCATGCTGACGCTTAGCAGCGGCCGCTTCGCGCTGATCGAGCGCGCGCGCGATTTCAGCCTCGTGCCGTGGCGGCCAGTGCTGGAGCGGGCCAAGGGGCAGGCGGTGACCGGCGTCGCCGGCGGCGAGGGGATTTCATGGGCGGTCGGGATCAAGCGTGGCTTGAGCCGATGAAGGGCTTGGATCCTAAAAACCTGTCGACGAAACTCAGGGACTGCTTTTCGTGACCGGCCTCAGCGCTTCGTGCGAGCCTTGCTGGTCGATCGGGAGGCGGGCGTTGACAGCTTTGCGGTAGATGTTTCCTTCAAAAGCTTCGGGATGTCCGCGGTTTTGATCAGTACCGCGCCAGGCTCTTCCACCGGCCAGGAGAGATATTTGGTGCGCGCCATGAGCTCGATCTTGGATCTATTTTTCAGAACGCTTTCGATGCGGCCCTTCTGGTCTTGCCCATCTGTCCCGAAATGATCATCGAGGGCCTCCCGACTGATCGCACAGTGGACAACGTTGCCCATCCCGTTGCCTTCGAACATCACGATATCACGACTGAAATCATAGCGTACGGGCGGATTGTTGAAGGATAGGTCGAGGCCAGGAATTGTGGCGCGCAGAACGCCAATCGTTCTGAGTGTCAGATCTCGACCGGAGGAGCCAAGTTGGCTGAGCCCTTCGATAAGGAGGGATCGCCATTTAGGCCCACGATCGAATGCGTCCTGCCAGGCCAGCTCCAGCTCATGTGGTCGCTTCTCGGCAAGCACCTCAAGCAGCGTTTCGGCCTGTTGGATATCCTTATCGCGTTTAGCAAAGCCTTCGGGGCGCCGCCGCGAAACAATGAGCTTGTGAACGGCATACCTTGCCGGTGCGGGAACCTGAACATAAATCCCCGCATTGTGCAGAATCACCGCCGGCTCGGGCTGATAGATGAGGTAATCGAGGAATGGCAAAGGTTGTGCGTTTGTCTTGAGAGACGGTAGGGCTTGCGGTTTATCGGAATTAACTCCGCGAGTGGGTGTCAGAAAATCGACGCGAATGCCCTCATTATCGATGTAGCTGGTTGGGCGCCGGCTATCGGACGCATTTGGAACATCTCGAAAGCTCTTGTCGACGTTACGCAGGATATCGATGATAGGCGGAATGCTATCCTCGACGGCGACAGATATGTCTTTAGCCTGCGCAATATCGACGTCGGCAGTTTGCAGTAGGGATGCGGTCAATCGGATTCCAAGCATCGCCGAGTAGGTCTGGTAGGCAACAGTGCCAACCAAGACGCCGCGAAGTCGGAATACTCCCGCGTTGGCCAATCCCGCGATGATGTCGCCTATGCGAGGTATGGGCCCAGGCAGGTTGTACGACCGCAAGAGTGTGGATACCAGCGTTCGACGTTGCCGCTCGTCACTGCGGATTGTTTGATGGTGCTCAATCTGCGCCAATAATTCGGGCGTTTCCGCTCCGACATATCGTTGCGTACGCGCCTCGCCGGTTCCGGTTTGAAAGTACCAGTAGCGGCGTCCTTTGATGGTTTTGGCCGTAAATGAGCCTTCCTCGGCAAAGGCGTCGTTGAACGCCGCGGCGGCGCAGCGTTCCACGAGCTCTGCATAGGTTGTCTGCGCGACCAGTGGGGGAGCCGCCATCACCATCTCCATCGGTTATACTCAATTCGCAAAATGAGTATAACCCGGCGAGTTTCGAGTGTCCAGAAGCGGTTATACTCAATCTGCGAATTGAGTATAACCGTGATTCAGGCCCAAAAAAGCGCCAAAATCGGCCCAGCGGCTAGAGCGGCAAGCGGAGATCGCCGTATCGGGGGCCGACTCACGGTGCGTCCGACCCGAACCTTACCGGCGATCCGACGCGCGCCGCAGAACCCGGAGCTCCTTCAGGTAATGAGATCCAGTGTCACCACACCGTTCACATTCTATTGAGGTGTTTCTCGAACTACGCCGAAGTTGGACGACGCCTGATCACTCCATAACGCATTTGATCACCGCGGATTTCGTTGCGGAGCACGATTTTTATTTCGATTGAATGTGCATCGTTCTCGTCCTCTTCATCGCGCCGTTCACGTCGCGCTGTGAATGGGGCAGAGAATGTTTCCGGCAAAAATCTACGTGGGACAGATCGCCGTCGTCTTCGGCATCGTCGTCACCTCGACGTGGGGCGCGACGCAGTGGACCGCCAGCGCGCTCGGCTATCAGGACGGCCTTGGCTCGCCCTGGTTCACGCTGTCGGGCTATCCGGTCTATCTGCCATGGCGGCTGTTCGAGTGGTGGTACGCCTACGAAGCGTACGCGCCCGAGATCTTCGAGCGCGCCGGCGCTATATCTGCCGGTGGGGGAATTGCGGGCGCGCTGTTTGCGGTCATCAACTCCGTCTGGCGTGCCCGGCAAAATCAACTGGTCACGACCTATGGCTCGGCGCGTTGGGCGACACATAAGGAAATCGCTGGCGCCGGACTGTTCCGGGCCAAGGGCGTTTTCCTTGGCCGCATCGACGGTGACTATCTCCGCCATGATGGTCCAGAACATGTGATGTGCTTTGCGCCGACCCGCTCGGGCAAGGGCGTGGGTTTGGTGCTGCCGACCTTGCTCTCCTGGACCTCGTCGGCCGTGGTTCACGACATCAAGGGCGAGAATTGGCACCTCACAGCCGGCTGGCGATCGCGCTTCTCGCATTGTTTGTTGTTCGATCCAACCGACACACGGAGCGCCCGGTACAATCCGCTTATCGAGGTGCGGAGGGGCGCCGCGGAAGTCCGGGACGTTCAGAACATCGCCGACATTCTGGTTGATCCGGAAGGCGCGCTTGAACGCCGCACCCATTGGGAGAAAACCAGCCACTCGCTGCTCGTCGGGGTGATCCTTCACGTTCTCTACGCCGAGGAGAACAAGACTCTCACCCGCGTCACCGAAATCCTTGCCGATCCCGCCCAATCGTTTGAGAAGACGCTGCGGATCATGATGGCGACCAACCATCTCGGCACGGCGGACGCGCCAAAGGTTCATCCGGTGGTCGCGGCGACCGCGCGCGAACTGCTCAACAAGT
Organism: Bradyrhizobium valentinum; assembly: GCF_001440405.1. Taxonomy (GTDB): domain Bacteria; phylum Pseudomonadota; class Alphaproteobacteria; order Rhizobiales; family Xanthobacteraceae; genus Bradyrhizobium; species Bradyrhizobium valentinum. The sequence goes on from NZ_LLXX01000046.1 coordinate 39,970, forward strand.
CCGAGAATGAACGCTCCGGCGTATTGTCAACCGCCGTGAGTTTCCTCGGGCTCTACCGGGATCCCACCATCGGCCGCAACACTGCGGCCTGCGACTGGCGGATCGCCGACCTCGTTGCGGCCGACAGGCCAGTCACGCTCTATCTCGTGGTGCCGCCCTCGGACATCAGCCGCACCAAGCCCTTGATCAGGCTGATCCTCAATCAGATCGGCCGCCGCCTTACTGAAACGTTGAACTCAAATGACGGAGCGCCGAGGCAGCGGCAACTCCTGATGATGTTAGATGAGTTCCCGGCGTTGGGGCGGCTTGATTTCTTCGAAAGCGCCCTGGCGTTCATGGCCGGCTACGGCATCCGCGCCTACCTGATCGCGCAGTCGCTCAATCAGATCGCCAAGGCCTATGGCGAGAACAGCGCCATCCTCGACAATTGCCACGTGCGCATCGCGTTCGCCGCCAATGATGAGCGTACAGCCAAGCGTATCTCGGATGCGCTCGGCACCGCCACGGAACTGCGGGCGCAACGCAACTATGCCGGCCATCGGCTCGCGCCCTGGCTCGGGCACGTCATGGTCAGTCGGCAGGAAACCGCGCGACCGCTCTTGACGCCCGGCGAGGTGATGCAACTCCCCCAGAACGAGGCCATCGTTCTGGTGTCGGGCCTCGCACCTGTCCGCGCCAAAAAGCTACGGCATTATGAGGACGCAAACTTCGCCGGGCGGCTGCTCCCGACGCCACGGCTTGATAGCGGCCTGTACGCTGATCGCCCACCCTCGAGAGTTCATGATTGGCAGGACCAGCTCAGGCAGGTCGATCTCCGGCTCGCGACGCTTCCGTTCCGCGATCTGATGCAGAACGCCGAGGAGGACGGCGGACTCAAGCAGCAACTCCCTCTGTTCGACGAACCTGCGCATGGCGCCGGCGAGATTTCTTCAGGCGAGGAACGTCTTTTTGACGACGATTCCGACGCGGCCTCCGATCGCAGCCAGATGCAGCGCGCAGCCAGTGGGCCGGCGACGGTTCGCCGAGCCCATGCAGTGACGCGCGACGACGACGATCTGCTTCCAGCTTTCTGAAGGACCAAGCCATGAAACCGAAACTGTCTGCCTATGTCTCTGATCATGTCGCGAAGCGTCTTGCGCAGGCAGCCAGCCGGCCAGGAACCAACAAGTCGGCAATTGTTGATGCAGCGCTCGACCGCTTTCTCAATCCGGAGCGCGATCAGAGCGGCGATGCAGCCCTGGTGCGGCGCCTCGATCGTTTGAGCCGGCAGCTCGACCAGATGGATCGCGATCTTTCGATCACGGCGGAAACTATTGCGCTCTTTGTCCGCTACTACCTCACCATCACGCCGCCATTGCCGTCGGGTGACCAGCACGCCGCGCGCGCCTTAGGGCGCGAACGCTTTGAGATGTTCGTGGCCCAGATCGGCAAACGCGTCGCCTCGGGCGGACGGCTCGTAGCCGACGTGATGGAGCGGGTCAGCACGTCGAATCCGGATCTGTTCTTGAGGAATCTGGAGGAGCGCGCGCCGTTGGGCCAGCCGACGGCAGGAGACAAAACCGACCCCCGTGCAACCAAAGCAACGGGTGAGCCGCCGGAGCATCCTCCGGAAGGACGAGAGGAGGTCGGCCATGTCTGATCTCCTCTCGCCCGAGACCCGTGAGCGCCGCCGCAACATGCTGCGTACCGCCATGGGCCCGGCCATCGCAGTAGCGCTTGATGAGCCGGACGTTGTTGAAGTTCTGGTCAATCCCGACGGCCGGCTCTGGCTCGACCGCCATGGTTCCGGACGTGCCGACACCGGCGTGGTCCTGACGCCGCACGAGGCGGAGCGGATCATCCGTCTCGTTGCAAGCCACGTCCGCGCCGAGGCCAGCGGATCGTCTCCGATCGTCTCTGCCGAACTGCCCGAAACTGGCGAGCGGTTCGAGGGGCTGTTGCCGCCGGTGGCGCTCGCGGCCTGCTTTGCTATCCGCAAGCCCGCAACAGCCACGTTCCATTTGTCAGACTATGTCAGGGCGCAGATTGCCTCGCCCGCGATGGCAAAAATCCTCAGCGAGGCTGTCGCAGAGGGGCGCAACATCCTGGTCGCTGGTGGGACCGGTTCGGGCAAGACCACACTTGCCAATGCGCTCCTGGCCGAGGTCGCAGGTCTCGACCAGCGGGTGGTCATCATCGAGGACACCCGCGAACTCAGGTGCGACGCCAAGGACGCGGTCGCGCTGAGGACCAAGCCCGGGGTTGCAACGCTTGCCGATCTGGTGCGCTCGACCCTTCGGTTGCGCCCCGACCGAATTGTGGTCGGCGAGGTCCGGGGAGGGGAAGCCCTAGACATGCTGAAAGCCTGGAACACCGGCCATCCCGGTGGAATCGCAACGGTGCACGCCAACTCCGCGCGCGCGGCGCTCTATCGGATCGAGCAACTGATCCAGGAAGCGGTAACGACCGTTCCCCGCCGCCTGATCGCAGAAGCGATCGATCTCGTCGTCTTCATCAAGGGACGCGGCCCCGGACGCCGCATCGAGACAACTCTTGAGGTCAAAGGCCTCGATCTTTCAGGCGACTACGTCCTGGAGATACCGCCCGGCCTGCCGAACCCCGTCGATCATCCCTGATCAAGACCTGGAAGGTTTTCATGACGTTCAGACTGCAAGTCTCAGCCGTGCGTGGTCGCCTTGGACGACTTTGTTATGTTGCCCACCCCGTCATCGTCGACTTCGGCGCCGGCGCCACTGTCACGTTGCTGACGGCGTCGGCTGCCTGCGCGGCGGGTTCTGGCATGCCGTGGGAGGCGCCACTCGAGCGCATTCTGGAATCCGTACAGGGGCCGGTCGCAAAGATCGTAGCTGTCATCATCATCACGGTGACCGGGATCTCGCTCGCCTTTGGTGATACCTCCGGCGGCTTCCGGAAGATGGTTCAGGTCGTGTTCGGCCTGTCCATCGCCTTTGCGGCCAGCTCGTTTTTTCTGTCGTTCTTCTCGTTCGGCGGCGGAGCGCTGATCTGATGCGAAGCTTTGGCTTTGAACTTGTTCTTCACCGCTCGCTGACCGAGCCGATTTTGATCGGAGGCGCCCCGCGCGCCGCCGCGATTCTGCTTGGCACGGTTTCGGCTGTGCTGGCGCTCGGCTTAAGGCTCTGGCTCGCGGGGCTCGTGCTCTGGATCGTCGGGCACGGTATCGCCGTCTGGCTTGCCAGGCGCGATCCGGCCTTTGTCGAAGTCGCTGTCCGCCACACCAAGCACAAGGGATGGCTCGCATGCTGAATTTGCGCGAATTTCGCTCCCATGCTCATCGGCTGGCCGACTGGCTGCCCTGGGCCTGTCTGATTGCGCCCGGAATTGTCCTGAACAAGGACGGCAGTTTCCAGCGCACGGTGCGTTACCGCGGCCCTGATCTCGACAGCGCCACCGAAGCAGAACTGATGAGCGCGGCATCCCGCGTCAACAATGTCCTGAAAAGATTTGGCTCCGGCTGGGCGCTGTTCTTCGATGCCACCCGCATACCGGCCTCGGATTACCCGCGGTCGCAATTTCCCGACGCGGTGTCGTGGCTGGTCGACGAGGAGCGGCGCGCGTCCTTTGAGGGAACGGTTGATACGGCATGGGGTGACCCCTCCCGTCACGGGAGCCAACATTTTGAGAGCATCTCGCATCTCACGTTCATGTATCTGCCGCCGGTCGAGCAGGTCTCAAGGCTGGAGACCCTGTTTCTGGAAAATCCGGGCATTCAAACGACCGGCTCGAACCCGCTGTCTCGCTTGTTTCGGAGACGGAACGCCGCTCACTCGCAGCATGTGGCCGACCACAATGCGCCAGGACGTGATGGCTCAAGCGGCGGTCAACCGCCGCAACGAACAGCGCGGCCGGGCGCTTACGAGGAGCATCTCCAGCGATTCGTTCAGGAGACCGATCGTGCCGTCGATTTGCTCTCGTCGGTTCTGCCGGAAATCGCCGCGCTCGACGACCAGGACACACTGACCTATCTGCACAGCTGTGTCTCGACGAAGCGACATCCCGTCAGCGTTCCCGGGATTCCGGCCTATCTGGACGCATTCCTGAGCGATGAGCCGCTGACCGGCGGTCTCTCGCCAGCGATTGGCCGCAGCCACCTTCGCACGGTGACCGTTCTGGGCTTTCCGGCCGTTACGTTTCCGGGGGTACTCGACGATCTGAACCGGCTCGGCGTCGCCTATCGATGGGCCACGCGCTTCCTGCCGCTCGACCGGACGCAAGCCCAAGCAGCACTTTCCCGCTATCGGAGGCAATGGTTCGCCAAGCGCAAATCCCTGGGCGCCATCCTGAAGGAGGTGATGTTCAACGAGCAGGCGGCCTTGCTCGACACGGATGCGGATAACAAGGCGGTGGACGCGGATGCGGCGCTCCAGGAGCTCGGCGATGACCTCGTGGCGTTCGGCTACATCACAACATCAGTCACCGTTCACGACGAGGATTCCTACGCCGCCGACGAGAAGATTCGCGCGGTAGAACGGGCCATCAACAGCCGCGGCTTCACCACAATCCGGGAGAACGTCAACGCGGTGGAAGCCTGGCTCGGCAGCCTGCCGGGGCAGGCTTACGCCAACCTGCGTCAGCCGATCGTCCATACCCTCAACCTTGCCCATATGTGTCCTTTGTCTGCCGTTTGGGCAGGTGAGGCGCGCTGCGAACATCTGGATGGACCGCCGCTTCTCCTGGCCAAGACCAACGGCGCGACGCCGTTTCGCCTGACGCTGCATGTCGGCGATGTCGGCCACAGCCTGATCGTTGGCCCAACCGGCGCCGGCAAATCTGTCCTTTTGTCGGTACTTGCTCTTCAATTCCGCCGCTATCAAGGATCGCAGCTTGTGATCTTCGACAAGGGCCGTTCGGCCCGCGCGGCAACGCTAGCGCTCGGCGGTGCCTGGTATGAGTTGGGGGTGAAGGGCGGACTTGCGTTCCAGCCACTTCGGGATGTCGATGACGAGGGAGCGCGGCTCTGGGCGCTCGACTGGTTATGCGGTGTTCTTGCCCACGAACGGGTCCTCATCACGCCCGAGGTCAAGGAGACGATCTGGTCGGCCCTGAAGAGCCTTGGCTCGGCACCGGTCGCGGAACGCACCATGACCGGTCTTGTGGCCTTGTTGGCGCGCGACGTGTTGCGCCAGGCGCTGACGCCCTACACCCTGGAAGGTCCTTACGGACGCTTTCTTGATGCCGACGCAGACAGGCTGTCCAGCGCCGATGTGCTGACGTTCGAGATGGAAGAATTGATGGCGCTGCCCGGACTGGTGGCGCCCGTGCTGACTTATCTATTCCATGCGCTTGAGGCGCGATTTGATGGCCGTCCGACGCTACTTGTCCTGGATGAGGCCTGGTTGTTCCTGGACGACCCGTTGTTCGCTGACCGTATCCGCGAATGGCTGAAGACGCTCCGCAAGAAGAACGTCGCCGTAGTATTCGCGACCCAGTCACTTAGTGACATTGCCGACAGCCAGATTGCGCCGGCGATCATTGAGTCCTGCCCAACCCGGATATTCCTGCCAAACCCCCGGGCGCTCGAGCCTACGCAGTCGGAGACCTACCGCCGTTTCGGTTTTAACGACACGCAAGTGCGCCTGATCGCGGAAGCCTTTCCGAAGCGGGATTATTACCTGCAATCGCGCGCGGGCAATCGCCTGTTCGAACTTGGGCTCGGTCCAATTGCGCTAGCCTTCGCGGCGGCTTCATCGCCCGAGGATCAGCGCCTGATTGAGGCGCTACTGGCCAAATTCGGCCCCGCCCAATTCGCCGAACGCTACCTCGCTGCCCGAGATCTTCAGTGGGCCGCCAATCTGATCAGCACCTTCGAGCATGTCAGGGACGCGTGATTCCTCGCGTTGCCTGCAAATCCTTATCCTCAAATCCGGAGTTCATTCGATGCTGGAAAAGCCATTCGGCAAAACTGTTCCACGAAAAATACCGACCAGTGTCGTCGCAATCGGACTAGCGCTCGTTGTTGCGGTGAATGGGTCGCGACGACTCGGAGCCCAGATCGTGGTGTTCGATCCATCGAACTACAGCCAGAATATTCTGACCGCCGCGCGGGCATTGGATCAGATCAACAATCAGATCAAGAGCCTCGAAAACGAGGCGCAGATGCTGATCAACGGGGCCAGGAACCTGACGAGCCTGCCAAGCAGCGTCGTTGGCCAACTCACCTCGAAGATCAACGAGATCAACAGCCTGATCGCCCAGGCCAAGGGCATCTCGTTCGACGTTCAGAAAACCCAAGGCGACTTTCAGCGGTTTTATCCTCGCCAATATACTGCTGCCGTGTCCTCAGACCGGATGGTGCAGGACGCGACAGCTCGCTGGGACAACACCTATCAGGCGCTGAAGCAAACGCTGGTGACCCAGGCGACGATTGCCTCAGCGCTCGACCAGGACGGGCAGACCCTCCGTATCCTGATGGCGAATTCTTCGGGCGCCGTCGGGTCCCTACAGGCCCAGCAGTCCGGTAACGAACTGCTGGCGCTTCAGGTTAAGCAGTCGCTGCAGGCCCAGGCGCTGGTCGCGACGCAGTCCCGGGCTGAGGCCTTGCGAGCGGTCGAGCAGCAGGCCTCCGCGGAGGCAGGGCGCGAGCGCTTTACCCGCTTCATCGGAGACGGCCGCGCTTACACCGGTCGACGCTAGAGGAGGGGACCATGGCTGATCTCGCGGTCATCGACCGTTTCACCGAAACATTCTCGCGCTACATCGATTCCGGCTTCGGAATTCTCGGCGGCGACGTTGCGTTTCTGAGCTCAACGCTGGTTGTCATTGATTTGACACTTGCGGGCTTAGCGTGGAGCCTGCGCGCCGACGATCACATCCTGGTTACGCTTGCCAAGAAGGTGCTTTATGTCGGGGCATTCGCCTTCATCATTGGCAACTTCAAGTCGCTTGCCGGCATCGTCTTCAGCTCGTTCTCAAGCATCGGGTTGAAGGCAGGCGGCGGGTCGCTGAGCGCGGCGGATCTGATGCGGCCGGGCTTCGTGGCCTCGACAGGATTCACCGCAGCGCATCCGCTGCTGGAGGAAACCAGCCAGTTCTCCGGCTTCGACATACTTACCAATCTGCCCACGATTCTGATCCTGCTGTTTTGCTGGATCGTGATCGTGCTCGCGTTCTTTATCCTCTTGGTCCAGCTGTTCGTCACCTTGATCGAGTTCAAATTGACGACGCTCGCGAGTTTCATCCTGGTGCCGTTTGCGCTCTGGGGCAAAACGTCTTTTCTTGCGGAAAAAACGCTCGGCAATGTCATCGCATCCGGGGTCAAGGTGATGGTGCTTGCAATCATCATCGGCATCGGATCGACCATCTTCGGCGAGCTTTCTACGACGCTGACCCGGCCGGTCGATATTGTTTCCGCCATGAGCCTGCTGCTTGCCGCGCTCTCCTTGTTCGGGCTCGGCATCTTTGGTCCAGGCATCGCGGCCGGTCTGGTGTCGGGCGCGCCCCAACTTGGTGCAGGTGCGGCCGCGGGCACGGTTGCGGGCGCTGCGGCGGTCGCGATTGGTGGCGGCGCGATGGCGCTTGGCGGATTGCGGATGGCGGCGGGTGGATCGGTCGGCGCGCTCCGTTCCGCTGCGTCGCTTGCTGGCACGTCGGCGAGTGGGGCTGGCTCGGCAGCAGACATGGCAGTCACTCGCCAGAGTTCTCAGCCTGCGAAATCGGGCGCGCTTGGCCGTCAGGACTCCGCTTCATCCAGCGGCAAACCATCAGGTCTGGCCGGCCAATTCCGTCGAGGGCAGCAAATCAAGGAGGCGGCGCAGATTGCCAGCCACTCCCTGAAGGAAGGCGACAAAGGTGGACACTCTTCCGGTCCCAAGCTGGGAGAGGACTGAAGGTATGGCGTCTCATCCCTTCCACCGCCCGTCGGTCCGCTATGGCAATTCGCCCGAGCCGGTCACGCCCTATCAGAAGGCGCAACAGGTCTGGGACGAACGGTTGGGCTCGGCCCGCGTTCAGGCCAGCAACTGGCGGCTAGCCGCTCTGGCCGCTACAGCACTTTCAACTGTGTTGGGTCTGACGCTCTCGACGGTGATCGGCCGGTCCAGCGTAGTGCCGTATGTGGTCGAAGTTGATCGCCTCGGCGAGGTGCGCGCGGTCGGTCCGGCATTTGAGACCTACCAGCCGTCCGACGCCCAGATCGCGCACTTCCTGGCGCGCTTCGTCGAAAACGTCCGCTCGCTATCGATTGACCCGATCATCGTGCGAACGAACTGGCTTCGGGCGTACGACTTTGTCACCGATCGCGGGGCGCAGGCTCTTAACGAGTATGCGCGCGAAGCCGACCCCTTCACCAAGATCGGCGCGAAAACCGCAACCGCCGACGTGATTTCGGTCGTCCGTGCATCCGGCGACAGTTTCGAGATTCGCTGGAAGGAGAATACCTACGAGAACGGCGCAGTCGCAAAGACCGAGCGCTTCACCGGCCTCGTGACAGTCATCCTGAAACCTCCAACGAGCGCCGAGACGTTGCGGAAAAATCCGCTCGGTCTCTACGTTCATTCCCTCAACTGGTCGCGCGACCTGATCGGAGACGCAAAATGATGTCCTTTGCCATGAAGAGCCGCGCGTCGGTGAGCATCCTTTCCCTGGCGCTCGCACTTGGGGGCTGTGCCACGAAATTGAATCTCGAGGCGCCGTACGACGAAATGACGTTTGAGAAGGCTCTTCCAGAGGCTGATCCGCCCAAGCCAGTCGAGGTTGTCGAGGTACCCAAGGTGTTGCCGCTGCCCGGTCAGCTCAAGCCATGGCCGACCAAAGGCGTCAAGGGAGAGAAGGTTCCGCCGGAGCAGGCGATAGCCACTGCCAACAAGGCCGCACGGATCGAACCGACCCGGGCCGGTTACATCAATGCCATTCAAGTTTATCCTTGGACCGAAGGCGCGCTTTATCGGCTCTACACCAGCCCGGAGAAGGTTTCCACCATCGTGCTGCAGCCAGCCGAGGAACTGATCGATGTCTCGACTGGCGACACAGTGCGGTGGGTCATCGCTGACACCATAAGCGGGCAGGCGGGCACACGGCGGGTTCATATCCTGGTCAAGCCGACGCTGCCGGATATTCAGACCAATCTCGTGGTCCTGACCGACCGGCGCACCTACCACCTCGAGCTCGTCTCCACCAAGCAAACCTACATGGCCTCGATTTCCTGGACCTATCCGACCGACAGTCTGGTCGCACTTCACAAGCAGAACCAGGCGGCGCAGGAGACCGAACAACGTGTCGCTGATCGCGGCGTGCGGCTGGACAGCTTGAACTTCCGCTATCGGATCGAGGGGGACGACCCGCCGTGGCGGCCGCTTCGCGCCTTCGACGATGGCCATAAGGTCTTTATTCAGATGCCGTCGGGTCTGTCCCAAGGCGAGGCGCCGCCGCTGTTCATCGCCGGCGCCGATGGCCGACCTAACCTCGTCAATTATCGCGTGCGAGGCTCTTACTACATCGTCGACCGGATGTTCGGCGCCGCCGAGCTTCGCCTTGGCGAGAATCCCCAGCGCACGGTTCGGATAATCCGCACCGATGCGCGCCCGGTTTCTCAGATCTTCAGCATCGGAGGCGCATCGTGATCGAGGATTCCGACAAGGTACCACCAGAACGGTTGGAATTGCGGGCACGGCCGCGGCCGATCCGCCGTCTCAACAAACGTACCCTCATGATCGGCTGCGCGGTCGCCACGTTGTTCATCGCGGGTGCGACGATCATTGCGCTCAGTCCGCCTCGGATGTTCAAACCCACCGAACGAACCGAATTGTACAATACCGACCGCAAGCAGACGGCTGACGGGCTCACCAAGCTGCCCAAATCTTACCAGGACTTGCCGCCAAAACTTGGCCCACCATCGCCCGGCGATATCGGTCGCGCCTTCGCCGAGAGTGAGAAGAAACTAGGGGCAAGCCCATCCGAAACGCCGTTCCAGGCTAACCCAGAGCAGGATGTTGAGCGGGCAGAGCGGATCCGTCAGGCTCGTATTGCGCAGCAGGCCAAAGAGTCGGGCCTGCTGTTTCGCCTGTCTGAAAAGCAGGACCGGCGCAAGCAGCTGGTGGCTGCGGTCACAGCCATTGAGCAGCCTTCGGCATTTCGTCCGGTACCCGCGGATAACACTCCGACGACGGCTGATCTCCTTGCAAGGGCGCATGGCTTGAACGACAGGTCCAGCGAAATCATTCCATCGTCCCCGGCGCGCAAGCTCGCCTTCGTTAGTGCCAAAGCTGACAAGGAAACGACCAACCCGCACCCCCTCGCAGCCGCACCGTCGCCCTACGCGCTTATGGCGGGATCGATCATTCCGGCGAGCCTGATCACTGGCTTAAATTCCGATCTGCCGGGATCGACGATCGCCCAGGTAACGGAAAACGTCTACGACACGGTGACCGGCGAGCATCTTCTCGTCCCGCAGGGAACAAGGCTTTTCGGTAAATACGACAGTGTCGTTGCATTTGGCCAGAAGCGTGCGCTGGTGGTCTGGACGCGCCTGATCCTGCCGAATGGCAGTTCGATCGTGATTGAGAACCTTCCGGCGACCGATTTCGCCGGATACTCCGGCCTCGAGGATGAGGTCGATTTCCATACGTGGCAATTGCTCAAGGGGATTGGCCTCGCGACGCTTCTCGGCGTTGGGACCCAGCTCTCGCTTGGCAATGATGAAGGCGATCTGATCAAGGCGCTTCGCGAAAGCGTTCAGCAGACGACCAATAGGGCAGGTCAGCGACTTGTCGAGCGTGAACTCGATGTCCAGCCGACCATCACGGTGCGGCCAGGCTGGCCGCTGCGTGTGATTGTTTCGAAGGATCTCGTGCTGAAGCCTTATCAAGACATGCAGACGGTGGCCAAGGCGAGATAATGCCAATGAAACTTTCGAAACTGCCCGACCGCACGCCGGTCAAGCTCAGCACAACGTTATCGCCGAATCTGGCAGCGCGGCTTCGCGACTACGCAGATTTCTACGCCGAGACCTATGGCACCCGGGAAGAAGTGGCCGATCTCGTGCCGTTTATACTCGAGGCGTTTCTTGATGGAGATGTGGATTTCCGGCGTGCGAGCAGGGCAGGTGGCGCGAAGGATTCGTCCAATCCCACTTCTCGGAATCCTGAGAATCGGCGCACCCGAAATGGATCGGGGCAAAGTGGGGGAAATCTCGGCCAAGGAACCAGCACGTAAGTCAACTCTGGCCAGGAACGCGCATGCCTTTGTACATGGCAAAACAGCCATTTGCGACCAAGCGAGGAGCTGGAAGCTTTTCAGTCAGTAGTTTTGAGTGCGGTTTTCGTTTCGCTCCCTGTCTGGCTGGTGGCGTATTTCACCAGCCTGACGGAATCCTCAAGCCGTTGCAGAAACGTACTCAGATCCGCCGCGGTCGCTTCTTCCATACGGAGATTTTCGGCATTTACCGCCCTTTGAACTAGGGCATCAATCGACGTGGCGGCAGTGAGGAGATCAGGTGTGCTGCCCGTAGACATGATCATAGAAGAAGTTACTGTGCCGTCTGGACTAACTCTCGCGGTCAATGTTGCTCTAGTTAGCACCGTTTGCTCGACGATCGGGATGGGGACTTCGACCACGAACGCGTAATTGCTGGTCCCGACAATACGATATCCAAATCGATAGGTATTGCTCGTAATCTCTGCGAATGGCTCTAGCGGGACCGTCTCAGGGCGATTCATAGGGGGCTGCCTCTGCCATTACGTTTGTTGAGTATACTCAATTGATGGGTATGCTCAACAAGAAGCATGCCGTCTCTCATGGACGGGATGAGAGATATTGTTGCCAAGAACCTTCGACGGCTCCGGCATGAAAAGGGCTGGAGTCAGGAGGAACTCTCGTTTCGAGCAAAAGTGGATCGAAGTTATATCAGCCAGTTAGAGACCAGCGCTTACAGTGCTTCGGTCACGATGCTCGGCAAGCTTGCAAGAGCGCTGGGTGTGGATGCTGGCGACCTACTGAAGCGATAAGTGAGCCCAGTGCGGTCGATCACCCGTTGCTGAACTCAGATATTGGGTGGTCATAAACAAAACGAACTCCGGCCATCGTTGTAAACTTCTGCACGTCAGGAGCGCTTTTTGCGGCAAGTAGCTGCGGAGAATTAGTTCGACCCAGATCCGAGCCAAAATCTACTCGAACGCCCCTGGGTAGCAATGCCGAATTTGCACTGCCGCGTGGGCGACGTCCACGAGTAGATGACTCTTAATCATCGGGTCCCAGGTTCGAGCCCTGGTGCTCCCACCAAACAAAAGTAACTGCGCCGTAGCGGTTTCCGTTGTTTTGGCCCTCGCAAGATCCATCGGCGCAATCCATTAGTTGAGTTTAGGAGACGTTCTGACGAACTCGAATCGCGAGGTCAGCGTTTCGCGGACATACTGCATCACATCAAAAAGCGCGTCCCACTGAGCTGCGGCGTTTCCTGGACGGCGGATCGGAAAGCCGCGCCTTTATCGTACTGCTTCGCGGGTTTTCTGCGACACCGCCGAACAAGAGGACCATAGCCTCAAGAAGGCTGCTTCGGGCAACGCCGATGTAGTGCCATAGCGACCAGGTATTTCTGTCGTCGGAGAACGCGATAGAATTGTCCGATATGATTTTCGAAACGAAGGTATCGACGTTGTCCAGGTATACCTGGTGCTTGCCGTCTTCTTGGTGGAATAGAAATGCTGCCCGCCAAAGTGAAAAACCGGCACTAGCTAACAGTCCAGAGACGCGAAGGAAGACCGACGGCCCCAGGTGTTCCCGGTACTCGCGAACGAATTCCAAAAGCTGGATCAGCTCTGGTTGGATGCGGGAGCGTGCCCGGACCATCTGCTTGAAATGCTCGACTTGCTTTTCTGGATCTTTTTCTGCCATGGCCATTTCCTTATCCCCAGCGAGCATATTGCACGAAACTCAAGCTGCGAGACAATAGGTAGGTTCGTGATGCAGATGTAGTGCATCGTGGCCAGGAAAAGCGCCGCGCTTCATCCGTGGCGCGTTTTCTGTTCATAAGCCACGGTCTGACAACGAGCGTAGCGGTGCTATCACTCACATTCACCAGAAAAACTATGGAGTTGTTCTCGTTTCGCCAGCAACGTCTAAGCCCTAACGACTGGCGACTTCATGGGGTTGCGAGACGATGCACCTTGAAGATTGTTGATGGGAATAGTCTAGCGCAAACAAGGTGTACATCTTGTTGAAAAGATACCTCGCTATATTGCTTGCCGTTGACGTTGAAACTCAATGACGGGACAGGACAAGAGGAATTCAATTGCCTCGGCGAGACCTTTCTGTCGCGCCTCCCCACCAGCAAATTTCAATTTTGGCCGCTTAAATTCACTTTCCAGCATTTGTCTCTTCAACCTCCTAGGGTAGGTTCTGAAGATACTGAAATGCGGATTGCCTACGTTCTACATAAACACTAAGCGACCAGTCAGACTGAACAACTGAAGGGTATAGAAAGCTATGGCTACGGTGTGGGTTGTTTGGGACGGCGTGCCGAGGGTGTTTTCTTCAGCGCAAGCCGCAACTAAATATCGGGATGAATGGCCGCGCCTCAATGAAGGCGAAATCTTCGAGGCTGAAATCGACGGCACCAGGCTAATGCTTTTTCAACCGTGGCAATTAGAGTCGGAGAAGACCTATCGCTCCATCGGCTTTTTCATGCACGAGTTCTCGCAGGTTGAGTATTCGCTACGCTATGCGGTTGGAGAAGAGCTTGCGCTCAAGCCGAAGCATTTAGATGTGGTTACGGCAGCTTTCGACGTTGCGGCGCTTTGCAATCTTGCCGTGGTGCTCTTCGGAGAGCGCGGCGAAATGAAGAAGCTCATAAACCGATTTAGGAAACTAAACGACCATAGGCAGCGAGTTGCCCATGGCCTTTGGATGCCAGAATCAGAGGGTGGGTACGTGCATCACATTGCGCGCACCAATCTCAAGGATATGGCGTACAAACAGCAAGCTCACGAATTGGAAAAATTGGCTGAAGAAGCTCTGAGTCTGCGCAATGAGTTCTCGGTAGAACTCACCGGCATGGGCATCTATTTCCAGACAGAGGATGACGATCATCCAGTGGAATAATCTTCGTCCCAGTTCGACAGTGTGGCGATGTTCGGCAGATCGCCGAAGCGTCGCCAGAACATCGGCGGCAGTTCGATCCGCATCCCGTGATTTTCATCAGCGCCGATGTAAAAGTTGCCGTCGTCGCCGGATATGTGCAGCCGTACTGGACAACCCGTGTTCTTCGTCCAGCCCTTCAGGTTAGCGATGCTCATGGGACCAAAGCCGGAGCGGATTTCTTCGGCATCCGCAAAGATTGTCCTGGCCGTCTCCAGGCCTTTCGAGAGCATCCGGGCTGCTTTTGCCTGATCCTCGTTCGTCATCTCGCGGACGCGGTCCTGCAACTCATCGCCGAAGTTGATGAAGCTCAGGCGCTTGGCGCATGTAGTGGCGCGGCCAGCCAGTCGGGAAGCTCGCGGGCTGAACATCCGGAAACCGGGGAATTCAGCGAACACATGCTCGTCCAGGAAATCCTCAACCTCTTCCTGACCCGCTCGCGTGCGCCGCATCCTTCGGCTCATAAAGCTGATGGTGAGAGAGCCGCGGCCAACGTGACGCCAGAGGTCGACATGCAGGATCTCGGTCATACGCTGCTGCAAGGTGGCATGGACTTGGTCCACGGCCTGCAAAGTGGGCGCGGCGTTCTGGATCACCTCGATAGCGGTGGCCGCGAGGTGCAGGTTCTTGATGAGGTAGTCGATCGTACGCCGCTCTGCTTCCTCGCGATTGAAGACTTCCACAGCCGCGAGCGCAGAAGATCGGCCTGTCCGCTGTCCCGTCGTTCCTTGGGTCGCATCGTCCCCTCCGATGCGACCACGGAATCATGACCCGTGATTCGAGGGAATCGCAAAAATGAAATTGCAAGCTTTGCGGCCTTCAAATCCAAAAAGCTCGCAATCTCAAATGTCGTCCTCTCCGGAAAACAGACTCCCGCTCAAGAGGTTGCGGCATGGCAGGCGCGATTGAGCTGGCGCGTCGTCATCGGCTGCACGCGGTCGCGGCCAGGAAACAACCAGCCCTGCGGTCGTGCTGTCTTCCACCAGGCACGCAGCAACTCGAGCAGATGCGGAGACAGCATCACATAGCGGTCTTTGCGGCCTTTGCCTTGTTCGACACGGATCACCATGCGCTTGCTGTCGATGTCGCCGATCTTGAGCGAGATCACCTCGGCGGCGCGCAAACCTGCGCCGTAAGCCACACTCAGCGCCGCCTTGTACTTGAGGCCCGGCGCAGCATCCAGGAGCCGCGTCACCTCCTCCGGGCTGAGCACGACCGGCAGCTTGCGGGGCTCGTGGAGGAATGTGGTGTGCTCGATGATATCGGAGCGCCTGAGCGTGATCCTGAAGAAGAACCGCAACGCAGCTACGGTATGATTGAGAATCGGGATGTGCGCGCCGTTCGCCGCCAGATGCAATTGAAAGCGTCGGACGTCCTCGAAGCTCGCCGTGTCGGGCGATCGGCCGAGGAAGATAGCAAAATCCTTGATAGTACGGATGTAGCCTTGCTGGGTTTTTGGCGCTAACTTGCGGATCGTCATGTCTTCGATCATGCGCCGCCGCAATGGGCTCATGGCCTGGTTGGTCATGGGATGCTCCTGTCTTGAGTGAAGGTCGCGAACCCCTCATCTCAGGACAGGACGTCCCGTTGCGCTATCGTGTTGGCTGTGTTGACCGCCGCAGCGAGCTACCGCGCGAGCGGTTTAGTCGTGTGCCGGGCATGCTCAATAGCTCGGAAGTGAAAGTCTTCCACCCAACCTGATGG
>NZ_LLXX01000047.1 GCF_001440405.1 Bradyrhizobium valentinum
GCGTGGCGGGCGGGGCCCGTGGTGGCGTCCTGCGGCGCGCTGCCGCCGTTCGCCCACGCGGCCGGAATGGTCGCGGCGAAGGCCATGAGGTATCTCGACATGGCGAGGGCGGGCGGAATTGGCGGATCGCGTGGCGGAGCGCCGACACCGCGAGCGTGCTCGACAGCGGAGCGGCCTCGTTTCGCGTCTTCGCCGGAGGCTCCAACGGCTACCTCGCCGATCCGTTTCCGTTCCGCCACGAGGGCCCGACTGGGAGGACTGGCGGCAGTTCTGCCCGTGCAGATCCCCTATTCGGACATCCTGCATTGCAGTGCATCGGATCTGCTGTCGCGGCATGTCGAGCGCGTCAAGCTGGCCATCCTGCGCCGGCAGCGGACGGGGCGGCGCTGGTCGCGGAGGCGCGGCTCTTTCCGGTCCGGCCACAGGGCGTGCTGGTCCCGCTGCGCACCTGTTACCGCTCCCCACTGCTCGCGGCCGGCGACCTCGACAGGCTGTATTCGGAAATCGTGCTCCTGCCTATCTGAGCCTGGGATTAAAGCTATTATTGTTTCATCGTGCCGAAATCTTCAGCTCGCCGCCGCCACCATCGGGTCGCCGTTTCCGCGGGAGGGTCAGCGGACCTTTCGCTATGCCCCGCTAGCATCGGGGTTGGACATCGTTCGCAAATGCCTTGGCCAGCATGAGATCGCAACGGTCCAGAGCACAGCGATCGATCGGGAAACCGGACTGATCAGACTGACGACCACTCTGGTGCACGCCTCCGGCGAGTGGGTGTCTTCGGACTGGCCGGTCTGCCCGGCGAGCGACTCGGCCGCCCCTCACCGCATGGGCGCCGCCCTCACTTATGCCCGGCGCTATGCCCTGTTCACGTTGGTGGGAATCGCCGGCAAGGACGACCTCGATGCGCCCGACCTCGCCGTTCAAACGATCGAGCCAAGCCCGCAAACCAGCCCGCCGGCAACGAAGATCGGTTCGAATGGCCGACTGCCGCCGGCGACGACAAAAGCGCTCCACAGGCCCCCCAAGGGCGGTGACCGGCGGCCGTCCTGTCGGGTAAGGCCTCGGCAATCCTGAGGGACCAGCTGTTGGCCGAGATCGCAGGGTTGGAAACCAAGGACGATCTCGATGCCTGGACCCTGCTCGCGTGGCCGAAGGCAAATATCTTGGCTCCGGCAGATGGAGACAAGGTCAGACAGGCGTTTCAAGCGGGCACGCCGGCGCCGCCGTTCTTCCAGTTTCATGCCGGTGGCGATCGGCCTCAGCTGTACTTTTTCAATGGAGATCTCCCAGCGGCGGCCACTCGAGTGTGCGGCGGATGGTAAAGCTTTTCGGGCCCAATTACCCGATCATCTCCATCGATCCCCACGGTCTTCGTGGGGAGCCGATCCCGCCGTCGATCGAGGAGATGGCCGCCGACCGCCTGCCGCTCATCCTAAAAAGGTAGGCGAGCGATCCATTCCGCCCGGGCGGCAACGGCGCCATGTGGCGTTCGAAGCAGCCCGCCTGGCTGATGGCAGCCGGCCACAGGGTTAATATGGTTGCGATGGTCGACCGGCCGACCGTCAGCCCCCGTCCCGCGCCGCGGGCGATCCTCGGGGCGATGAAGCCCATCGTTTCGCCTTACCTTCTGCGCTGGACGTTTGAACAGATGGCGCAGCTGGAGCGATACTCCAAGGCATCGGCGGCATCGGCGAGCGGGCCGATTGCGATCGCCGAGCGCGAGATTTCGCCCGCGTTGTGGGACGCTTATTCAATCGCAATGACGCGGTATCTTCCGGCACCGCTCGAGGTTCCTGTGGCTTTTTACGCGGCCGAATACGACGGTCGGCCGTGGTGGCATCTCTGTTCTCATCCAGGTGCCTGGGGGACATCATGGCTGCCTGACCATTGGCGTGATGGGTTGATCATCTGCGGCAAAGGATTGATGTTTACGCCTGCGCGCCTTGGTCATTGAACCGCAGCGTCCGCTGACGCCTGCTGGTGCGATGCCCTCGGCATAGCCGAAAGCGACATAATCGATGGAAGATCTATTTGCCGTGTCTGTATCCGTGACAGCAAAGCTGCGGCTGAGACCAAGAACAGCGGGGCAAGTGTCGCGAGACGCTTTAATCGCGAAGGGACCGGGCGATGCTTGGTCAAGCAGAGTGTCTCGAATGCCGCCTACACAGCCGGGAATGCGTTGACGTCAAACGTCGTGTCGTCGCCGGACTTGTGTGCTGATTTAGTTCGACCGCCCTCTACCAAGTTAATCGGGTTCGTCCGGCGCCGCCCAATACTGTCGTAAATGAAGCCGAGAGCAGCCACATCGTCGGGTCGATAGATATTGCGCAGATCGACGATCACGGGCTGCGCCATTTCGCGCTTCAGGCGCTTCAAATCGAGTGCGCGGAACTGCGCCCACTCCGTGATAATCACGAGCGCATCGGCGCCGCGGACGCAAGCGTAAGGATCTTTGCAATACTCGATGTCAGGCAATTCCTTGCGCGCCTCCTCCATGCCGACCGGATCGTGCGCGCGCACCTTGGCGCCCATGTCGAGCAGCCCCGTCACCACCGGAATCGACGGCGCCTCGCGCATGTCGTCGGTATCCGGCTTGAAGGTAAGGCCGAGCACCGCGACCGTCTTGCCGCGCAGGCCGCCGACGACGTTCAACACCTTGCGCGCCATCGCGCGCTTTCTGACCTCATTGACACCGAGCACGGCTTCGACGATGCGCAGCTGCACGTCATGGTCCTGCGCGATCTCGACCAGCGCGCGGGTGTCCTTGGGAAAACAGGAACCGCCAAAACCCGGTCCGGCGTGCAGGAATTTCGTGCCGATGCGGTTGTCGAGCCCCATGCCGCGCGCGACTTCCTGGACGTCGGCGCCGACCTTTTCGGAAAGATCGGCGATCTCGTTGATGAAGGTGATCTTGGTGGCGAGGAACGCGTTCGCCGCGTACTTGATCAGTTCAGCCGTGCGCCGCGCCGTGAACATTATCGGCGCCTGGTTGAGTGACAGTGGCCGGTAGATGTCGCCAAGCACCTTGCGGCCGCGTTCGTCCGAGGTGCCGACCACGATCCGATCGGGGAATTTGAAGTCGCGGATCGCAGCGCCCTCGCGCAAAAATTCCGGATTGGAAGCAACTGCCACATCCGCCCGAGGATTGGCTTCGCGGATCAGCCGCTCGACCTCGTCGCCGGTGCCGACCGGCACGGTCGATTTGGTAACGACCACAGTGAAGCCGGATAGCGCTGCCGCGATCTCGCGCGCGGCGCTATAGACGTAAGTGAGATCGGCGTGACCATCGCCGCGGCGCGACGGTGTACCGACCGCGATAAACACGGCGTCGGCTTCGGCGACCGGCGCGGTCAGGTCCGTAGTGAAATCGAGCCGCTTGGCCTTGACGTTGGTGGCGACCAGCGCGTCGAGCCCGGGTTCGAAAATCGGGATTTCGCCCTGGCGCAGAGCATCGATCTTGCCGGCGTCCTTGTCCACACAGATGACCTGGTGGCCGAAATCGGCAAAACAGGCACCTGACACCAACCCTACATATCCCGTTCCGATCATCGCGATGCGCATGTTAGTGCCTGTCCTTGAGATGCGATTTGATCGCTTCGCCACCAAGTCGCGAGGGGCGTCTGCCTTGCGCATTCATGTAGTGTAATGTCTCACATTTCGGCGCAACGCTTTCCCTCATCATAGCAGGACCGAGGACCAAAGGAGTTCACATGGACCTCCGTTCGAAATGAATAGGCCGACGCTACATTGTACCAGCAGCGTCGCCAGTCACCTCCCAGACGAAGCGCCCTTACGTTCCGAAGCCATCTCGCGCAGCGAATCGCCCCCGGTCGTTTCGGTCCGGCCGATCACTAATGGGATAGTTGAAGAACTGCTGCCTAGCCTTCGGGAAGGCGCGTCAGGACCATCCTGGTATCGCAGGCTGACATCGACGGTATCACCCGGCTGCAATTCGGTATCTTCGCTTGCAACAATCCGTTCCGGCCCCTTCTCGCCTTTTCTGATGATCGCAATGTCCGGCTTACTTCCGGCTCCTCGTACGAGCTGTGATCGAACCATCGCAGTGTACTGAATCTTCTCGCCGACGCTCTGCAGCCTTTCGCGAATTTGGTTGAGCTTTACGCTGGTGTCTTGCAACTCACGGAGCAGATCCAGCCTACGCTGATCGTCGAGCTTCGCGAGCCTTCTGGCGAGCTCGTCCTGCTGCTTCTTGACCTGCAGTAGTTGCGCGGAGGTTTGCAGCTTCCGGGTTGCTGACAGCAGCACCGCGCGCCGCGCATCCGTAACGCGAGTACTGACCAAGGAACCCTTCCCGAAGAGCTCGGTCGTTTTTTGCAGGTCTTCGACGTCCGACTGAAGTCCCTCTTCATCCTTCTTCTGCTGCTCTGAGAGCACGCGGACCTCGTCGTCCCCCTGTCGAACTCCGCGCTGAAGGAACGCCTTCTCCTGCTGATAGTCGCTCTGCTTCGTCTTCAAATATTCCGTTTCTGCATTGAGGATTTCCGAAATCGCCGATCGAGCCGTGGGCCCGTCCGCTGGCATGCCTGGATTGATCTGCGACGCCTCTCCGAGCTCGCTCTTGATGCGCCACATGCGCGCTTGTTCTTTGGCGAGCTCCGTCCAAAGCGATCCATACTCGCTTCTCAGGTCTGCTGACTCGAGATACGGGTTGTTCATTCTGTTACGCATGATGTCGTAGCCGCCCGCCACAGCTATGAGCTGGCGTGCGGTGATGGATGGACGGTAGGGGTACTCACCCGGCTTCGACACGTCCCCGTTTACGTATACGGGCCTGTATTCCGCCACGGTCGTCGTGACCTCATTCGCGTCGATCACGATGACGGCCTCGCGACCATCCGCAGTCCTCTGTCGAAACACCTTGCTAGCCAGTGCCGCCCCAATGTTGGCCCGGATCTGCGGCACGGAAAGGCCGGCTACTGGGAGCATTCCAACCAGCGGCAACGAAATGCTGCCGTCCATTTGGACGGCAGCACGATGCCGTAGATCCGGCACCCCCGCCACCGCGACCTCCAGTACATCTCCGATGCTTACTCGATATTCGGCCCTTGCTTGAGTGACGGAAATTGTCAGGCCAACAGCCACCAAGCCCCACTTGATGCAACGACGCAGGTTGTTGCCTAAGACTTCGATATGGAACGTGGTCACGAGATGAAGTCCTTCAGATCTGTTCGCGGAAGCGCGTCGACGTCACTCCCGTCCGAGCAACCGTCCAGACGGGCGAATCCGCAAAACTGCATTCCCATCAGCCATCGGGATGAGCATTAGAGTGAATTGCTTCTCAAGAATTTAGCCCCGCACTGCCGCGGCTCAATCGACCATCGTAGTTACCCCTCATACCCTACCCATTGATAGCCAATCCCACCCAGTGACGGAATGTTACTGTTTTGCTGGGGAGACGGAATGGTCTGGCTGGGAGTGACCGGTGAGTTATGCGTACTTTATCAATTCACCGGGTTCTACCAGGCTTGCGGCGCAGTCGGTCGCTGGCGGCAGACGCGTTGGTAAGAGCCGATTGACTGCCCTATTAGTATTGGCAACAGGTACCGAATTCCTACTGGTAGCGGTTGCGGCTTGTTCCGCAGCCGTCCTCTATCATCGGCAGATCCTGCTGGACTCGCCCGGCGCCGCCAAATACATCCAGGAATCCCTTCTGATTTCCACATTGCAGTTGCTCGCTTTCATAGGGCTCCAGCAGTATTCCCGGATCCAGACGCAGCCCCGGCACGTGTTCCTATGGAGCGGCGCCAGCGGCGTCTTCTTCGCATTCTCCTTCTTCCTCTCGACGATGTTCCTTCTGAAAATCTCAGAAGACTACTCGCGCGCGACTGTCATAGCCCAAGCTTTGAGTGTCCTCCTTACGGTCCTCTGCATACGGGCAATATGCTTCTCATTACTACAGCCTGCCATTGCATCAGGATTGATAGACGCCAGGCGCATCATTCTCATGGGAGACCCGAGTCACTGCTTGCATTTTTCCGCTAGAGCAATCGCCACCGGGATTCATATCGACAACTGGTCACTCCTTCTCGAGCTCAAAATCGTAGTCATGCCCCTCTTTTCCAGAAAGGAGTATTGGAATGCCTATTGACGCCTTTCCGTCTGCTGCACATCCTACTAGTCGACCTTTGATTTAGCTTGGTGCCGCTGCGGAATCGTCCAAGAACGCCTATGATAATTTTCGCTACGTGCTGCGTAAGATGGAAGCCACGCGACTTGCCGCACGTGTTTGAGCATACACTATCAGGTTGGTAGGAAAATGTTGCAGAACAACAGGACCGATAATCGCGACGATAGGCCTCCTGAATTTCGTCCAGGGCCGGTCGTGTCGCTGGCAGAAGTGCTGGCCGTGCTGGCATTCATACGACGAAATGTACCGATCATATCGCTTACATGTTTCGCGGCGCTTGGCGTTGCTGCACTCTACCTCATCACCGCGGTACCGACGTTTACCGCCAAGGCGCTACTCATCGTAAACTCGAAGGCGACCCTTGTGGACGCTTCGGCGGTGTCAACGGTTATGGAAAGCCAGATCGCAATCATAAAGTCTGAGGCCATCGCTAGCGCCGTGATCGAGAAGCTCGGTCTTGCTCAAGACCGGGAATTTGTGACTGGCCAAGTTGGCGGCATGATATCCCGGCTGCTCGGCTGGAGTAGACCGCAGACGGAAGATAGCGCCGCGCGCTATGCCGTGGAACCGTTCCAACGCAAGCTTTCGGCCAAGCGTGTCGGCCCTACGTATCTTGTCGAGATTACCTTCGACTCCAGAGATCCTGATCGAGCGGCGCAGATACTAAACGCCGTTGCAGAGAATTATATTACCCGTCAAATGGACAAGGGCGGCTTGCAAGAGGAGAAATGGGTTAAGGATCGACTGAACGAATTGAGCACTCAAGCATTGGCTGCCCAAAAGGCATTGGAGGATTATAGTAAGAATCGGAAAGAGCCAGCGGATTCAGCTGCTACCATCGACAAATTGGCAGCCGCTGCGGAATCATCAAGAAGCGCCTATGATAATTTTCGCTACGTGCTGCGTAAGGCAGAAGCGACACAACAACAAGCCTCGCCGGTGTTTGAGGCGAGTGTCGTCAACGGGGCGTCGCCTCCTTTGCGGGCAACTTCGCCAAAACCTAGAAGCGTGCTTGGAATAGCGGTCGCTGGAGGGCTGCTTCTTGGAATCGCTATAGGAATGCTGCGCAGCCTGTCTGATCGCATCCGCACCAGCGAGCAGAAAACTAGTCCAAGCGCAGAGGATGGCAGGATCAAGCGACCTCTTCCGGACGGGGTTCGACCAGATCATCAATTTGAAGCATCGGCAAATGCAAAGCCAGTGCGCCTCACGGGTTCGGGGTGAAGACTGCCAGCTTCACCGACGATCGGCATCCGCCCCGCCGACGCGCGATCGCCCAAAAGAAGGCCTTCTTGGTGCGGCCACGGCCGGGATCCAGCACCGGTGCCCGTGGTCTCGTTGACCGCGATCTTGCCTGCGATCAGGATAATCTCGCGCAGCCGCAGCCAGAGCGGATGAAGCTCTCGGCCGCATAGCCCACCCAGAACGCAAGCACGGCGCGCTTGATGTCGATGCCCTACACGAGCAAGATCTGGGCCTGCCGATAGAACGCCAGATGCCAAGCATATTTGGCGACAAGCACGTAGGCGACCATCGCCTCGGTCGGCAGCCCGCCCTTGATCAGCCGCTCCACCGCCGGCGCCTGAACCACGCCGTCCGTGCAGGCCCGGCAGGCATATTTGGGACGATGAGCGACGATCACGCGGAACTGCGCCGGGACGAGGTCGAGCCGCTTCGGCGTCTCTCGCCGATCACATGCATCGGCGCGCGGCAGCAGGGGCAGTTGGTATCTTCGGACGCAATCGTCACGTCGATGTGCGGTGGGTGGGCCGGAAGTGCGCCACGATCGGCGCGGCGCTTATCAGCGCTATTGCGTGCGCCCGCAGGGTCCTTCCTGTCCTCAGCCGCCTCGTCGCCCGCAAGGGCCTGCTCGATGTCCTCGACCGCCAACAGGAGTTGTTCCGGATCGAGCCTCTCCGAGCGGCGGCCGAACTACGCGTTGCAGCTGCCGCAAGGCGGCGCTGCCGATCCATCTGCGACAGGGCATGGTCGCGCGCGGCGATCGCAGCGTCGCACTTTGCGATCGCAGCGTCGCGCTCCACGCGCGTCGCTGCCACCGCCAATCTCGATGCTGATCGTTGTCGAGCTCCGTGCGGCCGCTTCCGTGCCCGGCCCAGCGCTACGCAGCTCCGTCACCACCGGAACGAAGAGTGGCGCCTCGTCGGCCGGCAGGCTGAGCACGCCGGCACGCGCCGGCCGCTCCGTCTGATAGAGGCCCTCGATGCATCATGGATGTCTGCGCAATGAGCCTCGGCTTCGCTGGTCGATTGGGTCGATGATAACGCGAAATCCACGGGAGGCCGACGGGGTAATCCGAAATGGCCGGCACTTGAGGCGAATTTGAGGGTAGGACAAGTGCGTTTAACCAGATCCTCCGTATACTGTTGCCCAGGTCGCGGGGGCAGAACGCCCCTGCTGAGGCGCCGCCCCGGAGAGGCCTGCCGGACGGGAAGGCAGCCTGCGCCTAGGGAGCCAAGTCGATGAAAGCACGAACCCGGATTCCGCTGACGAACGGTTGGGATCACGCGATGCAGGTGATGTCCCGAGAGATCCGCTCGATGAAGGATCCTAGCAAGCGTCTTGAGATCCTCGAGGCTGGTTGCGGCCCGAGGTGGTACCTCGACATCGGCGATGGCGGCCATGTGCTGACCGGCATCGACCTCGACCCCGAAGCCCTTCGCGTCCGGCGCGACGAAACGAAGGACCTCCACGAAGCCGTCGTCGGGGATCTGCGCACGGCCGATTTCGGTCATCGGACCTTCGACGTCATCTTTAGCTCCTTCGTCCTGGAGCACGTGCCGGGGGCGCAACAGGTCCTGGAGAACTTCAACAGATGGGTGAAGCCGGGCGGACTGATCATCATCATGATCCCCGACCCCTATTCGGCACACGGCTTCACCGCCAGGATGACGCCGCACTGGATTCACCTGCTCTACTATCGTCTGATTCGCGGACAGAAGAACGCCGGCAAGCCGGGCTATGGCCCCTACCCAGTCACCTACGACAAGGCGGTGTCGCGCGAAGGCATTCGGGCGTTCTGCGCAGAGAACGGACTGGTCCTGGCCGCCGAATACGGGATGCTTGCCGACACGCTCAAAAACAGGCCGGTGGAAGCGTACATGAAGACGCTTCAGGTCCTGTCCCTGGGCCGCCTGAGCTCCGATCACAGCGACATCATCTTTATCATCCGCAAACCGGCTCTCCCCGCGAGGGCGGACCTGCAGGTCAGCGCCGCCCTTCCCGCCTGCTGTGCGGGTTCTTCGAGATCGACTCGAACATCGTCGAGCGGGCAATAAGGCCCACAAACAATTACGAGGAAAAATGCGCTCTTCGCGGGCAGCCACGGCGGTGGCCGGGACCTGGGTAACCATCGCCACTCTGCTGCAGACGGCAAAGATGAATGACGTCGATCCGCATGCCTGGCTCACTCAGACTCTCGAACGGATCGCGCGGGGCTCTCCGACCTCCCAGATCGATGCCCTCTGCCCTGGCACTTCAAAGCCTGAACGGCCGCAGCTTGGCGCTTACGATCTTTCGACGGCGCATCGACATAGATCTTGCAGTTCTTGTCGGTAGGCGCCGACCTCGATGCAGGCAAACAGATCATCGGGATGCCTCGTGGATGCGGCGTGGTATCGACAGGTTCGAAACGCGCCATCCGAGGCTCCGGCAGCCTGCCGACGACGGTTTCGAGCGCGTTCCCTTCGAGCCGCCCGCCTTGGGCACTGACCTCATCATCCATAAGGACAGTTCTCAACACCGCGCCTTAGTTGACAAGGCGGCCTTCAGCGGACGTATACTGCGGAATGTGACGTAGAGTGAAGACATAGGCGTATGACTGACCATACGGCTATGTCGAAGGTCTCCCGGCTGGAAGTAGTGGCAACGGGCGCTAGCCGGTGTTGCACACTGGAAGAAAAACAGCGGATCGTTGCCAAGAGTTACGGCGGCCCAAGCTTGGTATGGCTCGGCGCAATGGGTTGTCTGCAAGACAATCATTCACGCGGCGCCGGTTGGCTCGCGAGATACCGCAACCGCGCCAAGTTGATCATCATCGCAATCATCGGAAATGCATACATGTTGTCAATTGTTGGAAGGATGTCACGCCCAGTCGCCATACTAATTCCAAGACCAAAGATGCTCGCGAACAGAGCCCAATATAGGTCACTATTCAACCTTCGCCCAACTCGCCAGGCGGTAGCTATTCCAACGAGAAGGAAAACTAGAAGCACACCGGTTAAAATCACCCCGCAATCAAGAAAGAATTCGACAATTGCGTTATGCGCTACGTTGACCTGTATCAGGGCTCCTGTGTCCCAAAGTTGGCTCGTCGCCACTCCGTAGCGACCAGCGCCAAACAGGAACAGGCCGATATTGCTCGTCCATTCCTCTAGCAGCGGACCCCAAAGGTTATCAACTCGGCCCGTCAGCAAAGCATCGGCCGAGACGCTGGAACTCTTACCAAACCCGATCGAAAAAACAGCATCAACGGTTGGTCCGATCCACACCAACGATGTAACGCCAGCCGCCGCAGCACCAAGAACTAAAATGACAAACCTGCGCCGCAGGATCAGAAACATGGAACACGAAGCTACTACCGTGAGAAGCGCGGTTCGTGACCCGAGGAGAAGAACCGCCAGGAGCGATAGACACAGGGGTGCGATCCAGAGAGCGCCGCGCGTGAGAGCTCGATAGAGCAACAAGGGTGCAGTAGAAATGTACATGCTTCCAATCACATTGTAATGGAGTCCAAAATACGCTGTGCACAACCGGGCCATTTCATTCCGGTCGCTCTCAGTTATTCCGCTCGCGTGACCTGAAAGCAGAACGGACGGATTCATCAGCACGACCGCGACAAAAGCGATTGATAGCAATAGTATCGAAAGGCAGACCACCGTCGTGATCCTCTCGAGCTCCTGAAAGGAGCACATACGCTTAAGGGTAAACAGGAAGGATAGAGTGTAAAAGATCGGCACAATGCAAGCCGATAGTACAAAGTCAAAGTAGGACTCTGGAAATGAATCAGGGAAGCGACTATGCAAAAGGGGCGCGTTTGGAACTGATCGAATGAGGGCGATGGCAAAAGTTGCGAAGTACAGGAGAAAAACTCTGATGGATGTTCGTTCGATTTTGTCGGTCGCATGTAGGGGCGCAGTGTCGAACACCAGATAACCCAAGACTACTGCTGATAATAAGTTGAAGGGTTTAAGCCCTTGGATCTCGAACAAATTGTTCGTCAGAAATGGTACGCGCTGGAAGGGCCACATGAACACAAACAACAGAAAGAAAAATGTTCCAGCTTGCGCGACCGATTGCGGCAACGTGAGATGATAAGGCGGGCCCTTATGGTCCAAAGATGCACTCATCGTGGGCCTGCGGATCTCACCATGCAATGAACTCTCGACATCTAGTCTCGCCGTGCGGAACCATCATCATTCTTGTCCTCCCCTCTGCATTGTCGTCGTAGTCGGAGCATCACGGCGGCATACGCTGTTGTCAAAGTCGGTTAGCGTGCTGAAGGAAATTCTTCGTTGCTTGTAGAACATTTCGTTGAAATGGGTCCACTTCCACTTCGAGTGGGCCAATTCAAACTGGTTGCCCTGGGCGTTTTGACTTAGCGACAAGAGGCGTCAAAGCCGCAATTAACTCGCGAGCTTTTGCCGTCGGCGAGTGATTGGCCTTAACATAGATCTGACATCGTCGAGCGAGCGCGTTGTATTCATTCGCGTCCATGTCCCAGAATGCCCTCACGGATTGGGAAAGTGTCAACTCGTCCTCAGCCGATGCGCCAAGGGTATGACGCATGACGATCGAGTCCGGATCGACTTGCCGGCGCGTCACGACAGGTGTGCCCACGGCGAGAGCCTCCAGGAACACGTTCGAGAAGCCCTCGAAATCCGATGTGCTGAGAAGCATCGTCGCTTCTGATAGAAATTGTTGAACGTCTGCCCGCCGGACATAGCCAACCAGTTCCACGTTTGGCAGATGGCGGAGGCCATTCACGGCGTCCAGCGTCGATTGATCAACATCTCGCTCTGGCATCCCTGCCACGCGGAATTTGACGGCCGGAAGTTCCTGGGCGATTCGAAACAGCAATGGCAAGTTCTTAAAATTGCGGAAGACACCAAGCCAGGCGACATATCTGCGTTCTGCGCGCGGCAAAGGAGCGGGCGCGTCCTCTGCTACGACAACGGCATTATGAAGGACGTGTATAGGCTTGCCTGGAAAAAGCGCGGCCAATTTTTCGCGTTGATACTCATTTTGACAGAGAAATGCGGCTGCTCGATGCCGAGCCCAAGAATAAGCTAACCATTCATCAAATCGAAGCGCGGCTTTGCATCGTTCATCGACGTTCATGTCGCTGACAACGCGGTGAACGAACGGAATCCCTAGTTGGCCGGCGACGAAAGCCATGATGGCGGTATTGACCCCACATACGCCTTGGATCACAATATCTGGATGATAGGCGCGGGCGGCTGCCAATATTTTTGGGATATATGAGTAGAAATACCTCGCAATCCGCACCCCGCGCGCGGGATCATAGGTTTCGATAAGTTTGATTTGCTGGCCCGAACCTACATGGGCCAAAGCACCCTTCCAGGTAAGGAGAGCGGCTTCGTGACCGGCGTTTTCAAGCGCGCGAAGCCATATTGAAAGTTGGACGGCCCAGCCGCCGATCGGATAGTTATCATCCTTCAATAGATAGGGAATGGAAAAATCTATCGAGAGAATTCGCACCTTGACACCCCGAGCTTAATGGGACCGCAATATGAATAGCAGTTCGGCGACTTTCGAGTAGCTATGCCCGCATATCTGACGATGTGCATTTGACATTGTCAGGAATCGCATCGGCGGTTCTCCACAGAGGGCTCCCTAGAGACTACAGAGGACGCCAACGTCAAAAGCGCTCGTGTAAGGTCGCACGCCCTGCTGGAGTCTGACACAAACGATAGAGGTGTCATCGCCATTTCTTCAATTCAAAAGGGATGCAAAGCGTCTTGTTCCGGTGTCCGCCACCGACGCAACGCCCCATCGATGATGCCACGCCTGAAACATTAGAACATTCCAAATGAGGAAATACCGCTCATTATCTCCACTCAAGAATTCGGCCCAGAGCGAGCGAATGGCCTCGACGTAAAAAATATCACCGGCGCTCAGGCAAGCTTCGTTCATCAGGTCTTCGGCCCAATCCCGTAACGGGCCGCGCAACCAATCTGCGAGCGGAACCCCGAACCCCATTTTCGGGCGCTCGACCAAACGATCGGGCACATGGCGCGCCAGAACTCGCCGGAGCAAGTGTTTGGGGCGCGGGGCACGCGCGTTCTGAAATGTCGGCAGCTTCCACATCCATTCAACCACGCGATGGTCGAGCAACGGAACGCGCACCTCAAGAGCGACAGCCATAGAGGCTCGGTCAACCTTGGTCAGGATGTCATCGGGCAAATACGTACACATGTCCAGGTAGCGCATACGGTCCACCGGATCGGGCAAGAAGACCTTGAGGTCTTGACCCCAGCAGGCCGTCCGTACCTCTTGTGACCCCTTCACAAGAATCTCTGGATCTTGGTGGTGCGAGATATTGTGATAGTACATGGAATCGACCGATGAATCCGAGAGGATTTGCGCCAACCGGTGGGCCTTTTGGCCAACCTGTGGCACGCGCCGAAAGTATGGTACATAGCGCGCTATGCTGTTGTAAGTGCTAGGCGGCACAGTGCGAATGCTTGAAGACACGAGGCGGCGGAGCGCAAGCGGCATCTTCGCACCCGGTCGCCAAACGTTCTCCGTCCATCGATACCGGTGGTACCCGGAAAACAACTCGTCTCCACCATCTCCTGACAGAGCCACCGTGACGCGTTTTCGCGTCAACGCGGAAACAATATGGGTCGGGATCTGGGAGGGGTCGGCGAATGGCTCGTCATACATCTCGGCCAACTTCGGCACCACATCGAGAGCGTCAGCGCCGCTAACAGGAAACGTTGTATGGTCGGTCCCAAGATGTCGCGCGACAGCCTCAGCGTGTTTCGCTTCGTCGAATGCCGGGTTCTCAAAGCTGATGGTAAACGTCCTGACTGGTCTCAGAGAAGCTTTCTGCATCAGTGCGACGACAGTAGATGAGTCATAGCCGCCCGACAGAAACGCGCCAAGCGGAACATCCGCTATCATGCGGCGCGATACTGCATCATACAGCAACGCCTCGAGGTCATCGACCAATCCCTCTTCATCGGATCGAAGCGTATTGCGTTGCCCGTGCGAAGCAACACCGGCCAGATCCCAGTACGCACCCACTTCGGGGCCGCCGCCGCTCGCAATTTTGACGAACCCGGCGGGCGGCAGTTTGTAGACATCTTCATAGATCGTGAATGGACCCGGCACATAAGCATGCCGAAGAAAGGCGGCGATCGCTCCACGATTGAGACTTGGCTTCCAGCCGGGATGAGCGCGCAGCGCCTTCAATTCTGATCCGAACAAAACTAGTCCATCGAAGATCGCCCAATAAAGCGGCTTTTCGCCCATTCGATCACGAGCTAGGAACAGTTGGCGCTCTCCGGCGTCCCACGCTGCGATTGCGAACATCCCGTTCAAGCGGGCGATGGTCGATTTGAGGCCCCATTGGACGAAGCCTTCAACAATAACTTCTGTATCTGAATGCCCGCGAAACCGAACTCCGCGACGCTCCAATTCGCTCCTCAGCTCTCGGAAATTATAGATTTCACCGTTGAACGTTATTGTATATTGCCCGTTGGCCGAGACCATTGGTTGATGTCCCATTGGGGACAAGTCGATAATTGCCAAGCGACGCTGCCCGAAGGCAACGCTGGCTTGCTCGCTTAGCCAAACTCCGCTGTCGTCCGGCCCGCGGTGGCTCAGGGTTTGCGTCATTGCAGACGCCCGCCTTTTCAGATCTTGCAGGCTGCAACCATTACGCTCCCAAATACCGGAAATTCCGCACATGCTTGAAAAGAGCTCCCTAATGAGAGGACGTCAACGCATGGCATCCAAACTCACACTCTAGCAGCATAGTATTTTGAACCGGTCCGCGGCTCGACCATTTCGGATTACCCTCCTCGGTCACCAGAAGCCCAGACCAGCAGATCGCGGAATATGGTAAGCGCTAAGGCGGGACGTCAATCGGCATGGAGAGCTTTGAATCGCCGAGCGAGGGAAGTGGTTCTCCGCCGAACGGCCCCGGAGCTCGTACCGAGTCGCGTGTTCGCCAACGAATACTAGCGAGCGGCCAAGCTGAGTGCTATTCAGAATGCAGTCGACCACGCGATCGAAGAGGTTGAACTGTCGCCGGGGTCGAGGGCCGCCATGGGCGCCGCGAGATCGCGCGCCACGGCCGAATCCAGCCGGTCTCGACCCAGCGGAGCCGGATGGTATGCTTGGAGAATGTGTGCCTGTCAGCCCATGCCGCCGAAAGAGGCCAGAGGAGCTCGGATGCTCCTCTGGCGGGGCACCCATAATGCCGTCGGCGCCCGTTCAGCAGAGTCAGACCCACTGCGTATTCTCCGCCTAGTGTTGTCCGGGCCTGGCAAGCCCACCGACAATGCGTTCATCGAAGCCTTCAACGGTCGCTTCCGGGCCGAATGCCTCAACGCCCATTGGTTCCTG
This sequence comes from Bradyrhizobium valentinum, assembly GCF_001440405.1. Taxonomy (GTDB): domain Bacteria; phylum Pseudomonadota; class Alphaproteobacteria; order Rhizobiales; family Xanthobacteraceae; genus Bradyrhizobium; species Bradyrhizobium valentinum. Next base: position 15,764 of record NZ_LLXX01000047.1, read on the forward strand.
TCCCTTGCGGACGCCCCCAGGAAAAAGTGGGGAATTGGCGCAGATACTACAATGAAGAACGGCCCCACGGGACGATCGGCAATCGACCGCCGATTTTGCTGCAAACCACGTCGACGTCATCCAGCCCGCCAACGTGATCCCAGCCGCAAAACTCTAACTCCGGGTGGTCCAGTGTTCGGTCTCGCTAGGCGAGCCCTGGGCGCAACCACCAAATCTGGGCGCTCTCGTGCCTCCTTGCAATGCAGCCAAGTTGGCTCAAGCACTTGTTCACTTTCCGATAGCGCCGCCTCGAAAGCGGCGGTTGCTTGGACTGCTGTACCCGCCAAGTACGGCCTTGAGACAATGGTTGACGCCCAGGTGGCGCGTTATCAACGTTTAACACGCCACCTATCACAACTGGAGGCCTTGCCCTCCAACCCGCCCTCTTCGAACAGAGCGAAGTCTACCCGATGCCGCCCGCTGTAACGCCGATCTTACCTTACCTGAAGACACGAGTGATAATGAGAGAGCACCCCACTCATGATTTGCCCTCACTTAGGCGAGGCCGACCTTATGAACAAGAACTCCGTGTTCGCCTCACCGGTCGCCATCCTCTGCAAGCTGAAACCGAGCTCCTTGCAAAAGGAGACGGCATCTTTGTCATAGACAAATTCCATCGGCCAACCGCCAAGCCAATCACGAATATCCGTAAACATATTCATGCCGCGATTCTTTTTGTATTCGTGCATCCTCCACAGACACAGAGGTAGCCGCAGCGGATTATAGCGCATCTGAAAGCGCCAGACGTACCAAAGATCCATGTAGCGTCTCTTCAGCCATCCCGCCGTAACATACTTTTGCTTAACGTCGAGCCAGAATTCCGGCGGCGGGTTGACTTGAGCATCCGCTGAATAGAGCGCGACATAAAACATACCACCGGGCCTAACGCACCCTGCGGCATTGCGAATTGCATGCCAGACGTCTCCGGTGTGATGCAGAACCCCCCATGAATAGACCAGGTCGTATGCCCCCAAGTTATTCACAAATGTGTCGTCAAGGACGGAGCCTTGCTCGACGGTCCAATTAGAGGGATTGCCTACCTGAGCCTGCACGTATCGGCTCGTAGCGACTGAATTCGCGTCATAGTCAAAGCCACGAACCGATACTGCGCCCGCTTCTAGGGCGGCAACGGAGTGAAGTCCGCTTCCGCATCCAATATCGAGGAACGTTAGCCCCTTCAGATCGTCCCGTTCGATAAAATCGAGAAGGTGCTTCTTGGAAATCCGCACCCTCTCGGGACCGAAATTCTTTTGAATGAAGTGGTGCCAGTTATTCCCAAACTCGAATCTCTGTCCCTCTTCTTGAACCATGCTACTCACTACCCACTCCTCCTGACGCAAACCCTGAGCTACCGCGGGCCGGACGACAGTGCAGTTTGGTTGAGCAAGCCAGCATTGCAGACGCCCGCCTTTTCAGATCTTGCAGGCTGCAACCATTACGCTCCCAGATACCGGAAATTCCGCACTTGCTCTTGAGAAGATTTCCCTAATGAGAGGACGTCAACGCATGGCATCTAAACTCACACCCTAGCAGCATACTATTTGAACCGGTCCGTAGCTCGACCCTTTCGGATTACCCATTCTCGGCCACCAGAAGCCCAGACCAGTAGATCGCGCAATGGCTAGGCGCAAGCAGGGAAGTATCGGCTTGGAGGAGCTTTGGATCGCCGAGCGGGGGAAGTGGTTCTCCGCCGAACGGCCCCTCAGCTCGCGCAAGCCCGCTCTCGATCAGATGAGACGGCGCTGGCGCTTGAATCACGCCGTCGCGATCGCGATAGGCGTATTTCGGGCGGCGCGTCACGATTACCCGGAACTTCGCCGGCGTCACGTCCAGGCGCTCCGACACGTCCTCGCCGATCACCGTCTGTACCTGCTCGGGCACAGCGTAAGGGTGGTACCCCCTTTTTACCACTACGTCGCCAAAATATGGCGGGCGATCTTTCTTGACGCTCAGACGCGCTGGTCGCGATACTTTGTCAGGAATTTCTCGGGTTTGTCGATGAACCTGGAGGCGACAAGATGTACAGCACGCGGTCTATTGTTTTCAATGCAGCGACATTCGTGCCGGGCGTGACAGCAATCCCAGCTGTCAGGGACTATCTTGCTCGCAGGGACAAAGGAACGGGCGGCACAATCTCGGCCCGATACTGCTACAGCGTCTGGCTAAGGCATCTCGTGAAAGCGGCAGAAAGCGGGCTTGATACGAGACCTCAGGTCATCGCAGAACTCGGACCGGGCGACTCGCTGGGGACCGGGATTGCAGCACTCCTGTCGGGAGCTTCCAAATACTATGCGCTTGACTTCATCTCGCACGTCACAGCGGAGCGAAATATCCAAGTGCTTCATGAACTAGCTGAGTTGTTTGGCCAGCGCGCCGATATTCCAGACGAAGCTGAATTTCCCGATGTGTTCCCGAAGCTGAAAAGCTATCGGTTCCCCGAGCAGCTAATTACGAACAGGGCCGTAAACATATCCGACACCCGGATACGCGAGATCGAGGCGGCGCTGCACGGCGCCTCGCAGGCAGGGGTTGTTCAGTTACGGGCACCTTGGCTGGACGCGACCGTGATCGAGGACGGGACGATTGACATGCTGTTTTCGCAGGCAGTGCTAGAGCATGTAGACGAATTGAGCGAAGCATACAACGCCATGAGGCGGTGGTTGAAGCCCGGAGCTTTCATGTCCCATGTGGTCGACTTCAGGTGTCATGGGTGTGCAGCGGAGTGGAACGGCCATTGGTCCTATTCCGATCTGAAATGGGCCCTCATTCGTGGAAAGCGATCATGGCACTTAAATCGCGAGCCGCTTTCGACTCATATGCGCCTTCTCGACAAAGAAGGCTTCAGAACGCTCTGCAAAGAGACCGTAACCCGACCGTCCACTCTGGAAGCCTCGCATCTTGCAACGCGGTTTACGAATCTTACCCCAGCGGACTTGGTTACTAGCGGCGTTTTCCTTCTAGCGGTGAAACAACGCTGAGACGTTTTGTTGGGCGACGCTCAGCTCGGCTAGCTCGCGGTCGCCTCAGCTGATCGCGAAACCAACCGGGATCGTCATGGTCGTCATAATCGTCGTGCTGCTTCATGTGCAGGCCTCGACAAAGGGCCGCTCAGCCGTATCCACACTACTGCATTTTCGAAAAGGCGAAAATCAATGTTTATGCGGGTTCTCACGCCGCTGAGTGATGCACCAATCCGACCATCGCGTCATTGATCGCGCTTTCGACTTCGTGATCGCTGACCTGCGGCCCGGTGGAAACCAAGTTGAGCCACGCCATCGTGCTCGACCATAACAGGCCGCGCATGGCAACGACCGCGCCGCATCGGCGATCGCTGCAATCTGCCGATCAGTGAGAAGGATCTTTCGCGCGGGTAGTTGCAGGACCTTCTCCAATCCTGGGGGCAGCTCGGGCTCGAGCGACGGCGGCTCCGAGGGGATGGCTCAGCCGGACCCCCATGATCGATTTTGCTGAACTTGACGCACATAACTAGCTTTTTTTGGAGATCTACGCAATGCGGCCCAATTATCATCATTGATGGCACGCCCTCTCGCACGCGCAACTCAACGCGGCAAGGGTATGGATTCTCCTGCCGAGAAAGGTAGTTCGACCGCAGTATTGTTTCGACGCTACACCACTGCACCTCCCCTAAGGAATTCACCGTCCCGGCACAATCGGACAACAGGTCAAGGCATGTCGCCGCACATTCGTGATGCTCACCGAACACGTAGGATTGACAGCAATAAAATTGCTGCCATTCAGACAATCGGATGGCCGTTCCGCCGGGTAACGTGGCAGAGGAACAGAAACCATCTGGCCAACGCATCCGCTTTTTCTTGTTTCAACCCACACTGGGCGGCGGTCAAAACGATTTCGCCATCAGTATTTTGCAGCACGGAACGTTGGAAATGCGGCGTGTCAATCTCCGGTTCCGCAGGAGGGTTCGATCTCCCTGGACGCGGCGAACGCGACTTTGCTGCTATTACCGCTGGCGCCCCGCTCAACCCGGCCGGGCATCGCGTCAAAGTGACGACCAGACGCTCCCATAACTCCCCCGCGCTCCTCTCGTCCCCGGAAAGGCTGCGCACCCCAAGCCGGGGCTCGAAGAGATTCTGGCAGTCCTTGAACCGTATAAAGGTAAGACTCTCGAAGGAGATCCTTTATCCTGGGGCCAAGCCAGCTGATCGCTGGGTGTATGTACGCGTCGACTACTGCCTTTTCGAGGTGACCGTCTCGTCCGCCGCTCTTGATCATTTGCGGCAAACTGCTGAAGGGTGACTCGTGTTACCGCTTTTTTGGCGACTCCAAGCTACATTGCGGCCCTCCCCGGAGGGATGCTCAAGGCAAATGACAGCAAAAGCGATGTCGCGCCGATCGTCGCGGCCTACCGACCGAATCCAAACTCCCAAAGCACCAGCGAAGCCGGGTGAGCAGTTCGGCGAGTTCACTAGATAGGTTGCAGTCACGTGTCACCATCCCGATGAAGCTGAACGACGTCCTCTTCTTCGCTCATGGCAAGACGTGGTCCGAATCCCTACACTCGCCAGGCATAGAGCCAGACGAGATATTTCGCGCTCGGTGCCAACAAAAACGGCGTGGGCACGGGTGGCCCTGGCAGTTCAGCATCCACCCTCGCGTCGCTAACCGTGATGCGGAAGCCCGCTTGCGAAAGCGCCGTCCACAGTTCCGCCACCTGGTCTTGCACAGCAGGATTGCAGTGCAATTCGCACGAAAGATAGTTGACCAACCCCATTTTGCCTGTGGCGCACAGGTCTTTGAGCACGCCAAATTCGCTGCCCTCAATATCGACCTTGAGATAATCCACCGGCTCGGTAATCAGGTCACTTAAACGCACCGCATCCACCAGCACCCCTGGCCCATCGCCGACATGGCCGCCCAGCGATCCCTCAGGCACAAACGATACCTTGCCAGCGGCATCGCTGACGGCGGCGCGAACCACCGTGACCGAGGTGAGGCCCAGCGCGCGCACATTCTCCTCCAGAAGGTCGGCGGTTTGCGGGTCGGCCTCAAAGACGGTGATGCGGGCACGCGGATAGCGCTGCTTGAACCAGATCACACTCATGCCAATGTTCCCACCGCAATCAAGGATCACGGGCGCGTCGCCTAATCCGGCGACCTCATAGCCGCGGTCCAGAAAAATCTCACGATAGAGCGACAGCATCGCCCCGGCGTCAGTATAGCGTACCAGCCCGAAGGGAAAGCGAAACGCGCCGGGGACGCGGCGAGGGTTGCGCTCGCCCAACCAGAAGAGGCGCACGCAGGTCCACGAGCGTGTTCGTCTGATGACATCGACCATACCACGCGCCTGCCTGACCAGGTCTGCCAGACTAAAGCTTTTGGGTGGGGAGCTAGCCGCTTGTACACTCATGGAAATTCCTTCCTCGCAGGGTACGCAAACATCGATATGCTCATCTGCGGCCTATGCGGGTTTTGCCTGCGCGCGGCCCCAGGACAGCCGACTGCACAGTATGGCCCAGAGCAGGCTGACCTCTGGCACGCGCAAGGCCAGCAGCAGCGCAGCATAGATCACCAGGCCCGCGGCGCTCAGCAAGACGATCTGTACCAGCAGCGGCAGCGCGGCCACCTGGGGCAGCATCGCCGGCAGCGCGCATGTCAGCCACAGGAACGCCGCCGCCACCGCGGTTTTGCCCAGCGAAAGGCCAAGCTGCGGCAGGCGTAGCCCTTGCAGCCGTTTGTTAAGAATGAGCAGCAGCGTCACCGCGCCAATCAGATAGGTCAGCGTGGTAGCGAACGCTATACCTGCCACGCCCCAGATTTGCATCAGCAGATAATCAAGGACGGCGTTGAGCACCAGCGAAAGCACGGCAACGTTGCGCAGCGTGCGATTATCTTGCAGGGCATTAAACATCCGCCCGTTGATAAAGCCGTAGGTGACGAAGAATATATTCGGCGCGAGAAACATCACGGCGGACGCTACCACATCGGTGGCCTGCGCGCTAAAATTGCCATGGTGATAGAAAATCTCCACCACCGGGCGCGACAACGAACTCAGCAGCGCGCCAGCGGGCAAGAGGATGATCGCGGAAAAAATGACCACCTGGCGGAAGGTGGTGGTTAAGAGCGTAAATTCGCGGCGGGCCACTTGCAGCGCGAAGATCGGCAAGAGCGCCGTGGAGAGCGCCGTATAAAAGATCCCCGAGGGCGTATCCACCAGCTTGATCGCGTAGCTGAGCGAGGCAATGCTGCCCGGCGGCAAGAGCGAAGCCATAAACTGATCGACCAGATTGTTGCCGTTGACCATCAGCGCCCCAATCAGCATGGGCGCGGAAAGCGCGGCAATGCGCTGAATGCCCGGATGCCGCCAGGAAAAATCGAAATGAAAGCGCAGCCCCATGCGCAGATAGGCAACGACGAGCAGCAGGAAATTCAGCGAATAACCCACAATCGTGGCCCACCCCAGGGCATAGATGCCCCAGGAACGCGCAAACAGCAGAAACGCGATGGTGCTCAGCGTAATCGTGACGGGAGCCAGCGCTGGCAAAGCAAACCGACCGTAGGCATTCAGAACGGAGCCAACAAGCGTCACCAGCACTTGCAACAAGAGCACGGGCATCAAGAAGCGCAGAAGGATGACCGCCAGCGTCTGCGTGGGGGCATCCATCTGCCGGGCGAAGACCGTCACCACCAGCGGCGCGCCCGCGAGCAGCGCCACCGTCACCACCAGCGCAATCAGCGTGCCCAGCGTGATCGCTACCGAGAGCAGGCGGATGGCCTCCGCCTCGCCTTTGTTTTCGCGGTAGTCCACAAAGACCGGAATCAATGCCGCGCCCACCGCCGCGGCCAAAATGGCAGAAATGGTTGTGGGCACGATCAGCGCCACCGTATAGGCGTCCATGGTCGGACCAGCGCCAAAGGCCGAAGCCGTCAGCACCTGGCTGACGATGCTCAGCAGCCTGGCGGCAACGGTGACATAGAACACGACCGAGATGGCGCGGCCAGCGTGAATCACGGTCCCCTGGCTTTTGGGCGCGCCATCGGGCGGGGGAGCCGTTTCCTGAAGGTTTGTGGATGTACTCATGCCTAAATTGTCTCATAAAGTTCCTGTGCTGCAACGGCCTAGCGTGCGAGCGAGGTCACGATGAGCGCGAATTGGCGCCTTTCGGCAGATGCTCCGGCTTGGCCACCCCACGGCGCTAGCAGCAGATACGCTTTCGATATCAGCTTGCGGGCGCCGTCAACGTTGTCCCCGCCCACCACGGAACTGATAGTGGGCAGAAGCGCATTACCCAGAGGCTGGCGGGTCAACGTACCGACAGCCATGACCGCTGATGCAATCGAGATGAGCGCAAAGGCCGAGCTCGGAAAGTTCGCTGCCACGACCCATTGACCGGCCTGCGCGCGCAAGGCGAAAAAACCGCTGGCGATCGCAAAGGGCAGCGAATACTTCAACTGCATGCGGGCCAACTGTCCGTCGAATCCGAGACCCCGTTCCCGCGCAGCAAACAGGGCATACAACACGGCTAACCCGACCTTCAGCATGGCCAGGCCGCACATCACCACCAGAAGCCACCCGACATCGCCAGATGCGACTGCCGCACCTGCCAATGTCGCTGTCCTGACTAATGCAAAGCCGATCGTTGCGCAGGTCCCCCACTCCGCCTTTCCGTCTGCCGTCGGCAGGGGATCGACGAAAATCTGAACGAGGGGCGATTGGCGCTGGAGGCGCGCAATCGAACTCGGCAAGACTGGCATCAGCCCTAAGAGCAACAAAAGCGCGCGCCCCCGAAGAACGAAGAGACTTGCGAACGTGTTGCCGACCAGCTTTGGGCGGGTTCCTGGAGCGGCGCGCGGCAGGAAATAGAATAGAGATCGTGGCAGGAACAGGGGAAAGAGGATCAACCCTGTTTCGACGACCAGCCACACCTGGCGGTAGTCCCCGAACTCCTGCGTGGTCAGCTGGCGGACCAGGATGACAGCCAACCCCAACTGCAGAGCATAGTTGAGCAGCCCCGCAGCCGCAAGAAATCCTGCCTTGCGGCGAATCCCCGATCGCATGCCGCGCGCGCACCTCCTGCGTGCGGCCTCCTCCAGCAGGTTTTCGTACTTCCTGTCTAGTGGAGCAAAGGAAAAGTGCTCACGAACGCGCTGACGATCGCATCTTCCAAGTTCGTGCCTGATACCGCGGGATTCCCACATGGTTCGCCGGGCCTTGCTGACGCAATTGATCCGGTCGCCGACATTGAAGAAGTGGCGATAAATCAGCCGCATAACAGAAAAGCTGTGGCGGTTTGCTCGATGCGCTTCATTTTTCCCCGGCGAAGTCAAAGGCTCGTAAGATCAAAAACGAGCATAGCCAAATGCATATCAGCTGTTCAGGAATCCCGAAGCCGTTTTGGCGGATAATAGGGGTTACCTACGAGGTGTGGTCTGAGCCCCGCAAACTCCTCCAAGACTGGGTAGAGTCCCTCACCTCGGGAGGGATAGTTCATGAAGCCGAGCCGTTTCACGGAAGAGCAGATCATCGGGATTTTGCGGGAGCAGGAGGCGGGTGCGGCGACCGCTGATATCTGCCGCAAGCACGGGATCTCGAGCGCGACGTTCTGCAAATGGAAGGCCAAGTGCGGCGGGCTGGAGGTTTCCGACGCTAAGCGGCTGAAGGCGCTTGAGGACGAGAACGCGATCGCTGGCGGAAGCTATGCTCGACATGGCCATGCTGAAGGATGTGGCTGCAGAAAAATGGTGACGCCCGCCGCAAGGCGAGAGGCCGCCTTCGCTTGCGCAGCAGTTTCGATGTGAGCGAATGGCGGGCGGGTGGGGCACTTGGCGCAGATCGAAGCTCGGTTCGCTATCGTGCCAACGATCTGGTGAGGAGGCTGGGCGGAAGCGGTTGCGCGAGCTTGCAGCGGTTCGCGGTCGCTTCGGCTATCGCCGCCTGCTTGTCCTGATGCGCCGTGAGGGACTTGTCATGAACCACAAGAAGTTCCGTCTCTATCGCGAGGAACGGCTGCAAGTTCGCCGGCGCGGCGGGCGTAAGGGGGCAGCTGACCGGAATGACCAATCCAGGAGAGGCAGATCGAGTGGCACTACATTGTGCCCGCCAAGCCGACCCAGAACACGTCCATCGAGAGTTTCAACGCCCGCGTGCGCGACGAACTCCTCAATGAGACACTGTTTACCTCGCTCGCGCAGGTTCGAGCCATGCTGGCCGCCTGGAAACACGACTACAACAACGCCGGCCGCACCCTGGCCAACCTCACATTGGCCAGTATGCCGGTTGACGTCCGCAAGGGAGCGCCATGGGCACCTGTCCCCTTTGAATGCATTGTCTTTTTTGCCAAGTGGGACAATTTCTGTTCGCGCTTTGAGCCAACGGCGGTTCGGTTTCCCGGAGGAATTCAGCCGGTCGACTCCGCTCATTTGAGCTTGCCGATGCCGATGGCCTCGGTCGCCAGCCGCTTGCGGTGGCTTTGGCGGTGTAGCGCTCGATCTCCTTGAGCGAGGTGTGCCCGGTCACCGAGCCGATTTGGTGCGGGGTTGCGCCCTCCTCGGCCAGCCAGCTGGCAGTGTGTTTACGCACGCCGTGCAGCGTGCAGCAGTCGGGCAACCCGGCGGCGCGGCACCAGTCCTTAAAGCGGTTGCCGAAGCCCTTGAAGCTGAACGGCTTGCCCCACTCCGTCACCAGATAGGTCAGGTGTTCGGAGCTGAAGGCGTCGAGGCTCTCGGCGAGCTCGGATGCACTGAAATGTCGAGATCAATCGGATTGCGATGCTCGTTCTTGGCCGGTCGGTAGGTGAGCCGCTCATTGCGCCGATGCTGTGGACCGAATCGCACCACGTCCTCACGCCGGCAGGACGTGTAGGACACCAGATCGATGGCCACGCGCTGCTTGGTACCGAGCCGATAGAACGCGCGATACTGGCCATCTGCTCGTCGGTCCATTGATGATGGCCGTCCGTCTGATAGCTGTGCTTCCTGACTCCGATCGCCGGGTTGTTTTCGCATTCCTCTTCCTCGACGCCCCACTCGAACATCGCGCGCATGGCCTTAAGCGGCTGATTGCTGCGGCCGGCATAGGTGACGCCATGCTCGATCATGAACCGGTCGAACTTGCCACCCAGTTCGGCGCAGTGTTCGACGATTTGTTGCAGGCGCGTCATTGAGAAGCGGTAGTCTTGTCCGCAGTAAAAACGAACTCATGGTTGCCTGCCCCGAAAAGTCCCAATGAGGGTGGGATGAGAAACGATCGCTCTTCAGTGAACCCCATCGCACGAATGCGATCATACAATTCACCTGCGGTCGCCGTCTCGTAGGGATAGCCACCAAGCCAATCGTGAAGGTCGTGCGAGGAGTTCATCCCGCGTGCGCGGGTGCGAGTTATGCGTTCGATCGGATTGCGACCGCGCAGCAACTCCGCCGAGAACAAAGCGGAAATGAAGACCATCCGCGCGATCCCTTGCAGAGCTTTCGGGCTTCTGGAGTAGATGCGCTTTTCGAGCTTCCACGCAGGATCGAGCGTGGTTGTCGCATAAATCGCCAGCGCGAATTGGCCACCCGGCTTGACCAGTTTGGCGGCTGTCTCGATTGCCTGCCACATCTTGCCGGTATGGTGCAGGACGCCCCACGAATAAACGATATCGAATTGCCCCGTCGTTGCTGGCGTCATATCGAATACGGATTCTGTTCGTGCCTGCCACTGGTTCCTCGGAGCTCGCTCCAGAACCATGCGCGTCGTCACGATTGAATTTTCGTCGATGTCCGTCGCAAGAACGGAACTGGCGCCCAACAGCAGCGCGGCCAGAGAATGGAGTCCGGAGCCGCAGCCGATATCGAGAAAAGTCTTTCCGGCGATCCCATTCGGAAACAGCTTTCGAAGACCTTGAACGGCAGACTCGATCCGGACGGTGTCGATGGTTTTTGAATAGTCGCGCCAGTTTTCGCCGAATTCAAAGTGTGTTTTTCGATCTGTCAAATCCACGCGATGATCCTCCCTCAAAACCTCCATTCTACGCTCAAATCGGCCACCCGAAAATTCTAGCTTTGGATTACCTCAGCTTGGCTAGATGCATCACAGGTGAACATCGTAGGTCTGGCGCGGGGTCGGCTTGGCGGCATCGCCGCGCAAAAATGGCGACCACCAAAAGACGCCGGTCTTCCTGATCTTGAAATGGTCGCATTCTGTACATCGCCATACAATTCATGATGCATTCCTCGGAGCTCATGCCTAGTGGTAGTCCTTATTTTCCTTCGATTGAATCAGTCGAAAATTGTATCAGGATTTGAATGAGCTCTTTTCACAAGTGGCCAAGCATTTTTGCGGCAGTACGCTGATCGAATTTCACGATAGAGCGTTGCTGTAATCTTGCTCGGACTACAAGTAGAACACAGACAGGGGGGATAGTAATGACAATAATGATACCCCTTATCTTTGCGCTGGCTGGCAGCGTCGTCGCGAACATCTCTGATACGAGGATAGCGGACGCAGGTGGTTCGTGGAATTTACTGGCCGAGAGCCTGTCCGACGATACTCGCAGCTTTGCTGGCACCCACGGCAATATGGCAGGCAATACGAGCGCCGCATCGCAGCCTGTAAGTAGAACTAGAACAGTTATTCCGTCGATTACGGCGTTTTCGGCTAAGCCGAACACCCGCCTTCTTATCGGTGGCGACAGCTACCTAGTTGAGACGGCGGGTAAGAGCTATAGCCTGACCAACCCCGACCCGCAGACCCTGCGGTTCGAGGTCCGGCAGGGCGACAATTGGGCACCGTATGATGGCTCATACTGTGATCGCTCTGAAATTCAAGATATCTCGACCGGCGTCGCGACCAACTGGGGTGCAGTGATCCCGGCCGGTACTCCGATTGGCATTGACTATCATCTCATGGTGGAGGCCAATGGGCCCAATGGGTCATTTGTGAACACTCAAAACAGCTCGAACGGCTGGTTTATCGTCGGTCAAATGAGCAATGACAACATTGCGGGCGGCGTAGCTACCTCACCGCCGTTCGCGGTCCAGATGGACGGCGACCATCTGCAAATTGTCGCCCGCTATGTTCTGCCCGGTGGGAATCCCAGTAATTCGTCTTCCGATCTCCACATGATGACGCTGTGGACCGATCCGAATCCGATCCAGGCCGGTGTCTACAAAGACATCAACGTCAAAGCCAATGTTTCCAACAGCGGCGGCGGGTACCTGCAGGTCGAGATCGACGGCAAGCAGGTTGTGAACTACCAGGGTCCGTTGGGTTACGGACAAGGCACCTTTTGGAATTATGGCGTCTATCGCTCGACGGCGCCCGAGACGACTGCCGTCCATTACCGAAATTTGATGATAACAATCGGATCGTCAACGCCTGTCTCGTCACGACGACCCTGACTGACGGTGCGCAGCTTCACTGGCAGCACGACCTCGCTAGCGCGGCTAAATCCGGCCGCGCTAGAACAAAAATGACCTGCCACTGAACTTTCATCCAGAGGCGGTTAGAGTCCCGGGATTCTGTACGCCAACTGGCGCGGGTGGAACAACGGACTACCGGCGGAGTGGGAGGTTGAGTGCGCGTCACGCGGTGCTAACATAGCGAGCAGCTTGGCCGAGAAATGCCTCCGCGCTTCCAGCGTGGGGCAGAACTAGCTCGGATGTTCCGTGCGGGTTCGAGAGGTAAGCGCAAGCAATCCGGGGTGCGTGAGGCGACCAGTTCCTGCTTCGGCCGGCATGCGAGACGGTGTATTTTCTTCACGTTGTCAGCTTGAACCTGCGGAGGAACATCTCGAGGTTTGTCAACAACCAGATTATTTTTCGTGATTCCCGTCATCCAGCAAGGTGCTCCGCTTGTACATCACGGTGGCGCGATCGCCGTCGCGATTGGGCTCATCAACACCAATGGGTATCAGCAGCTTGTCGCCGACCCTGGACCACTCCAGGGTGGCTCGGACGTGTCCTCAGCGACTGGTCGCGATGAGCTGGACTTCGGGGATGCGGCGCAGAATCGGCAGATTCGAAACGCGCCATCCGAAGCTCCGCGGCAGCCAGCTGACCATTCAGGAACGGACGGCGCGTCTGCATTATTTTTTATTTACAACGGGGCATCGAACGCTTGCTGAATGCGAAGAGCATAGGGATCTATCTGCATTTCTCTCTTAGTTTGAAGACTTTCTCATAGGCACTCAACAGCTTTTTCGACTCCACTTGATGATCGGCGCGACCTTCATGAAGTTGGGCCGGGCACCGGCGATGATGGATGGGTAAGCTTGGAGTTGCGAACTGTTGAATCATTTTGCGGCAATCGGCGCGAACGATCCACTTCGCAAACGATGTCTCTCAGAGCGCCGCGGGCCCCGCCGTTGGCCGCCGCGCTACAGTCGCGGCGTTGGAGCAGGATTCAGTTTTGGACGTCGGCGCTGGTTTCGGCGAGCACCATCTTGCCTTCTTTGTGCAAGTGATGATCCACCGCGCCGCTTTTGCCGCGGAAGATGCTGTAAGATGCCCAGCGCAGCGGCTTCGCGGTTCATGGTGCCGCCACCGCTGACCACGAGGTCCGAATGCCAGAGCAGGTTCAAGCCATCGACGGCCTCCTTGGGAACGATGACCTTGTCGCCTTCAAACCACTTCGGCCAGCTGGCGCGGATGTGCGATTCCTGCACTTTGTTGCGCGGCAGCAAAACCGACTTCACCCCGGGCGTCGCCATCACCCGTTCCATGAACTCGATGAAAAACTTTTCGCTTTCGGGGATTGTGATAATGAATTTCCATCGCGGGCGGACGAACCGTGACGATGATCTCCTTGTCGCCCAGATTGAGTTGCTTGCTGAGGGAGGTGTCCGGCTTGAATTCCGGTGCGTAGACATCTTCCTCAATGCCGCGATGTTTTCGGATGCGTTCTTTCGACTTGGCGTGAAGGTTTTCGCTCAACAAAACTTCGGGAACGATTTCTCAACGCGGAGCCACGTTCGCCGGCGTCTTGGAATGTTCATAATCCACGATCATCACGGTCGGGATGCGGAAGAGATTGCAGATGACGATCTGCGCGCGCCGTGGTTCAATCCCATGATCGGACGAAGCCGAGCAATTGCAGGCTGCGCCAGGCGACGCCCCACGTCTTGAGGAGGCCGTTCTTGCCGTAGTGACGGCCGATTTTTGTCGGGCAATCCAAACTTGTCGGCCAACTCGCACACTTGAAACGCGTCGCGGGCGGTCAGGACCGTGTAGCCGCGTTGTTCCATTTCGCGGATGATGGGCTTGAAGACGGAATATGCGGCGTGTTCCCCAAGTCGATCCAGATTTTTTTGCCCGGCGGCAATACGGCAGGCAGCGGCGGTCGCGCCGTCACGGACATGGGTGGGTTTGACGACATCGGCAACTAGTGGAGCGGGCAGAGGTTTAGGGGTTTCCAGTCTTCACCGGGATCGAGGAAGGCGGGTTGTGTGACTTTGTGAACTCGAGATTCCATGATCTTGTGCATCGTTGATTTGTCGTTCATCGAGCTGGGGCGATCCGGATTTACACAAACGTCTGCAGTGGAGAGTATTGTAAATAGTGTAGCACCATCAACACGGCCAGTGAACGTAAACCATCGAGGGCCGTTGCAAGCTTGTGCGCTGCAAGCCCGCGGCGCCCTCCGCCCCCCGCAGTAGCTACCCCTTTATTGCTGATAGGAACCGCCGTTGTGGTTATGGGAGCCGGATTGCACTCAATCAGTGCAGGAGGGTAGAGAGCGTAGGTTAGATTGCCTCGGCAAGTGGGAGGGCAGGAAATTGCTACGACAAGGACCAACTAGCGTGCAACACGCTGATCCCGCGCTGATACCAGGGCGCGCGGCGTCATGGGTGAGAGCGATCGAAGCGCGCTATTCCGCGAGGGCCCGGGCCAGGCGTGCAGCATTGCTCACCAAGCACATCAAGCTCAGACCTGACGACATCGTCCTCGATCTCGGAGGCGGGGCCGGGGATCACTTCCATTCCGTTTTCCCGGCCCACAAGCGTGTCGTCGTCGCCGATATCCTGGAGGATCACCTCAATCTGGCGCGGCAGCGATACGGGTACGATACCTTGCAACTCCGCGACGAGGACGTCACCCTGCCGTTCAGTGACAAGCAATTTGACGTCGTCTTCTGCTCGTCCGTGATCCAGGAGGTCACCGGCCCCAAGTCCAGGATCGATCGGATAATGAACGACGCAGATTTCGATAAGGTCGCGCGCCAGCATCAATGGGTGTTCGCGGGCGAGATCCGCCGCATCGCCAAGAAATACTACGTCCAGACGCCCTACAAATATTTCATCATCGAACCCCACAGCTGGCTGCCGGGCTTCATCGTGTTCCTGCCACGCCATATGCTGGTTCGGCTGTTGCGGTTCACCAACACCACATTCTGGCCCACACGCAGCCATCCGGTCTGGCGGCTGCTGACCATCGGCGAGTTTTCGAAGATGTTTCCCGACGCCACAATCGAGCGGGAGTGGTCATTTGGATTTGTCAAATCCCTCATGGCCATCAAGGCGTGATGGCTATTCATCTCCTCGAGCCGCGTCGAGCCGGCGAATCTCGTGAGGACGAGCAGGAGCACGATATTCGGACCGGACGGCTGCATGAACGGTTCGGCCCGCAGCAGCGTCTGGCTGGCAGCGAACCTGACCATGCCCTCTGACTGCACTGCTCCTCGTTCCCGAGGCGTCACCGGTTCCCTGAACGCCGGTGAGAAACGTGCTCCCGGCGGCGCGCAAGACCGCCGCCCTGCGTGCGCATAATTTCGCGGACCAGCGCGCCAGGGGCGGCAGCAATGCCCTCACGAGACCAGAGGAGGCCTAATTCATTGCAGAATCTCTTTCGCGCTACAGGCGCTTGCCTGCTTCGCGGCCACCCTCCAGCGGTGTTACACACCTTGTGCCTCGATCGCCGTCCGACCTTTCCGCAACCCAATGCCTAATCCGCGGTGCCGCCATGCGGGAAACGATACCAGCAGCTTCCACCGACGCGACACCAATTTGCTGTCACCAATATTAGGACCGACGGGTCGCGCGGCAGGCCGAGTGACGACTGATTGTACGCGACATATCGGGTCAGGCGTCGGAGTCCGCCGGAGCAGGAAGCGATCTGCCAGAGCATTATGCTAGAAGCATCGTGCCTGGGCCGAAACAGCATGACCACGCTCGTTGCGGTCCGCCTCCCGGCTACACGCGAAATCGAAACAGGTACCCGTAATTGTCGCGAAGTTCGGATAGATATCGCCGAACCGTCACCCCAAGTCGGTATGAGACCGATTCTGGCTCCGGGAAAGCATCCGGCTGTTCGTGATAAATGCAGCGTACATCCGCCGTCCTGCCGGGCGGTATATCGACGATCACTCGAAGACATCCATCCATGTATTCGTACGCAACGACCTCTTGGTTGACTGTAACATCTTTCAAAGAAACGACCTGTGGTTCTTGCTTCACGACTTGGATCCGTCGCGTCATCGCCTCCGTATTCTCGATGCGGAGTTGTTCAGCAAACATCTTCACTATCATTGTTGCGCCGTCGCGTCGAATGCAGTAGCTGCGGCAAACGGCGTCCCCGAGAGTCCGCCAACAGAGTTTCCACCGCAACGATGCAAGCTGTCGGATGAACTCCGCTAGTTTGCTGCCGTGGTCCTGGAAAAGATCGTGATGCCCGACAACGAAGCACGGCTTGCCCAGGATTCCGTCAAATGCGAAGTTTTCAATGCCGTGGTCAATGTACCGCCGGGTATAAATCGAGAATCCCCCATACCGGGCGATGGCGACACTCCACAGGTCTGCAAGTATCGTTTCGTTCGATGCGTCATCGGCCGGTGCGACTTCCGTATTCACCGCCGCGACGAAGCCATTTCGCTTGAGAGCCGATACTGCCTCGGGCGAGAATGCCCCTTGCGGGAAAACCATCACGTTTTCATGATCAAGCGCGGTCTCGTTGAGAAGGGATTGCATCCGAGACCTGGCAGTCTTCAGCTTTCTGTCAAGTAGGTCGGCTGAACGGGCTGCAAATTCACCACGGGTGTGATCGCAGCCGTGCACGCAGACGGACAGTTTTCCGCTATTTTGGCGAAAGGCAGCAACGGTTTCGCGATCTGTTCGTTGCCAGTTCCATGGAATGAAGGCGATGGTCGTCGCGAACGTCTGCTTGTTGGCCAACTGCAGTAGTTCGCCAAAATCGAGAAAGCCGTACCGTGGCCTCAGGGGTGGATCGTCAATGATCAGGCACGCGTTTGTTTCGGACGTGGTCCAGCAGACGTCGCGGAACGACCACTTCAGATACATCACGATTGGCACCGCGCCGGCGAAACGCTTCCTCACATCAAAATAGGTCGCAGCGCGCTCGCGAATGTCCACCATGGCCAGTGACGCATCGACAAAGAAGCGCACGCCGGAATAAGCAAAACCGGCGAACAGGTGTCCGTCGGGCGTCCCGACGATGCTCTGCAATTCGCCACCATCCCGGATGACAAGCGCCGCATCCGCGGCGCCGGCCTCCAGTTGGATCCGCAGGGCCGACATTGGGCCGCACATGCCTCGAAAAGCATCAGTGACGGACACGCTTATTGGCCACGCGTCGATGCCGCGGATGTCCGCCTCCGGGTCCCCCGTGATCTGGCGCAGCAGAGCCCTGCAGGTACCCGCAGCTTGAAATCCATAGACGAACACGGAAGCGGCTGTCGCCAACCAAGCCGGAAACGTTCCAGCCTTGCAGGGCTGCAGGGCCTCGGCGAGACAGGGCGCGGAAGTCAAGATGGAGAACCGCGGATGACTTGCCGTCAGCGAGGCTACATTGTCCTCGTTCGCTTCGCTAATTGTCAGCGCCGTCCATGGAATTCCAAAAAAATCAAGGATTTCCGCCAGCTTGCAATCCTCGGGCGATGGAATGTCGCTGCGAAGTAGGAGCGCGCTCGAAGAGCCCGTGTCCATGGCGTCGCCTCAAAGCGCCTCGCTCGGGCTTGGTGAGTGTCTTAAATTGAATAGTTTTTTATAAGCACTTAGAAGGCTTACCGCCCCGTGGTCCCAAGCGAGCTCGTCATAGATTCTTTTCTGGCCGAATGCGCCCATATGGTCACGTCGCATTGGATCATCCAGAAGCTCCAGTATCTTGTCGCCGAACTCCGCAGTATCCGTATTCTGTACGTACAGAGATGCCTCTCCAGCCGAAAAGCGCCCTTCGGTGAGGTCAAATTGCACGATAGGCTTACCCAAGGCCATGTACTCCATGACCTTGATCATCGTTGATTTGTCGTTCATCGCGCCAGGGCGGTCCGGATTTACGCAGACGTCTGCTGTCGAAAGTATTGTGAACAGTGTGGCGTCATCAACACGGCCGGTGAATGTGACCAATTCATCCAGCTCAAGGGCCACGGCAAGTTTCTTGACCTCGTCCAATTCCGGCCCATTCCCGACAATGACGAGTTGGACATCATTTCGATTTCGCTCCCCGCGGATGTGGTTGATTGACTGCAATAGCAGATCAAGCCCCTCCTGCTTTCCAATAACCCCCACATACGCGACTAGGAATTTCCGTCCCTTCTTCCAGGCTAGGTCTGATGGAAGTGATCGAACGCGCGCAAGATTTG
The DNA here is from genome assembly GCF_001440405.1 of Bradyrhizobium valentinum. Classification (GTDB taxonomy): domain Bacteria; phylum Pseudomonadota; class Alphaproteobacteria; order Rhizobiales; family Xanthobacteraceae; genus Bradyrhizobium; species Bradyrhizobium valentinum. The sequence goes on from NZ_LLXX01000047.1 coordinate 34,350, forward strand.
GACCGGAACGCACAACGAACACGCGATCCGGATTCATTCGGCCTCTCTCAAGGGCAATGCTACGATATGACTGGTTTGTTGCTATCGATACGTCGGCTAGTGCGAATGTAACACGCTCAAGCAAGACCATGGCCCGCCAGAGAAGGCCACGACGTCCAAATTTTGCTTCGTAAAGCTCCGGGCTGATATCGTGCTGATCGAAGATAAACGACTTTCCGAATAGAAACTTGTAAAACGCACCAACTACAAAAATGAGATCCGGTGGGTTGCAAGCGTGGATTACGTCAAAGCCGCGCGTTGCGAGTACCTTCAAACTCAGCGCAAACTCCCAAAATAGCGCCGCGCTGTACTCGGCAAGATAGCCTAGCACCCCACGTCTTTCTTTCGGCAGCCAGTGGCGATAGACGGCAATTCCCTCGATCAGTTCAAATGAGGCCGTTGCCTGCGGTCCCTTGGGACAAATTATCGAGACTTCATAGCCGTGGCGCGCCAATGTGGTGGCTTCCGACCACACTCGGCGATCGAATGGTACTGGAAGATTTTCGACGATGATAAGCACTCGGCGACGCGCTGAGCCATTCATCGCGGATTGGGCAGCCGGCACGGCGTCCACGAGACCCCCAGAAGTAATGACGTCCGAACGAGCCAGTTCGTACTGCTCGCTCGTAGCGCCGGTCGCCCTGGGTGGTTTCGCTACCCCGGCTTGATCAGGTTGGCCTGCCCTGCGATCGTCACGAAAGAGTGTTAACATCGATAACCCGCCTGGTGCGTAACGCCATTTGCCTCGCCCATCCTCTGGTATCGATGACAAGGTCGAACAGCTCCGACTCAGCGACGGATTTGGAGACTAGTAGCTTGCGGAGTGCAGGCAAATTGGAGAACGCATAGCCGAGATTCTGGCCTAACAATTTGGACGGTTCGACGTGGGGATCGTAGATCGACAAGCCGATATGCGACTGAAGGAATTTGCGAGCCAGGTCGATATTAGGACTCTCGCGAAGATCATCGCTGTCCTCTTTGAAGGAAAGCCCCAACATAAGCACCTGCCCGCCGGCCCGAACTGCCTTCACGCAATTCTCAAAAAGAAAATTCTTATGCGCATCATTCGACCGCAGCACCGAATCCACCAGATGGGTATGTGCCCCGACGTCGCTTGCGATGTATTGGAGCGCGCGAACGTCTTTCGGCAGGCATGAGCCGCCGAATGCGCCACCAGGCCTCAAATAGTTGGGCGAGATGTTGAGCTTCGTGTCAGAGATGAATATCTCGTGAACTATGGTTGCGCTGATATTGAGCTTATCGCAAACGCGACCAACCTCGTTTGCAAACGCAATCTTTACTGCGTGAAACGCGTTGTCGACGAATTTTGTCATCTCGGCCGCACGATAAGTCGTATAGAAGACCGGCGCCTCAATCCCGGCATTCAACTCATCAAGAGCCGTGCACCGTTCTCCGTTCCTCGTCCCAATCACGATCTTCGGTGGATGGAAGAAGTCTTCGATTGCGACAGATTCGCGCAAGAATTCTGGGTGGTAGACAAGCTCGACTAGATCCATCCTGCCTTTCAATGCGTCCTCGAAAATTGGGAGCACCAGTTCCTCGATCGTACCAGGCCGCATCGTGGAGCGAAATACGATGGTCAACGGCGTCGCTCGAGCGGGGCCGACCAACTCCGCGATCTGATGGGAAACCTCTACGATAAAGCTCATATTGTGAGATCCATCCGGCGCACTGGGCGTTCCCACACAGATCATGGCCATGACACAACTATCGAGATGCTGGCTCACATCCTTCGTTGCGCTCAGTAGACTCTTCCTAACCGCACGGGCCACGAGCTCATTGAGGCCGGGCTCCGTGATCGGCGACTTACCGGCATTGACGATCGCCACTTTTTCGTCGCTGACGTCAACGCCAATGATTTCGTGGCCATCCCTGGAGAGGCAGGCCGCGGCAGTCATGCCGACGTAACCAAGTCCAAACACCGCAATTTTCATTGTAACCCTCACTTCCGCGGCCCTTAGAGTAGCGTTGGGGCGTGCCGAGCAAGGGCAGGCAAAAGGGTTGTTACCGGCGGCTGATTGGGTACCCATTTGTGAGTACTCGGTCATGAACTAGTTGAGGTACAAGCCCATGACCAAGCACCGCACATACAGCATCGAGTTCGAGCGCCAGGTCGCTCAGGAGTTTCTCGCCGCCGAGACGCTCCACGGCTTGTCGAAGAACCACGATGTCTGCCGAAACCTGATCCGCGTATAGATTGAAAAGCACCAAGCTGGCGCTTTCGACGACGAAGTTGAGACCGCCAACCTGCTCCAGCAATACGAGAGCCGGATCGCGGCCCTGGAACGCCTCGTCGGCAAGCAGGCGCTCGAATTTGAGCCTAATGTCCGGATCTTGGCTCCCGGCTGCGGCGAGATCGATCTGCACGGGGTGCGCGCCAACGGCCAGACCTCGCGTGGCAATCGTTGCAACGTCCGTGCGCGTGCCGGGAAGAAAGCCTTCATTGCGCAGGTGTACCCCAAAAGAGCGTAGATCGTAACCCGTGTTCTTCGGCAGCGCACGCGCCCAGTCGGTTATCTTGAATGAATGCACGCAACGGCCTTCAAACAAGGAGCCAACATGGCGAATAACCATGATCGTGAGGACGCGTTTCAGATCGCAAACGGCGGCCCGTCGCTCGCGGTCATCGGTTGCGGCTACTGGGGTACGAAACACATCCGCGTCACCTGCGATATACGCGGCGCAAGGACGTCGATGGCCGTTGATCCGAGGCCTGACAGATTGGAATATGTCCGTTCACAATATCCTTCTGTTGCTGTTTCGCGTGATATCGGTGCGGTGCTGAATAACCCTTCGATAGACGGCGTCATTGTCGCCACCCCTGTGGAGACGCATTTCGAATTGGCGCGGGAGCTGCTCCAGGCCGGAAAGCACGTGCTCGTCGAGAAGCCGTTGGCCATGACGAGCGCGCAATGCCGCGAGTTGAATGCGATCGCCGAAGAGCGCAAGCGTGTGCTAATGGTCGGGCACACGTTCGAGTATCACCCAGCAGTCGGCGTTATGCGCCAGATGATCCAGAGCGGCTCTCTTGGCGAGCTTTACTACATTGATTCACGGCGCCTGAATCTCGGTCTCTACCGGCAGGACGCCAATGTCCTCTGGGACTTGGCGCCGCACGACCTCTCGATCATCTTCTGCCTGCTGGAGGAGGTGCCGCAAACAATCGGCGCCTGGGGTTGCGCGCACGTTCTGCCCAACGTTGAGGACGTTGTTTACGCCAAGATGGGCTTCAAGAGCGGTCCGACCGCCCATGTGCATGTTTCCTGGTTGGACCCGGTCAAGGTGCGCCAAATCACGGTCGTCGGAAGCGATGCGATGCTGGTGTTCGACGACGTGCAGCCGTCCGAGAAAGTGCGAGTTTACCAGAAGCGGTTCAGGCCGCGGATCGACGGCGACTCCTACGCCGACTTCCAGTCGGCCTATCATCATGGCGACGTGCATATCCCCGCGATATCCAGCAGCGAACCGCTGAAGCTCGAGGTACTCGACTTCGTCAACGCGATCATGAACGGGGAACGGCCGCGCGCGGACGGAGTGCACGGGCTGCGCGTTGTCGAAGCACTCGAGGCGGCATCGGCGTGTCTACGGCTGAAGCACAAACACGGTAGCAACGGTAAGGATCAACGGATGTTTCGGCGGCGGAACATTCCGGCGGGAGGTCCCGAAATTGCTGTCGCATGAAGCCACGCGACCGAAGGCGATCTCGCGGGAATTCGGCAAACGGGCGCTCGACGTCGCGATCAGCGTTCTCGCGATCGTAGTGCTGGCCCCCGTCTTCATGGTGGTGTGGATAGCAATCCGTCTCGACAGTCCCGGCCCGGCGGTCTTTCGCCAACGTCGGATCGGGCGAGACGAGAAGCCGTTCAATTGCTTCAAATTCCGGACGCTCCGCCACAACGCCGACGAAAATGTCCATCGCGAGGCGATCCGGCGGGTTTGGGCGAAAGAACCCGTCTCGAACGACCCCGATGCCCCATACAAGCTGACGGACGATCCTCGCGTGACGCGCGTGGGACGGTGGCTGCGGAGAACAAGCCTCGACGAGCTGCCCCAACTCCTCAACGTATTGCGGGGCGAAATGAGCATCGTCGGTCCGCGGCCGGCGATTCCTTATGAACTCGAATACTTCCGGGACTGGCACCATAAGCGTCACATTGTGAAGCCCGGAATTACCGGGATTTGCCAGGTGCGCGGCCGGGGTCGTGTCAGCCCCGAGGTGATGCTCGAGATGGATGTCGAGTATGCAATGAACTGGACCTTATGGACCGACCTGAAGTTGATTGCCCTGACGTTTCCCGCGGTGCTGCGGGGGAGCGGTGCCCGATGACGTTCTCAAGAAATAGAGACGAATTCTCGTGAGGTTCGAAAATGCACATTCCGTTTGTCGATCTCAAAGCGCAATATGAGACGCTAAAAGACGAGGTGGCCGAAGCAATTCGGGGCGTTCTCGACTCCGCGCAGTTCATAGGCGGCGAGGCGGTTACCTCGTTCGAAAGAGATTTCGCCGCGTATTGCCAGGTGCGCCATGCGCGCGGTGTGGCGAACGGCACGGACGCGCTTCATCTGGCGCTGCGGGCCCTGGGTATTGGTCATGGCGACGAGGTGATTACAACCGCCCATACCTTCATCGCCACCGCGGCCGCCATCGTGGCGACGAGTGCGCGGCCCGTGTTCGTCGATATCGATCCGGACACCTACACGATCGATCCCAAGATGATCGAGCGCGCCCTAACGGATCGTACAAGAGCGATCATCGCAGTCCACCTCTTCGGGCAGCCGGCTGACATGGGTCCCATCAAGGACATCGCACGGCGGCGCGGCCTCTACGTACTAGAAGACGCGGCCCAGGCGCACGGGGCGGAATATCAGGGGGTCCGAACCGGGGCTCTCGGCGATGTCGCATGTTTCTCGTTTTATCCGGCGAAGAACCTCGGAGCCTATGGCGACGGCGGAGCGGTCACCACCAACAGTGCCGCAATCGCCGAGCGGATCGAACGACTGCGTGACCACGGTCGAACCACCCACTACAACCACGCCGAGATCGGGTTCAACAGCCGACTCGACGCTCTCCAGGCGGCAGTCCTGCAGATCAAGCTCCGGCGCCTGGATGAATGGAACACCAATCGGCGGCGCGCTGCGGAGTGGTACGCCGCGGAGTTGGCGCAGTCCGGGATCAAGACGCCCTTCGTTCGAAAGGGGTCGACGCACGTCTACCATTTGTATGTGATCGACACGAACGAGCGGGACGCAATGCGGAAGAAGCTCGAAGAGGCCGGCGTGGCGACCGGGATCCACTATCCGTTGCCGCTCCACCTACAACCTGCTCTCGCCCATCTCGGCTACAGGCACGGCGACTTGCCGTACTGCGAAGCGATGGCCGCTCGATCATTGTCCCTGCCCATGTTCCCCGAGCTCGCACGCGACCAGGTGCGCCGTATCGCCGCGATTGCGCGCGCTGCGGCCGAGCGGGGACGGTCAGAAGAAATTGCGGCAGAAGTCAACGTATTCGCTCACCGCGCTGCGCGCTGATGGCGGGAAGGAGTGGCGATGAATCGAATCAGTGCAAGGGCGGTGGTCGAGACCGAGGCGATCGGTGCGGCCGTGACGATCGCCGAATTCGCCGTAGTGCGACCTGATGTTACGATTGGCAACCGTGTGGTCATTCACCCGCATGTCGTGATTGAGAGCGGCGCAAGAATCGGGGACAACGTCGAAATCTTCCCGGGAGCCTATATCGGCAAGGCACCCAAGGGAGCTGGCGCGCTGTCGCGCCCGCCGCGTTTCGAGGCATGGGTCGATATCGGCGCCGATTGTTCTATCGGACCTCACGCGGTCATCTTCTACGACGTCTCAGTCGGCGCGGGGACCCTGATTGGTGACGGCGCCTCGATCCGTGAACAATCGCGGATCGGCTCGAAGACCGTCATCGGACGTTACGTCACGGTCAACTACAACACGCGAGTCGGCGATCGCGTCCGGGTCCAGGATCATACCTGGCTGGCGGGCAATATGACGATCGAAGACGACGTGTTCATTTCGGGCTGCGTCGGCACTTCGAACGACAACGCGATCGGCCGCAACGGCTACGACGGTTCGCCCATGCTCGGGCCCCATATCGCGCGCGGCGCGGCGATCGGCGTGGGAGCCAACCTACTGCCAGGTGTCAGAATCGGCGTTGGCGCCCTCGTCGGCGCCGGTGCGGTGGTGACGAAGGACGTGCCCGACGGTGCGCTCGTGATGGGCGTCCCAGCGGAGATCCGACGACGGCTCAAAGAGGCTAGCGGCGCAGACCAGTGACTCGCCGGTAGTTCGTGCCAAGCGTCGAGGGATACTAATCGTGAGGATCCTCTGTGTCACCAACATGTATCCGAGTCCGCAGAGACCGGGCTCCGGAGCCTTCGTGTGCCAGCAGGTAGAGCAGCTGCGCCGGTTCGGCCACACGGTCGACGTCATCGATATTCTCGGATCCCAGTCCAAGATGAACTACTTGAGGTGCACTCTTGATGTCATGCGAATGACGAGCGCGGTGGCATACGACATCGTCCATGCGCATTACGGTTATTCGGCATATCCTGCAATGTTTCGGTTGCGGGCGCCACTCGTCCTCACGCTGCATGGGACCGACGTACTTGGAAACAATGTCTTTGAAAGGCTATGCACGCGGGCTGTGTCGCATTTCGCCGATGCCGTCATAGTCGTTTCGGAGGGGATGCGGAGACGGATTCCGGGAACCGTGATTCCCTGCGGGGTCGACCTCGGCGTATTCAAGCCGTACGATCGCGACAAGGCACGAGCGCGGCTGCGGTGGCCGAAAGACAGGTATATCGTTCTGTTTCCATTTGATCCGGCGCGCCCTGAGAAGAGATATGATCTGGCAAGAGCGTCAGTCGAGCGGCTCGTGCAGGAGGGCATCGACGCGGAGTTGATGACGGTCGTCAATGTGCCGAACGGCGAAATGCCGTGGTGCTACAGCGCGGCCGACGCCCTGCTTCTCTGCTCGGATTATGAAGGGTCGCCGACCTCTATCAAGGAAGCTCTCGCGTGCAATCGTCCGGTGGTGGCGACGGACGTCGGCGACGTTGGCGAGCTGTTAAGCGGCATCGCGGGAACGCGGATCTGTCCGCAGGACGTCGGCGCGATTGCCCGCAACCTGCGAGAGGTTTTTGACTGGTCGCGGAGCAGCGAGTTCCGAGGGCGGGCGGCAATGGCGAAGTACGACCAGGCGCTCACCGTGAACAAGATCGTCGAGGTATATGCCGACGTTCTCTCCAACTTCAGGGCAAGGACGGTGGGCAGGCGTTTGCTGCGGAGCGGATGACGACAACGCGACGGCTGGAAGGATGAACTCTACAAGATCCTCGAACGCAAATTCAAACTGCCAGCAGGGAGTTTTTGCGATGTTGAAGGAAGCGATCATAGGGACGCGAGTCGGCGGTTTCGCACTGTCTCTGCGCGAGCGGGTCGAGCTGTTCAGAGCAGCCGTGCGACAGGATGAATCGCTTGGGCGTATTTCCAACGACGGCACGGCCAGGCGCCTGATCGAGCGCATCTGTGGCGACGGAAAGGTGTTCGTCGACGTGGGCGCGCATATCGGCTCCGTGGTGGCCGGCGTCCGGCGACACAGCAGCCCGCGCAAAATCATCGCGATCGAGGCCATCCCCGAAAAAGCGGCAGCGCTCCGGCGGCACTTCCCCGAGATCGAGGTCCACTCTACCGCGGCGGGCGAGCACGAGGAACTGGCGGCGTTTTTCATCGACCTCAAGCACTCCGGCTGTTCGTCGCTCGACAGGACGCTGGGTAGCCGGTCGACCGTTCGCGCGATCCAGGTCCCGGTGCAGCGCCTGGATACGGTGGTCACGGCCACGGATGTCGATGCGATGAAGATCGACGTGGAAGGCGCGGAGCTAGGCGTCCTGCGCGGCGCGGAGAAGCTGATTGCGAGCGGCCGGCCGACAATCATGTTCGAGAGCGGACAGGGTGGGATGTATCCTAAGGCCGACCTGTTCGATTGGCTGGCGCAGCGCGGTTACTGCGTCGTGCTGCCGAACCGCGTCGCCCACAACGACCCCGGCCTCGATTTATCGGGGTTCCAGGAAGCACACCTCCTTCCTCAGCGCAGCACGAACTATTTCGCGATCGCCGTCGAGCGCCGCGACGAGATCCGTGATCGGGCGTGTGCGGTGCTGTGATTGCGTGCGCGTGATTTCAACTTTTTAAAGAACACCGGGCAAGTGGTGACCGAGGTACAGCGGCAGTTATTTCATGCCATGCACCGCTGGATGGCGGCAACGATTGACGGAAAGATCGAAGCGACCGGGGCCCGTGTTTGAGGCCAATTTCATGCTGCCGTGGAATTTCTCCGAAGAGGGAGCTGCGGAAAACCACATGGCGCAGCTGCAGCACAGTATGCAGGTGGCGGCGCCAAGGACCGCGGTCCTATCCATCATCACGCGGCGGCGAGGAGGAAATGACCATTTTCGCCGACCCGCTCTACCAACACCTGCGCTGCTCACGGAGGATGCGAAGGAGGCCTCGGGACACGGCGTGCAGGCTAAGCGCTCAATGTCCGGCGCGATTAGCTGAGCTTGTGGAACCGAAGATCGCCCATGCAGCGCTGTAGCGAGAGCGTCGACACGCTGGCGGCGGCGCTCGCCAAGTCTGTTCAATGGAGGCGTCGAATTCGGAGGTACCTACAAGTGAGTAAACGGTCCGCAGAGTTGCGGGTGCGAATCTCGTCGAGTAAACAGAAGGGCTCAATCGTTTCTTATTCCGCAAAAGCGTTGCTTGAGTTTTTGCCCACAACTTCATTCTGAAGACGAACATTGGCGACAGACCGCGCACGGAAAGCAATCGGAGATGTGCGGTCAATTCTCCAGGGGCGAGCAGTGTCTTCCCGATGGGATGTCGGTTTCTTTCTGATGGGGGTTAGAGTGAAGCAGGTTCTCAAGGAGAGCATGATCCAATTGGCTCATCGGTCAGGGCTAATGCCAACCTTCCGCAGGATTTTTGCTGGTAGGGCAGCCATCCTGATGTTCCATGAGATTCAACAAGATTTTCGCTCGGAATTGATGACCGGGACTTCAGTTGCTCTTTTCGAACATTCACTCAATTGGCTGCGGCAAGAAGGGTGGGAGATTGTCAGTTTCGAAACATGTCTCGAGCGATTGGCCACGGATCCCGGAACGCGCCGCTATGCAGTGCTTACCTTTGACGACGCCTACCGAGACAATGTCGCGACCGCGCTTCCAATCCTCGAGCGACGCAACGCCCCATTCATGGTGTACGTTCCCACTGGGGCCCCAACACGAACCTTGCAATCGTGGTGGCTGGGTTTGCGCGAAATATTTCGCTCTGGAGACACGGTTACGATCGATGCGATGGACAAGCGGTTCCACTGTCCCACGTTTCACGAGAAGATGCTGGGCCTATACAGGGTAACTGAGTGGATTCACCAAGATTATCACCGGGTTGCAATGCTCGCCCCAACGTTCAACAGGGCGGGAATATCGCTGCCGGCTCTGAATGAGGCATATTTCCTGAACGAGCGCGAGCTTCAAAGTCTGGCGCGGCATCCTCTCGCGTCAATTGGCGGGCACACCGCTTCGCATGCAGCACTGTCGTCCCTAGATGTTCTTTCAGCGCGAGCGGAAATGGCGGATAACCGCTGTTACCTGGAGCAATTACTGCAGCTTCCGGTTCGGCACTTCGCTTATCCTTACGGCGGCGCTAGAGCATGTGGTCCTCGGGAAGCACATCTCGCGAAGGAAGTAGGCTTTTCGACCGCAGTAACAACGCGGCATGGGCAAGTATCCGATCTCAAATCAAATCATTTTGCGCTTCCTCGCGTCGGCGTTGGAGGGCAATTCGAAACGAGGGCTAGGTTCGAGGCGCGTATGAGCGGCATTCAATCGGCGGTTCACATGCTGCTGGGTTCCAAACGGTGAATTTTGCGCTGAACCGCCTCATTGCGACGTGGACTGAATCAATCCACTCGGGAGAGCGCTGAGATGCGTATATTGCACCTTGCTCAAGGTCTCGGCCCGGGAGGGAAAGAACGACAAATCGTCGAACTGTTGAGGGGACTTTTCGCTCACCGTGACATAAAATCATTCGTCGCGGTTACGGACGAGGAGAAGGTTCGTTTCGAAATTGACCGTGAACACGCGCAAGTTATTCAGCTCGTTCGGAGAAGCAAGAGAGATTTGCGCCTTTTCAAGAGTTTGTACGAGCTGGTCTCTGATTTGAAAATAGATATCATTCACTCTTGGGGCTCAATGTGTTCGATTTATGCAGCGCCGGTTGCGAAACTGTGCGGTACAGCCTTCGTCAATGGCTTTGTGCGAGACGCGCCATCGCATGTGACGCTGTGGAACAAAAATTATGTATGGGGCAAGCTGACGATCCCATTTTCAGACATTGTTGTCGCCAATTCGCATGCGGGCCTAGCTGCCTACCGTATTCCCGAGCGCAAAGGTCTATGTATCCACAATGGGTTCAATCCTGCAAGAATCTCTAACTTAACGGACGAGGCAGAGCTTCGCAGCATTCTGGGAATCGCGACACCCCACATTGTCGGGATGATTGCTAACTTCGCGCCCAGAAAGGACTACGCAACCTTTGTCGAGATGGCGTGCCGCATTTGCCGTCTTAGGGACGATGTTACTTTTCTGGCTGTCGGCACCGGTGAAACGTTGCGGCGAGTGCGCGATAGCGTCCCACCAGAACTTTCGCTGCGCATAAAGTTTCCGGGGCAGCGGAAAGATATAGAAAGTATCGCTAATCTCTTCACTGTGGGAGTTCTCGTTACCAACAGCCGTCTACACGGGGAGGGTATTTCCAACGCAATAACCGAATGCATGGCGCTGGGTAAGCCAATCGTAGCAACAAACGATGGGGGCACTCCTGAATTGGTCCTGGATGGACAGACGGGATTTCTTGTGCCGAGCCACGACGCTGGGGTGTTGACCGATCGTGTGCTCAGACTCCTCAATGACCGTGCGCTTGCTAATCAATTCGGTATCGAAGGGCGTCGGCGTGTTGAAACAGCATTCTCGCTCGATGCGATGTGTAACGCATATCTCTGCCTTTATCGGAGGGTGGCGTATAGGAAGGCGCGCGCGACTTGGGAAGGAGCAATTACTAGAGATATGGTCGAGTAATCATTCGATCGCCGATCGTATTCCTAACAACATGATCCCCTCGATATGGACGAGATGGAGATGACGGGCAGCAGTGGCGGTCCGAAACCGAAGGCCATCACTTGGGGTCGAAGCAGTAATCTTGCTGCGGCCGGCCTTCACGGCCGTCGCAACCCGCCCACTCGACTCCCTCGCCGATATCGTCGCCTCGCTCGCCAAGGGCCGAACGTGACGGCGCTCTGCGAGAGCGGATCCGCTATTACTGCCGCTTTGCGCTGCTCATCGTCGACGAAATCGGCTACCTCCCGGTCACTCCCGGCGACGACAACTTGTTCTTCCAGCTCGTCAACGCCCGCTATAAAAAAGGCTATAATCCTAACCTCGAAACGCGGCTTTTCCGATTGGGAGAGATCTTCGGCGATTCCGTCGTCGCTACCGCGCTCCTCGATCGCCTCCTGCACCGCGCCGTCGCCATCCAAATCGAGGGCTCGAGCTATCGCCTACGCGAACACGCCGATCTCGTCCCCGAGGCAATCCGCCACAAAACGCAGACCACCGCGAACCCCATTCCGGCGACGCTGAAACGCCGGGGCCGACCACCGAGAAACGGAGGCGCCGAATAGACGGCTGATCGCCATCCCGCCAGGCTGGGGAATTTGCGGCGCCACTTCTGAGGAGATTCCGCGCGCCGTTGACAACCGGTAAAGCGCATCTTGCGATGGCCCAGCGCAATCCGCCGCTGCCTGCGCCATCAAGCACTGGATGGATGGCAATCAGGGTGCCGTCTCCGAAGATCTGCACCTCGTTGGCCAGCGTGTGCACCTCAACAATCCGTTTCCGGGTGGCATCTGGAACGCTGTAGAGATTGCGCCGACGCTGACCATCCCTTCATGGGAGACCCTCCGTTCCAACTTGAGCGCGGCGCGGAACGAGGCGAGCGGCAACGCGCCCAGGTGGGTTTTTCCGCCGCGAAGGCTCCTTTGACCACGCATTGTGTCGTGGCGTGCACGCGCGGATTAGCGACCGTGTCGAGCCAATGCTGCAGCTGGACGTTCAGGTCGTCGAGATTGCGGAACGAGCGGGCGAGGAAGAAGTCCTCGCGGATATAGCGATATCAGCGCTCGGTTGTAGGCGATGCCGCCGCCGGCTTCGCCGATGACGACCGTCTTCATGCAATCGTAAAGGATCTCATGAGGGATGCCGCCGATCGCCTCGAATGCCGCGATATGGCGCGCAGAACCGTCCGCATGTCCTAGTGCAGGACAAACCGCGCTCAGATCAGCCGGCTGAAGCTGGCGCCCGGCAGATGCCGTCTTGATATGGGAGCCAAGACGGGAAGACGATCTCGCACTCACCGCGCTCGCGACTTCTCCACAACACCGCCCCCTTCACTTTTGTCCGATTGACAGCTGCCGAAATAGTGCATGTTTTCAGCGCCATACATGGCGCACGTGTTGTCGCCCCATACGTGTGTATTACGTGTGCATAAAATCACATTTTGAAATTTTTTTCGCCACACTTCCTAATTAACCAACCGGCTGTGCAGTCGGGGGGCAATCCCACTGCCCTTTGAAATCTGTTCGCGGCGCCAAGCGCGTTGCGGCCATGCGCTACGTCACTCGCCATTTGCGATGCGCGGCACATGAACTCTGTTCGCGGTGCTACGCGCTGCGAGCATGCAGTATGTCGCGCGTCACCGTATGCGCGGCAGTGGAATTCCCTCGTCAACATCAACGATACGAGAAACAACTTCTCGATGGAGATCTGAAATTGGCTACGACCGGCACAATCACGAATTTCACGACCACGCCTGAAACCCGCTTTCTTGTCGGTGGCGACGTCTACAACATTGAGACGGAGGGTAAGAGCTATAGTATAACCAACCCCGACCCGGAGATCCTGCGGTTCGAGGTCCGGCAGGGCGACAATTGGGCACCGTGGGATGACTCATACGTTGATCGCTCTGAAATTCAAAATATCTCGACGGGCGTCGCGACCAACTGGGGTGCAGTGATCCCGGCCGGTACTCCGATTGGCATTGACTATCATCTCATGGTGGAGGCCAATGGGCCCAATGGGTCATTTGTGAACACTCAAAACAGCTCGAACGGCTGGTTTATCGTCGGTCAAATGAGCAATGACAACATTGCGGGCGGCGTAGCTACCTCACCGCCGTTCGCGGTCCAGATGGACGGCGACCATCTGCAAATTGTCGCCCGCTATGTTCTGCCCGGTGGGAATCCCAGTAATTCGTCTTCCGATCTCCACATGATGACGCTGTGGACCGATCCGAATCCGATCCAGGCCGGTGTCTACAAAGACATCAACGTCAAAGCCAATGTTTCCAACAGCGGCGGCGGGTACCTGCAGGTCGAGATCGACGGCAAGCAGGTTGTGAACTACCAGGGTCCGTTGGGTTACGGACAAGGCACCTTTTGGAATTACGGCGTCTATCGCTCGACGGCGCCCGAGACAGCCGCCGTCAATTATCGCGACATGACGCTAGTCACCGGCTCGACGGCCGTCGGCTGGCAGGGCGTGGACGGCACGACGCCGACGCAGCCGACCACGCCCACCTCGCCGACCACGCCGGTAAACCTGGCGCCGACCGTAACGCAGGCGTCCGCTTCACCGGGGACGGGAGTCGTAGATAACGGTGATACCATCACAATGACGCTCGGCTTCAGCGAAGCCGTGAACGTCACCGGCACGCCTACGCTGTCCCTCAATGATGGCGCGACCGCCACCTATGTGGGCGGGTCCGGGACGAGTGCGCTCACCTTCAAAACGACCGTCGCACCGACTGACAGGGACACGCCCGCGCTGGCGATCACCGGGGTCAATCTCCCGAACGGCGCCAGCATCAAGGATACGTCCGGTCTTGCGGCGAACCTCTCGGGCGCGGTGAAGACGTTCGCGGGTCTGCAGATCGATGCGACGCCGACCTCCCCAACCACCCCGACGCAGCCGACCACGCCCACGTCACCAACCACCCCGGTAAACCTGGCACCGACGGTGACGCAGGCATCCGCTTCACCGGGGACGGGAATCGAGCGTAACGGCGATACCATCACAATGACGCTCGGCTTCAGCGAGGCCGTGACCGTCACCGGCACGCCTACGCTGGCGCTCAACGATGGCGGTACGGCCACCTATGTCGGTGGCTCGGGCACGAGCTCGCTCAGCTTCAAAACGACCGTCGCACCGACCGACAAGGACACGTCGGCGCTCGCGATCACTGGAGTCAATCTTCCGAGCGGAGCCAGCATCAAGGATGCTTCCGGCCTTGCGGCCAACCTCTCGGGTGCGGTGAAGACATTCACCGGTCTGCAGATCGATGCGACGCCAACGGTGCCAACCACGCCAACGGCCCCAATCACACCAACGACGCCAACGGCCCCAATCGCCCCTACGTCTTCTGTAACGAAGCCAGTCCTCGCGATCGCGGATAACACGCTATCGGTGACTGGCAGAGGCGGTTCGGTCGACCTGGGGGTCAAGACGGCAACGACCGATCCCAACGATCGCGTGACCGTGAACATCAGGGGCCTGCCGAGGTACGAGACGATCACCACGGCCGATGGTCAGACGTTCAGGGGAAATAACATCACCTTGACGGCTGCACAGGTTAATAGCGGACTCGAGTTGCACTCGTACTACCCTCGGGGGGGTCAAGCTGCCGCTACTCTCACGCTGACCGCAAGTGCGAAGGACCCGGTCAGCGGCGCTGTGACCTCAGCCGCGCCGCAGAGCATCACCGTAACGAATACGCGTTCTGCGGCGACGACGACTACAACGTCGACGCAGACTAACACCGTGACGAATCCTCCGTCTTCGACCTCGACGAGTGCGAGCTTGCCGGGCCAGGCCATTGTGCCACAGCAGAACGTGGACTCCGTCACCAGCACCGCCGGCGCAGGGTTCCTGGCCAACCAGGGCTTTGAGCGGCTGCGTGAGCACATGCAGTCGGCCACCAGCACTCTGGGGACCTCGCGGCCGCAGACGGTCGTGACGGATCCTCAGTCCGCGACAAGTACGAACACGGCGTCCCTGGCAAACCAGAGCTTCGCACTGCTGAATCAATATCTGGCTGGTAACACTGGCCGGGTTGATCCAGGGCAGATCGCGACGGCCGCGTCGCAACCGACCGGTTGGGCGCAGCAAGCGATCCTGGCCAGATCGCAACATTGATCTGCTGCCGCACCCGGGCGCATCAGCGCCTGGGTGCGGCATCATCAAAGTTTGGGAATGCAGAGAAGGAACATCAAACGCGGCCGGTAGCCGCGGAGGGTTGAGTTAAAACATTATGGCGATGCAGAATGGGAATGCCCACGCCGCAGACCATGGGCTTCGAGCCTTGGCTCTGTTCCTGCGCCTTCATGGCGTCCACGCCGAGCCCGACCAGCTCCGCGATCGCTGCGGAAGCAGCACAGTAGGTATCAGCGCCCTGCTTCGTTGCGCGCGCCAGTTTGGTGTCGAGGTCCGTTCGCGAACGACACGTTGGGCGCGGCTTGCGAGCCTCCAGCTGCCTGGAATTGCATCGCTGCATGATGGCGGGTTTCTGCTTCTCGGCAAGGTTGACGGCAACGGAGCGCTCGTGCTCCGTCCGACCGCGTCGCGTCCGGAGCTGATGACGCGCGCGGAATTCGAGGAGATCTGGGACGGCCGTTTGATCCTCACTGGATCGCAAAACGTCGCCAATCGGGTGCTTCGTGCCGTTGCCGACGCGACTGTCCGCGGACGTGAGCTGGTTGGACGTGCCGGCGAAGCCTTGATGCGCGCCCGCGATATCATGATGCGCGCCCGCGATACAATGATGGCTGCGCGCTTCGGCGAACGCAGCGATATGACGGTCCAGCCGGCCAGATCCGACTCCGAGATTGTGAGCGCCGAACCTGAGAGCGGCGACGAATCCGGACTCGTGGCCGTAGCAATTCTGTTGCGTTGCCATGGCATTGCGGCCGACCCGGGCCAGATCCGGCATCGCATGGGCGCGGCGCGGCTCGGTGTTACCGAGATCCTGCGCTGTGCCAAGGAATTCGGGCTCAAGGCGCGGGCACAGAAGACGAGCTGGAACAGGCTTGCGGTTACTCCGCTGCCGGGAATCGCCCTGCTGCGCGACGGTGGCTTCCTGATCCTGGGCAAGGTCGTCGACGACGCGCTTCTGGTTCAGCGCCCATTGTCTCCCCAGCCCGAAGCAATGACGCAGGCCGAGCTCGAGGCGATCTGGGACGGCGACATCATCCTGATGGCGCGACGCGCGTCCCTGACCGATCTCTCCCGCCGCTTCGATATCGGCTGGTTTGTCGGCGCGGTCCACAAGTATCGCCGTCTTCTCAGCGAAGTGCTGGTCGCATCGTTCTTCCTGCAGATCTTTGCCCTCATCTCACCTCTGTTTTTCCAGGTGGTAATCGATAAGGTGCTCGTGCATCGAAGCATGAGTACGCTCGACGTTCTGATCATAGGTCTTGTGGCGCTGACGGTGTTCGAGGCCGTTCTCGAAACGCTCCGGGTCTATCTGTTCGCGCACACCACGAACCGCATCGACGTCGAGCTCGGCGCACGGCTGTTTCGTCACCTGATGGCGTTGCCGATCGCATACTTCCAGGCTCGCCGGGTCGGCGATTCGGTCGCACGCGTCCGCGAGCTGGAGAATATCCGTCAGTTTCTGACGAGCTCTGCGCTGACGCTCGTCATCGATCTGTTGTTCACCGTCGTCTTCGTGGCAGTGATGTTCTACTACTCGACGACTTTGACGCTGATCGTTATGGCGTCATTCCCGTTCTACATAGGCATTTCTATGGGCGCTGCGCCGCTGTTTCGCCGGCGCCTCGATGAGAAATTCAACCGAGGATCCGAGAACCAGGCGTTCCTGGTCGAGAGCGTCACCGGCGTCGAGACGCTGAAGGCCATGGCGGTCGAACCGCAGATGCAGCGCCGGTGGGAGGAGCAACTCGCCGGCTATGTGGCCGCGAGCTTCCGCGTGCTCAGCCTGAACAACACGGCGAGCCAGGCGGTCCAGATGATCAACAAATTGGTCACCGCGGCAACGCTTTACTTCGGCGCCAGGCTGGTGATCGGTGGCGATCTCACCGTCGGCGAGCTCGTCGCGTTCAACATGCTGGCGGGGCGTGTGAGCATGCCGGTGCTGCGTCTCGCCCAGATGTGGCAGGATTTCCACCAGGCCCGTCTGTCGATCGATCGCCTCGGTGACATCCTCAACACCATGCCGGAGCCGAGCTTTAGTCCGGGCCGTGCCGCACTGCCGCCGATCCGCGGGCAGGTCACGTTCGAGCATGCGAGGTTCCGCTATCGCATCGACGGTCCCGAGGTGCTGCACAACGTCTCATTCAACGTCCAGCCCGGCCAGGTCATCGGCATCGTTGGCTCGTCCGGCTCGGGCAAGAGCACCATCACCAAGCTGATCCAGCGTCTCTACGTGCCGGAGAGCGGACGGGTGCTGATCGACGGCGTCGATCTCGCGATGGTCGATCTGAGCTGGCTGCGGCGCCAGATCGGCGTCGTCCTGCAGGAGAACGTGCTGTTCAACCGTTCCATCCGCGAGAACATCGCCTTGGCCGATCCGACCTTGCCGATGGAGCGCGTCATCGAGGCGGCCTCGCTCGCCGGCGCCCACGACTTCATACTGGAACTGCCCGAAGGGTACGACACCGT
Organism: Bradyrhizobium valentinum; assembly: GCF_001440405.1. Classification (GTDB taxonomy): domain Bacteria; phylum Pseudomonadota; class Alphaproteobacteria; order Rhizobiales; family Xanthobacteraceae; genus Bradyrhizobium; species Bradyrhizobium valentinum. The sequence goes on from NZ_LLXX01000047.1 coordinate 52,223, forward strand.
CGTCGGCGAACGCGGCAGCAGCCTGTCCGGCGGGCAACGCCAGCGTGTCGCGATCGCGCGCGCGCTGATTACCGATCCGCGCATCCTCATCCTCGACGAGGCCACCAGCGCGCTCGATTACGAAAGCGAGCGTGCCATCCAGCAGAACATGAAGCGAATTGCCGCCGGGCGAACCGTGTTCGTGATCGCGCATCGGCTCTCGACCGTGCGCAATGCGAACCGGATCATTACGCTCGAGCATGGCCGCATCGTCGAGGACGGCAGCCATGATGAGCTGATCCGCACGAACGGGCGTTATGCAAACCTCCACTATCTGCAGGCCGGTATCCATGACGTCCGCTAGCCGAAATATCGTCCCGTTTCCGAAAGCCCCGATCCCGGCCCGCCGTCGCGAGCAGGAAATCGCGTTCCTGCCGGCGGCGCTCGAGATCACTGAAACGCCGCCGTCGCCGATTGGACGCGCGATCGGCGCCAGCATCATCGCGGTCTTCTGCATCGCGCTACTGTGGGCGACATTCGGTAGCGTCGATATCGTCGCCTCCGCAACCGGAAAGATCGTGCCGGGCGGGCGCACCAAGCTGATCCAGCCGTTCGAGACGGGCGTCGTCCGCGCCATCCACGTCCGCGACGGGCAGACCGTGAAAGCCGGCGACGTTCTTATCGAACTCGATCCTACGATGACGGAAGCGGATAACGAACGTCAGAAGAGCGATCACATTGCGGCCGAACTCGACGTGGCCCGGCTGCGCGCCGCGCTCGCAGAGGATCCGCTTGCCGCCTTTCGGCCTCCGCAGAGCGCAAGCGCCGCGGAAGTCGAGATGCACCGCCAGTTCCTGATCAGCCAGCGCGCCGAGCAGAACGCCAAGCTCGCCGAAATCGAACGCCAGCAGGGCCAGAAGGAAGCGGAACGGGCAACCACTTCGGCGAGTGCCGCGAAGCTGCAGGCGACGATACCGGTGCTGCAGGAACGCGTGGACATCCGCAAAAATTTGGTCGACAAGGCATTGGCGTCGAAGGTCCTCTACCTCTCCGAATATCAGGAACTGGTTGGCCTTCAGCAGGATTTCCTCCTGCAGCAGAGCCGGCTACGCGAAGCCGACGCAGCTCTGGCGTTGCTGAAAGAAACCAGGGAGAGGACAGCCGCGGAATATCGGCGCCTGACCTATGACGCCCTGGCCAAAGCGGAACAGAAGGCTGCGAGCGCTGCGCAGGAGGCGATCAAGGCAGAACGGCGCACGAAACTTCAGCGTTTGACGGCGCCCGTCGATGGCGTCGTGCAACAGCTTGCCGTTCATACCGTGGGAGGCGTGGTGACGCCTGCGCAGGCGCTCGCCGTAGTGGTTCCGAGCGAGAGCCAACTGGAAATCGAGGCCATGCTTTCCAACCGCGACATCGGATTCGTGCAGCCGGGACAGAAAGCGGAGATCAAGGTCGATACGTTCAACTTCACGCGCTATGGGCTTCTACATGGCAACGTGCTCAGCGTTTCGTCTGATGCTATCACCCGCGACAGGCCACAGGGAGCTTCGAATGATCGGGCTATGGGCGCCGCGACGAGCAGCAGCGAGCCGAAAGGCCAGGAGCTGGAGTATGCCGCTCGTGTCTCGCTTGACCGCACGGCCATGCAAATAGATGAGAAGCTCGTCAAGCTTGGGCCCGGAATGGCCGTGACGGTCGAGATCAAGACAGGCTCGCGAACAATAATCAGCTATCTTCTCTCGCCGCTGGCAAGATACAAGCAGGAGTCTTTGCGGGAGCGGTAGCACGCCGTCTTCCTTCCGGCGAGTCCGCGCGCCGCCCCGGCGAGCGGCGCTCCGGGCGCCTTATCGACGCCCGTTAGCGATTTTCATCGAAGCGCCGGCGCGACGCAATAATCCCAGGCTCAGATCGGCAGGAGCACGATTTCCGAATACAGCCTGTCGAGGTCGCCGGCCGGACCGTGTTCGTCATCGCTCATCGGCTCTCGATCGTGCGCAACGCGAACCGGATCATTACGCTCGAGCATGGCCGCATCGTCGAGGACGGCAGCCATGACGAGCTGATCCGCTCGAACGGACGTTACGCAAACCTCTACTATTTGCAGGCCCGGATCCATGACGTCCGCTCGCCGCAACATCGTCCCGTTTCCGCGACTCCCGGCTCGCCGCCGCGAGCACGAAGTCGCGTTCCTGCCGGAATCGCCAGTTCCTGATCAGCCAGTGCGCCGAGCAGAACGCCAAGCTTTCCGAGATCGAGCGCCAGCAAGGCCAGAAGGAGGCGCTCGCCAATTCAGTAACATGCGGGTCGCGGGGTGAATTGACGATAAATGGGTACTGAGGAGTAACTACAATGGTCGGTTGAGCCGCGGCCGTGCCGGATTAAACTGTCGGCGAGCAATTTCGATGATCGAAATGACGAAGAGGTACTGAGCTGTCCGGCGTCAATGAGGACTGAGGATTGGGTTTTTGCGGATCGCCTGTCTGGACCGTTGTCCGGACGGTGCCGATCGTCGGGATCGGCAGCAAAGCGGGCAATTCGCTTTCCCTTCGACGGCATGAAACAATCGGTCCGTCTGCATCGGGAACGCGCGCAACTATGAAGCTCGCACCTTACCATGAAACGCGCGACGGTGCTGGACGCGCCTGCATGACGGATGGTCAGTTGACGGTCCAATGAAAGAATTACGCAAATTGATCAGCAAGTTCACTCCCGAGCGCATCTTGCGCAAGTCGTCCCTGCTCATCATGGAAAATTTTCAGGGGGTTGATATCTCCAGGATCGTGTATCCGGAAGAAGTCGGGTTAGACTCCAGATATGTAGGGGAGTCTACTCCATCGTGGAACAAATATGTTGTTCGACTCCTGAAAGATCTCCACATCAACAATCAAGACGCTATTCTGGATATTGGCTGCGGAAAAGGCAGCGCCATGTTGGCCATGCTCAAATTCCCTTTTGCCAGGGTGGATGGCATCGAACTTTCCGAGGAGATCAGTGAGATTGCCATTCGGAACCTTACAAGACTCAAAAAGCAACGCTGGCAGATATTCAACGGCGACGCGATCACCTTCAAGGATTACAACGCCTATAGCATGCTCTATTTCTACAATCCGTTTCCGGGTGAAATCATGAGGCAGGTAGTTGCCAATATCCATTCATCCATCTCAGGCAGGGAACAAGAGATGTTGATCATCTACAACCTTCCGGTCTGCCATGAGCTTATCGTCAAGGATGGCGTGTTCTGCAAACAAAGGGAATATCCGAACGGATATGGAGACAAAATCTTCGTTTATTCGAACAAAAATCTGCAGCATTCCAGGTTGCATCGTTCCCTTTCTTAGTATTTTTCACTTAGTAGCGGAAAATTAGAGCCCCGCTGATAGCGCAACTCAATAGACGGCCGAACTCGAAAAGAACAAGCAGCAACATATTCAAGCGCGAGATTCACGCAGCAAGGTTGTCGCCATCGTCGACCACACGGACTGTTCCGCCGTCAGGCGGTCCCCTTCTGCGACCTGCTCATTCGAGCTACCGATTCCGGGTAGACCACCCCACACTACTTTCCATGGACAGTCGTCTTCCGGAAATGTGCAATTGCGGTAGCTGTACCAACGGAGTCACGCTGGCCTCGCTTCGTTTCTGCCTTCAGTACTGCGTATTGAAGCATTTTCGGCCGGGATCGGACAAGCGAGCTGGGGACTCCATTGCCGCCGCCACGCGCCTCAGCTGTCTAAGGGAGATTGTTGAACATGGCGAAAATAGTCGGCATCAGTGGATTCGAGAACTCGATACGCTTCAAGAAGAAGCATTGGCCGGGCCTGGAAGAACGCGAATACCGAATTTCCCAGGGTCACGATTCGGCTGCGGTGCTGGTGGTCGACGGCAAGATTGTCGCTGGAGCCGCCGAAGAGCGCTTCAGCCGCAAAAAGCATACCGGTGACTTCCCGATTGGCGCTATCCGCTACTGCCTGGAGACCGCCGGCCTGAAACCCGCCGACATCGACGAGATTTCCCACGGCTTTGACTATTCTCCCTACAAAGCCGCCTTCAGGCTGGACCCGACTTCCGCCGAGCAATACAAGGAAGTTTTCTCGCGCGAGAAACTGCTTTCGCAAGTGAACCAGCACCTGCCAGGATTCCCCGCCGACAAGGTTCACCACGTCAACCATCATTTGTCCCACGCCGCCAGCGCCTACCACACCTCCGGAAGGGATGAATGCCTGGTCGTGATCCTCGACGGCATAGGCGAAGTTCACGCCGTCACGGTTTATCACGCGCACGACAACAAGATCGACAAGCTCGCCGAAATCAACGCTCAGGATTCCATCGGCATCCTCTATTCTACTCTCACGCTGCACCTAGGCTTCGATTTCAACTCCGACGAGCACAAGATCACGGGACTCGTCCCCTACGGGAATCCCGCTCTTTATCATCATTTCTTTTGCCGTGGAGCTGCTCGATGCGACGTCGTCGGCCTCGGGCAAGCGGCGCAGCGCGCTGCGGCCGGCGATACGCCGGGGTCCGTGGTCCCCTAAGGATCCGGTTAGTTCGGTCTCGACGAAACCAGGCGCGATCGCAACAGTGATGCCGAGCTTGCCGATTTCGCGGGCCAATGAGCGGCTGAAGACCGACAGGCCGTTGTAGCCGGTCGAAGCGATAATGGAGGAGATGTTGACGATGCCCCCGGCGCCGTCGGACATCCAACGGCGCACCACGTAGTTGGTCAGAATGATTGGCGACGGCACTTTCAGACGGATCAGCGTCTCGATGTCAGAACTGTGCATGGTGGCCAGCAACCCTTCAGTGCCGGTCCCGGCGTTGTTGACGAGACCCGTAGATCGCTCCGAAGGCCCCGCGCAGTTCCTTCACGAAGGCATCCCGCTGCGGGTCCGAGCTGGTTGAGGATCATCCGCTCCAGCGACTTCACCGATTGAAAATTCTCAGGCGTAATCTTGGGTTGAGAAAAGCGTAAGATCGAACTCGGCTTCGGCGCGACTATATCCATCGAGTCCGGTCCAATATCTATCAGCCGCGACTCCGGATGGACGTCCGCGTTGATCGAGTTCTGCTCAAGGACGCTCCTGACGACGAAAAAAACACGGTCCTGAATGCTGGCGCTAACGTATTGCATTTCAACCCCACCCATCGCGTGACGTCGCACGATCGTCATCGATGCGAAGATACCTGACTGCAACTTAGGTCAACGGTTCTACTTCGGAGGTACCTCGCCCGGAAGCGCATTGGTCATTGACATCCACCTTTGCGCCGCCGACTCCGTAGGCGCCGTCGGTTAGCTTCTCGCCCTCGAATTTGCGCGGCATTCATCTCGACGCGATGCGGATCGTCCGACCATTAATGGGAGGCTTTGGGCTATGAACGTGCAGGAAGCCCAGTTCCGCAACTTCGCCCCGGAAAGCAGCCGAGTACAATTCCGTTCCGACCGCGCCTCATTCCGGCAGCGCGCGGCCGCCGTCGCAGAGGCTGCTGCGACGGAGGTCGAAGCCGTGGACCGCGCGGCGCGCTTTCCGCGAAAGGCCATCGATGCGGCGCGCAAGCAGAGGCTTCTGGGCACCCTGATCACGATCGCCCGTCGGAGACAAGCACAATCAATTTGACGGTGAGTGAGAAGCATGGCCAAGTTGGCTGTTCTAGAGCCTGAGAAGCAGGCCGCGTCGTTCCGCGTAGAGTTTGTCCGCGACTGGACCGAAGCCTCGGCGCGCTGGGGCAACGGGGGCGACGCCACGGTCTTTCAACACAGGCACTGGCTCGATGCGTGGTACCGCGCCTTCGATACCGTCAATCCCGTGATTGCCATCATCAGCGACACGAGTACGCAGCGCGATGTCGCGCTCGTTCCGCTGGTGTGCCGCAATCAACACGGCGTTCGTTCGGTCGAGTTCGCCGATCTGGGCCTGAGCGACTACAACGCGCCGATACTGGCGTCCAATGCGCCGTATGTTGCCGCAAGCCTGCGCACGATCGGTTCCGCGCTGTTGGCGGCATTGCGCCAATTGCCTGATCGTCCCGATCTGATCCGGCTGAAAAAGATGCCGCTTGAAATCCGTGGGCGTCCCAATCCGTTGGCGGAGATCGAGGGGGCCGGATCCTGCTCGATGAACGGAAATCTCGTCGAACTCGGTGACGATTTCGAGGTCTATCGCGCCTCGATCCGCAAAATACAGATGCCGCGGTGCTGGCGCGTCTTTACCCGCCATCCCGGAGCCCGATTTGAAATCGTCACCACCGTCGACGAAGCGCTGCGGATTCTCGATGTGATGGATCGCCAACAGCACAAGCGCATGAAGCAGTTGGGAGAGAAATTCATTCTCGACGAACCCCGTCGCGCGAAGTTCTATCGCGACGTCGTCAGTCGCGGTCTCGCGGAAGGCTACGCCGTCGTTTCGGCGTTGATCTGCGACGACGGCGTCGTGGCCACCACCCTGGGACTCAGGCACGGCCCGCACTATTCTCTGCTGCGGAACACCAACGCCGGGGAGCAGTGGTCCAATTTCTCACCGAGCCGGCTTTGCATCGAGCGGACGATGGCCGCCTTGCACGGGCAAGGTGTGCGGCACTTTGATTTCAGCATCGGCAATTACGATTACAAGCGGCGTTTTGGCGCGGAACCTCTTCGATTGACGGATGTCGGTATCGCCCTTTCCTGGCGCGGCATGCCCTATGTGCTGCGCGACCACGCCGTGGAGCGACTGCGTCGCTATCCGCGGCTCGCCGGAAAGGTTCGGCGCGCGGCCGGCAGTTTTGCAGCGGTCAAAAAACTCTGGGCACGGTGACGGTTTCGCGGCCCTTACGCCGCAGCAGCCGGCAAGACCTACTGGCCTGAAAACGGTGCACGATATCGGTACACAGGGTTCGATCGGACCTCCGCCACGTTGCCGAGCAAGTCTTCCCTGGGATTTCGATTTCCGCGACAATCTCCGACGTCTCAGCCTCTGGTACACGTCTACGCCGACCCGAATACAATCGAGACTCACTTCCATACGGATCTCGCGATCGTCTCGTCAGTGTATCCCTTCGTAAGATCCTGGCTCGAGTTACCGGTCGTCGGACGTGAGCGCGGTGAGTGGATCTAAGCCGTGGCGAAAGCTAGGGAAGCGGTGCACGCGTGGCCCGAGCGGCGCGTTACCAGCGCTGATGCCATGCGGTTGCGGCCGTCGCCAAGCTGTTCAGGGCGGATGGTATCGTGACGGCCGACTCCGACGACTTCGCCGCCTGGATGCACTGGATTTTCCGCTTCAAGCCGTCAGCTCGACTGCTCGGCTCCGCCTGCGGCGCGATGGGCAGCGGTGTTCCTTCTGCTTTGAGCGCAGGCCTTCGTCATCCGGATCGTCAGGTGATCGCGTTCTGCGGCGACGGCGGTTTCCTGATGACCGGAAACGAGTTGGCGACTGCCGTGGCCCGCCAGCTCAATATCAAGATCGTGATCTCCAACAACCAATCATACGGCACCATCCGTTCGCATCGGGAGAGAGCATTTCCGAAACGTCCTTGGGGTACGGACCTATCCAACCCCGACTGGTAGCCCTTGCCCGCGCATTCGGCGCGCAGGGCTACACGATCACGAACGCAGCGCAGGCTGCCGAGGTCTTCGCCGAAGTGATGTCGGCGAACGGTCCCGTTGTGATCGAAGTCCGATCTGATCTACGCCAAACAATCGATCGATCCCTCGTTGCCGCGTCTGGCTGACGCCGCAGAGTGGCTGATAGTCTGCACTCTCAAGAGCGGAGCAACGAAGGCGGCAGCGCGACTGGTCAACGGCTTTAGGCCGCTCTTCCTCAACTAATCTCAACAACGCTCTACCCTCAGCACCAGACAGAGATAAGGATTTCTCGCACTGTCGCTTCATCTCAAGTTGGATCGGCGTGAGGTGCCTCTTTGGAGGTAACCCGCATTGAGCGGCCCGTTGGACACGGCGCTCAGCTAATTACTGGCTAAGTAGCTTCTTCTTTCCTTTTGCGATAATTTGATTGTGGCTCCCGGAAGAATAACAGCCGCTGCTAGCGTCACCGAAACTGTTTTGAAGACGTGCATCCTTATTCAATCCATGGAGATCGTCGATGCCGCTTGCGCTAATTGAAACCGGCCATTGCAATGTGGATCTCAAGCCGTCGCCGATCGAGCCATCCTGGATCCTCGAGGGAAATCCGAAAGGCCTGCTCGCACGTGCTGTCGACCAGCACATGCGGCACTACCACGACCCCGACCGCCAGACTCTTTCGTTCGGACTGGGCTACGCCGTTCGCGCCATCAACAAGCTCAAGCGGATGTTCTTTGTCCCCGGCGGGCATCCCTCCGCGCCACAACGGGACCCTACCCCACTCCATGATCTTATGGGCAAGCCTACTCGCGACCACTTTTCGGAACCGCGCAAAACACACAACGTGAACTGATGTCTCTAATGTCTTCCTGTTCGATTTGGGAGCCATTGTCTGAATGCCATCTTGCTCTACCAAGATCGTGCTACTTATCGATGGCCCCAATCTTTATGCGGCCAGCAAGACGCTGGGTTTTGATGTGGATTACAAGCGATTGCTCAAGGAGTTCCAAAGTCGCGGCACGGTACTTCGCGCGTTCTACTACAACGCGATCATCGAGGATCAGGAATATTCATCGATCCGGCCGTTGATCGATTGGCTCGACTATAACGGTTATACCGTAGTCACCAAAACGACGAGGGAGTTCACCGACACCAGCAGCCATCGCAAGCTGAAGGGCAGCATGGACATCAAACTCGCTGTTGATGCCATGGAGCTTGCCGAGCATATCGATCAGATGATTCTGTTCTCAGGTGACGGCGACTTCCGCCCATTGGTGGAGGCGATCCAACGTCGAGGCGTTCGCGTTACCGTCGTCTCAACCATTGCCACCCATCCTCCGATGATTGCCGATGAACTTCGGCGTCAGGCCGACGCTTTCATCGACCTCGTGGATTTGAAGCCCAAGCTTGGCCGTGACCCGTCCGAGCGGCCAGCCCCGCGCGAGGCACGCCATCCCACGTTATCCTTGCAACGCGACCACCACGGCTGACAACATTCTTCAATAATCAAGTCTGAATCCAAACGGCGGCGACCCGCGGGTGACGGACGACTGATGGCGAGTATGATACGGCAGGATGCACGTTTGACAGCCTAGGCCGCGTACACATAAAAGTCCATTCGTGTCCCCTTTGCCCCTGAAGCGACGCGGTCGTTGCAAGCAGCGAGTTGTCGCGATGGGCCAAGTTCCGACATAACCGTTCGCGCGAACGCGCTCCCGCCGGCCGGTAGTGGTCTTCTGTCGTGCAACTAAGTTCAGGGGTAAGCATGATCGACGTTGGGCGCCGGCGCCCAACTCTATTCTGCATATCTGCGCGCCAAGTTGCGCTTGCTGGCGTGCAGCCGATCAGTTCGGTTCGGACCTAGACACCACGCCTGGAACAGGAAAAGCTCGGCACATTTCAACGCACTCTGACCTGAGGCGCGCGACAACCACATCGTCTCCGTTCGCCTGCAGAGCCGCCGCAATGAACTCGCCGATACGAAGCATTTCGGATTCTCCCATGCCTCGCGTGGTCGCCGCCGGTGTCCCAAGGCGAATACCGCTCGGCCTGAGCGGCGGACGCGGATCGTCTGGAATAACTTGCTTGTTCGTGGTGATGGCTATGGCATCGAGCACGTCCTCGGCTGCTCGCCCGTCCAGTCCGACAGACGCTACCGTATCGACGATCATCATGTGATTGTCCGTCCCGTCCGTGACCAGCTTCATCCCGCGCTCCATCAGCGCGCCGGCAAGAACCTTCGCGTTGCGCAAAACCTGCTGGGCGTAAACCTGGAAATCCGAGGTCGCCGCCTTCTTGAGCGTCACGGCAATCCCGGCCACGACGTTCATGTGAGGTCCGCCCTGTAAACCGGGAAAGACGGAAGCATCGATCCGACCGGCATTTTCTTTCCGGCATAGGATGATTCCGCCACGGGGGCCGCGCAGCGTCTTGTGGGATGTCGTCGTCATAACGTCGAAGCCGGCATCAAGCGGATTGCGCATAACATTCGCGGCAACCAATCCGCCATAGTGGCTCACATCAGCCATCGTGAGCGCACCAACTTCGTCGGCGATGCTCTTGAATGCCACATAGTCCAGGTCGCGCGGATAGGAGCTGTAGCCGCACAACACCATCTTCGGACGCGCTTCACGGGCAATCGCGCGCAATTCGTTGAAATCTATCGCGCCGCCGTTTGACGGGCCCGTCTTGTAGCGAATGAAGTTGAACAAACGCCCCATGTGGGACACCGGCGCGCCGTGGGTGAGATGACCGCCATGGGACAGGTCCATGGCGAGAATGGTGTCGCCGGGCTTCAATAGGCCGAGATAGACGGCCTGATTCATCGGTGATCCGGAAAGAGGCTGAACGTTGGCGTGCTCGGCACGAAAAACCGAGCAGGCCCGCTGGCGTGCGAGGTTCTCGATTTTGTCCGTATACTGCTGGCCGCCGTAGTACCTGCGTCCCGGATATCCCTCGGAATATCTATTGGTGAAGACCGAACCGAGCAGTTCAAGCACCTCCGGGTACGTGTAATTCTCAGACGGAATCAGTTCGACGCCGTCCTGTTGACGGCTCTCTTCCCCTACAAGGGCGGCGGCGATCTCTTGATCGTTGATGGACAGTTCATTGCGAAACGACGGCATGCTCGGGCTCCTCAACACGCTGTTTTTCCAGCAGATTGGTCACCCAGGCGATCGGCGTTGGAACCCTTCGCGCTTCACCGTGGTCGATTCCACGTTAGCTCGCCAGTCGCGCGATAGGACGAATGAGCACGGAGGCTGTTCGTAAAGGAAAACTTAGTCGACCTGCTGACCTTCCGCAACTACCAGTTCGTGCGGCGCGTTGCGGAAAGGCCTGAGAAAGAGCGCCCCGAATGGATGTCTAAACTTTCTACGCAGCCCAAGCGAATGGCGCCGGCGGAAGCGAATTCTCAAAAAACTTCCGCGATGGGTCATTTTGATCGACTCAGCGAGGGGGCTACCGGCTGTCGTTCGCCCCAGCCCGACAGCGCCGAAGCCGGTCCGAAGCATTGAGCATGGCCGGAGGCCTGTGATTCAAATTCCCAAACTGGCGGTCTCGAATCATGCGCTATGAACTCGCCGATCATGAATGGGGGTACCATCAAGCCGATGCTGCCTAACAAGCCGCGTGGCGTTCCTCGGGTGAATGACCGTCGTGTCCTTAACGGTATTTTCTGGGGTCCTGTGATCCGGGCCCCCTGGCGCGATCTGCCGGAAGCGTTTGGCCCGTACACTACTTCCTACAACCGCTTCGTTCGCTGGCGGCGGGCTGGTGTCGGGCGGGTACCGAGCCTGGCGAAGCACTTGGCGAAGGCGGATCGCGTACGGCAAAACCGTGTGGTTCTGACACCCGTGGCTGGTGCCAAGTTGCGCGGAGGCGAAGTCAACCCAACCGGGATTGATCAGCCGCTAATCCGCCAGCGACGGAGGCAAGAGGAATTCGTCTCCGGGGAGAGCACGGCATAAGCCGCAAAACCATTGCGCAGGGAATGCCGGAGTGTTCCGACTGTACCTGTATGCTCGTGTGCGTTCTCTTTGCGCTATTTGCACACGAGACCGCGGGTGCAGCGTGCACCCGGCATTCCCTGCACCCCCCGATTTCGAGGGTGGCACCTGACAAGGCTCGGACGCTCATCGCGCCGCGGGAACGCAGACCTGTATCCGGCTTCCGGAGGGGAATCGGCGGTTGACTCGGGAACCGCCAGCAATCAGAAAAAGTCCTGAAAAATGAATGGCAAACATAAATGGTCGGAGTGGCAGGATTCGAACCTGCGACCCCTGCGTCCCGAACGCAGTGCTCTACCGGGCTGAGCCACACTCCGACTTGGAACGCGGCTTATAGCCTTGGGTTTCGGCAATCGCAAGCAGCCGGATTAAGGAAATTAATCACAGTGAATGTTGGCCTGAAAACCCAGATTTTGCCCGCCGGCGAGGTTGCCGTGGCGGGCGCAGCGCGTGCGCTGGCTGAAGGCGGGCTGGTCGCGTTCCCGACCGAGACCGTCTATGGCCTCGGCGCCGATGCCACCAACCCGGGTGCGATCGCCCGTCTCTACCAGGCCAAGGGCCGGCCGGCCTTCAATCCGCTGATCGCCCATGTCGGCGATATCGCCGCCGCCCGGGCGATCGCGCGCTTTGACGCGCCGGCGATGGCGCTCGCCGATGCGTTTTGGCCCGGCCCGCTGACGCTGGTGCTGCCGAAAACGCCGGATTGCGCGGTGGCCGACCTCGCCACCGCCGGGCTGGAAACGGTCGCGATCCGGAT